>NZ_QAYL01000015.1 GCF_003408705.1 Mycobacterium uberis
ATATCCGGTGGCCCCCGGCAACGGATAGCTGTTGATGGTGTGGCCGTTGCGGGGATCGAAGGCCAGCAACGACATGCCAGGTGCGCCTGCTGCGCGCGGACTGCTGACCACCGTGTAGTCGACGCTGACGCCGGCCAGGCTCGACGTTGATAATGGGGTGAGGTCGTCACGGCGCCAGACCTGCTCGGCGTGGTCGCCGGCGTCCTTGAACGCCGCCAGGTGGGTATCGGGGCCGCCGCCGGACACGATCAGTCCCTGCGGGGTGACCGCGGGTGGCGTCTGTGCCAGAAATTCCAGTGGCACCGACCATTTAGGTTTTCCGTTGGTAGCGTGTAGTGCCCACAGGCGTTGGTCGCGGCCATTGACGTAGACAGTTGATCCGTCGGCGGATAACACCGGGCTGGCGAGTACACCGGCGCTAACGACGTCGCTAGTCCACTCACGAGCAAGCAGCGGCGTCTGCCCGGAGTGGTACTTAAGCCCGACCAGTCCCGCGGCTGGTGCGCCTGGCTGCCAGATGCCGAGCACCACCGTCTGGCTGGTTGCCGAATAGGCAGGGGCTGCCGCGACTGGGCAGCCCTGTTGGGCTAGTGCGCAATCGGCTAGCCCGCGTGTCGGATCGGTCGGGTTGATGCCGTCCACTAGGTCCAGCGGGCTACCCACCACCATGCCGCGATGTGCGTCGAAAATCAGCACCTGCCCCAGGTGTGTGGTGACGAGCAGTTGGCCGTTGCCGAGAAAGCGGGGAGTGGACGGCATCCCGATCACCGGCTGCCGCCAGCGTGTCCACTGCGTCACCGGGAACGAGAAGATCGTCCCGGGCTGGCCAACATACAGATTGTCGAAGCCGTCGAACAACGGACCGCCGAAGCCGCCACCTTGGACCAGCCGAACACACCAACGTTGCCGGCCGTTGTCGTTGTTTTCCCACTCCATCAGCGAACATCCGGTCTGAGTCTGTGCGTTCATCGCGAGGTATCCGTGTGCGCTGAACGCCGGACCAGCTGCCAAATTCCCTTTAACCGACCGTATCCACTGCAGCGCCAACTTGGTGGCGCCGCTGGTTGCCGTGTAGCTGCTGTTGGACGCATCGCCGTATTGCGCTGGCCAGCCTTGCGCAGCCGATGCGTCAACCCAGGAGTCGGTGTTGCCGCAACCACCGATTCCAACGACGAACATGGCCGTTAACATCACGGTAGGGCAACGCCGCAGTATACGGAGATGTCGGGTAAAGCACCTCAGTTTCTCAAATCCTTCCGCGGGACTTTAGTACGATCAGCGATCGAGTACAGGTGAGGGTAACCGTTGAGGCTCGCGCCTTCGTGTTTGGCTCCTCAGCTTGTCGCTTTGCGGCTGACGTATTTAGACGTAGTTAGCCATGGCCCGCCGTCCCAGCGTGCATTGTCGCCGAGCTAAGCTGTCCGGCCATGACGACGATGTGGGGTGCACCGCTTCATCGCCGCTGGCGTGGGTCACGGTTGCGAGATCCGCGCCAGGCCAAGTTCCTCACTGTGGCTTCGTTGAAGTGGGTGCTGGTCAACCGTGCCTATACCCCTTGGTACCTGGTGCGTTATTGGCGGCTGCTGAAGTTCAAGCTGGCTAATCCGCACATCATCACCCGCGGTATGGTGTTTTTGGGCAAGGGTGTGGAGGTCCACGCGACGCCCGAACTCGCGCAGCTTGAGATCGGGCGCTGGGTACACATCGGTGATAAGAACACGATCCGTGCGCACGAGGGCTCGTTGCGGTTCGGCGACAAAGTAGTGTTAGGCCGGGATAATGTCATCAACTGCTATCTCGACATCGAGCTTGGGGCTTCGGCCTTGATGGCCGACTGGTGTTATGTCTGCGACTTTGATCACCGCATGGACAACATCAACATTCCCATCAAGGGTCAGGGGATCGCCAAGTCCCCCGTCCGCATTGGGCCGGACACCTGGATGGCGGCAAAGGTGACGGTGTTGCGTGGCACGTCAGTCGGGAAGGGCTGTGTGCTGGGAGCGCATGCGGTGGTCCGCGGGGTAATCCCTGACTATTCGATCGCGGTTGGCGCACCGGCCAAGGTGGTCAAAAATCGGAAGCTATCCTGGGAGCAATCGGCCGCGCAGCGCGCCGAACTGGCTGTTGCATTGGCCGACATCGAACGAAAAAAGGCCAGCCGTTGACTGAGAACACTGACGGGCCAATATATTCTAGTGGCTTGGGGTGGTTATCGATCTTGAAATCGAAGCTGACGTTCCTGCAGTTGTCGGGGTAGATGACCGAATGTGCTTTGTCCGGCCTTTGATGATATCTTTCAGCGCTGCAGTCAGGCCTTCGGTGTTTTTCGACGGTTACGATAAGGGCCGAGTTGTCTCGCAATCCGATGACCCGAAAAGTCTGTGGCTCAAAGTCGATGCAGACACCGGCGTGTGCGTTAGTGCTAAAGGTCGGTCCGTCATCGGCGAGCGACAACCGGAGCCCACGGCGATCCACCGCTGGAAGGGGCCGGTGACATGGGGGTCACGAACAGTGGACAGCAGAGCCTCGGCACGACATGGTTTGTAGCGGGCGATGAATCGACCGTCGTCGGTTAGTATCAGCTCTGGTTGCCGGGCCACCGAAATGATAGCCGCGTTGAGGCGAGTAACGGATTCGTAGCGATGTAGGGAAGTACTGACTCCAATGCCGCGGCTCTATTGGCAGTACTCGTGATATCTCACGAACAGGCTATTTTTTAACGAAATCATTTTTACTGCAGCAGAATTCGATGTAATCCTGCCCGTCACCGTGACCCGTACACTGGTTTCTCCTAAAATTATTACACCGGCAGTGGAACCCCGAAGCATGGGATGGCCCAGACCACGAACACAATATGGGTGTGCGAGGTCGGCTCCTGAGCAGATTCGGACTGACTGCACAATATCAGCATTAAGTATACCATAGTCCATGTCAAACGAGATAGTGGACCTGATCGGATGAGGTTGCAAAAGCCGGCACCATGAACACCGCCGGGAACGTCACTCATCAGAGCCGCTGGCGTAACAGTTCGCAGAAACAGCTGAAGGGTGCGCCGGACATGCAGCTGATGGCCAGAACGGTCACCGTTAAGAGGGCAATTCTGAATGTTGTCGAAGCGAGCAGCCCGGCACCGATACCAGCGACGAATCTGGCTGTTTAGCTGAGTTTTTGCTAGGAGTTTATGATGATGTTCCGGAACATCCGGCCGTGGTAATCGATGTAAAGGCTTTGGCAGCTAAGAATTTGATCCCTGGAGAGCTGGACCGCTTATCGGCAAGTCAACGGCGTCGTACGGCACTATCGCACACAATTGAGACGAAATTCCGCAGCGCTTAAGTAATGCTACGACCACTGCGGCAGTCAGCCCGATAGAGACGGCGAGTAGCCTGCTAAGACGCTGGATGTTGATCGGATTGTTTGCCGCAAGAACCACAATGGCCAGTACCGTCCCCAGTGAGAACGACGGCGGGATCGCTTCGTGCGCGAGTGTCAAAACTGCAATGGTAAGGCCATAGGTCGCACTCGCAAACAAGATTGATCGGTCGTTCTTCGCCGAGGCAAGCGTCACGGTGAACCCGGCCAGCGCTGCCCCGGCGAAAAGATCAGGATGAGCGGAGAGCACTATGAACGCGAAGCCAAACGACAGAACAGCAATGAGCAGTGCCAGTGTTAGTGGGCGTTCGAAGCAGACCAATCCGAACACCTTCCACGCCACCACCAACAAGCCGACAATGAAAAACGTTGATGAAAGCCAAAATAATATATGGAGACCAGATGAAATAATACTCGGCAGGAAACAGGCTCAGCATTTCGCCGGCTAGTCTGCGTTGTGCAAAGCACTAGCGTGGGGTCGACTGGGTGGTACGAGAACCAGCACAGGTTGGGCTCGAACGCGATCGCGAGAACGATCAGATCAACCAATCACGGTACCATTATCAGTGCCATGATCGGGTAGCCGATATCGCGGCGACTAGTCGTTTGTGAGGCTAACACCGGTGGATACTAACTGAGCGCAGCACTGGATTCTTACGTTATGCGGCCGTTTCGGCTCTGGCACGGCATCGACTAGCGATCCGGTAATGCGTGTTCGACGATGGGCAGTCGGGGCTGTGGTTGTCGTTCGCGGCGCTTGGCCGCCAGGTACACTTGTGTGGTTTCCTGAGCTACCGTTTGCCAATCGAAGTCGGAGGTGAGGCGTTGCCGGGCCGCCCATGCGCGCCGCTGCGCGGCTTCTGGATCGTCGAGCACCGCGCACACCGCCGCGGCTAGCCTCGCGATGTCGCGAGGCGGGCACGAAACCCCAGTTTGCCCATTGATTACTGCCTCACCCAGGCCGCCAATGTTCGAGGTTACCAGCGGCGTTCCTGCTGCAGCGGCCTCTAGAGCGGCCAACCCGAACGGCTCATAGTGGCTGGGCAGCACCGCGACGTCGGCCCGATGCAGCGCCGCCAGTAGTTCGTGGTGGTCGAGGTGCCCGACGAACTGGGTTGCTTTGATTACCTTGTATTTACGGGCCTGGTCGACGAGCCAGTCCTGCTGGGTACCTTCTCCGGCGATGGTCAGTGTGGTGCCGGGATAGGAGCGTCTGATCCGCGGCAGCGCGGCGATGGCGTCGTGCACCCCTTTCTCATATTCCAGCCTCCCCACGTAGAGTAGTTCGGCTGGTCCGGTGTGCGCACGGCGTGCCGCGAACGGCCAGCGTGCTGCGTCAATACCGTTGCGTATCACCGCGGTCTCAGCCAGACCGGGACCAAATAATTCGGTGATTTCGTCGCTCATCGATGCTGAACATGTGATCAGCGAATCGGATTCACGCACCAGCCACGACTCGACAGCGTGCACTTGACGGCTGAGTGCTCCAGATATCCAGCCGGAATGCCGGCCGGCTTCTGTCGCATGAATGGTGGAAACCATTGGTACATCATAGAATTGGGCGAGAGCGATGGCTGGATGCGCCACCAGCCAGTCATGCGCGTGTACGATATCGGGACGCCAAGGGCAGTCGCTGCCATGTCTAGTCAGGGACAGGCCGGCGCGGATCATCGCATGACCCATGGCCAGAGTCCATGCCATCATGTCTTCGTTGAAGACAAACTCGTGCGGATCCTGTGCAGCTGCGATCACCCGTACACCCTCGCTGATCTTGTCGGAAGACGGATGTGTACAGGGATCGGTGCCCGAAGGGCAGCGAGACAGGACGACCACGTCGTGGCCGGCTGCGGCCAGCGCCGTCGACAGGTGATGGACGTGGCGGCCGAGTCCGCCGATCACCACCGGCGGATACTCCCAGGACACCGTCAGGATCTTCATGAGCGTTGTCCCCTACGTCGGCGCGAACGTCCCAAAAATGCTGGGTAGAAAGGCGTATCGCTATACCAACACGCGCACTCGCAGGGAAGACCGGTCTTCACCGGGGCAGTCTTCGGGCATCCAGTGCGCCGAACAGACCGTCGGCGCGGTTCCATCTGTCCGCCAGCCGTGCAGCGGTGTCACGCCGGCCCGACACCAGCGTCCCGGTAATCTCCCGCGTGGCGTGGGCATGGAGGTGGGCACGGTAGCGGGCATAGTCAGCGGCCGAGTCCTTGCTCACCATAAATGGCCAGTCACTTGACACAGTGAGCAGCGTCTCCCGCAGAATCTGGTCGGCGACGTGATCGCGAGGAAGAGGCCCGTCCAGTGGTGTCGTCTGCGCCAGCGCCTTATCGAGGGTAGTCAGCGCTGTGTCGACTACCTCGTTGTTGAGCTGCACCAGGTCGGCGACTTTGTCGCCGACCCACACCCGCCAATCCTTACCGGAACCCCACGAGCTGGGCGGCAACGTAACCGCGTTGCCGATGAACCCATCTGTCAGGGCGTCGCTGAGCGTGCCCACTCGCACCCCGGCGGCGGGCAAGGCGTGCAGCACCCGCTGCAGCCAGGTCGGCCCCTCATACCACCAATGGCCGAACAACTCGGTGTCGAAGGCGGCGACCACGTGAGCGGGTCGCCCGATGCGCTCGGATTCGGCAAAGAGCCGGTTGCGGACCACTTCGACAAAGTCGTAGACGTGGGTGTCGACGGTGCGATCGGCGAGTTCGGGATCGTAGGGAGCCTTGATCTCAGGTGACACGTTGCGGCCGGTGACTCTGGCCGGTTTGAGACCGGTGAGGTGGTCGTAGGTGTGGAAATCGCGGTAGGCGGCGTGTCCAGGGTAGCCAGATTTCGGCGACCACACCCGGTAGCTTACCTGCAAGTCACGCCCGAACGCGACCACATCAGTGTCGCCAACTGGTCGACCCAGCGCGGTGTCACCGTGCAGCGGAGGACCGTCGACCATAAAGTGAGTGACGCCCGCGGCCGCGTAGTCGTGTTCCATCCCCGGGGCGTAGGCACATTCCGGTGCCCAGATCCCGGTCGGCCGGTGCGCCAGTCGCAGCCACGCGTCGTCCAGGCCTTCGCGCAGCGCAAATTCGCGCAGCCGCGGCGCGAGCAGCGGTTGGAATGGGTGAGCCAACGGGCCGCCGAGCAACTCAACCGTCCCGGCGTCGATCAGACCGCGCAGTAGCGGGCTGCCGCCGTGACGCCACAGGGTAGCGAAGTCCTCAAGTGCCCGCTGCGCCTCGACATTCTCGCGAACCCCGAAAGCCCGCAACGCGTCCGGAATGCAGGATTGGTAGCCGACCGTCTTGGATTTGGGAGTAGAACGCATGCTGGCTGCTTCAGTCGCGCGCAGCTGCCAGTTTGCCAACCAGTGATGCATACCGTCGAGGCAATAGGGGTCGTCGAGTTGAGCGTTCACCACCGGCGTCACCCCGAGCGTGATCAGCCGGCGTTGATCCTTATCGGCGAGGGTGTGCAACACCCGTAGCAGCGGTAGATAAGCTGCGGCCCATGATTGGTAGAGCCATTCCTCACCGACTGGCCAGCGGCCGTGATGGGCTAGCCACGGCAGGTGGGTGTGCAGGACCAGGGTGAACAGGCCGGGCACCCGGTCTCCCGACATACTCACGGGCGTACCGCGATTGCGATGAGATCCAGGCTGTCGTCTATGTCGAGGCCGTCTTTGACGGCCTCGATGATGTCGAAGTCGTCGGTGGTCACCGCGGCGACGTCCACCGCTAGCTTGGATGGCCACGGCGCGTCGGCGACAGCGCGCGCGATCTGGGCATCGATGATGGAGCCGCCGTGGCGGGCATCTATCTCCCGCAGGTGTGGCCCATGAAACAACCCGTACATGGTCACCTCGGAAAAACCCGCGTCGACCAGTAGCTCTTTTAGTTCGCCGGCGTTCAGCTCACGGGTGTGAAACGGGTTGATCGGTGTGTCACGGCCCGGTGAAAAGGTGATTCGGTTCGGGGTGGACACCATCAGTAACCCCGCGGGACGCAACACTCGGGCGCACTCACTGACGAACTGGGCCTGATCCCACAGATGTTCTATGACTTGGAAGTTCACCACGACGTCCACCGAAGCATCGGTCAGTGGCAACTTGGCCAGGTTTGCCTGCATAACCTGCACCCTCGGGTAACGGTTACGGACATGGGCCACTGCGGCCGCGTCGTAGTCCACCGCAACGACCCGGCAGGCGACGGCGGCGATCAGATCGGCCCCGTAACCTTCGCCGCAGCCGGCCTCCAGCACCTCACAGCCGGTGCAGCGCGGCGCCAGCCGCTGGTAAACCACCTGATGGCGGCGGAACCAATAGTTCTCGATATCCAGATCAGGGATGGTGCGTTCACCTGTCAGCGCCAGCATGGCGTGGACCGCTGGGGAGTCCACCGACGAGGGGGCGTCGGGTATGCGGTTGGGGTTGGGAAGGTCGGAGACGAATGCGCTCATCGTTAAGGCAGGCTAACCCGAACTGCCCGATTCGCGAACCGCTAGAGTCGTCCGCGCTAACGGCGGTGCGGAGCAGCGGGCAATTGCGCAGATGCAACCCGCTATGGTGTGAAGGCATACCGTACGAAGTTATCGCACAGTAGCAGGGTTGTATGGTTGCGAAATTGTGTGACTGAGGTCCTGCAGTGGAGGACTGCAGGCCGCCTTCGAGGAGGACGAACCACACCCATGACGAAAATTGTGGTCCTGATTAAACAGGTCCCAGACACCTGGTCAGAGCGCAAGCTGACTGACGGCGATTTCACGCTGGACCGCGAGGCCACCGACGCGGTGCTAGACGAGATCAACGAGCGCGCCGTAGAAGAGGCGCTGCAGATTCGCGAGAAAGAGGCTGCCGACGGCATCGAGGGGTCAGTAACTGTGCTGACCGCGGGCCCAGAGCGCGCTACCGAGGCGATTCGCAAGGCCCTGTCGATGGGCGCTGACAAGGCTGTTCACCTTAAGGATGACGGCATGCGCGGCTCGGATGTCATCCAGACCGGGTGGGCGCTGGCACGCGCGCTGGGCACCATCGAAGGCGCCGAACTAGTCATCGCCGGCAATGAATCCACTGATGGTGTCGGTGGTGTGGTTCCGGCGATTATTGCCGAATACCTGGGCCTGCCACAGCTAACCCACCTGCGCAAAATCTCGGTTCAGGGCGGCAAAATCACTGGCGAACGCGAAACGGACGAGGGCGTGCTCACCCTCGAGGCTGCACTGCCTGCGGTGGTCAGCGTGAACGAGAAGATCAACGAGCCGCGTTTCCCTTCCTTCAAAGGTATCATGGCAGCTAAGAAAAAAGAAGTCACGGTGTTGACGTTGGCCGAGGTCGGTGTCGAAGTCGACGAGGTCGGGCTGGCCAACACTGGGTCGACGGTACTGGTGTCGACGCCGAAACCGGCCAAAACCGCGGGCGAGAAGGTAACCGATAAGGGTGACGGTGGCAACCAGATCGTGCAGTACCTGGTTGCTCAGAAAATCATCTAAGACGAGCGCTGCAGACTAATCCCAGAGACGAGAAGAGCGATATCACCCATGGCTGAAGTACTGGTGCTTGTCGAGCATGCTGAAGGTGTGCTGAAAAAGGTCAGCGCCGAATTGATTACCGCTGCACGCGAGCTGGGCGAGCCGGCTGCCGTTGTGGTCGGCACGCCGGGGACGACCGTGTCGCTGGTCGGCGGGTTGAAGGCGGCTGGCGCCACCAAAATCTACGTTGCCGAGTCCGACGCCGTTGACAAATACTTGATCACACCGGTGGTCGATGTGCTGGCCGCGTTGGCCGAATCATTGGCTCCAGCCGCTGTGTTGCTGGCCGCTACTGCCGATGGCAAGGAGATCGGTGGTCGGTTGGCAGCACGGATTGGATCCGGTCTGTTGGTCGACGTCGTGGACGTCCGAGAAGGGGCGGTGGGCGTCCATAGCATTTTCGGTGGTGCGTTCACCATCGAGGCGCGGGCCAACGGCGATGCCCCGGTGATCACGGTACGAGTAGGGGCTGTTGAGGCGAAGCCAGCTGAGGGGGCAGGCGAGCAGGTCAGCGTCGAAGTTCCGGCTCCCGCCGAGAACGCCACTAAGATCACCGCCCGCGAGCCTGCGGTTGCCGGTGACCGTCCGGAGCTGACCGAGGCCACTGTCGTGGTGTCTGGTGGTCGCGGCGTCGGCAGCGCGGAGAACTTCCGCGTGGTCGAAGCGCTGGCTGACTCCTTGGGTGCTGCGGTCGGAGCATCGCGTGCTGCGGTGGATTCCGGCTACTATCCGGGCCAGTTCCAGGTGGGTCAGACTGGTAAGACGGTGTCGCCCCAGCTCTACATTGCGTTGGGTATCTCCGGGGCAATCCAGCATCGCGCGGGTATGCAGACTTCGAAGACTATCGTCGCGGTCAACAAGGACGAGGAAGCACCGATCTTCGATATCGCAGACTTCGGTGTCGTTGGTGACTTGTTCAAAGTAGCGCCACAGCTGATCGATGGGATCAAGGCTCGTAAAGGCTAGGTTTTGTGCGGGCCCATGATGGTGTGCATCAGCCATATCCGCCACATACGCACCAAGGGGAGGCCACCGCACGAACCGTGAATGCGATATCGTATTCACAAAGTGGCCTATTGTTGTGGTGCAAGGCGATGTTTTTCACGACATTTCGGCATCGTTCCTGTGACAGTGCATCGGCACGTTACAGGATGGATGTTGATTAGCTTGTCGAATATCGAATACGTCACGTTGTTGGGATGAGCGTTGCTTCTGTCCTGGGACCCAGCGAGAAGCCGCATGGCACGGCGACAAGTTCGTTTCTCGGACCGCTTTATTCCCTGCTGATACCCTCGTGTGGCCACACAGTAGCTACACTGTACTGACAGTACTGTTTTCCCGCAGGAACATCGCGCTTTGCGGTATCGGTGGCGGGTAATGGTAGTGATGTTGGTCATTTTGATGAGTACTGCGGCCATCTGTTGGTCAGCGATGACAGCACCAGGGAGCTGATGGGTTGCTACTGGATGTTGCCGTCGACGAGTGTCATTGCGGCCGGAGATCTTTATACTGCAACAGAATTTGATATTCGCTCATTCGATCCGTTGCGGTTGTTGTTGACCGAGATAGACCGCGCCATGATGCGCGAAGACGACCGCAACGGTGGCGTAGTACTTTGTTATTAGGTGGCGTAGTACTTTTTATTATGAGAGAGATTACAGTCTATCTGGACCGCTCCGGCTATATTGGAGGCTGTGTGTCGGTGCCGATCGATACCAACGGTGAAGTTACCCGTTAGCCAGATTGGCGGTGTGCGTGACTTCACGCTGAGCCGTTACACGGTGCAGTACCGAGTGTATCCCTATCGGCCGGTGCGGATCGACGGCACGGGCTTGGGCGACATTGCCCCGCCGTCACACTAGACGATCCCACCACTAATGCGTGGCTAGAGAGTGTGGGTCTGCGGTGAGTTGACGCACGACCTGGACTTTGATTCGGGGGACTTCTGCGTGCTGCTGTACAAGCGGGACACTGCTATCTGCGGCGACCGTGACCGGTTTCGGTGGCCGTCGAAATTGCTGTTGACTCGCTGTTAATACCGGGGTCGCCACTGTCGGGCCGGACGTATGTGTAACGTACCTCTTGTTGGTTGATGCCGCACTGCTTAGGCTTCCGGATCACTTTGTCGTGTCGTCTGATTCGAGGCCTGAGCATAGTCCTAGTAGTCAGAGGCACATGTCGTGACTGGATGTTTTCGCTGTCGGCGCGGTGTCGTTCATCGCCTGTGCCGGTATGTTCACCGGGCCCACTGTTGGGATCGCGGCAAGCATCCTGAAGATCATCTCGATCGAGTGGTCCACTCTGCGATGGCTATCTACGATGGTCGGTAGTATAGCTGGTCGGCTGCGTGCCGGTCGGATCGTGGTGGCGTTTCCTGAAGGCACCGCTTGGTGCGGCCTCGCTGGGCCATCGCACCGAGGATGCGGATTATTCTATCCGGCAATGTTTAAATGCCGGTCGTCCAGTGCGACCACTTCGGCTAGTATATCGTCACATTGACAGGCACGTATCGACCGTGCCAGCTTACGTCAGTGATAACACCGTGGTGCAGATCTAATCTGCCGACTGCTCCCCGTGCACCACACGCTGGTGTGAGTGCATGTCGAATCTTTGCAGCTGGTCAGGCGCCGATCGGTGGGTCCTGGCCCCTCGCTGTCATTCCGCGGTGCGCCTGGGCGCTGGACAGCATTGCATAACCTCGACATAGTTGAGGTGTCGGGGCGGGAGCGAGTCGCGAGCGCTCCTGATCCAGCCGGCCTGGATCGTCGGTATCCTAAAGCGTGTCATGGTCTACCTGGATCACGCCGCTACTACCCCGATGCACCCCACGGCCATCGAGGCGATGACGACCGTGCTCGGCATCGTTGGCAATGCGTCGTCGCTGCATGCCAGTGGGCGAGTGGCGCGGCGGCGGATCGAGGAATCCCGCGAGCTTATCGCTGACAAACTTGCTGCGCGCCCGTCCGAGGTGATCTTCACCGCGGGCGGCACTGAGAGTGACAACCTAGCTGTCAAAGGTATTTATTGGGCGCGCCGTGACGCGCAGCCGCGCCATCGACGCATCATCACTACCGAGGTAGAACACCACGCCGTGCTGGATTCGGTGAACTGGCTGGTAGAACACGAGGGTGCGGAAGTGACGTGGTTGCCCACCGCTGCTGACGGTTCGGTATCGGTGGTCGAGCTGCGGGAGGCGTTACAGCGACACAACGACGTGGCGTTGGTGTCTGTGATGTGGGCCAATAACGAAGTTGGTACTGTTATGCCTGCCGTCGAACTCGCCGCCGTCGCCGCTGAGTTCGGTGTACCGATGCATAGTGATGCGATCCAGGCGGTAGGGCAGCTTCCGGTCGAGTTCGGCGCCAGTGGACTGTCGGCGATGAGTGTGGCCGCACACAAGTTTGGTGGCCCACCGGGTGTGGGTGCGTTGCTGCTGCGCCGGGATGTCAGCTGTGTGCCGTTGTTGCACGGCGGCGGGCAGGAGCGCGATATTCGTTCCGGCACGTCCGATGTCGTCAGCATTGTCGGGATGGCAGCGGCAGCGCAGATCGCGGTGGACGGAATGGAGTCCAACAGTACCCGGTTGCAGGTGTTGCGTGACCGCCTGATTCAGGGTGTGTTGGCCACGATCGACGATGTTGCGCTCAACGGCGCCCGCGGCCAGCTGCGGCTTCCAGGCAATGCACATTTCACCTTCCGTGGCTGCGAAGGCGATACGCTGTTGATGCTGTTGGACGCCAACGGAATCGAATGCTCGACCGGATCGGCCTGCACCGCCGGTGTTCCACGGCCATCGCACGTGCTGCTTGTGATGGGTACAGACCCGGCTAGCGCACGCGGATCGCTGCGTCTTTCGTTGGGCCACAACAGTGTTGATCATGACATCGACGAAGTGCTGCGAGTGCTTCCCGGGGCGGTGGCTCGTGCTCGTCGGACATCGCTGGCGGCAGCGGCGGCTGGGGGTGTTGGGAGGTGAAAGTTCTCGTGGCGATGAGCGGTGGCGTCGACTCGTCGGTCGCCGCCGCCCGGATGGTCGACGCCGGGCACGATGTGGTGGGTGTACACCTGGCATTGTCTAGTGCTCCCGGTACTCTGCGTACCGGGTCGCGGGATTGCTGCTCGAAAGAAGACGCGTCAGATGCTCGCCGTGTTGCCGATGTGCTCGGGATCCCTTTCTATGTCTGGGATTTCGCTGAGAAGTTTCAAGAATACGTGATCGATGGTTTTGTGTCATCGTATGCTCGCGGAGAGACCCCTAATCCGTGTGTGTGGTGCAATCAGCGAATCAAGTTTTCGGAGCTTTCTTTTAGAGCTTTAGCGTTGGGCTTCGATACGGTGGCCACCGGCCACTATGCGCGGCTGTCCGGTGGGCGGCTACGTCGTGCTGTCGACCGGGACAAGGATCAGTCCTACGTGCTGGCCGTATTGACTGCCCAGCAGTTGCGCTACGCCGCGTTCCCGATCGGTGATACTCCTAAACCGCAGGTTCGTGCGGAGGCCGCTCGCCGTGGCCTACTGGTTGCCGAGAAGCCCGATAGCCATGACATCTGCTTTATTCCGTCCGGGAACACCCGTGCCTTTCTGAGTGAGCGCATTGGGGTTCGCCGTGGCTGCGTGGTTGATGTGGATGGCGTGGTTCTTGCTGAGCATGATGGGGTGCACGGTTTCACTATCGGTCAACGTAAGGGTCTGGGCATCGCTAGGCCAGGTCCGGACGGCCGTCCGCGTTACGTGACGGCGATTGACGTCGACACCGCGACCGTGCATGTGGGCGACGCGACTGACCTCGATGTGCATGCACTGATCGGAAGGATGCCGGTTTTCACTGCGGGGGCTGCACCGTCAGGTCCTGTTGAGTGCGTGGTACAGATCCGTGCGCACGGTGAAACCGCCTGTGCGGTCGTTAAGTTGATTGGTGACGAGCTTTTTGTGCAGTTGCGCGAACCGTTGCGCGGTGTGGCGCGCGGCCAGACGTTGGTGCTGTACCGTCCGGATCCGGACGGAGATGAGGTGCTCGGCAGTGCTACTATTGCCGACACGCTGGTTCTATAGCTCGCAAAGCAACCGTGGTGTGAAGCCTTCAGTGCGGTAGTTGGATTGGTCTGCGACGCACTTTCCTGCGGTTCTGTGAACCATTGCAGCGCCACACGCTGGTGGCCGTACTGCTTGGCCTTTGATGAGCACGAGGTCGATGGATGGCGGGAGTGGAAAAGCTATACTATATCTAATAAGGTTATTGATTTTGACTGGATGAGAGAGCGAGTTGTGACGTTGCGGGTGATTCCGGAGGGTTTTGGCGTTGGCCAGTGGCCTTGCTGCCCTCCCCGCCATGCCGGCAGCTATAATTGCATAGTATCATTAGGATATTGTTTTCCTTTAGTGCGCTATTCGTTGTGATTGTTACATTTGCTCCGCGGTTTGTGTTAGTCGGCTCCGCGATCGCCGATGTTGTTGGCTAGCTGAGAGCCGAATGTGGTGGATGGAGAGGATTGACCTACATAGGTCGGCGGGGCCGACCACCGTCGCCCTGCGTGCGGCCGTATCGAATTCGACACAGAGGGGGTAGTCGATCTATTGTCGCGACTCCGTCGAAGATGAGAACCGTTTTGGACGGCGGTGTGATGGACCTCGTCGACAGTGGACTCGCAGCGCGGTCTGGACAGGGGGGTCGATTTCTATCAGGGACTTGACGTCCTTCGTAGAATGATCGTTAGATTCGCTTCTACGATCGCGCAGCTGTGACGGGCCCAGCGGGACCATATCGGTATCGGTGGTGATGTCGTTGGCGTTCTTGCAGTTAATGTTGTGTCGCACAACAGTAGCGGCCAGCGTCAGATCGGTCTAACTGACATGCCAATTGGCCGCTTCGTGAGTAGAGTGTAGTGCGGGCCGGGATGACTCCTGCACGGGAACAGACACCCTCGCGAGCGACGGGCTATGTGATGTCGAATACGGTTGTCGGGTGAATGTTTTCGCAACGGCTAGCGGTGTTGGATCGTGGCCGGGCTCGTCTCCGCGCCCTGCCGCTGAGGTTGTCGTCGGCGAGTTGGCGGGTGCGCTGGCCCATATCGTCGAGTTGCCCTGCAGGGGAGTGGGCGCCGACATGCTGGGACGGGCTGGCGCGCTGCTCGTCGACGTGGCTATCGACACGGTGTCGCGCGGCTACCGTATCGTTGCGCGGCCCGGTGCAGTGACACGTAAGGCCGTTAGCCTGCTTGATGAGGACATGGATGCTCTCGAAGAAGCTTGGGAGATGGCCGGTTTACGCGGTAGAGGGTGTGCAGTCAAGGTGCAGGTACCCGGGCCAATTACGCTCGCGGCCGGGCTAGAATTGGCCAATGGTCATCGGGCGATCACCGATTCCGGCGCCGTGCGTGACTTGGCGTCGTCGCTAGCCGAGGGTGTTGCTGCGCACCGTGCGAATCTGGCACGACGACTCGACACACCGGTGGTGGTACAGCTAGACGAGGTGTTGCTGCCAGCGGCATTGGGGGGATCGCTGACCGGGGTAACTATGTTTTCTCCGGTCGCCCCGCTCGATGAAACACTGGCAGCAACGCTGTTGGACAGCTGTGTCGCGACCGTGGGTGTCGATGTACTGTTGCACAGCTGTGCCGTCGAGTTACCGTGGAAATTTTTGCAACGCAGTGCTATTAGCGCGGTATCGGTAAATATCAACGTATTGCAGGCGGCGGATCTCGATGGCATCGCAGCATTCGTTGAGTCGGGTCGCACTGTCGTGTTGGGCGTAGTGCCCGCAACCGCACCGCAACGGCCGCTGTCGGTCGAGCAAGTAGCCACCGCCATCGTCGAGGTGACTGATCAGCTCGGCTTCGGCCGCTCAGCGCTGCGCGATCGCATCGGTGTCAGCCCGGCCTGTGGTCTGAAGGGTGCGACGCCGTACTGGTCGCGCACCGCGATCGAGCTTGCCCGTAAGGCCGCCGAAGCGTTCGCCCAAGATCCGGATGCCATCTAATTGCGCTGGCAGACCACCGGGGGTCCCGCTAAGGCCGTATAAAAGTATGTATACACGATAACCTCGGCAATCTCGGCGAACCAGCGGCCCAGTCGTTTGTCGGACTGCTCAGCTACTCTTCGATAGTGAGTTCGCCCAAAGCTGACCCCATCGGACCTGAGGTGTTGCGGCATTGGCGAGAGTTGGCCGAAGAGGTGCGCGAACACCAGTTTCGTTACTATGTACGTGACGCACCGACTATCTCCGACGCGGAATTCGATGGCCTGCTCAGCAGGCTTGCCGCACTGGAGGAACGGCATCCCAGGTTGCGAACACCAAATTCACCTACCCAGCTGGTTGGCGGTGCCGGCTTCGCGACTGATTTCGTACCGACCGAGCATCTCGAACAGATGCTCAGCCTCGACAACGCTTTCAGTGAAGATGAACTCGAGGCCTGGGTTACTCGCATCCGCGCCGAGATCGGTGATGACGTCCATTATCTGTGCGAGCTAAAGATCGATGGTGTCGCATTGTCGTTGGTCTACCGGGATGGATGTCTGACCCGTGCCGTAACACGGGGCGATGGCCGCACAGGCGAGGATGTCACGCTGAACGCGCGGACCATCGAAGACGTGCCGGAACAGCTGACCAGAAGCGATATTTACCCGTTGCCAGAGGTTCTTGAGGTTCGTGGCGAGGTGTTCTTCCGGGTGGCGGACTTCCAAGCACTTAACGCGAGCCTTGTTGAGGAGGGCAAGAGTCCGTTTGCTAACCCACGAAACAGCGCGGCGGGCTCGCTGCGCCAGAAAGATCCGGCGGTCACAGCTCGCCGGAAGTTGCGGATGATCTGCCATGGACTGGGGCACATCGAAGGTTTTCGTCCCGCCACCCAGCATCAGGCCTACTTGGCTTTACGAGCCTGGGGGTTGCCGGTTTCCGAGCATACGACGTTGGTGAACAACATCGCTGGCTTCCAGAGAGGTATCGCCTACTGGGCTGAGCGTCGCTACGAGGTGGACCATGAAATCGACGGGATAGTGGTAAAAGTCGACGAGGTGGCGTTGCAGCGCAGGCTGGGTTCCACCTCGCGAGCTCCGCGATGGGCCATCGCTTACAAGTACCCGCCCGAGGAAGCACAGACCAAGCTGCTCGACATCCGGGTGAACGTTGGTCGCACCGGGCGGGTCACGCCGTTCGCGTTCATGACGCCGGTGAAGGTTGCCGGGTCGATGGTCGGGCAGGCGACTTTGCATAACGCTTCTGAGGTCAAACGCAAAGGTGTGTTGATCGGGGACACCGTGGTGATCCGCAAGGCTGGTGACGTGATTCCCGAAGTTTTAGGACCGATGGTTGATCTACGCGATGGGTCCGAACGCGAATTTGTCATGCCCGCAACGTGTCCCGAGTGTGGTACCACGTTGGCTCCAGAAAAGGAAGGCGATGTCGACATCCGCTGCCCCAATGCCAGGAGCTGCCCAGGGCAACTGCGAGAGCGAGTGTTTCACGTTGCTAGCCGCAGTGCGCTGGACATTGAGGGACTGGGTTACGAGGCAGGTGTCGCTCTCCTGAAAGCACACGCGATCGCCAGTGAGGGCGACCTGTTCGCCCTCACTGAGGAGGATTTGTTGCGTACTGAACTGTTCCGGACCAAGGCTGGCGAGTTATCGGCAAACGGCAAACGGCTGCTGGCCAACCTCGACAAAGCCAAGGCTGTACCGCTATGGCGGGTGCTGGTGGCGCTGTCCATCCGCCATGTCGGGCCCACGGCTGCCCGTGCCCTGGTCACCGAGTTCGGCAGCCTCGAAGCCATCGTGGCGGCGTCGACCGAACGGTTGGCCGCCATCGAGGGTGTGGGAGCCACTATCGCGGCCGCGATCACAGAGTGGTTCACCATCGACTGGCATCGCGCGATTGTCGACAAGTGGCGGGCGGCCGGGGTGCGGATGGCCGATGAGCGTGACACTAGTGTGCCGCGAACCTTGGCTGGGCTAACGATCGTTGTTACTGGTTCATTAGTGGGTTTCTCCCGTGACGATGCCAAGGAGGCGATCGTGATGCGCGGAGGCAAGGTCGCTGGTTCGGTGTCAAAGAAAACTGCCTACGTGATTGCCGGTGACTCGCCGGGATCCAAATACGACAAGGCGGTTCAGCTTGGGGTACCGATCCTCGATGAAGATGGGTTTCGCCGTTTGCTTGAACAGGGGCCTCCGGTGGAGGAAGTTCCCGAATAAAGACGACCGACGATGGTTCGTGTTCAGCGCAGCATCGTGGCCACGATTCCGGCCAGATACCCCAGTCGAGCCACCTCTGACGGCCGAAACTCTGGGCCCGGACGGCCCAGTACCACCGCGGTGTGTGGGTCGCCTAACGGTGCGGCAACCATGGTGGTGTCCATATCGCGCCACAACTGCGGCACCCACTCGGCGGTGCCGTTGAGTGGCATGGCATGCTCGATCGGCAGCCACGGTGCCGAATCCGCTCGGGTCTCAGGTGCGCCAACACTAGCGCTGAGGCAGTGTAGCTCTCCCTGGCAACTTTGCAGCACTGTGCACCAGTTTACTCGCAGCACCTTGGGTGCCTCGTTGGCCAGCATGTGCAGCTTGGACGCGTTGTCGCCAGCCGCGGCGACCTTGTCGAGCAACTCCAGCTCGCGATGGGCTTCCAGCAGACCGCTAAGCGGTCGGACACTGTCCACTCGGACACCGGGAAGTGATTCAGCAGCGGTGATCAACTTGTCGGGCATCGTCCCGGGCGGCAGCTCAATCACCAGGTCGTCAATCGCGTAGCCACCGCTGTGCTCCACTACGTCGAGCGACAAGATGTCGGCGCCCACCGAACCGAGTGCCATAGCTAGTGAGCCCAGGCTGCCCGGGCGGTCGGCTAGCTCGATGCGCAGCAGATAAGAAGGCACGGTCCATACTGTCGCATAGCGGTGCCTATGCCGACGAGCGCGCGGCTAGTTTCACGTTAGGTAACACCTGTGCGGCCAGCTTCACGCTCGCGGCTAGGTAGGCTTTTTACTCGTGTCCCAGATCTCCCGCGATGAGGTTGCGCATTTGGCGCGGCTAGCCCGGTTGGCGTTGACCGATACCGAGTTGGACAGCTTCTCAAGTCAACTCGATGCCATCTTGGCCCACGTCAGCCAGATCCAGGCCGTCGACGTCACCGGCGTCGAACCCACCGGCAACCTGCTCAAAGACGTGAACGTCACGCGACCGGACAAGGCCATCCCGTGCCTTACCCAGCAGCAGGCGCTGGCCGGAGCACCCGAAGCTGTTGACGGCTGTTTTGCTGTCCCCCAGATAGTGGGGGACAGCAAGTGACGGACGTCATTCGATCCGACGCCGCTACGCTGGCCGCCAAGATTGCTGCCAAGGAACTGTCGTCGGTCGAGATCACCCAGGCCTGTCTGGACCAGATCGAGGCGACGGACGGCACTTACCGAGCCTTCCTGTACGTAGCGGCCGAGCAGGCACTGTCAGCGGCAGCAGCCGTCGACAAGGCGGTGGCCGCTGGCGAGCGGCTACCGTCAGCGTTGGCCGGGATTCCGCTGGCGCTTAAAGATGTGTTCACCACGATGGACATGCCGACCACTTGTGGATCCAAGATCCTGCAAGGCTGGTATTCTCCTTATGACGCTACTGTCACCATGCGGCTGCGCGCGGCCGGCATCTTGATCCTGGGTAAAACCAACATGGATGAGTTCGCGATGGGCAGCTCGACCGAGAATTCAGCCTACGGCCCGACTCGCAACCCGTGGAATGTCGACCGGGTGCCCGGTGGCTCGGGTGGTGGTAGCGCGGCTGCGCTGGCCGCGTTCCAAGTGCCATTGGCTATCGGATCTGACACAGGCGGTTCTATCCGTCAGCCAGCCGCGTTGACCGCGACCGTTGGTGTCAAACCCACTTACGGCACAGTGTCTCGTTATGGGCTGGTGGCCTGTGCGTCGTCGCTGGATCAGGGCGGGCCGTGCGCGCGCACTGTCTTAGACACCGCACTACTGCATGCGGTGATCGCTGGCCACGACGCCCGCGATTCCACCTCCGTGGAGGCGACAGTGCCCGATCTCGTGGGCGCTGCTAAGGCCGGCGCCACGGGGGACCTGTGCGGCGTGCGTGTCGGGGTGGTTCGGCAGTTGTGTGGTGCGGGTTACCAGCCGGGGGTGCTGGCGTCATTTCAAGCCGCTGTCAAGCAGTTGGCCGCACTGGGTGCCGAGGTTAGCGAAGTCGACTGTCCGCACTTTGACTATGCACTGGCAGCTTACTATCTTATCCTGCCATCGGAGGTGTCGAGCAACCTGGCGCGTTTCGACGGGATGCGCTATGGGCTGCGGGTTGGTGACGACGGCAGCCACAGCGTCGAAGAGGTGATGGCGCTGACCCGGGCTGCTGGTTTTGGTCCGGAGGTCAAGCGGCGCATCATGATTGGTGCCTACGCATTATCGGCCGGCTATTACGATGCCTGCTACAATCAGGCACAGAAGGTGCGCACGTTGATTGCACGTGATCTCGATGCGGCTTACCGATCCGTAGACGTGCTGGTGTCGCCGACGACGCCGACTACTGCGTTCCCGCTTGGTGAGAAGGTCGACGATCCCCTGGCCATGTACCTGTTCGATCTGTGCACGCTGCCGCTCAACCTGGCCGGCCATTGCGGCATGTCAGTGCCTTCTGGGCTGTCACCGGATGATGAGCTACCGGTGGGCCTGCAGATCATGGCGCCCGCCTTGGCCGACGATCGGCTCTATAGGGTGGGTGCGGCCTACGAGACTGCCCGTGGGCCATTGCCGTCCGCCATTTGAGCTTTCTCAGCCCGAGCACCTGCTAGCGGTGAGGAAGAATTGCGTATACTCGTGCGATCCAAGACGCCCCGCGCAAGATGAAGGAATGCGGGTCGGAATTCTTACCGGGGTAGCGACTGCTCTGATCTCAACGCCGCCATCTGAGTGATTGTGCGTACCTGCGACGCCCGATACGGTTCGTCGGTAGTCAGGTTTCAGGATGGCTGGCGCGGACTATTGGAGAACCGGGGCATGCAGCTATGCAATGACAACCGGAATGACTGTCTGCTCGCCGAACGGCGGAATCATGCCGAGCATCGCCCCGTGTGCGCCCCGACAGGCTATGGGCCAGGCTGAATCAGATCAAGCAGACCTTCGTCGACAATGGCATCGATGTGCCTATCCTGATCGGTGGCGAAGGCACGCTGATAGTGGCTATCGACGTCATCGACTGGTTGCATAGTAACGTCGATTCCCATCAACGCGTGATGCTTGTGGAGGTGATGGGTCGGCATGCCGGCTGGGTCGCGCTGAATTTCGGGCTGGCTTTCGGTGCGCTCATGATGCTGTTTCCTGAATAGCCTTTCGATGTTGAGGAAGTGTACCGCCTCGTAAAGCGTTTCTTTCAGCGCGGGGATTCGCATTTCGTTTACGTGGTAGCAAAGGGTGCAAAGATGCTTCCAGGCTCGATCATATGGCGCGAAAGAGTGGTTGACGATTTTGGTGATGAACATTTACTGGGGTGGCAGCGCAGTTGGGTGTTGAGGTCGGAAAGCGGATTAACAAGCACGTGCGAGCGACCATGCTGGGCCATGTCCAGCGCGGCTGTATACCGACGGCCTTCGATCGGGTTCTGGCCACTCGGTTCGAGGTTAATGCTGCCTACGCTGCGCACGTAGGTGAATACGGTCACATGGTGTCGTTGCATGGGCAAGACATCGGTAGCGTGTCGCTGGTGGATGCGGTGCGTCAGTTCAAGCTAGTGCCCGAAAGCCGTTACGACGACGCCACGACCCTCTTCCCTCTTCTGTTAAAACCGGAACAGTACTGCGAATGTTAAAACCGGAACAGTACTGCGAACATGCAGTAGCGTCGAGACTACCTGACTTTGATGCGGTATGCACCAAACGCTGGCAAGACAGGCACGTCGAACCCGACGGACTGGAAACTATGGCGGGCAAAGTAATGTAAACGATCGTCCGCCCAAGACGCTGCCACGGTGGTACGGCGTGACCTAAATATATGGCGGTCTCGCAGGTTGGGTGCCTAGGTGGTGACCCGCTTCGCCCGGCTAGGCCGGTCTCGCGACCGCTACTAGGATCGAGCTTATGACTGTTGCTGCCTGGGTGTCCAAGGCTTCAGGGACTAATTTGCTGGATTATGATGATGTTGTCGCGCGGTTTGATCCGGTGCTTGGGCTTGAGGTGCACGTTGAGCTGTCCACCGTGACCAAAATGTTCTGCGGCTGCGTTACAACGTTTGGTGCCGAACCCAACACGCAGGTGTGCCCGGTGTGTCTGGGCCTGCCGGGTTCGCTGCCGGTACTCAACCGGGCTGCGGTCGAGTTGGCGATTCAGATTGGGCTGGCGCTGAACTGTGAAATCGTGCCCTGGTGCCGCTTCGCGCGGAAGAACTACTTCTACCCGGACATGCCCAAAAATTACCAGATTTCGCAATACGACGAGCCAATCGCCATTGACGGATATCTTGATGTACCTCTGGAAGATGGCACCACCTGGCGGGTGGAGATCGAACGGGCACATATGGAGGAAGACACCGGCAAGCTGAACCACCAAGGTAGCGAGACTGGCCGCATCCACGGTGCGACGACGTCGTTGATCGACTACAACCGTGCCGGCGTGCCGTTGATCGAAATCGTCACTAAACCTATCGAGGGGGCCAGAGCTCGGGCACCGCAGATCGCTCGGGCATATGTGACAGCATTGCGAGATTTGTTGCGTGCGTTGGGCGTGTCCGATGTCCGAATGGACCAAGGCTCAATGCGTTGTGACGCCAACGTATCACTGAAGCGGATCGGGACAGCCGAATTAGGTACCAGGACCGAAGTCAAGAACGTCAATTCACTGAAAAGTGTCGAAGTGGCTGTGCGTTATGAGATGCAGCGCCAAGGCGCCATCCTGGTGTCCGGAGGCCGGATCACTCAGGAAACCAGGCATTTTCACGAGTACGGGTACACTAGTCCGGGCCGTGTCAAGGAGACTGCGCAGGACTACCGGTATTTCCCCGAGCCTGATCTGGAGCCTGTCGCGCCCAGTCGCGGGCTAGTCGAGCAATTGATCCAAACAATACCTGAGCTTCCATGGTTGAGCTACAAGAGAATTCAGCAGGAATGGGGTATTTCCGACGAAGTAATGCGAGATCTCGTCAATGCCGGAGCGGTCGAATTGGTCGCTGCGACCGTCAAGCATGGCGCATCCAGTGAACAAGCACGTGCTTGGTGGGGAAACTTCTTGGTGCAGAAGGCTAATGAGGCAAACACTACTTTGGATGAGCTGTCTATAACCCCTGCCCAAGTTGCTGCGGTAGTGGTATTGGTCGACGAGGGCAAGTTGTCCATCAAGCTGGCTCGCCAGGTCGTCGAGGGTGTGCTCGCTGGGGAAGGCGAACCCGACCAAGTCATGACCGCCCGCGGCTTGGCATTGGTGCGAGACGACTTTGTGATGCAAGCCGCTGTTGACGAGGCTCTGGCCGCTAATCCCGATGTGGCGGAAAAGATCTGCGGCGGCAAGGTCGCTGCAGCGGGTGTGATTGTCGGAGCGGTGATGAAGGCCACTCGGGGGCAGGCCGACGCTGTGCGTGTACGCGAACTCATCTTGACCGCCTGTGGGCAAGGCTAAGTAGTTCCGCTAAAGACGAACGCAGGCATATCAGAAGGCTGCTGCGACGCTGGAGAGATTATGCCTCACGACCGTCATGACGCCGATGCCTTGGACGCGTACTCCCAGAGCATCACCCCCGACAGCCATCTGCTGGCCAGTGTCACGTTGTCGCCGGTGCCCGCGTCTATGCCGAGGCGACGTTTGGGGTTAGCCGGCTGGGTGCGCCGTGTCTGGCAGCGTCGACGGCCAACATGTGGTCATCCATAGCCGCGATCCAGCTAGCTGAATAGCCCTAAACTGGCCTTTCGAGTCTGAATTCTTGGAGTCTAGTCGCACTTGACGCTGGGCTCTCACTCGGCTAGGTCTTGTCATCGTTGTTGCGCGGGAAGCCGCCGCCCTGTGGGAACAGCGGGAACACCACATCGTCGAGTTTTTCGGCGTCACCGGCAGTCTTGTTGACGGTTGCTCCCCAGACATTCCCGTCTGGCGACATCCGCAATGCCCACGCGTGTGCGTGGGTGTCTTTACGGACCACGTCGGGTTCACCGGTGACCACGCCCGTTGACGGCGCCAGCCGGACGGCCACCGTCAGCTTGAGGTTAACCAGGTTGACAAGCACGGTCCCGTCCATCGCTGCGCAGCCAGCCGCGCCGGGCTTGTCGGGCCAGGTCCACACCGTCGAGATTTCTGAACTCTTGGTGATGCGCTGCAATCGGTCTGCGGTGGGGGTACGGTCTGTGATATACAGCGAGCCATCGACAGGGTCGGTACACAAGCCGCCGCCCGAGCCGATGCCGGACAGCGCTGTTGTCGGCGGCGCCTGGTCGATGGTGGTCGGTTGCTCAATGCGCAATAGCTTGCCGGCCAACGATTTGGGATCGACGGCCACTGCCGGGTTGTCCGCATCGCCAGTGAGTACCACCAACGTGGTAGGGCTTGTGAAGATCAACGCTCCGGTGTTGCCGACAGCACCTTTAGGGATGCCGGTCAGGATGTTCTTTGGGATGTCGCCGTCGGCCACTCGGATCACCCGGTTATCGATAGACGTGCTGATATAAGCATATATCAGGCGGTCTTGCTGGTACGTGGGCGACAGCACGATATCCATCAAGCCACCATCCCCGGACGAGTCGACCGGGATGACCGCTTTTACCTTCGGTTCAGCGTTGACTGAAATCTCCTTGACTGCGCCGGTGGTGCGTTCGGCGACCAGTGCTGTTTTGCTATCGATGCCCATAATCAGGCCGCTAGTGCTCTCTAAGCAGCCCTGCATCACCCCGGGGGCCGGGCACTGTTTGGGGAACGGTGTCGGAGGCAGTGGCGGCGGGGGCGGCGTCGAGCTGGGCTGTGGCCGAAGTTTTGGGTTGGTCGTGAAGGGTTGTGATTGGGCATCGTTGAACCGTGCGCAGCCGCTCGATACCAGCATCGCCGCACACAGCGCAGCGAGGCAGGATCGAACCGACCGCTGTATTCGCATGACCGACAGGCTACGGACATTACCGGCCTCAATGCTACAAGCCGTCACATGCGTGCGGAAGTCAAAACTATAGAACTTATCTGTGCATGTGATTTAGTAACATTGTGGAGGTACACGGTCACCACTTTTGGGTCATTTTGAGCCCAATCTGCGCCGATTTGGCAAGCTAAGTGCTGATTGTTCGACGAAAGTGCCGTTCAAATCTCCAATTCAGACCCAAATGCCTTTACCCTGGCATGAGTGACCGGTCAATCGCATGACGAACATTGGCGGCGGCCGGGCGAATGCCCGGAGCCGATCCCGGGATGCCCCGCTTCGGCAAGCCTGGTTGATCCCGAAGATGACCTGATGCCAGTCGGGTACTCAGGCGATTTCGGGACTACCACCGTCATCCCGTACAGTGAGCCTGGTCATTTGAGTGGGCCCGGTGGGGTGGGGTACACTCTGCTCGACCAGCAGGAGTCGTTACCTTACGTCCGGCCACAGCCACTGGACCGACATGCAGTGGCCGAGCCCGCCGAGATCGATGCGGGCCAGGACAGCGAGCGGTTACACACCATCGGTCGGCGTGGTACCCAGCATCTTGGTCTGCTAGTTCTGCGGGCCGGACTGGGCGTAGTCTTGGCTGTCCTTGGGCTGCAGAAGCTGTTCGGCTGGTGGGGCGGCCAGGGGTTGACCGGATTCAAGAACTCGTTGGTCGAG
This sequence comes from Mycobacterium uberis, assembly GCF_003408705.1. Lineage (GTDB taxonomy): Bacteria > Actinomycetota > Actinomycetes > Mycobacteriales > Mycobacteriaceae > Mycobacterium > Mycobacterium uberis. The sequence continues at coordinate 25,641 of NZ_QAYL01000015.1, forward strand.
GTTGGCTACCACCACGCCGACATTCTGGCTTATGTGAGTGTCGGCGGCGAGGTCGTTGTCGGCGTGTTTCTGGTCCTGGGATTGTTTACGCCGGTGGCCGCTGCGGGGGCGTTGGCGTTCCTAATAAACGGTTTGCTCACGTCAATCGCGGCGCAGCCGGATTCGCACCTGCTCCCGTTCCTTTTGTCCGACGGGAATGCATACCAGATCACCCTGATCGTGATGGCCGTCACTGCCATCCTGTGCGGTCCGGGTCAGTACGGTCTTGACGCCGGCCGGCGCTGGGCCTATCGACCGTTCATTGGATCGTTCATTGCGCTGCTTGCTGGCATCGCCACCAGCATTGTGGTGTGGGTGCTGCTTAATGGCGTGAATCCGCTTGGCTGAAACGGCTTGACACCGGTTAAAAGACCTATCGCGCTCTAATAGATTTAGTATTTAGTACAGGTTGGGGACTTGTTCCCAGCTAGCTTGGGCTTGGGTCAACAGCGGCGGGGTGACGAAAGTCACTGCGGGCAATTGCAGTCATACGCCGTCTTGGCGCTGGGCGCGTGTCCAGAAACTGCGGTTGAAAAGGCGTGCTACCGGCGATACCTTGATCACTATTGGAGAGCCAGCAGGTGTTTGGCCAGACGAACCAGTAGCTGCCCGAGTATCATTTTTACTTGTTACGCGGGCTGAGGTTTCCGCGACGTTCTACACGTGCAGCGCCGGATTTGACGGCTGAGCTCTGCGAAGGTTACCGTCGGATACTATGAATAATACCGGAAAGCCCGGGATGCCGATAGTATTTTGTCGGCGCGTTGCTGGCTGAATACCACTTCAGTATTTGAAGCGATCCAGAGCCAACGCGTAACCCTCGTGCAGCAGCTGAGCTGTCGGGGGTTTTTTGTTGCCCATCAACACGACTGTCAAAGCGACTAAGGACTAAAGAGGACACAGTGAGTGTACCTACCAGGCCACACGGCCAGCCGCAGGGGCCGGATAACGGCGTGCCTACCACGAAGTCTCCTTCAAAGCCGGCCGACACTAAATTGAAACATGTTGCACCGGAGCAACTTACCGGTGCGCAGTCGGTGATTCGGTCGTTGGAGGAACTCGATGTCGAGGTCATCTTCGGGATTCCTGGCGGCGCCGTCCTTCCAGTGTATGACCCGCTGTTCGACTCAAAAAAGCTACGTCACGTCCTGGTCCGCCACGAGCAGGGCGCCGGTCACGCGGCCAGCGGCTACGCGCATGTGACCGGCAAGGTGGGGGTGTGCATGGCGACTTCTGGTCCTGGCGCCACCAATCTAGTAACACCGTTGGCCGATGCTCAGATGGACTCGGTGCCGGTAGTCGCCATTACGGGGCAGGTCGGGCGCGGGCTGATCGGGACGGATGCTTTCCAAGAGGCGGACATCTCGGGCATCACGATGCCGATCACTAAGCACAATTTCCTGGTCCGTGCCGGCAACGATATTCCCCGGGTGCTGGCTGAGGCTTTCTACATCGCGTCGTCGGGACGGCCGGGTGCGGTGCTCGTCGATATCCCGAAGGATGTGTTGCAGGGCCAGTGCATGTTTAGTTGGCCACCGAAAATGGACCTACCCGGTTACAAACCGAACGTCAAGCCGCACAACCGGCAGATCCGTGAGGCCGCCAAGCTGATTGCGGCAGCGCGTAAGCCCGTGCTCTACATCGGCGGAGGTGTCATCCGCGGCGAGGCGACCGAACAGCTGCGGGATTTAGCAGAACTGACCGGCATCCCGGTGGTTACTACGTTGATGGCCCGTGGTGCGTTCCCGGACAGCCATCATCAGAACCTGGGCATGCCCGGCATGCATGGCACCGTTGCGGCGGTGGCAGCGTTGCAGCGTAGCGACTTGCTGATAGCGCTGGGGACCCGCTTCGACGACCGGGTAACCGGAAAGCTCGACTCCTTCGCGCCCGAAGCCAAGGTCGTCCATGCCGACATTGACCCAGCGGAGATCGGCAAGAACCGGTACGCAGATGTGCCGATCGTCGGTGACGTCAAAGCCGTAATCACCGAGCTCATCGCGATTTTGCGCCAGTACGAGACGCCCAACAACATCAACATGACCGATTGGTGGGTATATCTAGAGAGTATGCGCGCCACGTATCCGTTGAGCTACGGCCCGCAAAGCGATGGCAGCCTAAGTCCGGAGTACGTCATTGACAAACTGGGGAAGACTGCAGGCCCAGACGCCGTGTATGTTGCGGGTGTCGGTCAACATCAGATGTGGGCGGCGCAGTTCATCTCCTACGAAAAGCCGCGCACCTGGCTTAACTCTGGCGGGCTGGGCACTATGGGGTTCGCTATTCCGGCGGCCATGAGCGCCAAGATCGCTCGTCCGGAGGCAGAGGTGTGGGCGATCGACGGCGATGGCTGTTTCCAGATGACCAACCAAGAGTTGGCTACCTGCGCGATTGAGGGTGCGCCGATCAAAGTGGCTTTGATCAACAACGGAAATCTGGGCATGGTACGGCAATGGCAAACTCTCTTCTATCAGAAGCGCTACTCGCAGACCGACCTGGCCACCCACTCACACCGCATCCCGGACTTCGTGAAGCTGGCCGAAGCGTTGGGGTGCGTTGGATTGCGTTGCGAGCATGAGGAAGATGTGGCGGACGTTATTTCTCAGGCGCGAGCGATAAACGACCGCCCGGTGGTAATCGACTTCATCGTCGGCGCCGATGCGCAGGTGTGGCCGATGGTCGCTGCCGGGACTAGCAACGACGAGATCCAAGCCGCCCGTGGTCTCCGCCCGCTCTTTGATGACGAAAGCGAAGGACACACGTGATGCGCTCCGTCGACGATTTGGCGCAGCGACCAAAGCAGCGAGGAGGAGCGGCGCATACAATCGGATCGCCAACCACGCACACCTTGTCAGTGCTGGTCGAGGACACTCCCGGCGTGCTTGCGCGGGTAGCGGCGCTGTTCTCTCGACGCGGTTTTAACATCGAGTCACTGGCGGTCGGTGTCACCGAGTCCAAGAATGTGTCGCGAATGACCATCGTCGTCTCCGCTGAGGAGACCCCGCTCGAGCAGGTCACCAAGCAGCTGCACAAGTTGATTAATGTCATCAAGGTCGTCGAGCAGGACGCTGGCAATTCGCTGTCTCGGGAGCTGGCGTTGATCAAAGTGCGGGCCGAGGCTGGCACTCGCAGCCAGGTCATCGAAGTGGTAAACTTGTTCCGCGCCAGGGTCATTGACGTATCGCCTAAGTCGTTGACTGTTGAGGCCACTGGTGACCGCGGTAAGATTGAGGCGTTGCTGCGTGTGCTGGAGCCTTTCGGCGTATGCGAAATCGTCCAATCGGGAGTGGTGTCGTTATCTCGCGGTCCGCGCAGTATCGGCGCCGTTAAGTAACACACAAGGAGAAAATCAACCGTGGCATTAAAGATGTTCTACGACGACGACGCAGATCTGTCGATCATCCAGGGCTGCAAAGTCGGCGTGGTCGGATACGGCAGTCAGGGGCACGCGCACTCGCTGAGCCTGCGCGACTCCGGCGTCCAGGTACGTGTCGGCCTGAAGGAGGGTTCGAAGTCCTGGCCCAAGGTCTGCGAGCAGGGCTTGGATGTCGACACCCCTGCCGAGGTTGCTAAATGGGCCGACGTCATCATGCTGTTGGTGCCCGACACCGCGCAGGCGGACATCTTCAAAAACGACATCGATCCGAACCTCAAGCCCGGCGACGCTTTGTTTTTCGGTCACGGACTCAATATTCACTTCGAACTGATCAAGCCGTCGGGCGAAGTGACCGTCGCGATGGTCGCCCCGAAGGGGCCCGGCCACCTGGTGCGTCGCCAATTCGCTGATGGTAAAGGCGTGCCCTGCCTAATCGCCGTAGACCAAGACCCGACCGGCACTGGCGAGGCGTTGGCCCTATCCTACGCGAAAGCCATTGGCGGCACCCGTGCTGGCGTCATCAAGACTACATTCAAAGACGAGGTAGAAACCGACCTATTCGGCGAGCAGGCTGTATTATGCGGTGGCACAGAGGAATTGGTGAAAGCCGGTTTCGATGTCATGGTCGAGGCCGGATACCCACCGGAGATGGCGTACTTCGAGGTGTTACACGAACTCAAACTAATCGTCGACCTTATGTACGAGGGCGGCATTACGCGGGTTAACTACTCAGTGTCTGACACCGCCGAGTTTGGCGGGTACTTGTCGGGTCCGCGTGTCATCGATGCCGATACTAAGGATCGGATGCGTGGCATTCTGCGCGATATCCAGGACGGCAGTTTCGTCAAGAAGCTGGTCGCCAACGTCGAGGGCGGAAACAAGCAACTTGAAGCGCTTCGTAAGGAAAACGTCGAACATCCCATCGAGGTCACCGGCAAGAAGCTGCGTAATCTAATGAGTTGGGTGGACCGTCCCATCACTGAAACCGCGTAGCGGATTGTATCCAAACTGTAAGCTACCACTGACGGTCTCGGTATGTCATCGCGCTAACTACAGTGTTGCTATAACCGCTCGGCCGTTGATATCATTGGTATATCCCCGCTGTACGATTGTGCTGCAGAAATGGTCAGCTTTGGCATGGCGTGCAGTTGGATTAAGGCCCCAGAACAGGCATACTGATTGCGTCGGATTCGCGGCGTAGCAAGATGTACGCTGCTGCCATATATATATATATATATATGGCGTGTGCCACAGCCTGAGACTCGGTGCGAAGCTAACAATCAAACGGTACAGGGAATTGCTTCCTAATCGCAATATCGTCGCCGACGTAGTTGGTGTTATTATGGTTCATTATTCGTGCGCTGGGCACCACACGCGCAGTTATCACGATGTTTCGGGAGCCCGATGCAAACCGCTTGACAACTACGGTCACGTTTTCGGGCACCTCGATGATGTAGTTTCGACAGCACGTGGGTGTAGGTCCAGATAAAGACGGCGGCTGTTGGCATCAACGCGTCCCGGGTCGGCGATGTGCGGTGAGGTGGTCAGTGCCGTTGGCTACTTACTATGTGTGGTGACCAGCCGCGATGTCTGCTTCGGTGCCCGCCGCAGCTGCGGATCCGACCACGGAATGACAGCACTCAGCACAAAGTCGACTGTGGCAATGCCTGGTCTAAATCGATAACGGCGCAACACTTTAGTGTACCGAGGCAGAAGTGCGTCACCGTATGCTTGCAGCGACGCGGTTAGCGTCATGTCAAACATGATGACACCAGTTTGGTGATTTCAGTGATTTCCAGGCTGGCCGCCAGCCCTCCTCAGTGCTTGCGTAGGTCGGCGATCGTCTGGGGACTACCCATCGGGATCGGCCAGCTTACCGCATGGTTGAAGGTGGCCAGCATCAACCCGGCGCCTGCCTATACCGACTACAGTATCCGTATACTTATGTGGGCGGTGATGCCGGTGAACAAGGCTCGGGCGTACCGCCGCCTAAGTGATAACTACGCCGGGGCCCTGTATCAACACTCGTACGCTCAGGCGCAGGACAGATAATAGCGAATAGGGCATCAAACGATTGTTGCCGAACAGCAATCCGATCACCGCATCGGCGTCTGCCGTTAATGGCCCGAGAAATCGCGGTCAAGACGCACCACCAGCTAACTCAGTGCAGGTGCGTTCGATATCACGGTAGGCGATGGCCGCGGGCCGACTTGGCAATGGGTTGGCATAGGCGATCTCTGCTACCGCCAGTGTGGCGCCGCGGGTGTACAGTTTGCACTCCGCGAAAAACGGCGACGTCGGCGCCAGGGGGTGAATTGCCGAGCAGATGTCATGTTGGACTCCGGAAAATTCTGGGTCGGCCGCGATACGGGCGCTGCCACCTACAACCTAAGGTGGGTTGAGTTTCGACGACCTGCATTTTGAATTCTGCGCCGGCGCAGATCACGGCAACAGAGAGCCCGTTGGGTTCGCTGTCTACGACGGTGACGTCCACCGGTCAATTACAGCCGATACGCTGGCAACGTGAGCCTGCCTGTTGTGTTAATCGCCGACAAACTCGCCCTATCAACCGTTGCCGCCTTAGGCGACCAAGTCGAGGTACGTTGGGTGGATGGTCCCGACCGGGCTAAGTTGCTGGCCGCGGTACCCGAGGCCGATGCGCTGTTGGTGCGGTCTGCCACCATTGTCGACGCTGAGGTGCTGGCAGCTGCCCCAAAGCTGAAGATCGTCGCTCGTGCGGGTGTAGGACTAGATAACGTCGACGTCGACACCGCTACCGCGCGCGGTGTCCTGGTGGTGAATGCCCCAACGTCGAACATTCACAGCGCCGCCGAGCATGCGTTGGCACTGCTGTTGGCGGCCTCTCGGCAGATTGCGGAGGCCGACGCCTCGCTGCGTGCGCACACCTGGAAGCGTTCGTTGTTTTCCGGCACCGAGATTTTCTGCAAGACCGTTGGCGTGGTAGGGCTGGGTCGGATCGGGCAGTTGGTTGCCGTACGGATTGCGGCGTTTGGGGCCCGCGTTATCGCTTACGACCCGTATGTGGCGCCGACCCGTGCTGCACAGCTCGGCATCGAATTGATGTCCCTGGACGAGCTACTAGCCCAGGCCGACTTCATCTCGGTGCATCTGCCCAAGACACCCGAGACGGCGGGCTTGATCGGCAAGGAGGCACTGGCCAAGACCAAGCCCGGCGTCATCATCGTCAATGCCGCGCGCGGCGGCCTGGTGGATGAAGCGGCGCTCGCCGATGCGGTGCGCAGCGGACATGTGCGAGCAGCCGGTCTCGATGTGTTTGTCACCGAACCGTGCACCGATAGTCCGCTGTTCGAGCTACCGCAAGTGGTGGTGACACCGCATCTGGGGGCGTCCACTGCTGAAGCCCAGGATCGGGCCGGTACCGACGTGGCTAAAAGCGTGCGGCTGGCGCTGGCGGGGGAGTTCGTGCCCGACGCAGTCAACGTGGGCGGGGGAGTGATCAACGAAGAGATAGCGCCCTGGCTGGACTTGGTACACAAGCTTGGGGTGCTGGCCGCTGCGTTGTCCGATGAACTGCCGGCGTCGTTGTTGGTGCAGGTGCGTGGTGAGCTCGCTACCGAAGATGTTGAGGTGCTGCAACTTTCGGCCTTGCGCGGGTTGTTCTCGGCGGTGATTGAGGATGCGGTGACGTTCGTCAACACGCCGGCGTTGGCTGCTGAACGTGGCGTTTCTGCTGAGCTCACCACGGCTTCGGAGAGCCCTAATCACCGTAGCGTGGTCGATGTGCGGGCGGTCGCTTCCGATGGCTCGGTGGTCAACGTCGCCGGTACGTTGTCCGGGCCGCAACTAGTGCAAAAGATTGTGCAGATCAATGGTCGCAACTTTGATTTACGTGCTCAGGGCACGAACTTGGTGATCAGTTATGCCGACCAGCCAGGTGCCCTGGGAAAAATTGGCACTTTGCTGGGCACGGCCGGGGTGAATATCCAAGCCGCCCAGTTGTCTGAAGACGTCGAGGGGCCGAGTGCGACGATTCTGTTGCGGCTTGACCAAGATGTGCCGGGCGATGTGCGGTCAGCGATCAGGGCGGCGGTGGGTGCCAGCAAGCTTGAGGTGGTCGACCTGTCATGATCCGCGCTGGTGACGATACAAGGAAATTGGCGATCATCGGGGGCGACGGAATCGGTCCGGAAGTGGTGGCGCAGGCAGTCAAAATTCTTGACGCGGTGCTGCCGGGCGTGCAGAAGACCACTTACGATCTGGGTGCCCGGCGTTATCACAACACCGGTGAGACATTGCCGGAGTCGGTGCTCGCCGAACTGCGGGAGCACGACGCTATCCTGTTAGGAGCAGTCGGTGACCCCTCAGTTCCCAGTGGTGTGCTGGAGCGCGGTTTGCTGTTGAGGTTGCGCTTCGAGCTAGACTATCATATAAACCTGCGACCGGCCCGATTGTATCCAGGCGTTAGCAGTCCGCTTGCGGGAAAGCCCGAGATCGACTTCGTGGTGGTTCGCGAGGGTACCGAAGGTCCCTATGCTGGTACCGGCGGCGCGATCCGTGTCGGAACACCCAACGAGGTGGCCACTGAGGTGAGTGTGAATACCGCCTTTGGTGTACGCCGGGTGGTGCAGGATGCGTTTGAGCGGGCACGACAGCGCCGCAAGCATCTGACGCTAGTGCACAAGAGCAATGTGCTGACCTACGCCGGGGCCTTGTGGTGGCGGACCGTGCAGGAGATTGGTGAAAAGTACCTCGACGTCGAGATCGCTTATCAACACGTCGATGCAGCCACTATCTACTTGGTCACCGACCCCGGTCGCTTTGACGTCATTGTCACCGACAACCTATTCGGCGACATCATCACCGACTTGGCTGCTGCGGTGTGCGGTGGCATTGGCTTGGCCGCCAGCGGAAATATCGATGCCACCCGGGCCAATCCATCGATGTTCGAACCGGTGCATGGCAGCGCTCCAGATATTGCCGGTCAGGGAATCGCCGATCCGACCGCGGCGATTATGTCGGTGGCGCTGCTACTTGCCCATCTCGGCGAGGATGAGTTGGCTGCCAGGGTAGACCAGGCGGTCGCGAGTTATTTGGCGACTCGTGGGAACAAGCAATTTTCCACCGGCGAAATTGGCGAACGGATAGCTGCCGAGCTCTAGATTCTAAGCTGGGTGGGATTCACCGGACCGACACCAACGGTGCCGCCACGAGCGGGAAGAGTCCGTGCAACGCCTAGTCCGGCGGATAAGCTAGTGGTTGGTGGCGATCAGCGCACCGAAAAGTGGGGGTGCGGCAGCTGCCATGAGCCGCTGGGAGGTGTGCTGAATGCCCAGTGTGCGTTCGCTTCAGAACGGCCTGGCAAATTCAGTGATCGCGGTTGCCTTCAATCTGTTGTCGAGTACTCCGATCACCGATATGGCGATCATGAGCAGCAAGTCGTACCGTGCGCTTTGGTCATCAACAAAGGCCAGCAGAAGTAGAGTCGAGGCAGCAGTCGGGGTGATGATGCGAACAGGTTGCATGCATGAGCCTACGCGGTTGGGCTAGCAGCCGGCCAAGATGCGCACCAGCGCACCGAGTAGCTGCGTGAAGATCATCAACCCACTCACCGTGGCGACCGACCAGCCATGGTGCTTTACCAGCCAGGACTAGTATGAACGTCACCGTTACTGCCTGCGGCATCATCAGCAGCGCTGAGATTGCATGAATTCGTCACAACGTGAAGGACCTGCGATACGGGTTAGCCAGTTTCTTGTTGTTGGCCGCTGTCCGGGTTTTCCGCGGCGAGTCAACTACGCCGATCGCGTTGACCACCGCGGATATCGTGCATATCAGTGCCGGAAACATCAGGCCTGCATTCGTATTGCGCACGGCGAGCTCGGGTATCGCCAAGGTGTTGATGACGATTCCCAACGGTTGTGTGGTCTGATGGATGTCCATCGCGACGCCGTGTTTGTTTGGGGAAACTAACCAGAGATCAGGACGTCGAGGAATACGAATGCACCCATTGCCACAAACGAGTGGACCGATGCCGCAGTATAGGTAGCGGCTGCGGTTAAATGCCGAGAGTTTACAGTCATCACGATCCACTCGCCCAGTCGGTCGGTTAAGTAGCCCCAGAAAACCAGCGTTACTACCCAGCCCCAGCTGGGTATCGGAACCAACAGTCCGGCCTCGGCCAGCGGGGTTCCACGCGCGGTGACAAACACGGGAATCATGAAGGCAATGCCGTTGATGAACAGGAAGGAGCTAGATGTCACGCCCACCGAGATTGGAGTGTTATCGACCCAGTGTGCGCCGAGGCGCAATTGATCTGGTGAGGTCGGGTACTAGGGCGGCGGATCATGCTTGCACATGCACCGCCACTCCGCGGCGTGCATCCGTCGCCACGCTAGGCTCAGGCAAATGCGCCTTGGTCGAATCGTCCGTTCAGAAGGCGTCGTGTTCGTCAGGATCGAAGGTGAGCCTGACGATCCCGACAGGATGTCTTCTCGTGAGGTTGTTGCGCACCTGTTTGGTACACTAATTTTTATCGGTCGCTCGTGGCAATTAACCGATGTCCAGCTGCTGGCTCCGATGTTGGCCAGTAAGGTGGTCTGCATCGGTAAGAACTATGCCGATCACATCGCTGAGAGGGGCAGCCAAGCGGTCCTAGTGTTGTCAGATCCAGTGATATTTTTCAAGCTCAACACCTCGATCATCGGGATAAAACTTCCGATTCGATTGCACGCCAACGCATCACCTGCGCATTTTGAGGACGAGTTGGCGCTATTGGTGGGCCGACAGTGGAAGGTAATCCCAGCTGCTCAGGCTACCGACTACATCCTCCGCTACACCATCGGCAATGATGTGTCGGGCCGCGATCAACAGCGCGCCGACGGCCAATGGGCTCATGCAAAAGGATACGTTACCTTCTGCTCGGTAGGGTCGTGGATCGTCACCGACCTAGGTCCCCTAGACCCGGCCGACATCGAACTTCACACTGAAGTCAACGGTGACGTTAGACAACATCGCTGCACCTCAATGATGATTCACAACGCCGGTGCCATCCTGGAACGGATCTCGGCGGTAATGGCACTGCTGCCTGGCGATCTTATCCTCACAGGAACACCAGCAGGTGTTGGTTCCATCGAAGATGGGGACACCGTTTCTATCACTGTCGAAGGCATCGGCACCCTCACCAATCCCTCAGTAAGCAAAGGAAAGTCGTGACTACAGCAACCTCGGACGGTACTTCGCAAGCAGCAAAAGTCCGGGTCCGATTTTGTCCATCGCCCACTGGTATTCCCCACGTCGGGATGGCCCGTACCGCCCTGTTCAACTGGGCTTACGCTCGACATACCGGCGGTACTTTCGTCTTCCGCATCGAGGACACCGACGCCGATCGTGACAGTGAAGAAAGCTATTGGGCGCTGCTCGATGCGCTGCGCTGGTTGCACCTGGACTGGGACGAGGGGCCGGAGGTCGGTGGACCTTACGGCCCGTACCGGCAGTCGCAGCGGACCGACATCTACCGTGAGGTGGTGGCAAAGCTGCTTGCGGAAGGAGAGGCCTATTACGCTTTTTCGACGCCAGAGGAAGTCGAGGCCCGCCATCTTGCTGCCGGACGCAATCCCAAGCTAGGCTACGACAATTTTGACCGAGATCTCACCGACGCGCAGCGCTCTGTGTATCTGCAGGAAGGCCGTAAGCCGGTAGTTCGGCTGCGGATGCCCGACGAGGACCTCAGTTGGGATGACCTGGTACGTGGGAACACTACCTTCGTGGCGGGAACTGTTCCCGATTACGTGTTGACCCGAGCAAGCGGAGATCCGTTGTACACCTTGGTCAACCCGTGCGACGACGCGCTGATGAAGATCACGCATGTGCTGCGGGGCGAGGACCTACTGTCGTCGACACCGCGACAGGTGGCGCTATATCAGGCGCTGATCCGAATTGGGTTGGCCGAACGTATTCCCGAATTCGGGCATCTTCCATCGGTATTGGGGGAGGGAACCAAGAAACTCTCAAAACGCGACCCGCGATCGAATCTGTTCACTCACCGTGCCCGAGGCTTCATCCCCGAAGGTCTGCTGAACTACCTAGCGTTGCTAGGTTGGGCGATTGCCGATGACCGTGACCTGTTCGGTCTCGACGAGATGGTAGCTGCATTCGATGTGGTCGACGTCAATTCCAATCCGGCGCGATTCGATCAGAATAAGGCCGAGGCGGTTAATGCCGAGCACATCCGGATGCTCAACTCTGAGGATTTTGCTGGCAGGCTGCGCGACTACTTCACCGCACACGGCTACCACATCGCTGTGGATCCTGCTAATTACGAAGCGGGCTTCGCCGCCGCGGCCCAGCTGGTGCAGACCCGCATCGTTGTGCTTGGTGACGCCTGGGACCTGTTGAAGTTCTTCAACGACGACGAGTATACCATCGACCCCAAAGCCGCCGCCAAAGAGTTAGGTTCTGATGCCGGACCTGTGCTTGAAGCTGCCTGTGCCGCGCTGGACAGTCTGGTGGATTGGACCACGGCGAACATTGAGGATGCCCTCAAGGCCGCACTCATCGAAGGTCTTGGGCTTAAACCGCGCAAGGCGTTCGGCCCGATCCGGGTCGCTGCCACAGGAGCATCGATCAGTCCGCCGCTGTTCGAATCGTTGGAGCTACTTGGTCGTGATCGTAGCCTGCAGCGGCTGGACGCTGCGCGAGCACGAATTGCCCCGGCCTAGCGCAGGCTAGGCCTGATTGCGAGTTCCCTAACTTGTGCTGTTTCCGGTGCTCGCCGTCACTGCGCTAGAAAAGAGGTAAGACAAAGCGTGCGGGTTTGCGCGGTAAATTTTTGGTAAGCTGCACGCCGGCCGGCAGTGGCTGGGCAGAGGTAGTCCATGGACCTATTCAAACGCAGGTAGGCATTCACTATAGTTCACAGGATGTGATCTCAAACAGCGATTTTAGTAGTAAATGGGGTATGGTGTAATTGGCAACACAGCTGATTCTGGTTCAGCTATTCTAGGTTCGAGTCCTGGTACCCCAGCAAAGTCAGCCAGATTCCCAGCGATGCCCTAAGCAATTCGGTGGGCCTAGTGGTATGAGCTATGCTAACAGCTCGGATTAGTTCTGGCCCCGTCGTCTAGCGGCCTAGGACGCCGCCCTCTCACGGCGGTAGCGTGGGTTCGAATCCCATCGGGGCTACAAACCAACCACTGGCCTGTCCCTGGTGAGGTCGACCTGCCCTCCGGCAGGTGCCGGTACGCCGAGCTTGCGGTGATCCCACGAACGGATACGGCGGGTGACAATGCGGACGCCGACTCGTTTGTTTATTATCCGGTCGATTATGGGTTTTGCGTAGTCGGTGTAAGGGCCAGTATAGCGTTCCCACATGCTGATTCCTACCCGAAAAAGGAAATCAGGATCGTCGACGATCTCCGCAGTGCCTTCAAAAGACGCCCCGCGTAATGTGTCATACGTGCTGCCTTCCTCGATTAGAAAGCTGACTCGCGGGTCCCGTTTGAGGTTGACCGCTTTTTGTGATTTGGTCTTGGTTGCCAGCCAAATTTGACTGTCGATGACGGTATACCACATCGCGGTCAAATGTGGCTGACCGTTCGGACCGATGGTGGCTAGCGTACCGGTGCGGCTGTTGACGACGAAGTCAGTGATTTCAGCCTCGGACATGACGATGTTTGCGCGCTGATTGGTTCCCATTGGATCAGTCTGTCAGGCGATCATCAGCATCGAGCCAATAGCTTAAGAAAAGCACGACTGTGAATTCTGCGACCAGGCTACGCTGTCCCGAGAGTGCATTGTGTGGTTCGCAGTCGATACGCAGAGTTTTCTACAGGCGGCGAATCAGTGCTCAGCCTCCGATAATAAGTCAGCGGCCGAGCGTGCACCGAGGTGTTGCCCCATCCGGTCGATGGGTTCAGACACCGATATGGCAGCGACAACGATCGTTATTGGCAGCAAAGCCCCGATCGGAACCGTATCGCGAAGGCCCGCAGGAAGTTCCAGTGCAGCAACGCAGACCCATGAGGTGCTTTCGCGGCGATACAGCTGCACGTTTTCGCCGGTGGTCTTACACAACACAGATAGCACCGCCGCGTCAGCAGCTAGCAATGGATCGTTAACATGGATCGCGAGTTCCCAGATCGTGAGATCAAGCCGCTGCCGGCCCTCGTCGTCGCGCGCCACCAGACGATGAACCTCCAGTGTGGCCGTCAGACGGTAGGTGGTGGCCCTGGGTAAGCCAGTTTGATCGCACAGTTTGGCCAATCCGCACGGAGATTCCGCGATCGTGTATAGCAGTGCAACGGCTTTGTCGAGTACGCCGATAGCGCTGTTCTTTCTAACACAAAGATATAGAATTTTATTCCGAGGTATCAATACAAGTTGACCGGTGAGTCGCTAATGAGGCGAATCGAGGCGCTTAAGTATGGACAACGATAAGAAACAAACAGGCAATGACTACAAGCCTCGCACATTGGCCGAAAAAGTTTGGGACGACCACGTTGTGGTAGCCGGTCAGGGCTCTTACCAACATCGCGACCCTGATTTGATTTACGTTGATCTGCATTTGGTGCACGAGGTTACCAGCCCGCAAGCTTTTGACGGCCTGCGTTTAGCTGGCCGGCCGATGCGCAGGCCCGATCTGACCCTGGCCACCGAGGATCACAACGTGCCTACCATCGACATCCACAAGCCGATCGCTGACCCGGTGTCGCGCACTCAAGTGGAGACATTGCGGCGCAACTGTGCCGAATTCGGTGTTCGGCTATACCCGATGGGTGATATCGAACAGGGCATCGTTCATGTTGTCGGGCCGCAGTTAGGCCTGACTCAACCGGGCATGACGATAGTCTGCGGCGACAGCCACACTTCTACCCATGGCGCTTTCGGTGCACTCGCGATAGGCATCGGCACCTCGGAGGTTGAGCATGTACTCGCCACCCAAACGTTGCCGTTACGCCCGTTCAAGACAATGGCAGTCAACGTCGATGGGCGGTTGCCTGCTGACGTCACGGCCAAGGACATCATTCTTGCGTTGATCGCCAAGATTGGCACCGGTGGCGGGCAGGGCTACGTCATCGAATACCGAGGCAGCGTCATCGAATCGATGTCCATGGAGGGCCGGATGACGATTTGCAACATGAGCATCGAGGCTGGTGCCCGAGCAGGAATGGTAGCTCCCGACGAGATCACTTACGAGTTCTTACGTAGCCGCCCACACGCCCCGAACGGTGCGCAATGGGATGCCGCAGTAGCCTACTGGCGGCAGTTGCGCACCGATGCCGACGCTGTGTTCGACACAGAGGTCTATCTTGATGTGACCTCGTTGAGTCCGTTTGTCACATGGGGGACAAACCCCAGCCAAGGAGTGCCGTTGGCCGCGACGGTGCCTGACCCTGAACTGATGACCGACGACGCCGCTCGACAGGCCGCCGAGAAAGCGTTGGTGTACATGGACCTTCGCCCAGGAACACCGATACGTCATATCGCGGTCGATGCAGTGTTCGTCGGGTCGTGTACCAATGGCCGCATTGAAGATCTGCGGGTGGTGGCCGATGTGTTGCATGGCCGCAAGGTGGCCGACGGTGTGCGGATGCTGATTGTCCCTGGTTCGATGCGGGTACGTGCGCAGGCTGAAGCCGAAGGGCTCGGTGAGATTTTTATCACTGCGGGCGCGCAGTGGCGGCAGGCGGGCTGTTCGATGTGTTTGGGCATGAACCCCGATCAGCTTGCGCCTGGGGAGCGGTGTGCCGCGACGTCTAACCGAAATTTCGAAGGACGGCAAGGTACGGGTGGCCGTACACATTTGGTATCCCCGGCCGTCGCCGCCGCCACCGCGGTTCGCGGCACTTTATCTGCTCCAGCCGATTTGAACTAGCTCGTCCGGCCTGAATTGAGTAAGGGAGTATGGGGTACACATGGAAGCCTTCCACACCTACACCGGCATTGGCATGCCGCTGCGGCGGTCCAATGTTGATACCGATCAGATTATTCCGGCGGCCTTTTTGAAGCGTGTCACCCGAACCGGTTTCGGGGACGGCTTGTTTGCGACGTGGCGGGCTGATCCTTCATTTGTGCTCAATCTCAGCCCGTTCGATCGGGGTTCCATCCTGGTCGCCGGGCCCGATTTCGGGATCGGGTCGTCGCGTGAGCATGCGGTGTGGGCGCTCATGGACTATGGATTCCGGGTGGTTATTTCGTCTCGATTTGGTGATATTTTTCACGGTAATGCAGGCAAGGCGGGGCTGCTAGCGGCTCAAGTAGCCCAAGATGATGTCGAACTTCTGTGGAAACTCATCGAACAGAGCCCAGGGTTGGAAATCACTGTCAATCTTCAACATCGAAACGTCACGGCGGGAACGGTGGTGTTGCCGTTCAAGATTGACGACTACACTGCTTGGCGACTGCTTGAAGGACTCGACGATATAGCACTTACGCTGCAGAAATTCGACGAGATCGAGACATTTGAGTTGGCTCGTCCGGAGTGGAAACCGCGGACAGTATCCACCTCCTGAAGGGTCGAACTGGCCGGGTTTTCCGCTCGTTAACCAACGCTGCCGGGTGTATTTTTCTCCTCCCGCTACCAGTTAAGGGCAGCAACCAGATTGCGATAATTTCCGACGTTGTTTCAGTGAAATTGCGCGTGGCTCTTGGAAATCAGCGGGCTGAGGGTTTACCGTGTCCACTAGTCGGTTCGAAAACGAGGACCACTGACTTCGGAGGATTTGGATGAACAAAGCAGAGCTCATTGACGTGCTGACACAGAAATTGGGCTCGGACCGTCGGCAGGTGACCGCCGCCGTCGAGAATGTCGTTGATACGATTGTGCGCGCGGTACATAAGGGCGACAGTGTCACCATTACCGGGTTCGGTGTGTTCGAGCAGCGTCGCCGAGCTGCACGTGTGGCCCGCAACCCCCGCACTGGCGAAACGGTGAAGGTGAAGCCGACGTCCGTCCCGGCATTCCGCCCGGGTGCGCAATTTAAAGCGGTTGTGGCTGGCGCACAGCGTCTCCCAGCGGAAGGACCAGCGGTCAAGCGTGGTGTAGCGACCAGCGCAGCCAAGAGGGCAGCGGTTAAAAAGGCTCCAGCCAAGAAGGCCGTAGCTAAGGCTCCGGCCAAGAAGGCCGTAGCTAAGGCTCCGGCCAAGAAGGCTGCGACCAAGAGGACGCCCGCCAAAAAAGCGACCAAAGCGGTGAAGAAGGTCGCCGCCAAGACTCCGGTGCGCAAGGCAGCGACCAAGGCTCCGGTGCGCAAGGCAGCGACCAAGGCTCCGGCCAAGAAAGCTCTAGCCAAGAAGGCTACCGCCGCCAAGCGGGGTCGTAAGTAAGGAAGTAACTAGTCCTAACGCAGATACCCTTTGGGTGGCAGCAACGCCGCTCAAAGGGTATCTGCGTATTAGGCCCGTACGTTGGTTGCAAGCGCGCTGCCGACGTGGTCGGCTGCCGCTAGTCGGCCGGCCGACAGTGACAGCACCCATGTGCTGCCCTTGCGATTGCGTGATTTGTCGGGGCGTACTTCGTCGCGTTCGCACCACCACGCGATCAGGTCTGGAATCACTTTGCCCTGCGAACAGATCACTGGCGTTCCTGGCTGTGCCGCGATTCGCAGCACTCGCTGTCGGCCATGTGTGGGGTTCTTGGCGTAGGCCTCCTCGGTTAAGCTGGGCTCATTGTGGATCGGTACACCCAATTCTGTGGCGACCGGTTCTACCGTTTGATGACAGCGCAACCGATCGGCCGCATACACATCGGTGGCACCAAAGGCAAGCAGCTGTCCGATCAATGCTTCCGCCTGTGCGCGGCCCTGTTTGTCCAAAGGTCGCTTGGTGTCATCCTGGGAGAAGCGTGACTTCCTGCCGGCGTTCCCGTGCCGGACGATCAGCACGGTTCGCGTGTTAGCTGGCTGTTTAGCGAACCGGCGCAATACTTTTCGATCCTGCGCGTAATCCAGTCTTTTCATTGCGTCGGTAATTGGTAGCCAGAGCAGTTCGTCGACCTCGCCGTTAGGGACGAATTGTCCCCTGGTGCTGCGCGCTGCCCAGTAGTGCACCTTCTTGACGCGTTGATCGATCGGGTAATTCACCGCAATGAGCCGTGCGCCAAGTGTCGCGTGGTGACCTGTCTCCTCGAACACCTCTCGTACGGCCGTTACCGGAGCAGTCTCGCCAGGGTCCACTTTACCTTTGGGCAGCGACCAGTCGTCGTAACGAGGACGGTGGATTACGGCAATCTCGATGGCCGGGTCGGAATTTCCCGGTCGCCATAACACCGCCCCCGCGGCGTAGACGATCTGACCATCGGAGCGCCGACGGGATGAGTTCTGGATCGACACCTCAACTCCTGCAGGTTAATTGGGTTAGGACCATTCACAGTCGTGGATGTGGCCACAAGATCACCAAACAGCATTAGCGGCTTCGGTGCCGCTCCATCAACGATTCTTGGTGGTCGCGTACTCGTTGGCCTTCCTGCGGCGACGCAGTCCACTGTCCGTCTGGCCGCAGTTCCCAGCACCGGGTAGACGGGTCCAGTGCGGACTCGAACAACTCATCCAGCTGCGCGGTCAGCCTCGGGTCTTTAACTTGAGCCAGCACCTCGACACGTCGGTCCAGGTTGCGGTGCATCATATCGGCGCTGCCGATCCAGAACTCATCGACGGCGCGGAAGTGGATGATACGCGAATGTTCGAGGAAACGGCCGAGAATCGATCGGACGAAGACGTTTTCAGAGAAACCTTCGGTTCCTGGACGTAGTGCACATATGCCACGCACCACCACCTCGACCCGTACGCCAGCCTGCGACGCGCGATACAGCGCATCAATGACTTGTTCGTCGACCAGAGCGTTCATCTTGAGTCGGATCCGGCCCTTACCGGCTTGGGGGCCGGCTTCATGATGGGCGGCCACCTCGCGCTCGACACGCTCGATAATGCCCCGGCGAATTCCCTGCGGGGCTACCAGAAGGTTGCGGTAAGTCAGTTTACGCGAATACCCGGTAAGCGAATTGAACAAATCAGTCAGGTCGGCGCCGATATCGGGTGCCGCGGTCAGCAGACCGACATCTTCGTACAGCCGAGCGGTCTTGCTGTTGTAGTTGCCGGTTCCGATATGACAGTACCGCCGGATCGTCGAGCCCTCACGACGCACTACAAGGCAGGTCTTGCAGTGTGTCTTGAGTCCAACGAGCCCGTACACCACATGCACGCCTGCGTGTTCCAGCGCGCGTGCCCACCGGATGTTGGCCTGCTCGTCAAAGCGTGCCTTAATTTCGACCAGTGCCACTACTTGCTTTCCTGCCTCGGCGGCTTCGATGAGCGCCAGCACGATCGGTGAACCGCCCGAGGTACGATACAGCGTCTGTTTGATTGCCAGTACATCGGGGTCGGCGGCGGCCTGTTCGATGAATCTTTGCACGCTGGTGGAAAACGAATGATAGGGATGATGCACTAGTACGTCGCCTTCGCGCAGCGTTGCGAAGATGCTCTCGGGAGTTTCCCGCTCGGCGAAAGCGGGATGAGTGTCGGGAATAAATGCACGGTCTTTAAGCGCGGGTCGATCCAGTCTGTAGATTTGCCACAACGACGACAGGTCCAGCAGCCCGGGCACTTCGATGACGTCGCTGGGATGCACGCCGAGCTCCCGCAACAGCAATTCTAGCATGCTTTCGGTCATGTCGTCGGCGATCTCGAGTCGCACCGGCGAACCGAATCGCCGCCGTGCCAATTCTCGTTCCAGCGCCTGTAGTAGGTCTTCGTCGCGATCCTCTTCAACCTCGAAGTCAGCGTTGCGGGTAATGCGGAACGCATGATGCTCGAGGATTTCCATACCGGGGAAGAGAACTGGAAGAAACGCTGCGATCAGCTCTTCCATCGGCAGGAATCGGTGAATGAGCTGACCTTCGTCTCCGGTAGCGGTATCTCTGACTGCCTTGCGTTCAGAGAGTTCAACGAACCGATCGACGTTGTCGGGCACCTTGACCCGGGCGAAATGCTGAGCGCCGGCGCCAGGTTGTTTGACGGTGACCGCCAGGTTCAAGCTTAACCCGCTGACAAACGGAAACGGGTGGGCGGGATCGACAGCCAATGGTGTCAAGACGGGGAAGACCTGCTCGTTGAAATAGGTAGATAATTGGTCGCGTTCGGACTGATCTAAATCGGCCCATGTGACAATATAGATGCCTTCTTCACCGAGTGCGGGTAACACCGAATCGAGGAACGCCCGTGCATGCCGGCTGGCGATTCGTTGGGTCTGTTCGCCGATTCGGCTCAGTTGCTCACGTGGGGTGAGACCGTCAGCGGAGCGTGCCGACAAGCCCATCTCGTCGCGGCGTTTGAGGCCGGCGACCCGAACCATATAGAACTCGTCGAGATTGGACGCGAAGATCGCCAGAAACTTGGCTCGCTCCAACAACGGCAACGAATTATCGGCGGCCAGTGCGAGCACGCGCGCGTTGAAATCCAGCCAGCTTGATTCTCGGTTGAGGTAGCGGTCGTCAGGCAGCTGGTCTTGGCTCGCAGAGATGGTCGCCGCGGGCGGTGCTGTGAGCGCCGAGTCGTCTGAATGCCATATATTCTCTTCAGGCCGGGCTTCAGCTTCGATTTCTGTCACTACAAGATCATTGCTCATCATCCGGTGATGCGGCTAGCACACTGTGGACATCCGTTCCGCATTGATGCGCCGTTCACCCTGGGTGATGCGTTAGCTGGTCGAGCTATAGATGTGCGACCACCCGAGCGGTGGCGGCCCCGATGCCCAGACGGCAGGCAGCCGCCAGATCGGCAGGCGTGTCGACGTCGCATCGTAGGCCAGGCCAGGGTCCCGTCAGTTCGATCGCACCCGAACGGCGATGTTGCGCGGACGAATCCGGTCCGAACTGCGGGTCGAGCGCGGTTCCGAATGCGCAGAGCGCCGAGGTTCCGCTGCCGAGTCGGTCAGCGACGAAGCTGCGCTGATGGTGTCGTGCGGCAATGATTGCCTCGGACAATTCCTGTGTCTGCAATGCAGGCAAATCTCCTTGCAGTACAATGATATTGGAGAGTAACCCGGTTACCATGTGTTCCGCGGTGGCAATAGCGTTATTCAGTGGATCGTCATGCTCCTCAGGTGTCGGGTCAGCCAGCACGTTGGCGCCAAGTTCGGCTGCCGCCGCCGCGGCGGCTTCGTCAGGTGTGATAACAGTGATCGAACTCAGTGCTGAAACGTGTGTCGCTACAGTTAGGGTGTCTATCAGCATGGCCAACACCACATTTTCTCGTGTTCGCGCCGAGAAAACTGAGCTTAGCCTGGTCTTGGCGGCGGCCAACCGCTTAACGGCGATGATCAAGCCGACATCACCTGTGCCGCCGGCCTGTGTGCAACTCATGCACCTATCCTGCCAGCGCTGGTCGCTGTCTTCTTTGCAAGTTAGGGGCACTGCCTGCTTGCGAGGGAGACGCGCGAACGCGCTTGTGAGAGGCGATTGGCACGCTATAGAGTTGTGTTGGAGTATAACTAGCAATTTTCTAGTCTGCCTGGGAATCGGCACTGCAACCCCGGTGACTAGCCAAGCTGGGCTGATCATATGTCTGGAGCGATGGTCGAATCTTCCAGATCGATGTTAGAGTACGGTTGGAATAGTAAAGCGCCGCAATGACTTCCGCGCTGACCGACAGGAACTGCGCGCCAGTAGTGGTGGGGAGCGACAACGACCAAAGGGTGACTTTACCAGCGAAGTTTTAGTTCCACGTATTTGCTGCAGTGCACTTAAGATCTGATCGTCGGACGTGGGGGTCGGTATCGGCCATGCTGTTCAGTCCACGTATCGGTTGCCGAGATGATGCACCGCTAGAATAACGGCCGCAGCCCAGCGCCACGCTAGCGTGATCGTAACTGGCGTGACAGTAGCTCGTCGCTGGTCTGGGCCGTGTTGGCTGCAGATGTGGCTTTAACAATTACGGGGGTGGTGGATGGTCGACGCAGTGGCCAGTTCGGAAGATGCTGTAGCTGTGATGGGCGCCGGTGCATGGGGCACCGCGCTGGCCAAGGTGCTTGTTGATGCCGGCGGGCTGGAGGGAGGGGTCGTATTGTGGGCTCGGCGACCTGACGTTGCTGAACAGATCAACACCACTCGATACAACCGCGCCTACTTACCGGGAATACTGCTGCCGTCAGGTATACGCGCTGTCTCCGATCCTGCAGAGGCGCTACGCGGTGCGTCGACGGTGCTCCTAGGGGTGCCGGCGCAGCGGATGCGGGCCAACCTCGAGCGGTGGGGTGGTTTGGTGGCCGACGGTGCAACCCTGGTGAGTTTGGCCAAGGGCATCGAGCTAGGCACTCTGATGCGGATGAGTCAGGTCATCGTTTCGGTAACCGGCGTGGACCCGGCGCAGGTCGCGGTAATTTCGGGACCCAACCTGGCTAGCGAGATCGCTCAATGTCAGCCTGCAGCCACCGTCATCGCATGCACCGACTCGGGCCGATCTGTCGCTTTACAGCGCATACTTAGCAATGGCTACTTCCGACCGTACACTAACAGCGATGTTGTCGGCACCGAAATTGGCGGGGCATGCAAGAACATCATCGCGCTGGCGTGCGGGATGGCGGTGGGCGTTGGTTTCGGCGAAAACACCGCGGCGGCGATCATTACCCGAGGCCTGGCGGAGATCATCCGGCTGGGGGTGGCGCTAGGCGCTAAGAGCACGACGTTGGCTGGCCTGGCGGGGGTAGGTGATTTGGTGGCCACCTGCACATCGCCACATTCGCGGAACCGGTCGCTGGGCGAACGCCTGGGACGGGGCGCGACCATGCAGTCGACCTTGCACGGTACGGATGGCCCCGGTGGTGGGGATGGCTATGTCGTTGAGGGTGTGACGTCATGCGCGTCGGTGCTCACGCTGGCGTCCAGGCATGACGTCGAAATGCCGCTCACCGACGCCGTATATCGAGTCTGTCACGAAGGACTCTCGGTAGAGAAGGCGATAGCCTTGTTGTTGGGCTGCAGTACTAGGCCGGAGTAAAACACTCCGCCCAAAATAAGACAACCCCCGCCCAGTCGGCTTCGTGAGTAGCTGGAAACCCCCAGTCCAGAGCTCCTATGCCGCTCTTGGAGCTGCTTGACCGGTAGCCTTTCTAGGTTGTGAATGCCTACCAGCGGCTCCTGACATCACGGCTGTCACCGAGTGGCCGCGTGCGCGTTGCCGTCGTATTTGGTGGGCGCAGCAACGAACATGCCATCTCCTGTGTGTCTGCCGGCAGCATACTGCGCAATCTGGATCCACAGCGGTTCGACGTGGTCGCGGTCGGCATCACTCCGGAGGGGTCGTGGGTGCTCACCGATCCCAACCCTGATTCACTGGCGATCGTCAATCAGCAGCTTCCCGCGGTGAGCTGTGAATCGGGAACCGAGTTGACACTGCTGGCCGATCCGCGGCGAAGCGGCCAACTGGTGTCACTTTCGCACGGTGCAGACCTCAATGCTGGAGAGATATTGGCGTCGGTTGATGTGGTATTCCCGGTGTTGCACGGTCCCTACGGCGAGGACGGTACTATTCAGGGGCTGCTGGAACTTGCTGGTGTGCCCTATGTCGGCGCTGGTGTGTTGGCCAGTGCTGTCGGCATGGACAAGGAATTCACCAAGAAGCTGTTCGCCGCGGAGGGACTTCCGCTGGGCGCGCACGTGGTGTTGCACCCGTCACGGCCAACGTTGCATCGATGGGAGTGCAGAAGGCTGGGTTTGCCGGTATTTGTTAAACCTGCGCGAGGTGGCTCGTCGATCGGTATCAGCCGGGTGTCGAGCTGGAGTCAGTTGTCCACCGCGATTGCCGACGCTCGCCGGCACGATCCGAAGGTGATAGTCGAGGCGGTGGTTAACGGCCGCGAGCTGGAGTGCGGTGTGCTCGAGATGCCGGATGGCACTGTGGCGGCCAGCACGGTGGGGGAGATCCGGGTGGCCGGGGTGCGAGGACGCGAGGACGCGTTCTACGATTTCACGACCAAATATCTTGACGACGCAGCCGAGTTAGACGTACCCGCCAAGGTGGATGAAGATGTTGCCGACGAGGTGCGTCAGCTGGCGATCCGGGTATTTCGGGCCATCGACTGCCAGGGCCTGGCCCGAGTGGACTTCTTCCTCACCGCCGACGGGCTGGTGATCAACGAAATCAACACGATGCCGGGATTTACCACAATCTCGATGTACCCGCGGCTGTGGGCGGCCAGCGGCGTGGACTACTCGACTTTGCTAGCGACCATGGTGGACACGGCGTTGGCTCGGGGCGTGGGTCTGCGTTAAATGAGCCAGCTAGTGAGGCCGAGCTGGGTTGATTGGGACGGTCGTCAAAGTGCGGTCGATTACCTCGGAGAGTTCTTGGATGGGTGTCGGACCCGATCCTGATGGCAGTGTTAATGCAACATAGACTGGCCTATCCACCGTGTACCAGGTGGATCGGCTGGCATCACGGGCGGATTGTGGTTCGGTGGCCACCTCAAACCACTGCACGTGGTCGACGGTCTGGATCGGGGAACCCACTACGAAGTCGGCCGGGTGGTCGAGTCCGCAACGCAGCACCACCGGCTCGATGTCTGGCCCGGTTCGCCAGGCGGCCACACCGTCGGGTGCCGGTTGCGCGATGGGCGCGCGCTGATAGTCGCCGAGCCGCTGCGGCAATGCTTGCGCCAGCGATCGGCATGCGGCTGTGGTGGCCTGCGGGGCTGGGACGGCAGCAACGGCAACTGGCCGCGGCAGCGCGTGGCGGGTTGCCGCGAGGACCAGGATTACGCCGATCGTTGCCGCTGCCAGCACCACCGCGGCGATTGTCATGGCGTGCGGTGGCCTGCCAGCGTCGGGGTCATTCGTCACCTGCCCAGCCACCTCCTGACCGAATTCCTTACCTGCCGTGCTGTTTGTCGGGCCATATGCTGTACACATCGGCACCGGGCTTTACACTGGCGGCTGTCCGCTTGCGCGGGCCGGCAGGGACTTAACTTACCGCAGGTTGGGTGATCGTTTGGGTACTCTCAGATGTCCGGGACGCGCCAAAGGAGGTGGCGTGCTTAACCATGAGTTTGGGGCGTCAGGGGAGTCGGTAACGCTTGAACAGCTCGGTGAGTTTGCGATAATCGACCGGCTGGTGCAGGGGCGCAGACAGCCTGCTGTGGTCGCGCTCGGACCCGGTGATGACGCGGCGGTGGTGACTTCCGGCGACGGTCGCACCGTGGTATCAACTGATGTCCTGGTGCAGGATCGCCACTTTCGACTGGACTGGTCAGCACCGCACGATGTCGGCCGCAAGGCGATCGCGCAGAACGCTGCCGACATTGAGGCGATGGGGGCGCGGGCCACCGCATTCGTGGTGGGTTTGGGAGCGCCTGGTGATACGCCGATGACGCAGGTGAACGCGTTAGTGGACGGGCTGTGGGACGAGGCTGGGCGCATTGGTGCCGGCATCGTCGGCGGCGATCTCGTTAGCTGCCCGCAATGGGTGCTCTCTGTTACGGTGCTGGGTGATCTTGACGGTCGCGCTCCGGTACTGCGGTCTGGGGCTAAAGTCGGCTCCATGGTAGCTGTTGCTGGTGTTCTGGGCTGCTCGACTGCTGGTTACGCCCTGTGGCACAAAGGAATTGATGGATTCGATGAGCTGCGACGTCGGCATGTGGTGCCTGAGCCGCCATATGGCGGAGGGGCCGCGGCCGCAGCGTGCGGGGCCCAGGCAATGATCGACGTCTCCGATGGTTTGATCGCCGACCTGCGCCACGTTGCACGGGCATCCGGGGTGTCGATTGACCTATCCACTGCGGCGCTTGCCGTAGACCACGCTGCGTTGACCGCGGCCGCGACCGCAGTGGGCGGTGATCCGTGGCCGTGGGTGCTGTGCGGCGGTGAAGATCACGCCCTGGTGGCCTGTTTCGCTGGCCCGACACCGGCTGGGTGGCGCATCATCGGACGGGTGTTTGATGGGCCGGCTCGGGTGCTTGTCGATGGGCATGAGTGTCGGGGATATGCGGGTTGGCAATCCTTTGGAGGTTAGGGTTTCACGGTGACCGTCTACCCGATCGCCCTGCTGAAGTACACCGACCGACAAGCACCTGAGTACTGGGAAATCTTGGTGCAGGGGTTGGGATGACCGCGCGTCCGTTGAGTCAGCTCGTCGAGCAAGGGTGGGCGACGGCGTTAGAGCCGGTTGCTGACCAGGTAGCCGAGATGGGTCGATTTCTGCGGGCCGAAATATCGGCAGGGCGAAGGTACCTACCTGCTGGGCGGAATGTTTTGCGCGCCTTTACGTATCCTTTCGACACTGTGCGGGTCTTGATCGTTGGGCAAGATCCGTACCCGACGCCGGGTCATGCTGTTGGTCTGAGCTTCTCGGTGGCTCCCGATGTGCGTCCGTTGCCCCGCAGTCTGGCTAACATCTTCGAGGAGTATAGTGCAGACCTGGGCTATCCGTTGCCCGCGTGTGGGGATCTGACCCCCTGGGCGCAGCGCGGTGTGCTGCTGTTGAACAGGGTGCTGACGGTACGCCCTAGTAACCCGGCATCTCACCGGGGCAAGGGCTGGGAAGTGGTCACGGAGTGCGCGATCCGCGCGCTGGCTGTGCGCTCAGAGCCGATGGTGGCGATTTTGTGGGGTCGCGATGCTGCTACGCTGAAGCCGATGCTGCTGGCGGGTAACTGTGTGGTGATTGAGTCGCCACACCCCTCGCCGTTGTCGGCGTCTCGTGGGTTCTTCGGCTCGCGTCCGTTCAGCCGGGCCAATGAGATACTCGCTGGGCTGGGTGCTGAGCCCATCGATTGGCGCTTACCCTGACCGCCTTGGCGTGCAGTGCGCAAGAAGTCAGCCGCGGGTAACCTTGCCGGCTCTAATGCAGGAGGTGCAGACGTTGAGCCGCTGCTTGTTGCCGCCGGGACGCGTCACCATATGCACGGTTTGCACGTTGGGGTCCCACCGGCGGTTAGTGCGGCGGTGGGAGTGTGACACTGACTTGCCGAAGCCAGGGCCTTTCCCGCAGATATCGCACACAGCGGCCATTCTGCAAGCTCCTCAAATCTCCTGCTGGGGTACGGCAACCAGCCGCATATAGAGGCTGGGACAGCCAAGCTGACCCAGGCGCTAACTTAGCGTAGTGACTGCTGCGGGCAACCACCAAAACGGTCAACAGCTGTCGGACGGTCACGGCCAGTATGGTCCACTTCCGTTGGCTAATCTCAATGGACCGGTTCGCCCCGCCGACGTGTGGGGTTTCACAGGCAATCACCTCGCGTGCGGCGTCAAGTTACGCTGGCGCACACTGGGGTGCGGCGGAAGGAGGTGGGTCACACTGGGCACTTGTCGTAGTTTGCAGGAACGTCTGCTGGACGCGTCGATATTGTGGGATTCGGCGTACGTTGCTGTCAGCGAACCCATCATTCACATTGACGAGATTAACCGGCGTAATGTGTTCCCGGTTGTCGATTCCGATACTGGCCGCTGACGTGCTCTTCGCCATGCGTTCTGCGCTAGTTGAGACGAATGCGAGAGCCAACGCGCAGAGCTAATCAGGCGACGTTGCTCGGGTCATGGCAGCCCTGTCGGAAGGTGCGCTAAACGACGCCCGTGGCAAGCCCGGCGTGATCGTCTCCCAGATCTTGCGTGGCATCGCCGGCGTAACCGTAAGTGCGACTGCCGAGTCCGGCAGCGAACTACCCGATGTTGGTGTCGCGCTGCTTGGGGCTAGGTTGCAGCGCGATGTCGAACTGACCATTATTTCGAGGGGCGACGAAAAGATCCCAGAGACCATCGTTTCGGTGTTGCTAGCCACCGCAGTTGTCGTCGAGCAGTGCGTCAATGGCAGGGAGGGGCTGGTTCCGGTGGTTATCACCCGCCGGTGACGCGGTCGTTGTGGCGCTAGCGATGATCTTTGAACAGTTTGGTTTGTTCGCTGACGCCGGCGCGGTGTACGCCGGTGGACGGAGCCTGCTGGTCCGCTTGAACGCGCTGCGCTCGACATTCACCGCGGCGGCAGCTTGTACATCGTGCGCGGTGCTGTGCGACCAAAAGTGATGAAGTAATCAGACACCGAGCACCGCGATTCGAGGCGATGTACCTACTAGATCGGTGCGATCTGGATGGGTGCGATGCTGACGCGGCGGACACGATGCGGGATCGGCTCGAGAAATTGGGTGAATCGGTCGCCATTGTGGTCGCGCCTGTGGTGAATCAACGCAGTTACTTGGTGCATAATCCACACTGACGATGCCGGCATAGTCATCGAAGCAGGATTGGTAGCAGGACAATTCAGCCGAATTGTGGTTGTGGCGCTGAATTCCGCCACCACCGGACTGCCGGTGGGTAGATGGACGGTGCTAGCCGCCGTCGACGGTGACGATGTCGCCGAATCGTTCGCCAGAGAAGGAGCCTACATGCTGCAGCTGGCGCCAGGCGCCGTCAATCTAGCCGCGGGTATTAGCGTCCACCAGCTGATGCAGGCCGTGGTGGATACCGGTGCTGCCCATGTGAGAGGGATGCTCAACGGTGATACAGCAGTTGACGTCGCAGCGGTGAGTGACATCCTGCAACAGCACGTGCACGACAACCATCTGGGGACTGAATTGGTTGTTTACTGCAGCGGGCATCACAGTGACGCGCTGCTGATCGGAGTCGAGTAGTTGTGGTGTCACTATCCGATCGGCTCGACTACATTGTGGGCGCCAAGGCCGCTGATTCCCTCGACGAAGTGTTCGGTATCCGAACCGTCGACGACCTGCTACGCCACTACCCACGCAGTTACACTGAGGGCGCGACCGTGCGGGGCGCCCAAGACGAGCGGCCAGAAGCAGGTGAGCACACCACCATCGTCGACGTCATCACGGAGGCGGTGACGTTACCGATGAAGAAGGACCCGAAGAAGAAATATCTCCGTCTCACCGTTGGCTCTGGACGTAACAAGGTTACCGCAACGTTTTTCAACGCGGGCTACATTAGCAAGGGGCTCACCAAAGACACGAAGGTGATGCTCTCCGGGGAGGTTGGGTTTTTTCGGGGTGCTATGCAGCTGACGCATCCCGCGTTTCTCATTCTCGACTCGCCGGACGGACGCAACCGGGGCAGCAGTTCGCTGCGCAGCATTGCCGATGCTTCGCAGGCTGTCAGCGGCGAAGTTCTGATATCGGCGTTCCAACGTCGCTTCTTTCCGATCTATCCGGCAAGTACCAAACTGCAGAGCTGGGATATCTACGCCTGTGTGCGTCAGGTGCTGGACGTCCTTGATCCGGTGCCCGATCCGCTGCCCGTAGAACTGCGCACCATGCATGGTCTGATATCCGAAGATGAGGCGCTGCGCGCTATCCATCTCGCCGAGAGCGAGCCGGAACGTCGGCGTGCGCGGGAGCGATTAATCTTCGATGAAGCTGTCGGCTTGCAGTGGGCGTTGGTCACACGCAGGCACGGTGAGTTGTCGGAATCGGGTCCGCCGGCACCGCCGCGGTCTGACGGCCTGGTGGCGGAACTGATGCTCCGGTTGCCGTTCGAGCTGACGGCGGGACAGCGCGAGGTGCGCGATGTGCTGTCTGATGAACTTGCGACGACCCGCCCGTTGAAGCGTCTACTGCAGGGTGAGGTTGGGTCGGGCAAGACCATCGTCGCGGTACTAGCAATGTTGCAGATGGTCGACGCCGGTTACCAGTGTGCTTTGCTGGCGCCTACGGAAGTTCTTGCCGCACAACATCTGCTGTCGATCCGCGATGTCCTTGGCCCGTTAGGGATGGGGGGTCAGCTGGGTGGGATTGAAAACGCCACCCGGGTGGCGCTGCTTACCGGCTCGATGATAGCGGCGCAGAAGAATCAGGTTCGTGCCGACATTGTCAGCGGCCAGGCTGGCATCGTCATCGGCACGCACGCGCTGCTGCAGGACGCGATCGAATTCCACAACTTGGGCATGGTGGTGGTCGACGAACAACATCGCTTCGGTGTCGAGCAACGAGATCGATTGCGCGCCAAGGCTCGTGACGGCATAACGCCGCACTTATTGGTGATGACGGCGACGCCAATCCCGCGTACTGTCGCGCTTACCGTCTATGGCGACTTGGAAACGTCGACGCTACGTGAATTGCCGCGCGGACGTCAGCCGATCACCAGCAACGTCATCTTTGTCAAGGACAAGCCTTGGTGGCTGGACCGGGCCTGGCAACGCATCCTCGAGGAGGTCGCCGCAGGCCGCCAAGCGTATGTGGTGGCGCCTCGGATCGACGAGACCGACGGTCCGCAAAGAGGCGAGCAGAACAGCAGGCCATCGGCAACCGCGGAGGGACTCTATACCCGATTGCGTTCCGATGAGCTCGCGAACGTGCGGTTGGCGCTCATGCACGGACGGTTGTCTACTGACGAGAAGGATGCCACGATGACGGCTTTCCGCGCAGGAGAAATCGATGTGCTGGTATGCACCACCGTTATTGAGGTGGGCGTAGACATCCCCAACGCCACTGTTATGCTGGTGATGGATGCCGACCGGTTTGGAATCAGCCAGTTGCATCAGTTACGCGGTCGCATCGGTCGTGGTGCGTATCCGAGCCTGTGTCTGTTGGCCAGCTGGGTCTCGCCGGGATCCCCGGCCGGGCGCAGGCTATGTGCTGTCGCCGAGACCATGGACGGGTTCGCGCTTGCCGATCTCGACCTCAAGGAGCGTCGGGAAGGAGATGTGCTGGGCCGCAGACAATCCGGTAAGGCGATTACCTTGCGGTTGCTGTCATTGGCCGAGCACCAGGTGATAATTGAGGCTGCGCGTGACTTCTGCATGCGTTCCTACCATGATCCGCATCCCGGATTAGCAGGGTTGGCAGCACGATTCACCGACACCGACCGCATCAAATACTTGGATAAGTCATGAGTCGCAAAGTTGTACTGTGGTTGTCGACTGTTGCGGTATTCGCGCTGGTGGTCGCCTATCAGACGTTGGGATTATCGTCAGCCGGGCGTGCTGGCGAATTCGCTGTACACGCTGGCATGCCGAGGGTACACCCGGGCACCGATGTGCTGGTGAATGTTGTTGTGCTGCCGCAGCGCCTACATCGCTATGACTACCACCGGTTGGCGTTCGGCGACCCGTGGGATGACAACAACGATGCCCCGCTCGGGAACAACGGGTGTGACACTCGCGAGGACATCCTCACCCGCGATCTCGTGGACAAGACGTTCGTGTCGATCAAGCGGTGTCCAAATGCGGTGGCCACCGGCACGCTGCATGATCCGTATACCAAAAAGACCGTCGCTTTCCAACGCGGCGCAAAGGTCGGCGAATCAGTGCAGATCGACCACATCGTCCCGCTCGCCTACGCCTGGGATATGGGGGCCTACGGCTGGCCCCAACGGCAGCGGCTGCGGTTTGCTAACGATCCTGCCAACTTACTAGCCGTCGACGGTCAGGCCAATCATGACAAGAGCGATTCGCCGCCGGCTCGGTGGATGCCGCCAAACGCCGCGTTCACGTGCCAATATACTATGCAGTTTATCGCTGTGCTGCGCGGTTACCAGCTACCGCTAGATGAGCCGTCGACGGGTGTACTGCGTCAGGCCGCAACGACCTGTCCGACCGGGTAGTGGTCAGAGGGCGAGATATCAGCTGTCAGCGTAGGTTTCTGGATCCGGGCGAAGCCGGGTGCCGTCATGTAGGCTATTCATTGCGTCCATGTGCTCGATGGCCAATTCGAAATCGAAGATGTCGAAGTTGCTGGCAATGTGTTCGACTTTGGTGGATCGGAAGATCACCGCATTACCTAGCTGCAAGTTCCACCGAAGTAGTACTTGTGCGGGTGTCTTGCCATATTCGGCGGCGATCGAAGTCAAGGTCGGGTTGCCCATCAACAGGCCGAGAACCAGTGGGGTGTAGGACTGGGTGACAACGTTGTGCTGAGCATTTGATTTGCGCATCTCGTATTGGTTGAGCAGTGGGTGTAGCTCGATTTGGTTGACCGTCGGCGTGACCAAGGTGAGATCGATAACCGCTGACAAATGCTCATCGGTGAAGTTGCATACGCCGATTGAGTGTGCATGCCCTTCGCCGCGGGATTGGATCATGCCCCCCCAGGCGTCCACATACTGGCCCACTGGAGGGGCTGGCCAATGAATCAGGTAGAGGTCGACGTAGTCCATGCTGAGTCGGTCCAAGCTGGCCTTGCAAGCATCTTGAGACTTGATGAAACCCTGATCGGGGGTAGCCAACTTGGTGGTGACGAACAACTCGCCGCGGGGAATCCCGGAGGTGGCAATCGCCCGGCCGACCGCGGCTTCATTGCCATAGGCCGCAGCGGTGTCGATGAGCCGGCAGCCGATTTCCAGTGCCGTCAAAACCGCGTGTTCGGTCTCGTTCTCCGACAGTTCTGCGACACCAAGACCGAGCACGGGCATCGTGTTTTCGTCGTTAAGAGCTATTGAGGGGATAGAGGGGCTGGGGGCACCCGGCATCATTTCACCTGCCTGTGAAATCGAAGGTGTGTAGGTTGCGTCCAAGCCGGGCTCCGTCATCGAGCAGGGAGATCGACGCCATTTCCTCGGCTCTGAGTTCGGAATCGAACACGTTGCAGTTGCTCGCAATCCGTGAGGGTTTACCGACTTGGAAATCACGATATTACCGAGCTTGATATGCCACCTCACCAGAAGTCTGTGCCGAGGTCCGGCTTCAGCCTTCGGTCACAATGGTGATTGTCGGGTGGGCCAACAACAACCTTTTGCCTAACGGTGACCATGCCTCAGTGGCGATCCCACGGCGGGCGTGCACCTCGCGCAGCTTCCGCTGTGGCAGCCGCAAATATAACTCGATCTGATTAACCACGGGAACAGTGCCGGTGGCATCGGCCAGGACCGCGAGTTGCTCGGGCTAGGAGTTACTGACTCCGATAGATCGGATTCGGCTCTGATCACGCAGGCCGGCAAAGCCCTTGAAAGTATCGATGGACTTGTTGAGCGGCAGCTAATGTATCAGGTACAGGCCGGGGTGATCTAGTCCAAACCGCTCCATACCGACGTTGAACGCCGTCAGCGTGCTGTCGTAGCGGTGATCGGTATTCTATAACGTTGGTAACCACGTGCAGTTTGGTCGCGGGGTACACCGGAGTCGGCAATCGCTTGTTCGATCCCTCACTACGCTGTGGTGGATTGCCGCAGTGTCGATATGCCGATAATTGGTGCGCAGCGCGGTGCCGACCACCTGCTCAGTGTCGGTCGGCACGCGATCCGAGACACGCCAAGCTCGACGGTGGGAATCGAATTAGCGTCAGTTTAGCCTAACCAGGTTTTTCGAGGGAGCAGCCCATGACCCAGAGTTTGCCAGGCGCAGCAGATCTTCATCATGGCGTTAGCCACGAACCAACGCGGTGGACCAGTCGCGTGCAGAGCAAAATCACCACCGTCGGCGCTAAGGTTTTTCCGTGGATTCCGAACGTCGCTAAGAAGGTGCTGTCAGTCGGTCGGTCGGTCATCATCGACGGGAATACGCTTGACCCCACGCTTCAGCTGATGTTGTCCAGCATGCGTGCCATTGGTATCGACGGGCTGGTCGTCCATGACGATGTTGCTGCATCTCGCGCCCAGATGCGCGAGGCCTCGTTGTCGTTGCCGGGTCCGCAGATCCACGTCGAGGTAGACGACTTTTCATTGCCCGGGCTGGGTGGTGATATTCCGGCACGGCATTACCGCCCGGCCAGTGGCGCGGTTGCCCCGTTGCTGGTCTTTTACCACGGCGGTGGCTGGACACTCGGCGATTTGGACACCCACGACGCGCTGTGTCGGTTGACGTGCCGCAACGCTGACATCCACGTCTTGTCGATCGACTACCGACTGGCACCTGAGCATCCGGCTCCGGCAGGGATCGAGGACGCCTATGCCGCCTTTGAGTGGGCGTACCAGAACGCCGAGCAGCTTGGCGCTAGTTCCGGGCGGGTCGCGGTGGGTGGGGATAGCGCCGGTGGTAACCTGGCGGCCGTTGTGTGCCAATTGGCCCGCGACACCGGCGGCCCTGCTCCGGTGCTGCAGTGGCTGCTCTACCCGCGAACCGACTTCACCGCACAAACCCGGTCAATGACGCTGTTCGCCTGTGGCTTTTTGTTGACCAAGCGGGATATGGACTTCTTTCAAGCGCAGTATCTGAGAGGTTGCGGTATCGAGCACACCGATCCGCGGCTGTCGCCGTTGCGGGCCGAATCGTTATCCGGGCTAGCGCCGGCGCTGATCGCGGTAGCGGGATTTGATCCACTGCGCGACGAAGGTGAGAGCTATGCAGCGGCGCTGCGTGCCGTCGGGACTGCGGTGGACCTGCGTTGCATGGGTTCGCTATTGCACGGCTTCGCTAATTTGTTTCCGCTCGGCGGTGGCTGTGCTGCCGCGACAAGCGAGCTGATTTCGGCGCTGCGTGCTCACCTGAGCCGGACGTAGCCATCCAATTCATCGTCGCCGGTACTCTAGAGGTGCCGTCGCCCGATCGTGGATTGGGCTAAATTGAACACGTTAGGATCAGCAAACCTGTGGCCGATACCCGCAAACGTCCCCAGCGACTCGACCTGAAGTCGGCCGACGGCAGTTCCGGCCGAGCTCTGATGGTCGCGGGCACTGCGATCGTCGTTATCTTCGCGGTTGTCGTCGTCTTCGCCGTCATGAAGTCGCAGCATGCCAGTAAGGAAGGTGTGGCTCCGCTGACTGGTTCGGGCGACACGGTGCGGGTGATTTCGAGCAAGTTAGTCACCCAGCCGGGTACTAACAACCCCAAGGTTGTGATGTCTTTCTACGAGGACTTCTTGTGTCCAGGTTGCGGTGATTTCGAGCGGAATTTCGGGTCCACGGTGTCCAAGCTCATCGACATCGGTGCGATTGCGGCTGATTACTCTGTGGTGTCCATCCTGGACCACCCGCGGAACCATAACTATCCGTCACGGGCAGGTGCGGCGTCCTTGTGCGTCGCCGATGAATCCATGGATGCATACCGTCGGTTCCGTACCGCGTTGTACAGTCGCAACTTCCAACCCAATGAACTTGCGAGCAGTTTCCCCGACAATGCGAAATTGATCGAAGTCGCGCGGGAAGCCGGCGTGGTCGGGAAGGTTCCGGACTGCATTAACAGTGGGAAGTACCTGGCCAAGGTTGTCGCAGAAGCAGCGTTCGCGAAGATCTCGGCAACCCCGACGATCAAGATCAACGGCGACGAATATGACCCATTGACGCCTGATGCGCTAGTGGCCAAGGTCAAAACGATCGTGGGCGCCGTTCCGGGCATCGACATGGCTGTCACTGCTACAACTACGTCGTAATTACTCGGTGTCAGCACAGCCTGTTGAGCGTCCCGGCGACTCGACAACGACTCCGGCCAGCGAATTGCTGATACCAGTGCCCACCGCGTGGTGGGTGCTGGTATCGGGTGTGATTGGCTTAGTCGCTTCGATGACATTGACGGTTGAGAAGATCAGAATTTTGCTTAACCCAGCCTACGTGCCGTCGTGCAACGTCAACCCGATCGTTGCGTGCGGTTCGGTAATGATCACGCCACAGGCGTCGGTACTGGGGTTTCCCAACTCGTTGTTTGGCATCGTAGGCTTTACTTTGGTGACGGTCACCGGCGTGCTGTCTGTCGCGAAAATTTCACTGCCACAATGGTATTGGATCGGACTGACGGTCGGGACGCTGATTAGCGTGGGGTTTGTGCATTGGCTGATCTTCCAGAGCCTATACCGCATCGGGGCGTTGTGTCCTTACTGTATCGTGGTCTGGACGGTCAGCGTTTCGCTGCTGGTAGTGGTCACCTCTATCGTTTTTCGTCCCCTGCTTGAGGGGCCAACTAGCTGGACCAAAATCATAGCCCGGGGGATTCACCAATGGCGATGGTCGATCGCCACTCTGTGGTTCATTACGGTGTTTCTGCTGATCGCGGTGCGGTTCTGGAACTACTATTGGTCCACACTACTTATGAGTTATCGGCTTTAGGGGCCGCGCGTGTTTTCCAAAGTGTTGGTAGCCAATCGCGGGGAGATCGCGATCCGCGCTTTTCGTGCTGCTTACGAACTGGGTATCAGCACGGTGGCAGTGTATCCTTATGAGGATCGCAATTCGCAGCATCGACTGAAAGCTGACGAGTCTTATCAGATCGGCGATATTGGCCATCCGGTCCGAGCGTACTTATCAGTCGACGAAATCGTTAACACGGCTCGCCGCGCTGGTGCCGACGCTGTCTATCCCGGCTACGGGTTTTTGTCGGAAAACCCAGAATTAGCTGCGGCCTGCGTCGCCGCGGGCATCACGTTCGTCGGCCCGAACGCCGAAGTGCTTAAGCTAACCGGAAACAAGTTCCGGGCGATCACTGCGGCCCGCGCAGCCGGCCTGCCTGTGCTCATGTCGTCGGCGCCGTCGGCCTCGGTTGATAAGCTGGTGTCTGCCCTGGAATCAGGCGAGACTGGTATCCGGTTCCCGTTGTTTGTCAAAGCGGTTGCCGGCGGCGGCGGTCGCGGTATGCGCCACGTCAGCGACGTCAGTGCGCTGCCCGAAGCAATCGGCGCTGCCAGCCGAGAAGCCGAGTCCGCGTTCGGGGACCCCACGGTTTATCTCGAACAGGCGATGCTGCAACCACGTCACATCGAGGTGCAGATCCTTGCCGACACCTTCGGCAATGTGATCCGCCTCTACGAGCGCGACTGCAGTGTGCAGCGTCGCCATCAAAAGCTCATCGAACTGGCGCCTGCGCCGGGCTTGCCTACAGAGCTGCGCGATCAAATGTGCGCTGACGCAGTCGCGTTTGCGAGGCATATCGGGTATAGCTGTGCCGGCACGGTGGAGTTTCTGTTGAACGAGAGCGGCCAGTATGTGTTCATCGAGATGAATCCGCGGATTCAGGTGGAGCACACCGTCACTGAGGAGATTACCGATGTTGACTTGGTCTCCAGTCAGCTGCGGATCGCCGCTGGAGTGTCGCTCGACGAGCTTGGTCTGAGCCAGCAGGGCATTCGGCCGCACGGTGCAGCGTTGCAGTGTCGGATCACCACTGAGGATCCGGCTAACGGCTTTCGGCCCGACACTGGTCGTATCAGCGCGTACCGTAGCCCCGGTGGGGCAGGTATCCGGTTGGACGGCAACACCAACCTCGGCGCCGAGATCAGCGCACACTTCGATTCCATGCTGGTCAAGCTGACCTGCCGGGGTCGTGACTTTCCGACGGCCGTGAGCAGGGCGCGCCGGGCGATCGCGGAGTTCCGGATTCGTGGGATATCGACGAATATTCCCTTTTTACGGGCGGTCCTGGATGACCCGGACTTTCAGGCTGGCCGCCTCATCACGTCGTTCATTGACGAGCGGCCGCAGTTGTTGACCGCGCGCGCCTTGGCCGATCGTGGTACCAAGATCCTCAGTTATCTGGCCGATGTCACCGTCAACCAACCGCACGGTTTGCGGCCGTCAACGGTGTATCCGGACGACAAGCTTCCCGACATTGATCTACACACCCGGCCCCCGGACGGATCCAAGCAGCGATTGGTTGAGCTGGGGCCCCAGCGTTTTGCGCGCTGGCTGCGGGAATCGGCAGCGGTCAGGGTTACCGATACGACGTTTCGCGACGCCCACCAATCGCTGCTGGCTACCCGAGTGCGTACCAGCGGGTTGGCTAGGATAGCACCATATCTAGCCCGGATTACGCCACAGTTATTGTCGGTGGAGTGTTGGGGTGGCGCTACGCACGTGTGGCGCTGCGTTTCCTCAAGGAAGATCCCTGGGATCGGTTGGCGACACTACGTGATGCGCTGCCTAACATCTGCTTGCAGATGCTGCTGCGGGGCCGCAACACGGTCGGCTACGCACCGTATCCGGAAGTGGTTACTTCGGCGTTTGTGGCGGAGGCAACAGCCACCGGTGTTGACATCTTCCGAATTTTTGACGCGCTCAACAACGTTGAGTCGATGCGCCCGGCGATCGATGCGGTACATGAAACTGGTTGTGCAGTAGCAGAAGTCGCTATGTGTTATACCGGTGATCTGTCTGACCCGGGGGAGTCACTCTACACCCTAGACTATTACTTGAGCCTAGCCGAACAGATAGTGGGTGCTGGCGCACACGTGCTGGCTGTCAAGGATATGGCAGGACTGTTGCGGCCACCGGCAGCGCGGCGGTTGGTTGGTGCGTTGCGTAGTCGTTTTGATCTGCCCGTGCACGTGCACACCCACGATACACCAGGTGGGCAGCTGGCCAGCTATATGGCTGCATGGCAGGCTGGGGCTGACGCCGTCGACGGGGCTGCCGCACCGATGGCAGGAACCACCAGTCAGCCTGCGCTGAGTTCAATTGTAGCTGCTACAGCACACACCGAGTACGACACCGGTCTGTCGCTCTCTGCGGTATGTGCACTAGAGCCGTACTGGGAAGTGCTACGAAAATCCTACGCACCCTTCGAACTTGGGCTTCCTTATCCGACGGGGCGGGTCTATAACCATGAGATTCCGGGTGGCCAGTTATCCAATCTTCGTCAGCAAGCGATTGCACTGGGGCTGGGGGATCGATTCGAGGAGGTTGAGGAGGCCTATGCGGGGGCTGACCGTGTGTTGGGCAGGTTGGTCAAGGTCACGCCGACGTCGAAAGTGGTCGGCGATCTAGCGCTGGCGTTGGTCGGCGCTGGGATAAGTGCAGATGAATTTGCCTCGGATCCAGAGCGATTCGATATCCCGGATTCAGTGATGGGGTTCTTGCGGGGCGCGCTTGGTGATCCGCCCGGCGGGTGGCCCGAACCGTTGCGGACGATGACGCTGGCCGGCCGTGCTCCGACCAAGCCCATTCAGCAGTTAGCCAACGACGATGAGGCAGCCTTATCATTGGCCGGTCCGAAGCGTCGAGCTACCTTAAACAGGTTGTTATTCCCAGTTCCAACAAAGGAATTCGAGGAACACAGAGAGACCTATGGCGATACTTCACAATTGTCGGTCAACCAGTTCTTCTACGGCCTTCGCCAGGATGAAGAACACAGGGTGGTACTAGAGCCCGGGGTTGAGCTGTTGATCGGGCTGGAGGCCATTTCCGAGCCCGACGAGCGTGGTATGCGAACAGTGGTGTGTATTATCAATGGTCAACTGCGGCCGATCCTGGTGCGTGACCGCAGCATCTCCAGCGTTGTCCCGACCGCCGAGAAGGCCGACCGCAGTAATCCCGGACATATTGCGGCACCGTTCGCTGGAGTCGTCACCGTGGCAGTGTCCGTCGGCGACCAAGTCAGCGTCGGCCAGACCATCGCCAGCATCGAGGTGATGAAGATGGAAGCCCCGATTACCGCCCCGAGGGACGCTGTTGTAGCACGGGTAGCGGTGTCTAATACCGCCGTGGTGGAGAGCGGAGACTTGCTGGTGGTGCTTGAATTGACTGAGCCGGCGACGATACAGAGCGAAGCGATGAAGAGGAGCGGCGCAGGTGACCCGAATCATTGGCGGCGTAGCGCGGGGAAGGCACATCGTTGTTCCACGACGGGGGACCAGGCCGACTACTGATCGGGTGCGTGAGTCGCTTTTTAACATCGTGGCTGCACGGCGGGATTTGACCGGTTTGGCGGTGTTGGACCTCTACGCCGGTTCAGGTGCGCTCGGCCTGGAGGCGCTGTCGCGTGGAACGGCGTCGGCGCTGTTTGTGGAATCCGACCAGCGCACGGTTGCCGTCATCGAGCGCAACGTGGCGGCCTTGGGTTTAGCTGGTGCCAGGCTGTGCCGCGGCCCGGTGGCAACCGTCCTGGCCGGCGGAACCGAGTTGCCGGTGGATCTGGTGTTGGCCGACCCGCCCTACACGACCGACACTGCCGAGGTCGAAGCCGTGTTGGCCGCGTTGACCTCCCACGGCTGGGCGCGACCGGGAACTATTGCGGTGGTAGAGTGTAACGCCGCGAGTGTGCCGCTGACTTGGCCGGTCGAATGGAGTCCGTGGCGATCGCGCAGGTACGGTGACACCCGTCTGGAGCTTGCCGAACTGGTCTGAGTAGCCGTGTAGCGTCTCGGTCATGAGCGGCGCGGTATGTCCGGGGTCATTCGACCCGGTGACGTTGGGCCACATCGACGTCTTTGAACGCGCTGCAGCTCAGTTCGACGAGGTGGTGGTCGCGATCTTGATCAACCCCGCCAAGAAGGGCACGTTCGATCTTGACGAGCGGATTGCGATGATCATTGAGTCGACGACGCACCTGCCCAACGTGCGTGTGGAGGTCGGAGAAGGGCTGGTGGTCGACTTCGTCAGGTCCCACGGGATGACGGCCATCGTGAAGGGTCTGCGCACTGGCACGGATTTCGAATATGAGCTGCAGATGGCGCAGATGAACAAACACATCGCTGGCGTCGACACCTTTTTCGTTGCGACGGCGCCACGGTATTCGTTCGTGTCGTCGTCGTTGGCCAAAGAGGTTGCGATGCTAGCCGGCGATGTGTCGGAGCTTTTACCGGAACCGGTGAACCGCCGATTCCGGGAAAAGATGTCCGGCAGTAGTTAAGCCACAGTAGGTTTTACTGGCGGGCAAGCATCAGCCAGCCGATGTCGGCGGTTAGCTACAGCTCGCCGTCGTTTTTTAGTCGTCACGAAGCAGCTTTTCAGGATGGTGAAAGCTGTTGGTGTGTGGCTGGCCGTGGTCTAGGTATGGTGGTGGGATCTATTCTTTAGATAGGGTCTTTTTGCTTGCGGGTGACTTAATCTTATCAAGGATTTTATGGTTTCAAGGTCAGGTTATTGACGTCAATCGTCCTGCACTTCGCATAGGCGGTGACATGATAGACCTCGTAATAGTAGCCGGATACATCCTGTCCGGGTGCGGTTCAGCTACGATTGTTGACGTGCACCATGATTCGCTGTGTTGGGGAGGCCAGCTGTTTCGTGTGGTATAGCGCGAGGGCTTTGCTGTTGTCGAAGATCGCCGGGTAATGGGGGGGCATGCTGTACCAGGCGGATCACGGTAGCTTATAGATTAAGATGGTGCTGTCGCCGGTGAGTACCTTGCTGGCCGCCGATTCCAAACTTTTCGAGCGTGGTGTAAGCCATGATGGTAGCCGCTGCCCCATTGTGCTGAAACAGCTTTCCGAACATCAGCAGTGCTTTCAATGTTGCGTTGAAGGCGTTGTGGTTGTGCTGGCTCGGCAAGCGGGTATCGCGTAAATTGTTTCCAGTGCGGGCGGTCCGTCGGCCACGGAGGACTGATCTTCAGGGTTGGCCATGTCGGGGGCGATCAGTTTGGCTAACACTGTCTCCACGGTGGCGTGTGTCTCGGGGGTCAGCCAATCGTTAAGGCGAGCCATCCCGTCGGTGTTTTGCTTGCCCAAGGTTAGGCCGTCTCGGCGGGAGCGATCCCCATCAGTATAGTTTGCGTCCGGATTACGGCAGCTGGCCAAGCCGGTCGGCTAGCTCGGTCAGTTGGTCGGGGCGAAACTTGGTGGCCAGCCTAGCCGAATGCGCTTCGGCCTGCTTGTGGGTCTCGATGTTCACCCAGCTGAATAGCCGGTGAAAAAGTTGCGGATTACCTG
The DNA here is from genome assembly GCF_003408705.1 of Mycobacterium uberis. GTDB lineage: Bacteria > Actinomycetota > Actinomycetes > Mycobacteriales > Mycobacteriaceae > Mycobacterium > Mycobacterium uberis. The sequence continues at coordinate 66,475 of NZ_QAYL01000015.1, forward strand.
TACGTGGTAGATCCCGAAGCACTCGTCGCGATGGTCCCCGGCTGTAGCGGTCAACAACGGTGGCAACGGTTGACCGGTCGAGGTGCGCTCGGAGGCTTAAGTCAGCCGTCTCGGCGACCCGGCGTTGGCCTCGCCACCAGCCATGTGCAGTCGGCTCGCCAACGCCGCGGGCAGTGTGCCGCCGAGCTGTTTGGAATCAGACTGCTCGGCGATCTGATTTATCAAGCCGTACTCAAAGGCAGGTAGCTGACGGCACACCATCTCGCACCGTTGCAACAGGGCCAGTCGTTCCGGAGTGGTTAATGCATCTAAACAAGGTCCCCGTCAGCTACGATATTATGTTATCTAGCATATCAAAGACCTCACTAGATTTCCACGCAGTTACTCGAAAACAAGTGCGAATAGTATCGCTAGAGGCCGACGTGCGGAGAAGTTATACGCAGGTAGACGCGGCTATTAGGTGACGGTGATCGTGGTGGTCCTGTTTTGGGGCGGGGAGAGCCGCCCATCATGTGCACCATCGACAATCCCCCTGGAGTCACGAACCGGGAGACCAGCAGCGCCACAAAGAAGAAAACGATATTGAGGTAGGCAGTAGATATTGAGGTAGGCAATATAGTCCCACAAGATCGCCGTGTGCATGACCGTGGCGTTGCGCTGGTCAGGATCAACAGGTCGACGAAGATGAACGTGATGACACCGCTAAAACTGGTTTCTTCGTTTCACAGCACCGCGGCAAGTGACACATTGCCGATTGGGCAGGCGAAGGACACAATTGCTCAAAGAGGGGTCCTGCAATAGGCTTCTACAACGCTGCCCGCCCAGGTGATTGGCGAAAAAAGTTCTGTCTAAGCGGTTTGGGGTACTCCATTGTTTCGATGGCGCCGGCGATTAGGCGATTAGTAGGCCCAGAACAAGATCACGCAGGATCGCTAGCCACTTCATGACGAACGCATGTGAGAAAGCCTTGCGGAGAGAACAGAGCCGTTGCCAGAACGATCCTGCTTCTCGGATTGACATGTCCATAACCAGCGTGGTCTTCCATCTAGCCGGCGGTTCCCCGTTCGGCCCGTTGGCGGGCTTCATTGATGAGCTGGGGTGTACGAACAACCGGAACGAGACAGCCAGTATAATGATCATCAGTGGGCCGTCGACGAACTCTGCGACGTTGAATTGCCAGCCCATCAGCAGAGCCAAGCTGGTGCCTAATTCCAACACCAGATTGGTGGAGCTGATCTCGAATACTATGGCGGGCGTGAAATTGGCGCCCTTACGTAACAGCGGTCAAGCTAAAGCCGCCACGGCGTAGGGAGACATTATGATGCCAAGTCCAACCTGGTTTGACGGCTAGGTTGCGTGGTCGATCGTCTCCTAGCAGTGCCACGAGCGTCGAGCGACGGACCACGGCCTGCACCACTGCACGATAAGACGAATCCAAGGATCAACGCCCACCAGATCTCGCACGCCATCAACCCCACTAGAGCCAGGGGTTAAACCAACTGCTGTCAGTACTGAGTCCTCACATTCAGTCCGGGTGCGATGGTCGGTGTCAAAACGTCGTCATAGTACCCCCTATGGGTAAATTTTCAATCCTTCGGCGCTGGTCTTGGCACTGCCGGTCGTCGGACTAATGTCCGACACACCGAGCCGACAGCATGGTCGCAGCGGTAACAGCAGGCACACTGGTAACAACCAACGATGCCAGGAGGGTATGGCTGTGTACCGAGTCTTTGAAGCGCTGGACGAATTGGGTACTATTGTCGAAGAAGCTCGCGGTGTGCCGATGACGGCAGGTTGTGTGGTACCCCGTGGCGATGTGTTGGAGTTAATCGATGATGTCAAAGATGCGATCCCGGGTGAGCTGGACGATGCCCAGGATGTGCTCGACGCGCGCGATTCGATGCTCAACGAGGCCAAGGCGCATGCCAATTCTATGGTTTCTTCGGCGACTACCGAGTCGGAGTCATTGCTGAACCACGCGCGCGCGGAAGCTGATCGGATCCTGTCTGACGCGCAATCGCAGGCCGAGCGTATGGTCGGCGAGGCGCGTCAACACAGCGAGCGGATGCTCGGGGAGGCTCGTGAGGAGTCGATTCGCATCGCGACGGCAGCCAAACGCGAGTACGAGGCCAGCCTCAGCCGCGCCCAATCCGAATGCGACCGATTGATCGAAAACGGCAATATCTCCTATGAAAAGGCCGTCCAAGAGGGTATCAAGGAACAGCAGCGCCTGGTGTCGCACAACGAGGTGGTACAGGCGGCTAACGCTGAATCCACCCGACTCATCGACGCGGCACACGCTGAGGCGGACCGGCTGCGCGGCGAGTGCGATATTTATGTCGACAACAAGCTCGCCGAGTTTGAGGAGTTTCTCAACGGTACGATCCGTTCGGTGGGGCGCGGCCGTCACCAGCTTCGCACGGCGGCCGGTATGCACGACTATGCGACCCGCTAGCTCGTTGTGCTAAGTACCATCGCTATGGCGAACTGGTGAGTGCTGCGCTGGCGCCACGCGGTGGGCGCCGTAGGATTTCTGTTATGGGTCGGCAGCATGGTGTCACGGCGCAGCGACATCCGGCCTCGCCGATGGCGATCGACATCACCCGGTTGGGGCGACGACCGGGAGCGATGGTCACCCTGCAAAAAACCCTGTCCAGCCCAGCACGCATTGGACTGGAGCTGATCGTGATCGAGCGGGGTGCTCCGATGGACCTTGACCTGCGGGTGGAGTCGGTGTCGGAGGGTGTTTTGGTTACTGGTACATTGAGTGCGCCTACGGTGGGTCAGTGTGCCCGTTGTTTGACCGCGGTCCATGGGCACGTGCAAGTCACCTTAACCGAACTGTTTGTCTGTTCCGACAGCGCGACAGAGGTGATCGCCGCGGGTGAACAGGTCGGACATGTGGTCGATAACACGATCGATCTTGAACAGTCTATCGTCGACGCCGTCGGGCTCGAGCTCCCATTCGCGCCAACGTGCCGGCCGGACTGTCCTGGATTATGCGCAAAATGCGGTGTTTCGTTGGCCGCTGATCCCCGGCATCACCATGACCACATCGACCCGCGTTGGACCAAGTTGAGTGACATGTTGGCGCCCGAAATTCTACAGACATCGAAAACGGACGTATCGTGGGGTGAGCAGTGACCCAGCCCCCACAAGCTCTGCTCGATGCGCTCGACGTCGATTTGCCTGATGAGCTGCTTTCGCTGGCGTTGACACATCGCAGTTATGCTTACGAGCACGGCGGGTTGCCGACCAACGAGCGCTTGGAGTTTCTCGGCGACGCTGTACTGGGTTTGACCATCACCGATGAGCTGTTCCATCGCCACCCTGACCGTTCGGAAGGGGATCTGGCCAAATTGCGGGCCAGCGTAGTCAACACCCAGGCACTGGCCGACGTTGCGCGGAATTTATCCGACGGGGGTCTCGGCGGTTACTTGCTGTTGGGCCGCGGCGAAGCAAATACTGGGGGAGCCGATAAGTCCAGCATCCTGGCCGACGGCATGGAATCGCTGCTGGGTGCAATCTACCTGCAGCACGGTATCGAGGTGGCCCGCCAGGTGATTCTGCGGTTGTTCGGCGCGCTGCTGGATGCTGCGCCCACCCTGGGAGCTGGGTTGGATTGGAAGACCAGCTTGCAGGAGCTAACAGCAGCACGCGGCATGGGTGCGCCATCGTATGCGGTGACCTCCACTGGACCGGACCACGACAAAGAATTCACTGCGGTCGTCGTCGTGATGGACACCGAGTACGGGTCGGGTGTAGGCCATTCCAAGAAAGAGGCTGAACAGAAAGCTGCATCAGCGGCTTGGAAAGCACTCGACGTGCTGGACGGTGTGGGGAAAACTTCCGCGTAGTCGATGCTGATGACCCACTGCGCTTGCGAGCCTCATTAAATGCCCGAACTGCCTGAAGTCGAGGTGGTGCGGCGCGGCCTGCAGTGCCGTATCGTAGGCAGGACGATTACTGCGGTGCGGGTGCATCATTCGCGTGCGGTGCGCCGCCACGCTGCTGGGCCTGCTAACTTCGCAGCCCGGCTGCTCGGTACCCGGATCAACGGAACTGATCGGCGCGGCAAATATCTGTGGCTCCTGCTGGACACGGACACTGCGCTGGTGGTGCATCTCGGCATGAGCGGGCAAATGTTGCTGGGGGCTGTGCCGCGCGCCGATCACGTCCGGATCTCTACGCTGCTTGACGACGGAACCGTGTTGAGCTTCGTTGATCAGCGGACCTTCGGGGGGTGGCTGCTCGCCGACCTAAAGATGGTGGACGGCAATGTGCTGCCGGTGCCCGTCGCCCACTTGGCACGCGACCCGCTCGACCCGAAGTTCGATGCTGAAGCTGTAGTGAAAGTGTTGCGACGCAAGCATTCCGAGATTAAGCGCCAGCTCCTCGATCAGCAAGTGGTGTCCGGAGTCGGTAACATCTACGCCGATGAGGCGCTATGGCAGGCTAAAGTGCACGGTGTGCGGATCGCGGCCATGCTGACCCGTCGGCAGCTGGCCGCCGTTCTGGATGCCGCTGCCAATGTGATGCGCAACGCGCTGGCCCAGGGCGGGACTTCGTTCGATTCGTTGTATGTCAACGTAAACGGCGAATCGGGTTACTTCGACCGATTGTTGGATGCCTATGGCCGCGAAGGTGAAAGCTGCCGGCGCTGCGGCGCGGTAATGCGTCGGGAAAAGTTCATGAACCGTTCTTCGTTTTACTGCCCGAGATGCCAGCCGCGGCCTCGATGGTAACTTCGGCCTCGGACCTTTTCACGCTGCTGTCGATCTTGGTGCAACGACCATCCGGTAGAAAGAAGCCATGATCGAACTGATAGGTTGAACGCACTGGAATACGCCGCTATACAGGATATGGTTCGCGAGGTGCGCAGGTACTTGTCGGCTCCGAGGAGGTCGACGGCGTATTTACTCCCGGTGAGTTGCTCAAGATCGCATGCGTCGCGTGCAGCGAGATGTCCAGCGATGAGCCATTGGCACGACGGCTCGGGGATGACTACAAGGCGGTGGTGCAGGTGTCCGGCGGCGCGGGCCGCGGTCAGGAGTGATACTTACTGCTGCAAGCAACCCCGAGCTCGACCTGTCGGGGTTGTCCGATGCCGACGAGGCCCGCTTGGTGGTTGTGGTCGACTGTGCGATCGACCTGTTCTGCACTGTCGGTCGCGCTCTAACAAACCCGGCACCACCGCGACGTTCAAGGTGGCGGATGTCGGTTTCTGACATTCAGCTTACTGTTTGGGTGCACGGATGGGTCCAATGGGTCGGTTTCCGCTGGTGGACCCGCTGCCGGGCACTGGATCTGGGCTTCACCGGTTACACGGTCAACCATGCTGACGACCGCGTGCTGGTGGTCGCCAAGGGGCCGCGTAGAACCGGCGAGACGTTGCTGCACCAGCTAGAGCAGCACCACGCCTGGTGGGTGAGGTCGACAAGGCGATCGTTGATTGCAGTCCCAACCACTTGGTGGATCAGTGGCTTCAGCGAACGCTCGATCGGTCTCAATTCATGCACGGGGGAGAGCTGGGTAACGTGGATCTGCCGCGCCGGTAGGCTGGCTGGTCGTGTACCTCAAGAGTCTGACGCTGAAGGGCTTCAAGTCCTTCGCATCGCCGACGACTCTACGTTTCGAGCCGGGCATTACCGCTGTTGTCGGACCTAATGGCTCCGGCAAGTCCAATGTCGTCGACGCCTTGGCATGGGTCATGGGAGAGCAGGGAGCCAAGACGTTGCGTGGCGGAAAGATGGAAGACGTCATTTTCGCCGGCACATCGTCCCGTTCCCCGCTGGGACGCGCCGAAGTTACCGTGACCATTGACAACTCCGACAACGCACTACCGATTGAGTACTCCGAAGTATCGATCACGAGACGGATGTTCCGCGATGGCGCCACCGAATACGAAATCAACGGCAGTATTTGCCGTTTGATGGATGTCCATGAACTGCTGAGCGACTCCGGGATCGGCCGCGAGATGCATGTGATTGTCGGGCAGGGCAAGCTTGATGAGATCTTGCAGTCACGGCCCGAGGGCCGTCGGGCCTTTATCGAAGAAGCCGCGGGCGTACTAAAACATCGCAAGCGCAAAGAAAAGGCCCTGCGTAAACTGGACGCAATGTCGGTGAACCTGGCCCGACTCACCGATCTGAACACCGAACTGCGACGTCAACTCAAACCGTTGGGCCGACAAGCCGAAGTAGCTCGACGGGCCGCGACCATTCAGGCTGATCTGCGCGATGCCCGGCTGCGACTGGCCGCCGACGATTTGGTGAGTCTACAAGGACAACGAGACGCGATCGTCGAGGCCCAGACGACGATGCGTCGTGAGCATGATGAAGCGGTCGCTCGGCTGGCAGTCGCAGCCGAAGAACTGGCGGCGCATGAGGTCGCGCTAACCGAACTCTCAGGACGCACCGAGTCTGTCCAACAGGCCTGGTTCAGTCTATCCGCCCTGGCGGAGCGAGTCAGTGCGACAGTTCGGATCGCCAGTGAACGTGCCCACCATCTTGATGTCGAGCCGGCAACATCGGGTGACACCGATCCCGACGCGTTGGAAGCCGAGGCTCAGCAGATGGAGATCGTTGAGCAGCAGCTGCTGGCGGAGCTGGCCGCGGCGCGCGCTCAATTGGAGATCGCCCACGCTGAGTTGATCGACCGCGAGCACTGTGCCGTCGAGGCCGACAAGGCGCATCTGGAGGCGGTCCGAGCAGAGGCAGACCGGCGTGAGAGTTTAGCTCGGTTGGCCGGCCAAGTGGAGACGATGCGGGCGCGCGTCGAATCGATCGATGACAGCATCGCGCGATTATCCGAGCGCATTGAGGAGGCCGCCACACGTGCACAGCAGACCCGCGCGGAGTTTGAAACCGTGCAGGGTCACGTCGATGAACTGGATAAGGGCGAGGTCGGCCTTGACGAGCAGCACGAGCGGACCGTGGCAGCATTGCGGTTCGCCGATGAACGTGTGGCCGAACTGCAGTCCGCCGAACGGAACGCCGAACGCCAGGTGGTTTCGCTACGGGCCCGCATCGACGCACTTTCAGTGAGACTCGAGCGTAAGGACGGTGCGGCTTGGCTTGCGCATAATCACAGTGGCACAGGGTTGTTGGGCCCGATCGCCAAATTGGTGAAGGTGCGTCCCGGGTATGAGGCGGCATTGGCTGCGGCGCTCGGACCGGTGGCAGACGCGCTGGCGGCTGACAATTTGGGCGCGGCCCACAGCGCACTCGCTGCGCTCAAGGAAGCCGACGCCGGCCACGCGGCCCTCGTCTTGGGAGACTGGCCGGCAGATGCCGAGCCGACTTACGCTGCTGGGCTGCCCGACGGTGCCCTCCGGGCACTCGACTTGATTGGGGCACCGCCGCGACTGCAGGGCGCGTTGATTGCCATGCTTTCGGACGTCGCGGTGGTAAACGACCTCGCCGAAGCGTTGGGTGTGGTAGCTATCCGCCCGCAGTTGCGGGTGGTCACCGTTGACGGCGATCTGGTGGGCGCCGGTTCGGTGAGTGGCGGTTCTGACCGCAAGCTGTCGACGCTGGAAATCACTTCGGAGATCGACAAGGCCGGCACCGAGTTGGCCGCCGCTGAGGCGCAGGTGACGCAAGTAAGCGCCGCGCTGTCCGAAGCACTGTCTGAACAGGCCACCTGTTCCGACGCCGTTGAACAGGCGCTGACTGCACTCAACGAATCCGATACCGCAATATTGTCAGTTTATGATCACCTTGGGCGTCTTAGCCAGGAGGAGCGCGCGGCCGAAGCAGAATGGCATAGGCTGCTGGCTCAGCGTGAGGAATTAGAAATTGGACGTGCTGCGACCCTTGAGGAGGTCGTTGAACTCGAGACCCGGTTGCGCAACGGCGAACAGACCCAGCATATGTATGCTGCTGATGAAAACTCTGCAGCGGGCCGGCAGCTGGTTGCTGCTGCAGTCGAGGAGGCCCGTGGTGTCGAAGTAGAAGCTCGGCTTGCGGTGCGCACCGCCGAGGAACGCGTCAATGCGGTGCGCGGGCGGGCGGATTCTCTGCGTCGTGCGGCCGTTGCTGAGCGCGAGGTACGGTTGCAGGCCGCCCAAATGCACGGCGCACGAATACAGGCGGCTGCGGTGGCTGCAGTGGTAGCCGATTGCGGGCAGCTGTTGGGGTACCGGTTGAGCCAGATCGTCGACGTGGCAGCACAACATCGTGCTGTACTGGCTGCCGAGCGCCAGCAGCGATCAGTCGCAATGACGGCGGTGCGCGGCGAAGCAAATATTCTAGGAGCCCGGGTGGCCACCCTTACCGATTCGCTGCACCGAGACGAGGTGGCCAATGCTCAGGTGGTACTGCGTATCGAACAGCTCGAGCAGCTGGTGCTGGAGCAGTTCGGAATGGCGTCGGTCGATTTGGTCACCGAGTATGGTCCGCAGGTTGCACTACCGCCGACTGAGCTTGAGATGGCTGAATTTGAACTGGCAGCCGAGCGTGGCGAGCAAGTTACCGTGCCTGCCTCGATGCCGTACGACCGCGCTACCCAGGAGCGCCGAGCTAAACGTGCCGAGTGTGAGCTAGCCGAGCTGGGTAGGATCAATCCGCTCGCGCTGGAGGAGTTCGCTGCGCTAGAGGAACGCTATAACTTTTTGTCTACCCAACTGGAGGATGTCAAGGCTGCCCGCAAGGATCTGCTTGCCGTGGTCGCCGATGTCGATGCCCGCATCCTGCAGGTGTTCAGCGACGCCTTTACGGACGTGGAGCGCGAATTCCGTGGTGTCTTTACCTCGCTGTTCCCCGGTGGCGAGGGCCGGTTACGGCTGACCGATCCGAGTGACATGCTCACCACTGGCATCGAGGTAGAAGCACGTCCACCAGGCAAGAAAGTCAGCCGGTTGTCGTTGCTGTCCGGCGGCGAGAAGTCACTTACTGCAGTGGCGATGTTGGTGGCGATCTTTAAGGCCCGGCCGTCGCCATTCTACATTATGGATGAGGTGGAGGCTGCGCTCGACGATGTCAATCTGCGCCGCTTGATTGATCTGTTTGAGCAACTGCGTGGTCAGTCGCAGCTGATCATCATTACGCACCAGAAGCCGACGATGGAAGTCGCTGACGCGCTGTACGGTGTCACCATGCAGGGCGATGGCATCACCGCGGTGATCTCGCAGCGGATGCGCGGTCAGCAGGTGAAATCGTTGGTAACCAGTTCCTCCTAGCGCGACTTGAGCGCGTCTCACCCTCGTTGTTCGCTGGGCGTTTCGCCCCTGAAACAATGGCAGCGTGTCGCAAGGTTTTTGGGTTGCCATCACGATCATCGCTGCCTTGGTTATCATCGCCGTCTTGATTCTGGGTCTGGTGCGTTATCGTCGTCGGCGGATCAGCCTATCCCGGCCTCAACCTGGCATGACCGATCGCTCTGGCGGCTACACCGCGTCGTCGGGCATTATCTTCAGCCAAACCGCGCCGCCCGTTCAGCCCGCGGACCACATCGACACCAGCGGACCGCCGGCGGTAGGGGACGATGTGGCCGTGCCTCACGACGCGCCGGGGCGCATGAGCTCCGACGTTTTACTTCCCGAAGCTGAGGCGGCATCTTCCGCGGTCCCTCCAAGCGATGCCATTGCGCCACCCGAAGGCCGATTGGAGCGGCTGCGTGGGCGACTCGTCAGGACGCAGAATGCGTTCGGACGCAGCATGCTGGGCTTGATCGGCGGCGGTGACCTGGATGAGGATTCCTGGCAAGAGCTCGAGGACACTCTGCTGATCGCCGATCTGGGCTCCGTTGCCACCGAATCGGTGGTATCTGCATTGCGCAGCCAGCTGGCCAGCAGCAACGTGCGTACTGAGGCCGACGCTCGGGCTGTTCTGCGTGGCGTATTAATCAGTGAGTTGCAACCCGACATGGATCGCTCGGTCCGAGCTCTACCGCACGCCGACTATCCTGCCGTGCTTCTAATGGTCGGTGTCAACGGCACCGGCAAGACCACCACCGTCGGAAAGTTAGCGCGGGTTTTGGTAGCCGACGGCCGACGCGTCGTCCTCGGCGCGGCCGACACCTTCCGGGCCGCGGCTGCCGACCAACTGCAAACCTGGGCTTGCCGGGTGGGTGCAGAGCTGGTGCGTGGCGCCGAAAGCGCTGACCCGGCATCGGTGGCGTTCGACGCCGTCGACAAGGGCATCAGCGCGGGCGCCGACGTTGTGGTCATCGACACCGCCGGGCGGCTGCATACCAAGGTGGGGTTGATGGACGAGCTCGATAAAGTCAAGCGGGTAGTGACTCGGCGCGCGGCGGTTGACGAGATATTATTGGTCCTGGACGCCACGATCGGGCAAAACGGGCTGGCGCAAGCTCGGGTCTTCGCCGAAATACTCGATATTACCGGTGTCGTGCTGACTAAGCTAGACGGAACGGCTAAGGGCGGCATTGTTTTTCGAGTTCAACGTGAGCTTGGGGTGCCAGTGAAGCTGGTCGGACTGGGTGAAGGTCCGGACGACCTGGCGCCATTTGAACCTGCCGCTTTTGTTGACGCTCTGTTGGGGTAAACCTTTTGAACCGCAGAGCGGCGTTAATCCCGCTGAAGCATGGCGGCCCTGTCGCTGCAACAACCATTCCGCCTGGTTCTTGGACCAGGTTATTAGCCACGCTTGTGAGGGCACATAGGAGGTCAACGCTCACCCGGAGGTGGTAGCGAGTGAACAAATTCCCTGTCCTTGGGCTAGCCCAATACCAATGACACCGCCTGGCTATTGGCGAGTTCTATGCTGGTGCTGTTGGTGACGTCAGGTCTGACGTTTTTCTATAGCGGCATGGCGCGCCAGGGGTGTGCTGAGCATGATCATGATTAATATCAACGCGATGGGTGTGGTGACCGTGTTGTGGGTGCTCTAGGACTACTTGCTCGTTTTTGGAAACGATGTCGGAAATGTCGCCGGCAACTCGACCCAAATACTGGGGTCTGAAGGGGCTCATCGATGTCAATGCCGTTGCGACGGGTCTTAGCACATAGACTGCAGCGGTGAATATCCCGCTGGCCGGTACGATGCCGACCAGCGTATTTGTGGTATTTCAACTGATGTTCGCGATCATCATGGTCGCGCTAATGTCGGGGGCCGTGACCGACTGGATGCGGTTCGGCGTCTGGTTTTTGTTCGCCGGACTATGGGCGACGTTCGTCATCACCACGATCGCCACTGCCGCGGCGGTGCTCAACTGGCGCATCTGCGGTGGCAAGGCGACAACGCTGAGCGCGGTCTTGGGAATTGTCGCCGACTGGTCTCTATCACGCTGTCCTGTTCGTCGGTCAACGTGCTGGGCGCATTGGTGGTCGGCGTGGTCTGTGGGACGAAGTTCTGGCTTGGCTTTGACGATTCCCTCGACGTGGTCAGGGTGCACGTGGTTGGCGGTCTAGTGGGCACGTTGCTGGCGGGCCCCGGAGAGCTCAGCAATTAATGACGTGGCAGAGGTGTCGGAAAGGGTGTTCTATGGCGGGCGCGGCTTCGCCAAGCGATCGGCGCCTTCCGCATTTTGTTCTACTCTGGTGTCGCTACACTAATATCTTGGCGTTGATCCTAGAATTCACCATCAGGCTTCGGCTGGGCGCTGACGATGAAAACGCTGGTATCGACAAGGCTGGGCATGCCAAGACAGCCTACAATTTTGCGGTAGCCGACGAACCGATTCTATACTTACTCTATTAGCGTGGAGGGCACCTGTAACGGCCAGAAGTAGCTGTTGGGTGACAGAGTTGGAGGCAGCGCGGAAGTGAATTTTATTACCGCGATCGTCAAGCCGTTCACACTTGATGACGTCAAGGCAGACCTCGAATAAAGAATAAATGGATGTCCTGGGGGTGATGGCCAGCCAACTTCAAGGCTACGGGCGGCAGAAGGGCCACACTGGAGCTTACCACTTTGCCTTCATGTCGGCCCAGTCCACTTGTCCGTGCGGCGAACATTGGCAAGATTAGGAAACGGCAAAGTCTAGGTTATCCCGGGAAAGACCGTCATCCGAGTATGCACCGGTGAACGCGGATCTGGAGCGTTATGAGGTTAACCGCACAGTGCTGATCCACCGTGAACGGGCTGGGCGGTTATGAAACTCAGCCGGCCCGGTCCGTCCGGTGTCTCTGTATCGGCTTGCATGGAAAGTTTTATGGCAGACGAGTGGCGAAAGGTGCTGTTCAACAGCAATTGTCAACTTGATGCGCCGCGGCTACGCTAAGTGCGGCTGGATCTGCACGCGGCCAGGCTGATCGCCAAGATGGCCGAGGTCGGAACCGCCGATGCGGGCGGCTTCGCGATAGTGGAAATCGGTGGACTTGGGTCGCTATGCATTGTTTCCCTACTCCGACCTGGATCTGATGCTATTGCAAGACGACATGTCTATTGACATTTTGCAATGGGTTACCAATCGGCAGTGGTGTACCATTATGGGAAGCGAATGTTTAACTTGATCACAGCGTGCGAACCGTCTTCGGGGCATTGGTCGTCGCTAACACCGAGATAGTGACTGTCCTGGGCATGCTGGCAGCGCGCCACATCGCCGGTGCTGCGGGGCTACCGGTAAAGTTGCTCTACGGGGTGCGACGTCAGTGGCACAGCGGTATTCGCCGGCCGAATGTACGAGCTGGTCGACAGCACGCATGCCCGCTGGAAGCGTTGTCTGCGGATAGCTGAGCGTGCTGAGCCCGACCTGCAATTAGGTGGTGGCGGTCTTCCGCGACGTCCAGTTGCTCGATGAGCTGGACGTCGAGCGTCACGGCGTACCACAACCCGATATGTCCGTGGGTTCGCTGGATACCGCCTATCTTATCCCTGCTCAATGTTCGCATTGATCTGCATCAGATGTCTGGTCGCGGGCATGGTTTGTTGTTGGCCCAGCACCCGAACGACATCAGTGCGGCCTTGCGCATTGGTGACCGATTCGATCTGGCACGGATGCTGTCTGGACGCCGACCGCACCATTGTTTACCACGCTGAAGTTGTGCTACGAACCATCGTTAATGCATTGCTGCGGCGTGGCATATCGAGCTGGCGGCGACCCAAGCGGCGATCATTAGACGAGAGCGTCGTCGAATTTGCCGGTGAAATCTTGCTGGCCCGCAGTGCCCAACCCGAAGATGGCCCCGGTCTCTTATTACACGTGGCCGCCGCATCGGCCGCTACCGGATTGTTCATCAGCGCTGCCACGCTGAGTCGTCTGGCCACCAGCGCTGCCGAGATGCCAACTTCGTAGCCGTGTGGGACATGAGATGGTTTTTAGCCGTGCTGAACGCTGGCTCCACCACCGTGGTGACCATCGAAGCGCTTGACCACATCGGGCTATGGGGCTGGTTGTTGCCGGAATTGGGTTGCAATCCATGGCCTTTCGCCCTACGACGTCGCGCACAAGTGGACGGTGGACCGCTACTGCCCATCGTGGCCACTGAACGATTAGAGAACCCTCGAGAACGTATCGGAGGTTCTAGGTGACGATCCGTTATTATTCGAAGTACTGCGTGCGTTGACCCGAGGCGGATGTGAAAGCCACTGTGGACCGACTGGAAGGCGTCCCGGATCCAGGATTTGGTCAATCGTTGTCGGATGTTGGTGGCGAGGTGAGGCGTTGCAGTAATTGGATCCTACTGTGCCCCGTAATCTTTTGATTTTTGCCAGTAACGGGGTTGAAGTGGAGATTAGGCTGGGCGATAGTGCGTGCATGTACACTGCCGTGATGGCCGCTCCGGATGCGCGGGGATTGGTCTCGAAAGCCGTCGCTGTATAGGAGTTGGATTTGTTGCGAGTCCACGCTAGCGTCGATGAACAGCAACCACGGTGTCGCGATCACCGAATTTGTTGTGTCACCGTACTTCGGCTCCCCCGGTCGTAGCCGGACTGCTGCGTCAGCAGTTCCTTGGTGAGCTGGTTGGCGATATCGATGTCCTTGAGATACTAGAGAAGCGGGACGGCGAGGCCTCGAGCTCGTCGTTTGCCAGAATGGTGGAGGTACTGACGGGAGTGTCCTTCACGCGTTCGTTAGTAGCGGCACGCATCCTGTGGCTCGACAATGCTGCTCCAGACCAGTTAGTCTTTGAGGTCTGCACCGTGGAATGGACCGGTTTGCTCGCACTGATAACTTGGGTGCTGGAGCGAGCCGGGGTAGACATCGTATGGGCAAAGGTCAACACGTATGGTTCGACCGCGGCTTATATGTTTTGTGTGGTGTGGCCAGCCAAGTCAACCAGGGGCGTCGACGCAGCGCTGCGGGCCATGGTCGAACAGCACCTACTCAGTGTGTTGTGCGGATGCTCATGACTTCTCGGTGTTGAGCTGCCGCACCGCATCAATGCGCGCTTTGAGCTGATCGCGGGTCGCAGCGGCGATCAGTGGTCCCCCGCAGCGTCGTCGGAGTTCACTGTGGATCCAGCCGTGCGGTTTGCCCGTGCGGTGATGGGCTATTGAGACTAGTGAGTTGAGTTCGCGGCGTAGCTCGCGGAGTTGGCCATGCACCGACACCGGCACTCCGGAGGTCCGATCCGGTGCCGATGAAGTTTGTTGTGCGGCGGAACGTTTTTGAAGCTGCTCGTCTTGACGTCGGTGCAGCAGAGCTCGCATCTGATCGGCATCCAGCAACCCAGGTATACCGAGGTAATCGGCCTCTTCCTCACTTCCGGCAGGGGTGGCGGTGCCGAATGATGATCCATCAAAAATGACCTGATCCAGTTCGGCGTCGGCTCCTAGCGCGGTGAAGCTCTTCTCGGTGTCGCCTTGTTCGGTTTGTGTCCTCGTGGCGGGATCACAGTCGAGAGGACTGTCGGTTGATTCGCGGTGCGGTTTGCTCAGCACATGGTTGCGCTGTGCCTCCAACTCACTGGCCAGCTGGAGCAGATTAGGCACCGACGGGACAAATATGCTTGCGGTTTCTCCTGGCCGACGAGACCGCACGAACCGGCCGATGGTCTGTGCGAAGAACAACGGCGTCGCGGCGCTGGTGGCATAGATCCCCACCGACAGCCGGGGTATGTCGACGCCCTCAGAGACCATCCGGACCGCGACTAGCCACCGATTGGTGCTTTCAGCGAATTCGGTGATGTGGGCTGAGGAGGAATTGGGGTCGTCGGACAACACCAACGTGGGAGCTTCTGAGGTCATTTGCGCCAGCAGTTTGGCATACGCACGGGCTGTGGTCTGATCGGATGCGATGATCATGCCGCCGGCGTCGGGCACGTGCGTACGCAATTGGTGCAGTCGCTGATCGGCCGCGGAGATGACCGCCGGTATCCATTCTCCGGAGGGGTCCAGCGCGGTCCGCCACGCCCGTGCGGTCTGTTCGGCAGACAGCGGCTCGCCCAGTCGGGCCGCGTGCTCCGCACCTGCGCTATCTCGCCAGCGTGCCTGCCCGGAGTAGGCCAGGAACACCACCGGACGGACCACGCCGTCGGCAAGGCCTTCAGCGTAACCATAGGTGTGGTCGGCCTGCGAATGCATCAGCCCGTCAGAGCCAGGTGCGTAAGTGACGAACGGAATTGGGTTGTCGTCGCTGCGAAACGGCGTGCCCGTCAGCGCAAGTCGGCGTGTCGCGTCGTTGAAGGCGTTACGGATAGCGTCGCCCCAGGCTTTGGTGTCACCACCATGGTGGATCTCATCAAAGATCACCAACGTTCTGCGCCCTTCGGTGCGTACCCGGTGCAGCGTCGGATGCGCGGTGATCTGAGCGTAGGTTACCGTCACGCCGTGATACTCCGGCGAAGTCTGTGGGTTGGCGTTCGAGAATTTCGGATCCAGCGCCAGACCGCGGGCTGCCGCGGCCCGGGCCCACTGGACCTTGAGGTGCTCGGTGGGAACGACGACAGTGACCTGCTCGACGGTGCGACTACTCAGCAGTTCGGCCATCACCCTTAGGGCGAACGTTGTTTTCCCGGATCCAGGGGTAGCAACGACCAGGAAGTCGCGCGGTTGGCTGGCCAAATACTTCACCATTGCTCGACGTTGCCAACTGCGCAACGGCCGGCTGCCGTCAGGGTTGGCTTGGCTGACCCGCTGCGTCAACACGGTTCCACCGTAGTTGTTCTGCTGCGCATAATGGTTCTCCGATTGCGCTGTTTCACCATGATGTCGGTGCAATGGCCACCGCATTATGCCACATTAGTTCTGTTGCAGCACAACGTACGACGGAATCGCAATCTGCGCCAGCGAAATCATGCGGCAAGTGTAAAGTATAGCACAGCAAGGCTTTTTGGTGCAGTCGCGATGTACGCTGTGCATCTTATACCGACCGGGTCAGAAAATCCGCGAGCAGTCCGGCGAACTTTGCTGGATCCTCCAATGCGCCGCCTTCAGCTATAAGGGCGGTGCCATACAACAATTCGGCAGTCTCGGCGAGCCGACGCAACTGGACAGCGTCACTGCCATCCTTGTGCGCCTGTTGCAGGCCGATGATAAGCGGATGATTCGGATTGAGTTCCAAAATCCGTTTTCCGAGCGGAACGTTCTGTCCGGAAGCCTGGTACATGCGCGCCAGCGCCGGCGTGATGCCGAAGGCGTCAGTGATCAGGCAGGCCGGCGACTCGGTGAGGCGTGTGGATAACCGCACCTCTTTGACGCAATTATTCAAGGTCTCTTTCAACCAGTTCAACAGGCCGGCGAAATCCTGCTCCTTCTCCTTGCGCTCGGCTTCGTGCGCCGTCTTTTCCTCTTCGGAGTCGAGGTCGATCTCGCCCCTGGCCACCGATTGCAACGGCTTGCCGTCGAATTCGTGCGCCATTTCCACCCACACTTCGTCGACAGGGTCGGTTAGCAGCAGAACTTCGTAGCCCTTGGCCTTGAATGCTTCGAGATGCGGAGAATTCAAAACTTGCTGACGCGATTCGCCAGTGGCGTAGAAGATTTGGCCTTGACCGTCTTTCATTCGTTCTACGTATTTGGCCAGGGTGGTGGGTTCTTCGTCGCTGTGCGTCGAGGCGAACGACGAAATCTGAAGCAGTGTGTCCCGATTGTCGGAGTCCGACACCAGGCCCTCTTTGAGGACCTTGCCGAATTGTGTCCAGAACGTGCGGTAGTCTTGTGGTCGCTCAGACTGCAGATCCTTGATTGTCGAGAGGACTTTCTTGGTCAGCCGGCGGCGGATCGCATTAATTTGCCGATCCTGCTGCAGGATTTCGCGAGAAACATTGAGTGACATGTCCTCTGCATCGACGACCCCTTTGACGAAGCGCAGGTACATCGGCATGAGCTGATCGCAGTCGTTCATGATGAAGACGCGCTTAACATACAGTTGCACGCCGGTCTTCGCGTCGGAGTTGAAAAGGTCGAACGGGGCATGTGACGGGATAAAGAGCAGCGCCTGGTATTCGAAGGTGCCTTCGGCCTTCATCGCGATGACCTCGAGCGGGTCATCCCAGGCGTGGGCGATGTGCTTGTAGAATTCCTTATATTCGTCCTCGGAGACCTCGTCTTTTGACTTGGCCCACAGTGCCTTCATCGAGTTGATGGTCTGAGTTTCGATGGTGACTTGCTCTTTGTCCTCTTTGTCCCCCGCCTCTTCTTCGTCCGAGGCAGCCGGAGTGCGTCGTTCGACTTCCATTCGGATAGGCCAGGCTATGAAGTCGGAATATTTCTTGATCAGCTCCCTGATCTTCCATTCCGAGGTGTAGTCGTGCAGCTCGTCCTCGATGTCTTCGGGTTTGAGGTGCAACGTGACTGACGTTCCCTGCGGAGCATCGTCGACGGATTCGATGGTATAAGTAGCCTCCCCTCCCGACGACCATCTGGTGGCCGCGCTGTCACCGGCCTTGCGCGTGAGCAGTTCGACCTTATCGGCTACCATGAAGCTCGAGTAAAAGCCGATACCGAACTGACCGATCAGTTCTCCAGAGGCGGCCTCGTTCTTGGCCGCACGCAACTTCTGACGTAGCTCGGCGGTCCCTGACTTGGCCAGTGTGCCGATCAGGTCCACCACCTCCGCGCGGGTCATACCGATACCGTTATCACGAACGGTCAAGGTGCGTTCAACCTTATCTATCTCGATCTCGATGTGCAGATCGGAAGTGTCAACGATATTTGGGTCCAGGTCTTTGTTCCGAAACGCTTCAAGCCGCAGCTTGTCCAGCGCGTCGGAAGCATTCGAGATCAGCTCCCGTAAAAACGAATCTTTATTGGAGTAGACCGAATGGACCATCAAGTCCAGAAGTTGACGTGCCTCCGCTTGAAACTCCAGCTGTTCGACTTGTGCGCTCATGCCAATCCGTCCGACAAGGTAACCTGCAAATCCACAGAACCAGTTATACTCACCGACTGAGCGACCCGCTGCGTCCGGTTCGGATATGGCTGTTACTTGCGTGCCCCTGCGTCGCGGCACTGGCGATCACCACTAGGCTGGCGGGGTGTTTGAATCGCTTTCTGACCGGTTGACTGGCGCTCTACAGGGGCTGCGCGGCAAGGGCCGGTTGACCGACGCCGATATCGGGGCGACCACTCGCGAAATCCGGTTGGCGCTTCTAGAAGCCGACGTTTCGTTGTCTGTGGTGAAGGTATTTGTGCACCGGATCAAAGAACGAGCTCGGGGCACCGAGGTATCCGCTGCACTCAATCCAGCTCAACAGGTTGTCAAGATCGTCAACGAAGAATTGATCGGTATCCTCGGCGGTGAGACCCGTCAGCTGGTATTCGCGAAGACACCGCCGACTGTAGTGATGCTGGCCGGCTTGCAGGGATCCGGCAAGACAACGCTGGCTGGCAAATTGGCAGCACGCCTTCGCGGACAAGGACACACACCACTTCTAGTGGCCTGCGACCTACAGCGACCGGCGGCAGTTAACCAGCTGCAAGTCGTCGGCGAGCGTGCCGGGGTGCCGGTGTTCGCCCCGCATCCTGGGACCTCGCCCGATTCAGGTCCCGGTGACCCGGTCACTGTCGCGGCGGCCGGGCTCGCCGAAGCCCGTGTTAAACACTTCGACGTCGTAATCGTCGACACCGCCGGACGACTGGGCATCGACGACGAGCTGATGACCCAGGCCGCGGCAATCCGGGAGGCCGTCAACCCCAATGAGGTGTTGTTCGTCCTCGACGCGATGATTGGTCAGGATGCCGTCGCCACCGCTGCGGCATTCGGTGCGGGAGTCGGCTTCACTGGTGTGGTCCTGACCAAACTTGACGGTGACGCCCGCGGTGGGGCTGCGTTATCGGTCCGCGAGGTGACAGGCTTGCCGATCCTTTTCGCCTCCACTGGTGAGAAGCTGGATGACTTCGACGTATTTCACCCGGATAGAATGGCCAGCCGCATCCTGGGCATGGGAGACGTGCTGAGCCTGATCGAACAGGCTGAGCAAGTCTTTGATGCCAAACAAGCTGAGGAAGCCGCCGCTAAGATCGGCACCGGCGAGCTGACGCTGGAGGATTTCCTCGAGCAGATGCTCACGGTCCGTAAGATGGGCCCGATTGGCAACCTGTTGGGCATGCTGCCCGGCGCAGGCCAGATGAAGGAGGTGCTGGCTCAAGTTGATGACAAACAACTCGACCGGTTGCAGGCCATCATTCGCGGAATGACGCCGCAGGAGCGGGCTGACCCCAGGATCATCAATGCATCGCGGCGGCTGCGTATTGCCAACGGCTCCGGGGTGACAGTGTCCGAGGTCAACCAGCTGGTCGACCGGTTCTTCGAAGCTCGCAAAATGATGTCCTCCATGCTCGGCGGTATGGGTATACCCGGCATGGGTCGCAAGTCTGCTACGCGAAAGTTGAAGGGAGGCAAAGGCAAGAAAGGCAAGAAATCGACACGCGGTCCGATGTCGCCAAAGGTCAGGAGTCCCCTTGGGCTCGCAACACCCGGAATGTCAGACATAACGGACATGAAGGCCATGCCGCCAGGATTCCGGGATTTGTCGCAGCTGTCTGACGGTCTCAATGAACTGCCATCCGGGTTGTCTGATTTCGATCTGTCCAAACTGAAGTTCCCAGGCAAGAAGTAGCCGCACTGTGCGCATGCACGTGCGGGGTGTGGTTCTGCCTGACGAGGCGGCGACCGAGCAGCGGACTGAGCTGTGGATTGTCGAAGGCTGTATCAGCACCGAGCCGGTCGCGAACGCGGATACTGTCTTTGACGGCGGTTGGATTCTGCCCGGACTGGTGGATGCACACTGCCACGTTGGCCTGGGTCAGTACGGTGAGCTGGAACTTGACGCGGCCATCACCCAGGCCGAGATCGAACGCAATGCCGGCGTGCTCCTACTCCGTGACTGTGGTTCACCTACTGAGACCCGTGACCTCGATGAGCGCACCGATCTGCCTCGTATCGTCCGGGCCGGAAAGCATATTGCCCGACCCAAACGCTATCAAGCCGGTTTTGCGATTGAGCTCGAGGATGAATCGCAGCTTCCTGCAGTGGTGGCTGAGGAAGCTCGGCGCGGTGACGGCTGGGTCAAGCTCATCGGTGACTGGATAGACCGTCAAACCGGCGATCTCGCCCCACTGTGGTCTGACGACATCCTTAAAGCCGCAGTCGACGCTGCGCACACCAACGGCGCACGGGTTACCGCACACACGTTCAGCGAGGCTGCGCTGCCCGGTTTGATCAGCGCGGGCATCGACTGCGTCGAGCACGGCATCGGGCTCACTGACGACACCATCGCCCTGATGCGTGAATGTGGTACCGTGCTGGTGCCTACGCTGATAAACCTCGATAATTTCCCAAGCATAGCCGCTGCCGCCGGGCGTTACCCTACCTACGCTGCGCATATACGTGATCTTTTTGCGCGCTGTCGTTCCCGGCTGGCCGCGGCGCATGACGCGGGGGTGCCGCTGTACGCTGGCACCGACGCCGGCACCATGATTAAACACGGCCGAATCGCCGACGAGGTCAAGGCCCTCAAAGGTATCGGGATGAGCTCAACTGAGGCGTTAGGCGCTGCATGTTGGGATGCCCGCCGTTGGTTGGGCTGGCCCGGTCTAGAGCATGGGGAATCCGCCGACTTGTTGTGTTACTCTGCGGACCCGCGCCAGTGGCCCGATGCGTTAAGTCACCCTGACTTGATAATACTGCGCGGCAAGATGGTTCGTCTGCACAGGTAGACAGCCGTTTAGCCAGACGTTTGAACGTACGTGACGGCTCGACCATGGTTACGATCACCGCATGGCGTTAGCCAGTGGCGCGTTCTTTGCCGGTTACACCGTCGTGCAAAGACTGGGTTCCCGAGTGATAGGTGAAGTTTACCTGGTTCAGGATCCCCAATTGGCGCGTTGGGATGCATGGAAAGTCCTTTCAGCGGCGCTGTCGGCGGATGCCGAGTGCCGTTGGCGATTCCGCCGGGAGACCGACATTCGCCGCCAACCTCTATCACCTGCACATCCTGTAGGTGCACGACCACGGTGAGTTCGACGGGCAGCTGTGGGTTGCTGATGGACTACATTAATGGCAGCAACGCTGCGTAGCTGGTGGCCGATCGATTTCTGGCAGTTTTACCGGCCGGTTAGGTGCTCGCGATCGTTGCTGCTGTGGTCGGAGCTCTCGACCACGCCCATCGGCGTAGGCTGCTACACCAAGATGCTAAAGCCGCCAACACCATGCTGGCCAAGCCCAAGGACGGTGAACAGCGGATTTTTTGGTCTACTATTGGGTATAAGCCCGGCGACTTGGTGATGTCGCTGGGGCCTCTGGAGGAGGCCAGCGGCATCGATGTCCCGGCTGGCACCGTTCTCTATGCAGGGTCTGAGGTATTGATGGGCGCCCCCGAGACTGCTGACCAGTACTTGTTGGTGGCCAACGCTTTTCGCCTGCGCACCGGTGCACCGCTGGTCGAGCATTCCGGCCCCCGCACCGTATTCGGTCAGCTACTCACTGGCGTGTCGCCAACACTAAGTGACCAACACCACGAACTGGCGCGCATGGACGGTGTGTTTTGCAGAATGCTCACCAAGAAACCTGCTTACTTATTCGTAAGCTCTCGTGAGTTCGTCGATGTGGTGAACGAACAGGCCGGCGTATCGACGGGTGACCGGAGTTCCAAAGCTGTCTTGACCGTTGACTACCCCGCTTATGCGTGACCGGAGGTTGGCAATATCGCCGAATCGGCCCCCACGGAAGTCCGTAACGCTAAGAAGTCGAAACGACGTGGCGCGGTTCTGCGTTCGGCCGCTGAGGCACTGGCGCGTCGACTGGACAACTTTTCCAATGTAGTCCGAAGAGTAGACCAACTCGCCGGCGACGAGTACGGTAGAAAACCCGGCAGCTGCACTATTTCGGCGCAGCTGGCAGTTGATTGTACTGACCACCACTGCCACCCTACCTGTTCCACTTGATGGCACTTGTCGCATCGAAGTTCGACTAGTAAAGCAGGTATTGCATTACGTTAATATATGCCCGATATGCAACTGCTGAACGGAAACACCTGATGAGCATTCTGCTCGTCGTACACGCCAACGTCACGCATCGCCGCGGGAACTCGACGCGATGACAACGACGACATATGCAGCCGAACTTGCCAGGTAGCGGTCGTCCGATCGCTATGGAGTGCACGGACGGTCAGTGGTAGTTGTGGTCGGAAACAGTGCGATTCCCATGCGTCGGGGAAGGTGGCATAGCACAGGTACATACCTACGACAGAGGTGCGGTCGTTGCGGCCGCAGCGACAGGGTGACCTGGTAGGCGAAATGGACGCTCCTGTGGAAAGCAATTGAGTTCGGCCAGCGACCTTTGGTGGTTCGGATCCTTGTGGTGACTTGCCGAAGTGGGGATGTGCCGCTGGCGGTCATCGTGCCGGACCTAGCAACGATCCCGCAGACTCTGACAGTCACCCTGACGACTGCTGAGCTCACTAAGTCGAGATTCGGTCCCGGGTGATAACTTGGCGAATCCTCTTTGATCGGCGTTTCACAGGTAAGAAGTGATCCAAAAAAGATTTTAATCACTTGTGATCTGTGTTAAATCTATGCTAGCATAATTACTTGGAGGATTCTCGTGGCTTTCGATATGATCATTCGCGACAGATTATGGTTCGATAGCATTAGCGCTGCGCTGCAAAATTGTTCGTTCGCTTCTGGTTGCGTGCCTTGCTATCTACGTTTGTGACATGGAGTGGACGCAAAAAAACTGAGCGTTGTGTTGCGCAAGCACGGTAGGACTTTATAGAGCGCATCCGATGTCGAGAACCCAGCAACGGCACTCCTAATTCTTCGTATCGAGCAGCCAAATGTTCTTTCTCCGCAGGCCAGTTTGGAGAAGTATACTGCTATCTGCCGACATCAAGTCAATGCCGCTTATCGTGCGCATGTTCGGGTTCGGAAAGCGCGTGCTCAACGTCATGCTGGAGTCCAGTGTGCGGTTCTAGCATTTGTTGGTGCCGTTCGAATTGTACTCCGATGGAGTTGATCTGCCGATCTTCGAAGGGTTCGGCGCGGGAACAGTGGGCCTTCATCTGCGCGATCAACTGGAGCGCAACACGTTGCTTGCCGAAAAGCCCTATTGTCGTAAATTCCGGTGAGAATTTGAGCGCCGCAAGTTCGGACCATCCTTTGTGTCACCGTGACTTCCATGATGCAGTAATTGTCGGTTGTCCCGGTAAGTCGTTAATCGGCAAGAGCTTTGGTGAGGTCACCGAAGAGTGTGGACTGCATCCGCTGGACGCATTCTTGGATGTGTTCGTGGAGAACGGGGAGTGCAATGTTCCGGTGGACGACCACCGTCGCCCACTACCGGCCTAAGTGGCTCAACAAACTGGCTGTCGAGTCGAGCGTCTATATGGCCTTCTTTAATTTCGTCCTGTCACTATTCAAACGTACCCGCGACGTCCAACGGACGTGGACACCGTTTCTCTCCGTGCAGCGGACGGTGTATCGCCTCATCGGTTAACTGCCGGCATGGTTTGGCCTCGACGTCGGGACGTTATGCGAGGGTGACTGGGCGGACTTCATGGTGATCGACCCGGCCGGACTGAACGATTCGTTGGATGCTTACCATGAGGAAACGGTTGGGTTCTGCGGTGGATTGCGGCGCATGGCCAACCGCCAACGATGCGGCCGTGGTTGCGACGAGCGTGGGTGGTGTCGTCGTCTTCTGCGGAGGCTAATTCCGGGAAGGCCCCGGACAGACCGTCAAGTCTGGTCAGTATTTGGGAGCAGTGCAGCGCCAAAGGCGGACACCGCGGTCCGCTGTGAAGATCATCAATGTCTGACACGACCAAAACTCGGCAGCAACGCCGCAAAGAAACCGCCGGATGGCTTCTCGAGGCCAGCATTGCCACCCTCATCGAGGTCGGATACACTCGGCCATTAGCTGCCGTCATCACCAAGCGCGTCGGAGTGTCGGTTAGGGCTCTTTTTTGTCACTTTGAGACGATGCGTTATTGCAGGGCGGACATGACAACTGAAGTGTTGCGCCGTCAGTTGGACTAATTTATCAAGCAATTCGCCGAGATATTGGCCAAGGCGCCAGCGCTGGAGGTAGCGTTGGTAATATTGTGAGGCATCAACCGGCAGCCCTATTAACGCTGTGCTCTAAGAGTTTTTGGTTGCTGCGCACACCGACGAGAAGCTCAGAGAGATTTTGCAGCAGGAGCTTAAGAAGTACTTCGGCGAAGACCCACGACACCGCGCGCATTGCTCGGAGCTGGGAGTTTCCCGGAAGAGATATTTTTGGCTCTCGTGGCACTGTTGACGAACATGTTTCAGGGAGCCGTTATTGGTGGAGAAGATACTATCTCAGCCGGAGATTGCAGAATAACGGATTCCGATGCTACTGACACTGCTGACCGCAGTGTGGGCGAATACGGACTCGTAACGAGCAGTTGTAATGAACCGATGCTGAACTGTGGGTTGAGTGCGAAATCCCAATCCAACAGGTTGCCGGCCTGATCCCACCCAAATATGTTAGCCTGCCGTACTTGAACACTCCATGCATCATGGTGATCATTAGCTGGTGACCGCCGCGGGTGGCGGTGCTGATGAACGTCTTGCGGGCGGCGTTCGTGAATCCCGTCTTGCCACCGATCGCGCTTGGATGGCGTTGCAGCAATTCGTCCTGGTTGACGGTAAGGTGGTTGCCACCATCGCCGGAGAACATCGCCAACGGTTAGGCAGTGATCTGTGCGAACACCGGATTAGCCATCACGCTGTGGAAGGTCACCGCTAAATCATGTGCCGTGTGCCAGCCGGAACCCCGGCCCGTCCACAAGCCAGATGAGGTTGATGCATGGGTGGTTACCGCTCCTAGGGTCGCGACTTTGGTGTACATCTTAGCGATAGCGACATCGTGGCTGTCCAACATGTGCGCCCAGCGTATTGGCGGCATCGTTACCCGATGCCAGCAGCAGGGCGTCGAGCAGTTGTCGTGCGGTATTTAAGTGTGATCCGGTTTCACACCGACGCAGTTGCACTCAATCTGGGTGTCGGCGGTGTCGGCAACTACGGTGGAATCAAGATTGAGCTGATCCAGGGTTAACAGCGACAACAGCACCTTGACGGTGCTGGCTGGTGGGTAGGTTACATGATGGTCGCGGCCGGCCAACACCTGACCGCTGTCGAGATCGGCAACAATCCAGGTCTCGGCTGGACTGTTGGGGATCGGCACTGAGCTGACGGGCTGCACAGCGTTGTCGGCCCATGCGCAGGTTGCGCTAATGCCGGTAGCGTAGCAACCCAGTGCAAGCATCGAGTATTGACTACCATGAGCTTTGCGTATAGCTACAGGGTGTAATGTAAAAGCTGAAGCCAGCGGCGAGTGCGTGCGTTTATATATGTATATATGCTACGCAGCCCTGTGGTGTGCAAACGCTCGTGCTTGGGGCGAGAATCTATGCATGCTGGGCTTGGCTGAATTTCTGACCGCCTGGAGATCCAGCAGCTGCTATTGGACTATTCCACCATCATCGACCGGATCCGATTCGATGATCTGGAATTGGCGTTCACCAACGATGTGTACATCGATTACAGGGCGTTAGGTGGAATCTAAGGACGTTTACCCGGGAATCAAGTGGTGGCTCTCGGAGGTGTTGTCAACTTTCCCGGTATAGCTTCGCTTACCCGACAACTTCTCGGTCTGCATCGACAGAGATACTACGTTGTCGCGTGTGATTTGCTTCAACCCCATGGTACTTTTCGGCGACAAAAACGAGATGCTGTTTTGCGGACTATGGTACAATCATGCAGTTTGTGCGTACCTTGGAGGGCTGGTGAATGACCCATCGGGTCGAGTCGAAAATCTTTCAGAAATTAGTTGATGTAGGCGTTGGCCGGGTGAATTTCTTGTAAAGACCCTCGATCTGGCACAATAGGCACCGGTCTGCCACGCGGCGAGGCTAGTTCGGGCTCGTTGCGTAGCGATCATCCACGCGAGGCAAAACCGGATCGGGCAATCTGCCCGGGTTGCTGGATTGCAGCGTGACAGATACAGGAGATAGCGCGTAACCATGGCTGTGAAGATCAAGCTGACTCGGCTTGGTAAAATCCGTAATCCCCAGTACCGCATCGCCGTCGCCGATGCGCGTACGCGGCGTGAAGGCCGTTCCATCGAGGTCATCGGTCGGTATCACCCGAAAGAAGAGCCAAGCCTGATCGAGATTAACTCCGAGCGTGCCCAGTATTGGCTTTCGGTGGGTGCTCAACCCACTGAACCCGTTCTCAAACTGCTGAAGATCACCGGGGACTGGCAAAAGTTCAAAGGCCTACCCGGCGCTGAGGGCCGGCTGAAGATTGCCCCGCCTAAGCCCAGCAAGCTGGAGTTGTTCAACGCCGCGTTAGCTGCCGCCGAAGGCGGTCCCACCACTGAGGCTACGCGACCGAAGAAAAAGGCCCCGGCGAAGAAAGCCGCTAATGTCACCGAATCCGACGCTGAGGGCATCGAAGCTGCGAAAGCGGACACGCTGATCGAGGGCGGCGAGCAGTCTGCGCAGACGAGCGAAAGTTGACTTGTGCAATGAGTGCGGTCGTCGTTGACGCTGTCGAGCATCTGGTCCGCGGGATTGTTGGCAACCCGGACGATGTCCGAGTGGACTTGGTCACCAGTCGGCGTGGGCGGACTGTCGAAGTGCATGTTCACCCCGACGACCTGGGTAAGGTGATTGGTCGCGGAGGACGTACCGCCACCGCTTTGCGCACGTTGGTTGCTGGCATCGGTGGCCGCGGCATCCGTGTCGACGTGGTGGACACCGACCAGTAACGGAACGCATGCTCATGGTGCTCTGTTGGAGTTGACAGTTGGGCGCGTGGTGAAAGCGCGCGGTATCAGTGGCGAGGTGGTCGTTGAGATCCGTACCGACGATCCTGCTGCCCGGTTCGCGCCGGGTAATACGTTGCTTGCCAAGGCTTCTCACTGTAAGGAATCGGGCCGCAGCTACACTGTCGTCCACGCGCGTGAGTACGGTGCGCGACTGCTCGTGCAATTGGCTGGGGTGAGTGACCGTGACGCTGCCGATGCGTTGCGGGGCAGCCTGTTCGTTATTGACTCCGAAGACTTGCCGCCGATCGATGAGCCAGATACCTATTATGACCATCAGCTCAGAGGTCTGCAGGTCCGGACCACAACGGGACGAGACGTTGGCGTCATTGCCGAGGTGCTGCACACGGCGGCCGGTGAGTTATTGGCGGTGCGGCGGGATTTCGGCGAAATACTGGTGCCGTTCGTCGGTACGATCGTCACATCGGTGTGCCTGTGCGACGGCACCGTTGAAATCGACCCTCCCGAGGGCCTGCTGGATCTATGAAAATCGACATTGTCACGATTTTCCCGGCCTACCTTGACCCGTTGCGGCAATCGTTGCCGGGCAAGGCGATTGAGTCGGGCCTGGTCGATGTGCAAGTGCATGACCTGCGGTGGTGGACCCATGACGTGCACCATTCGGTGGACGATGCGCCCTATGGTGGGGGACCGGGGATGGTGATGACGGCACCGGTATGGGGCGAGGCGCTGGATGAAATCTGTTCCGGCGAGACGTTGTTGGTGATTCCCACCCCCGCCGGTGTTCTGTTCACTCAGGCCATCGCGCAGCGCTGGAGCACCGAGATGCACCTGGTGTTTGCCTGCGGTCGCTACGAAGGCATCGACCAACGAGTCGCTGATGATGCCGCACGACGCATGCGGGTCGAAGAGGTTTCGATCGGTGACTATGTGTTGCCGGGTGGAGAATCGGCGGCCGTGGTTATGGTCGAGGCCGTCCTGCGCCGGGTGGCCGGAGTGCTCGGCAATCCTGCGTCGTACCGCGATGACTCACACTCGCCGGACCTGGATTGGCTCTTGGAAGGGCCAAGTTACACCCGCCCATCCAGCTGGCGTGGTCTCAACGTCCCGGAGGTTCTGCTGTCCGGTGACCACCCTCGAATCGCCGCCTGGCGCCGAGAGGCTTCGCTGCGGCGAACGCGTGAACGCCGCCCCGATTTGTCAGGTGAAATGGGCTAACCGTCAGATCCGGCCGTGGGGAAATATCGTCTTCACAGCCCGGGTAATCGTCTGTCGCGCGGTGGTATCATCGGAGGGCTGCAACGACTGGATGACCATGATGTAGCGGCGGTCCGTGCCAATCATCCCGGTCGACAGATGCATCCAGTCGCTGCCGATGCAGCACATCCACCCCTGCTTAACTGCCACCGGTTCGGCATACAGGCTGTCAGGGATGCCGAAGTGTTGAGGATAACCATCGACCCCGGTGGGGGTGGACTGGGCAAGATCGTTAACGATAATCCTGGCGCGTTCTGGTGGGAGCCCGCCGGACCCATCGAGCAACATATCGTAATAGTGAATCAGGTCGGTTGCTGAGCTCACAGTGTTCCACCATCGCCCGTCGCCCGGCGGCTTGGTGGCAGTCAATCTGTACCGGTTTGCGATCTGGGTGATGATGGCTGCTCCGCCGTCTTGATCCCAGAATTTTTCGGCTACACTATCGTCAGACGACTGTAACATGATGTCCAATGCCAAGCGGTCGGCAGAGGACAGCGTTGCCCTCCCTTCGAACTCCCGCAGGAGCAGATCGTCCGCGATGAAGAGTTTAGCTACCGACGCGATACCGGCGATCTGGTTGTTGCCGTTAGATGCCAGCTGGTGAGTGGCTCGATCGAGAATGGCTACCGACAAGGTGGCGCTGCTGGCGACGGCTTCGTCGGTTGCTTCCTGGATACGGGCTTGCAGTGCGCCGAACTCAAAGTTCGGCAGCGTATCTGGCGTCCTGGCCTCGAGCATCAGTTCGGCAAGTTGCGGTTGACGCTGGGAGGAATAACGGTCGACTGGGCTATACCCCGGTGGGCTGTGGACCGTAGCCGCCACCTTTGCCTCGCATCCGCCGACCCAGACCAGCATCACCGTTGCGATCGCGGTGAGCAGCTTGAGCGACCGAGTGCGCATTTCTCTCCCTAAACTAAATATTAATCCACCGGTATCCCGGAAACGTGCGTTAGGTAGGTGGCCGCATTGCCATCTGTCCGGAGTGTCACGCTGAGGTTCGTTAGCGCAAAATTGACACTTGCCATATTTACCATTCACCCGCGCCTTTGACGGTTGAGACGGGTCAGGGTTTCTTGTGGTTTTCACTGTGTGCGGACTGTCTGGCATAATTGATCAACTATCTCCAGTGGTTGTCGGTCGTACGGGCCGCTAGTGCTGCTGCAAGATACGCTCGAGAAGCTCGAACTTATCGGCTTGGTAGACCTCCTGACGTCGATGTGTGGGCGGCCTGCGAAAGCTGCGAACCTGAGGAAGTGTTTTCTTTAAGATGAACAGACTGGATTTCGTCGATCAGGCGTCGTTACGCGACGACATCCCGGCCTTTAGTCCGGGCGATACCATCAATGTGCACGTCAAGGTGATCGAGGGCGCAAAAGAGCGTATCCAGGTGTTCAAGGGTGTGGTCATCCGCCGGCAGGGCGGAGGCATCCGCGAAACGTTCACCGTGCGCAAGGAAAGCTACGGTGTCGGCGTCGAACGGACATTTCCGGTGCATTCGCCGAATGTCGACCACATCGAGGTTGTGACTCGTGGCGATGTTCGTCGCGCCAAGCTGTACTATCTGCGCGAACTTCGCGGCAAGAAGGCTAAGATCAAGGAGAAGCGTTGACCGGGTGCATCCTGCCAAATGTTTGGGGTTGCCTCGGTATGTATTAGGCGCACACTGGGTTAGCTACGCTGATCTTGTGACCGAAACCACGGATTCCTCGTGTGAGCCTTCATCTGACGTTGGTAAGTTGGAACGGAAGGTGTTTATACGCGGCCTTGATACGCATGCCGAGGCAGCCGATACCGCCGAGGAAACCGCACTAGGCGCGTCTGGGCCCAAGAAGCGGTCGGCGCTGCGGGAATTCGCGATCTTGGTGGTGATCGCTGTAGGGTTGTACTATGCCATGCTGACGTTCGTGGCGCGCCCCTACTTGATTCCGTCGGAATCCATGGAGCCCACATTGCACGGATGCTCGGGCTGTGTAGGTGATCGCATCATGGTGGACAAAATCATTTATCGTTTCAGCTCACCACAGCCCGGTGACGTCATCGTCTTCAAAGGCCCGTCGTCGTGGAATACAATGTACAAGTCGATCCGGTCGAACAACGTTGTGTTGCGTTGGGTGCAGAACGCTCTGTCGTTCATCGGTTTCGCGCCTCCTGATGAGAACGACCTGGTAAAGCGCGTTATCGCAATCGGAGGACAGACGGTGCAGTGCCGGTCAGACACGGGCTTGACCGTCAATGGGAAGCCACTAAAAGAGCCGTATCTCAGGCCGGCTACCATGAATGCCGACCCGTCGTTTTACCCGTGCCTGGGTAGTGAGTTCGGGCCGGTCACGGTACCACAGGGACGTCTGTGGGTGATGGGCGACAACCGGACGCACTCGGCGGACTCGCGCTACCATTGCGCCTCCGCCGATGTAGTAAACGGGCTTTTATGCACCGGTGATCCGAATTCGGGGACTGTGCCGGTTTCCAATGTCATCGGCAAAGCCAGGTTTATTGTGTGGCCGCCGTCGCGATGGGGTGGTGTGGGTTCGGTGTTTTCCCAGCAGGGGCAGTAGCCATGGCCACCACTTGGCCGCCGCGCGCGATAATCCGTAAGTCTAAGAGTTTGCGGGGGATGCGCGTCCTGGAGTATGCGTTGCAGCGCAACGGGTTGGGGCCGGTAGCAGGGATGGACGAGGCAGGCCGTGGCGCCTGCGCGGGTCCGCTGGTGGTGGCAGCCTGCGTACTCGGGTCGGGCAGGCTGGAAAGTCTTGCTGCACTCGATGATTCTAAGAAACTTAGTGAGAAAACGCGGGAGAAGTTGTTTCCTTTGATCTGTCGCTACGCATTAGCCTACCACGTGGTGTTCATCCCGTCGGTCGAGGTCGATCGGTGTGGTGTGCACGTAGCCAATATTGAAGGCATGCGGCGTGCGGTGGCCGGTCTGTCGGTGCGGCCCGGCTATGTATTAAGCGACGGCTTTCATGTACCTGGCTTGCCGGTGCCGTCGCTGCCGGTAGTCAGTGGAGATGCGGCGGCCGCCTGCATTGCCGCGGCCAGTGTTCTGGCCAAAGTCAGCCGCGACCGGTTGAT
This sequence comes from Mycobacterium uberis, assembly GCF_003408705.1. Lineage (GTDB taxonomy): Bacteria > Actinomycetota > Actinomycetes > Mycobacteriales > Mycobacteriaceae > Mycobacterium > Mycobacterium uberis. The sequence goes on from NZ_QAYL01000015.1 coordinate 97,909, forward strand.
GGTTGCGATGGACGCCGACTACCCCGGCTACGGCTTCGCTGAACACAAGGGGTACTGCACGCGCGCGCATAGCTTGGCGCTCACTGAGCTGGGGCCCTGTTCCGAGCACCGCTATTCGTTCATTAACGTCCGGCGCACGGCGACCAGACCCAATACCCGAGCGGTGACTGAATTCCTATCGGACCCTCCGGTCGAGCACGGCGAATGCCGGTGAGGAAAGATGGGGCCAAAGTTCCCACCCGGCGACGATGGGGTCGCTGTGGCTCGACGAGCCCAAGCGGCCCAACCAGGTTGTCGAGACCAGGGTTGTCGGGTAAAGGGCCAGGAAGAAGGACGTCTGAGCAGATGAGTGACAGATGAGTGCTGAGGATCTCGAAAAGTATGAAACCGAGATGGAGCTCTCGCTGTACCGCGAATACAAGGACATCGTTGGCCAGTTCAGCTACGTCGTGGAAACTGAGCGGCGTTTCTATCTGGCGAACAGTGTGGAGATGATGCCCCGCAACACCGACGGCGAAGTGTACTTCGAGCTGCGACTAGCCGATGCTTGGGTATGGGATATGTATCGACCAGCGCGGTTTGTCAAGCAGGTGCGGGTGGTCACTTTCAAGGACGTTAATATAGAAGAAGTTGAGAAGCCTGAGCTAAGGCTGCCGGAATAAGTCAACTCGGTCCGGTTATGCATCGGGTGGAAGGGGATCCTCGCCGGCCAACGCGAGTCTGCAGTGTTTGATTCGGAAGTGCCGTTTAACGGCATAAACATGTAGATGGCACGGTCGATCTGACAGTTGCTGAGCGGTCCACTTACTCGTACGTTTCTCGGTGAATGTCGTATGTTGCAGCGACAACGGTTGCCGCGAATCGAAGAGCTCACAAAGTCGGCCGTTGCAGTGGACTTCTGCTTCAGTGCAGCGACGTTATCAGGCGCTTACAGCTAAAGTAGTTCACCACACACTCGGGCTAACTGGTAGATCACTAACACCCGGGTCAGGAGAGTTGTTGCTGTCAACAGTGCCTGTTGTTTAGCTTAGTATAAGTCGCAATTGGTCGGCGCTGTCACGTAATCGTCGAGGCAGTACGGGGTCGCAGCGATTGTGAAGTCATGTTCAACAATACATTTAGGAACAGAAGGACATCCCCGCAGGGTTAGCGCGTTGTTCCCGCGACGAGTTTCCTCGATCGTTGGTGCTGCGCTGATGGGCTGGTGTTACGAATCTTGATGAGGCTAAAGATGCTATCCAGCAAAGTGTTTGCTGCCGGCGTACGCGTCCCATAGTTATGCATACCTTCGGTCCGTTGCCAGCAGGTCAGGACGACTACCGTTTTCGACAATGCATCCGCTTTCGAGAACGACGACGCGGTTGGCATACGAAGCCGTGGTCAGGTGGTGAGCGAATAGTAGTGTGGTGCGGTGCGAAGCGAGGCCAAAAATTGCTCGGTGTGCAGGTGTCTCAACAGCCAGATCTAAAGCCGAAGTAGCCTCGTCGAACGACAGAATGTCTGGATCCGCATGCTGGGAACAGGTCAACGCGAATCAATTGCCTTTAGCCGACAGACAGATTGCGTACGCCTGCGGTGAGCGCATGCTGATAACCACCATCGAGCGCCGCAATAATGTTATGTGCACCAACCGCTCGCACTACCTACTCGACTTGCGTGTCGGTGGCATCCACCCATAAGCAAACGGCATCGTGCTAATAGCTAGGGTTCCTATGTGACAAGGTCGAGCTACCGCCGATAACCGCCTAGATCGAACGTCCTAAGATCGTAACCGTCCATCTGCACTGCGTTGCCGGTGGGGTCGTAGGAACGTACGGTCAGTTTGATCAGGATGGATTCTTCAACACCGGTTGACCGGATAAAGACAACCGTCTGCCCAGCAGAAATCTGCAGTTAGATACTGCACTAGCGCCTCGGTTGACCGCGACCCATATCGGAAGTGGACGTTGTCAAACACCACGTCACCGCGCGGCGATCTCACTGGCAGAGGCATCGCTTCTGGTGGTCTCTTGCTCGGTGTGCGCAGCAGTCCACAATTGTATCGGAGGACATCTCCGCCTGCTGGCAGGTATCGAGTGCTTGGGACAGCTGGTTCACCGGCGCAAATATAGCAGTTCAATGAACAGTAAAAACACGATCAGTTCGCCGATGGACAGGCTGCTCGCCGCGACTCAGTGTCCATCGCTAGCCAGTACAATCGCATTATGTGTTGTTCCATAAAGCTGGATAAACGACGTTCGAGTCCGCTGACGCAGTGGACGAATTTTTCGGTACCTCACCGACGGACGTCGGATACACGGTTCTGAAAGACGAGGACGGTGTCACCGACCAAATTCCTTGTGATGGCTGGTGAATTGGATGCAAACCGCATAGAGGAATTCAACAGAACCCACGGCATTCAGGATGAGATCGGCGGGTCGTGGATGCAGTAGCGGCGCTACGGGCACAGCGTAGATGCACTCGATCCAGGAGAGCTCGACGGTAACGGCTTTTGTAGCGTGGTTCGCGGCATCGACACCGACCAGGTGCCACAACTCTGCGCTATCTGAGTCCGCACGTTCTTCATCGTTAACTACTATGACACGCAACGGTTAAGTCTACCTGGCGGGTTCAAGCAAACTCATCTGATCGACCAGGTGCTGTTCGACGGGAATCATCGGCGCGCGTTCGACTTGCTGCACTATTCGCGGTTACCGGAGGTGCGGCTGTGCGTGGATTTAACAGGTACATTCGAGAATTTTTTCACCGCACTTGATCCGCGTAAAGTGGCATTTTATCTTTGCGCGCACGGATCCCACGAATGGAGCGCACGGGTTCGGGAACTTGTTTGCGAGTCGATGGCCGGCGCCGCGATCGAAGTCGAGCAGTGGTAGGAGAAGAACACGGTGTGGGAGAACCGAACGAACGCCGTTTCCAACAGTGCCGCGCAATTTTACAACCGGCACGCGACGAGGTGAGTGTACTAAGAGTATTATTCTTGGTGGCAATGGGTGGGGGCGGCGGCCGCAGTGCTGGCCGTATGGCGGTAATTCGCCAAATTCCTGTACAGCGGCCGCTACGCCGAGCTTGTCGAACAGCTCATCGGCTATCGCCTGACCGGTTGTGTGCTGGATCTTACAGTCTATGAATACGGGTTGCGTGATTAGTGTGGAGTCCACCTCGATAAATCGAATAGCCTTGTCGTACAGATGTTTTACGTCAAGACTGGTTGGATGGCAACGGTGGTTTTCTGCGCATCCCGTATACGCGCTCCGACGCCGAGCTGCATCGGTGGCTACTGCCATGTACGGGCAGCAGCGCGGCGTTGTGCCCGTCTGACCGAACGTGGCACGAGATTGAGGCTGTGACGAATCCTCATGCCCGACACTGTCCCTTGGTGGCATAGCTTATCACAACCGACATGGACTGAGGGGGACAGATGATCTTCCTGAGGTTCAATGGTTGGACAGAGTCGGCGAACGACCTATCGGCGGCCTCGGTGGTTGACGGTGAAGTGGTGGCGTTCTTCGAAGAAGAGCGGCTCAACCGGGTGTGTCACGCTCAGACGACGGTTCCGAAGCTGGTGGTGTAGTGGGTACTGCGCGAAGCCGATGTCAGCTTGGATGATTGTAGACACGCTTGCCTACGTCCGGGGTTTACTGCGGTACAGGCGAGTCCGCAATGGGCGCTGAGATCTTGCAGACCGGGATTTTGCGCGCTGTAACCAGTATGGAGCCACATCGCACCTCAAGGTGCACTGGGCCAGCCATCACCAGGCACATGCTGCGTCGGTGTACCTGCGATCCGGGTTAGTTCCAGCTGCTATCGTGGTGATAGGCGGGCGCGGTGACGAGTCGATCAGCGTCTTTCATGCGCGTGGACATGAGCTGGCATTGTTGCGTGCGTGGTCGTTCCACTCGCTTCGGCCCAGGTATGCTATTGCCGACGCGATACAACGAATTGCGCTCTCGTCAAACGAGCGTATCGGCAGAAACGAATGTGCTGAATCCACACGTAGCGGGCGTGGGCGCAGAAGTAAGGTAAACATGACTCTAAAATTGTTTGCGGACTTCGCAATCCCTATCATCAGTGAACGCGTATTGTGTGTGTCCAATGGTGTTGCGCTGGATTGTGTGGCGAACGGCACGCTGGTCGAACGCGGATTAGATCTCCATTTTGAGCCGACCCCGAACGACTCGGTAATGGCACTGGGGACAGCCCTCGTCGTTGCCGCACGGGCCGGCGATTTCGATCAGCGGTGATGCGTGCTGGCCTGGGACTTTGCTAAGATTTTGCATAGGACATAGGATAGGAACGTATATAGCGGAATTATCTTGCTCCGCTGATGAATTTGGAGTACCCGGCGAGTGCGGTGGTCGAACGCTTGGGACGTAGCCAGATGTTGGGGTTGGTTCCGGGATCTGATGGAGTCCGACCCACGAGCGCTGGGGCAGTGCAGTATTCTCACATTGTATACGCGATCGTCGGGTAACGTGACCACGTCGACGCCATCAAACGGCACAAAAATGGCGACTGTTCACCCCCGCTCTGCTGCACGGCTTGTTTGGCAGCGAGGTCGACTCCCTGTACGTGCAGTTAAGTTTCACCCTGACCGACCGATCCTGCATCGAGAATCCAGCCGTTGCACATGTTGATGGGACGGCCCGTTCGCAGACTGTGTGAACCGGTACCGGGGTCGTTACGTCGACCTACTGTGTGGGCTGCGTGAGCAGTACAGGCACGGTGTGGTGTTCAACGGCCCCGGCAAACCTAATCGTCTGCACCCAGAAGGACGTGTTGCGTGCGTTCGCCAGCACGCCGCTCGATGCCCTGACTATCAAAAATTACCCCAATCAGGCATAAATGATGTCGGACGGTAACACCTCGACAACAGTTCGGCGCGTCGACGGCGAAACGTCGTACTGAGTCTGCGAACGTAGGGAAGTGCCGGACCACAGCGTGGCGATCCTCGATGAGTTCGATGAGTACTTAACGCTGCAGTGTGGTCGCTCAGAACACACCCGTCGCGCGTATCTGGGTGACCTGCAGTTGTTGTTGGCTCATCTCGATAGACATGGATCTGGTCTTGACCAACTGAGCTTGCCGGTGCTGAGATCGTGGCTTGCCGTGGGGTCCGGTGCCGGTGCGGCTCGCACCACGCTGGCTCGCCGCACCTCGGCCATCAAGACATTTACCGCGTGGGCAACGCGGCGCGGCCTGCTTGCGGCAGACCCTGCTAGGCGGTTGCAAGTGCCGAAGGAGCATCGCACCCTGCCGGCAGTGCTCCGTCAGGATCAAGCGTTGCAGGCTATGGCAGCCGCAAAATCTGGTGCCGAGCAGGGGGATCCGCTGGCTCTGAGGGATCGGTTAATTGTCGAAATGTTGTATGCCACCGGCATTCGGGTGAGTGAGCTGTGCGGTTTGGACATCGACGATGTGGACATTCAGTACCGGCTGGTGCGTGTCCTGGGTAAAGGCAATAAACAGCGCACCGCGCCATTTGGAGTGCCAGCTGCTGACGCTCTGCGTGGTTGGCTGGACGATGGGCGTCCGGCGTTGGTCACCGTGGAATCCGGGCCAGCGCTGCTGCTGGGCGCACGGGGACGACGGCTCGATGTGCGCCAGGCCCGCAGTGTAGTGCACCAAACTGTCGCCGCGGTAGACGGTGCGCCCGACATGGGGCCGCATGGTTTGCGGCACAGCGCGGCCACCCATCTGCTCGAAGGTGGTGCTGACCTGCGCGTCGTTCAGGAATTGCTGGGGCATTCCAGTATGGCGACCACTCAGCTGTACACCCACGTGGCGGTCTCGCGGCTGCGTGCGGTGCACGATCAGGCTCACCCGAGGGCGTGACGAGTGTGTGTTCGAGGCATCGAGATCAAGTGTGCCTTGAAGGCTTGGAGTGTGCATACTGGAAAAAAATAGCGTGTCGACCGTCTTGGACGCACGGTCAAAGCCGGTTGCTATCGACTCACCTCTGCAGCGGTTTGAGCCACATAGCAGTTGATTTCAGCAGGCTCGCCAGATCAACATAATTGGCGTTGGCCGCCGGATCACGCATGGTGCCTCGGTGCAGAAATGCCGCGGTCAGGCAACTAGGTGCCCGGCCGACCAACTCGCCGACCACAGTCTGTGACATCACCTGCTGACCGGCCTCAACGTTCGTCCGGACAGACTTAAATAATCTGATGCGCAGAGATCACCGCGATGTGCCAGCGATACTGCCGACTGTCTGGCAAGCAGCCCAGTGAACACGACGGTCGCACTATCCGCCGCGTACATCGGCTGGCCAGAGTGGCCGGGCAAGTCCATCCCTCGGTGCCCGGTATGCCACACTTGGGTGAAGGGACGTCGAAGTCTCGCACGACGACTAGAGGCAGATGTGACGGCCAATCCAGCTGAGCGTTGTCTGTGACTTTCGATGCCACGCTGATCAGGGCCATGCTAACGGCCAGTGTCACCCACCATGTCTCACCATTTCAGCGTCGCTCTCACAGGTCTGGCCAGCTGCCACTTCTGGTTCTGGGGACGGGAATGTCGTTGTGGACGGTTAAGACGCCGACTGGGTCGGTGTAGACTGCTTTTCGCAGCTCGCTAGCGGGCTGACTTCGCGCGACTGAACAGCGTCTTTCGAGTTCTACTAGAGAGTTCGCACCGCATGCCGGGCGGTCCCGTCACAGGGTCCGGCAGTGCAGCAGACGCCAGGGCCCGGCTTCAGCCGAAACCGGGCGAACAACCGACACCAGTAAGGCACCAGCATGGCTGTAGTAACCATGAAACAGTTGCTTGACAGCGGCACCCATTTCGGGCACCAGACCCGTCGTTGGAATCCAAAGATGAAGCGGTTTATTTTCACCGACCGCAACGGCATCTACATCATCGACCTGCAGCAGACGCTAACTTTCATCGACAAGGCATACGAATTCGTCAAAGAAACCGTCGCCCACGGTGGCTCGGTGCTGTTCGTCGGCACCAAGAAGCAGGCGCAGGAGTCCGTTGCGGCCGAAGCGACTCGTGTTGGCATGCCGTATGTGAATCAGCGATGGCTGGGCGGCATGCTCACCAACTTCTCCACCGTTCACAAGCGGCTGCAGCGCCTTAAGGAGTTGGAGGCGATGGAACAGACCGGCGGCTTCGAGGGGCGTACCAAGAAGGAGGTCTTGGGCCTGACCCGGGAGAAGAGCAAGTTGGAGCGTAGTCTGGGCGGTATCCGGGATATGGTCAAGGTGCCGTCGGCGATTTGGATTGTTGACACGAACAAAGAACGTATCGCCGTCGGCGAGGCCCGCAAACTGGGTATCCCGGTGATCGCGATCTTGGACACCAACTGTGACCCCGACGAGGTCGACTACCCGATTCCGGGCAACGACGACGCGATCCGATCGGCGGCGCTGCTGACCAAGGTGATTGCCTCCGCGGTTGCCGAAGGTTTGCAGGTTCGTTCCGGCCTAGGGCGCGGCAATGGCAAGCTCGATGGGGAAGCCGTTGAGCCGCTCCCGGAATGGGAGCAGGAACTATTGGCCGGTGCTGGTGCCAGCGCTCCCACCGACTCGGGCGCAGGCGTATCTGAAACCATCCCTACGGAAGGCTGATATGGCGAATTTCACCGCCACTGATGTCAAGCGGCTTCGCGAACTGACCGGTGCCGGCATGCTCGACTGCAAGAACGCGCTGGCCGAAACCGACGGCAACTTCGGCAAGGCTGTCGAGACTCTACGGATCAAGGGCGCTAAGGACGTTGGCAAGCGTGCCGAGCGGGCTACCGCAGAGGGTTTGGTCGCGGCCAAGGGGGGTGCGCTTATCGAGTTGAACTGCGAAACGGACTTTGTCGCTAAAAACGCTGAGTTTCAAAAGTTGGCCGATCAAATCGTCGGGGTGGCGGCTGCGGCCAAAACCGTTGATGTCGACGCGCTCAGAGGAGCTAGCGTCGGTGATATGATAGTCGAGCAGGCAATCGCCGAGCTGTCAGCTAAGATCGGTGAGAAGTTGGAATTGCGCCGTGTCGCCCTTTTTGACGGCACTGTGGAAGCTTATCTGCACAAGCGCGCGGCAGACCTGCCGCCGGCGGTGGGCGTGCTCGTCGAGTACGGCTTCGGCGCTGACCCGGTGACCAGCACAGCGGTGGCACACGCAGTCGCGTTGCAGATTGCCGCACTCAAGGCACGTTTTCTGTCACGCGACGATGTTCCTGAAGATGTAGTGGCCAGCGAACGTCGCATCGCCGAGGAGACTGCTAAGGCGGAAGGCAAACCGAAGCAGGCGCTGTCCAAGATCGTCGAGGGCCGGCTCAATGGTTTCTTCAAGGATTCCGTGCTATTTGAACAGCTGTCGGTGTCCGACAACAAGAAGACCGTCAAGGCCTTACTCGACGAGGCCGGCGTGACTGTGACGCGATTTGTTCGGTTCGAGGTGGGCCGGGCCTAATCCGACGACGAGTGCGGTCAGCTAGCAGTCGTTGCTATGCAACGTGTGCATGCTTGCGGTGACAACTACCCTCGGTGGTTTCGATGCAGTAGGCTTTGCTCAAGCTAGCCGAGTCGACTGGGTCAGCATAGCCGATGTCATCGAGGCGGCCATTTCGTGGATCGAAGCCATCAACCCGACCTTGGGCGGCTTGGCGTATTGTAGGGTATTTACGCAGGCTCGACCAACTGCATTGAATACGGTCGGTAGGTTTTTCAGCGGTGTCCATACTTGCATCAAGGATAGCATTGATGTCACTGAGCAGCGGACGATGTGGGGCAGCGACGCATGGGTGCCTCAAAATGCGTTCGACGACTGTGAGTTCACTCGGCTGTATCTGGTTACCGGCCTGGTATTGCTGGGCAAGACGCAGCTGTCAGAATTCGGGTTCAGTGCCTCCGTCGAACACCTGTCGCTAATGTCGTGTGGGACACCGACTGCACCGCCGGTGCCTCACCTTCGGTGATCGGGTGCGTTTGTCGCCACAGACCTGGTGCCGATGGCGCACGCCAACGATGGCGGCCGGATTGGTTTTCCTGCAACGGGTTTGTCGGACTCAAGCCGTCACACGGCCGGTCTGAGCTGTATCGGTTTCTGGTGGGCATCGTCGCCAACGGCGTGCTGATTCGCTCGGTGCGCGACACCGCGGCCTTGTATCGCGAGGTCGAATATAGTTGACGTAACCCCAAGCTGCTACCGGTCAGAGACGTCGCCTGGCCTGGTCGACAACGGCTGCGGATTGCTGTGGTACCGTCTCCGCCTCAACGTGAGTGTAGCCTCGAACTCCGCGAACTCACGCTGAAGTCGGTCGGCCTGCTCGAAAAACCGGATGGCCACGTCGATGAGCTCTTGGTGCCATTCTATTGCCCGGGTGCTTTTGCATTGTATCGGGGGTTGTTGGCAGTGATTGCGTACCGGCTAACTCGCGTTCGACAGCATCAGGCTGGATGACTTGATGCTGGGGCCTAGATCGTTACACCAACCGCAACATGCACGGGCGCCACAAGGCAATCATGTGGCTGTGTCGGCTGTGCCGTTGCACCGTTGAGTTTTTCACTACCTACGATGCCTGGTTCACTCTAACTGTCGCCTATGAGACGCCACCGGATTGGGTACTTCGTTCCCACTTCCTATCAGCAAGTGATGGACCTACCGATCAGCTCGGTCGCGTTTACTCCGTTGCAAAACGTCACTGGGAAGTCGGCGATTTCGCTGCTGTTAGCCCAATCCGCTGATGACATGACGGTGGGCATGATGTTTCACCGACGACTTTGGACAGGAAACGCAATTGCTGGAACTGGTTTAAGAACTCGAAGAAGTTCGGCTATGGCCGTGGATCCAATCCCGACTAGTCGCCAGTTGGATCTGAGCTTGTCGAACATTCGCTTGAACTCGCTCTGCCGCGGTGCACTCAGTTGAGTCAGGATGCGGCCATCAGCGATGGGGATCGTGACTTTCGGGCGTTTCAATAAGGTCCGGCACGGACCGGTCGGCGTGGTTGGCAGTGCACACCCGGAGGACGTCGACACGGGCCGTGTCACGGCGTCGGTGTCTTTTAGTTTACCGAGTGCGGCATTTATCGTTTGCGGTGTGACGATTGCATTCCGTGACAGTTCAATGCTCGACAGGCCAGGAGACGTCGAAAGCATACGTAGACAAACGAATTCTGGGAGCGTCAGGCAGGGCGGACACAACACAGTGGAAGATTCTGGCCGCAGAGCGACTTCCACCCGGTAAAGCAGTTCGCCAAGTAGTAAAGTCTTCTACCTGAGCCATGTCAACAATGTTGACATGGCTCAGGTGCGTTGAAGCCGTCCTTTGCATTACTGAAATATTTGAGGCTAGTACTGTGTCCTTGAGGTGCATGCTGGACTTGGAGTCGATAGCCTCAGTAGGATCATGGAGAAGGTGCATCCTACAGGCGCTGGCTGATTACTGTCCGCCGCCGTCATCAGGCAGTCAGATGCCAGTGAACATAGTTATCCGGATAAGTCCGGATGCCGGGTTTATCCGGATCGTTGGTTTGTGTGTTGGTTGCACTCATGTCGAATCTGGACATTAACGGTGGTCAGTGTTGTGCAGTGTATCTTCATCGGCGTGTTTGAGCCTACGCGGGCTGTTGTTGCTTGGACGATGATTGGCTACGTACTCGCATTGGCCGCCGCGATCCTATCGGCAGGCTGGGCAGCAGACCACTTTGGTACTAAGTAACTATTCATGGAGTCTGTTCTCGCATTCGTACTGGGCTCATTGCTGAGCGCTACTGCATCAAATATCGATGCGCTCATTATATTTCGGATAATGTATGGCCTTAGTGGCGGCATCCTGATGCTACTTGGCACAGTCCTGGGCGGTTGGTTGATCGACACCAACGGTTGGCAGTGGATTTTCTGGATCAACCTGCCGATCGGCTTGATCGCTTTCTGCTTGGCAGCGTTGTTGTTCCCAAGGGATCATGCAACACCATCGGAGCTATTTGATGTCCTCGGCATGCTACTGTCGACTGGCTTTATGATGTTCCTCTATGGGGTGTCATCCATTCCAAGTCGCGGCACAGCAGTTGGTCCCCACATGTGGTTACCGTTGGACATCGGTCTGGTGGTGATCACTGGATTCGTTACTAAAGTGCTCTATCGCGCTGATCACCCCCTGATCGACTTGCGGCTGTTCAAGAACCGCGTGGTTATGCTCGCCAACTTGCCGATAGCTTTTTTGTTCGCTGCAGCCTTTTTTGCACCCTGCCGCTCTTCCTGAGCTACTTGCAACAGGGGCAACATAAAACTACCAATTCAATTGGCATGTATTTGATCCCACAGAGGTTCTGAGCCATGTTGGTCATGCCGTTCGCCGAAGCCTTTATGGACAAACATGCCCCCACAAGGTCGTCCTGGCTGGCATCACGCTGATTGGTGCGTTCCTGGTCATTTTTGTTTACGGGTCTGCCAGGTAAGACAACTATTTACTGATTCTGCTGGTGGGGCTTGCGTCCATAGGCATGGGTACGGTCTGCGCTGTGATGCCTCTAGCCGGGGCGGCGGTGCAGACCCCGGCTAGAGGCATCAGCTCGCGCGAAACTCAATCCTAAATATTGGGTAAACCAGTAGGCCCCCGAGTCGATGGGTACCGCGCTGATGTCTATGATTTTCACCAACCAGTTCAATCGCAGCTAAAGTATCTCCGCTGTGTACAAACTGGTGGTCTTGCAAGATAATGCTGCTAAGCGTGGTTTGTCAGTTGACCCTTACGCCATGCTGTGGCAAGCCTTTGTGCCCGACTTCCCTAGTAGCAAGCTGCACGATCTCTCGCAGTCTTACACCACGGTGTTCGCGCCGGCGGCTGTGTCGGCTGGGTCCACCCTCATCCCGGTGGTGTTTTTGCCAAAGAAACCGGCGTGCCACGTGTCGACGTTTGCGTATTGGTCTGGTGCGCGTCTCAACGAATGCTGACACGTTAACTCAATTGGTGAATTGATGTCCCACTCCTTCATGTTTATGTCGTCAGCAGATTGATGTTTTGAGTCCGATCAGAAATGATAATTGGAGTTTAAGTTTTGTGGTTTCTCATATGGGGATGTCATCACCGTTAGAAAGGGTTGCTCGAACGATTAAACTTAGAGGTGTTTGCGTGAATTTAACGACCAATTCTGCAAAGGCTGCCATGAAATTAGTAGCCGGAATGATCGGGATTACAGCTGTCGGTATTTTCACTTCGACTATCGTTGCTGTGAGTTCCATAATCCGGAGCTTCCACACAGTGAAAAATTGGTTGACGGCCTGTGCATTACCGTCTGTATTGTCAGCAACCTGTAGCCCATCAATGTCACGGTTCCCGGCTGTACGCCGTAAGGGGAGCTTTGGCAGGTTGACGTGAATGCTCGAGTGGCCAGTGGTGTGGTTACTCCACGTCGTTTCCTACTTTAATGTGCTGACCAACGACAATCAAACCTATCGACTGGTTAGGGTATAGTCCACGCCTGACAACTTTAGCTCTGCGTCGATTCGCCAGGATGGTCAGGAAAACGGGAAGATCTACTTCGACGTGACGGGCGCACCTCCGACCAACGTCGTATACAACTACGGCATTGAGGACATACTCGTTTGGATAACGGACAGGTTACCTAACCACCTGGCGCCTAACTTGCCGTCGCATAGCTAGGTTGATCCGGCCGCGCCACAGACGGTTGCTCAGCCGGATTGGCAAAGTGTTTGTGGGAAAACAGCTATCGATTACGGATGCCGATGTGCCACCGCTCTATAGCCCACACCGCAGACGGTGTCGGCTATCGATTCGTGCTTGACACCAAGCTGGCGCGCAGTCTTCGCATGTGAACGTCAACGGTACTAATACGACCGTTGCAGTAATATTCTTATATTTCATGCATCAGCTGGATACGAATGAATGCGCTATTAGCATGTTGCACCAGGAAATTCAATAATTTGAACTCGGTGAGCGTCAGGCTCAGGTCTTTCCCTTCCAGTGTCCCGGTGTAACTGGCTAGGGAAAGGACGAGGTCAACAAACTTCAGTGTGCAATCCAGGATATTGCCACGACGTGTGATCGCGAGCCGTAGACACGTGCCTGCAATTTGGCCACACTGGCCTCGGTCAGCAGTATGTCGTTGAAATGCTAACGGATGTCAACGGCCACGATGTCGGCTGGGTCACCTACCACCGCCACGGATGGCGCATTAGCCTTCAGCTGCCGGCACACTCGGCGAGCCGGAGCCAACTCTACACGAGCGTCGATCACTGCGACGTGATAGTTCTTGGCAACGCATTCGGTTAAAGGTACCTGACGGACGGTCTGTGCGAACAAGCTCAATGTCGGTACGATCGATTCGAACTCGTTCTCATCCGAAAGGAGTAAAAGAACCAACAAATATATCTGAACATCATGAGGGTAATGCTATTTGCCCCTGCCTGTAGATCCCTTCGGGGAGATGTCTGCTAATGCAGTGCTAATTACCCAGTCGCAGCAGAATTACTCCACCTTGGTCTAACGTGTTCAGTGCCGACGAGCATGGTGAGCTGAATTCGCGTGTCCGGACGTTTGCTTATGCTCGTGGAAAGTCGATGGGCCCGGACTTTTTCAGACCTCTAATAAGTTATTTGGTGAGACTTCTGGCATTGCTCGGTTGTCTTGACACTGCTACGAGTGGCCGCTGCTTCGGCTTTCTTCTTTGCCGCATTGCGTTTGTGCTTGCATCTTGCCCTGTTGAGCCTGGCCGTCACGAGTGGTGTCATTGCGACCAGCCATAGCACCGACGGCCTTCTTGATAACGCCTTGCACAGTTTCGGTAGTTCTCTTGTTATTTGGTGTCCGCCATGAATCTTCTTCCCAACCGGCGTGCGGTTTGAGCGAGTCATACTTGATATCTAATGACGGATCGATCGACCCGGTAATACGGTGTCGCACGGCTCGCATTCGTAAAAGCACGGGTTTTTGCGCCGTGTTGCAGCGGATTCCCATACCGGGCGACACTCAAACATCTGATGTCAGCCGCAAAGTTGGCTAGAGCCGATCATTATGGGCTGGCTCACCCGAGACGAACTACGTTGACATAGAATAGATTGGCAATTGTGCATGATTATGAACCCCGCACACACCAGAGTGTGGCGATGGGGCAGGATGTGAGATGCCGTTCTAGGTGGTGGTCGGGGTAGCACTGTCATACGAGGAGTCTGATGACGGAGTCCTGGGAATCTCAAGTTGCCTGCTCTGCGGCTATCAAGCCACAGCTAATGAGCGCCAATGGCGTGCCGGCTGCGGCAGCGGACCGTGAGGAACGACTCAGTCATGCTGGCCACCCGGGGAGTCGGTTCAAATATTCGAGGGTGCTGCTCAAGCTTGGTGGTGAGATGTTCGGTGGGGGCCAGGTCGGGCTGGATCCCGATGTTGTTGCGCAGGTCGCCCGTCAGATCGCCGAGGTAGTCTGCGGCGGCGTGCAGGTCGCTGTAGTGATCGGTGGTGGCAACTTCTTCCGCGGTGCACAGCTGCAGCAGCGCGGGATGGAGCGAACGCGTTCGGATTACATGGGGATGCTCGGCACTGTTATGAACAGTCTTGCGCTGCAGGATTTCCTGGAAAAGGAGGGCATTGTCACTCGAGTCCAAACCGCGATCACTATGGGCCAGGTAGCCGAGCCTTATATTCCGTTGCGGGCTGTCCGCCACTTAGAGAAGGGTCGGGTGGTGATTTTTGGCGCTGGCATGGGGCTGCCGTACTTTTCCACCGATACCACGGCAGCGCAGCGGGCACTGGAGATTGGTGCGGATGTCGTGTTGATGGCCAAGGCGGTCGACGGTGTGTTCGCCGAAGATCCGCGGGTCAATCCGGAGGCTGAGCTGCTCACCGCGATCAGTCACCGTGAAGTAATCGACCGTGGGCTGCGGGTAGCCGATGCTACCGCATTTAGTCTTTGTATGGACAATGGCATGCCGATCCTGGTGTTCAATCTGCTGACCAATGGCAATATCGCTCGTGCGGTCGCTGGTGAGAAGATCGGGACGCTGGTCACCACCTGAGGGGAAGACGCGATTATCGGCGCCGGTGACGATGCAGAATGCAGCGATGAGGAGGAACGGCGCGAATGATCGACGAGGCTCTTTTCGATGCAGAAGAGAAAATGGAGAAGGCTGTTTCGGTGGCGCGTGATGATCTGTCAACGATTCGGACTGGTCGCGCCAACTCGGGCATGTTCTCCCGAATTGTCATCGACTATTACGGCTCGACCACCCCGATCACCCAACTGGCTAGTATTAATGTCACCGAGGCGAGGCTTGTTGTCATCAAGCCGTATGAATCCACTCAGCTGCATGCCATTGAAACCGCTATTCGTAACTCCGACCTTGGGGTGAACCCCAGCAACGACGGCACCTTGATCCGGGTGGCCGTACCGCAGCTCACCGAGGAACGTCGGCGAGAGCTGGTCAAACAAGCCAAGGGTAAGGGGGAGGATGCCAAGGTCTCGGTCCGCAACATTCGTCGCAAAGCGATGGAGGAACTGCATCGCATCCGCAAGGACGGCGAGGCAGGCGAGGATGAGGTCAGCCGGGCGGAAAAGGATCTGGACAAGACCACCTACCAGTACGTTACCCAGATCGACGAGCTGGTCAAGCACAAAGAAGGCGAACTGCTGGAGGTTTAATGGCCGTTCAGCAGCTAATTCGTTCAGGTCCGTGGTTCCCACCGATCCCGGTATAGGCACTTCGCCCGACGAGCCGGCGCTTGGGGCCAAGAATGCGATACAGCAGCCGGTCAAGAAGATGTCCCGGGCAGGACGTAACCTGCCTGCCGCTATTGCGGTGGGCCTAAGTATTGGTGGCGTTCTCGTCGTGACGCTGGTCTTTGCTCCGCAAGTCTGGGTTGCCTTGTGTGCCGGCGCCATTTTCGTTGCCAGCCATGAGGTGGTGCGGCGGCTACGGGAAGCAGGACATATTATTCCGGCTATTCCACTGCTCATCGGTGGGCAGCTCACCGTCTGGTTGACCTGGCCGTACCGCGCTGTCGGCGCGTTAGCTGGCTTCGGCGCGACGGCGGTGGTCTGCATGATCTGGCGGCTTTTCATGCGCGACAACAGCGGGCGGCAAGGATGCCAAGAAATTTTAGCAGGTTCACTGCCGGCGTCACATTACCTGCGGGACGCTTCGACCACCGTATTTTTGGCAGCGTGGGTCCCGCTGTTTGCCTCGTTCGCGGCATTGCTGGTTTATCCGAAGGATGGTGCGGGGCGGGTGTTCTGCCTGATGATCGCGGTGGTCGCTTCCGACGTGGGTGGTTATACGGTAGGGGTGCTTTTCGGTAAGCATCCAATGGTGCCAAGGATTAGCCCAAACAAATCCTGGGAGGGATTCCTAGGTTCGCTAGTATGTGGGATCACCGCAACCATCCTGACCGCTACCTTCTTAGCAGGCAGAATACCGTGGGTTGGTGCTCTACTGGGTTTTGTACTGGTGCTCACGTGCACCCTTGGGGATTTGGTGGAGTCCCAGGTCAAGCGCGACCTTGGCATCAAAGACATGGGCAGGCTGCTACCCGGCCATGGCGGCCTGATGGATCGACTCGATGGAGTGCTGCCGTCGGCGGTCGCGGCATGGACCATGCTTACGGTGCTGCCTTGACAGGGCGGATATTGGACGGATGATGATCCAAGAGTTGGTGTTCTCTGAACCGCGTGTGGGCCGACCGCCGCGACATCTGGCTGACCTCGACGCGGCAGGCCGCACATCGGTTGTGGCGGAACTGGGCTTGCCAGCGTTCCGGGCCAAGCAGCTTGCCCACCAGTACTACGGCCGGTTATTGGCCGATCCGCGCCAGATGACTGACCTTCCGGCGGTCGTTCGCGACCTGATTGCTCAGACCATGTTCCCGAAACTGCTCACCACGGCGCGGGAAGTCACCTGTGATGCCGGTCAGACTCGCAAGACATTGTGGCGGACTGTCGATGGCAGCACTTTCGAATCGGTGCTGATGCGCTATTCGCAGCGCAATACGTTGTGTATTTCATCGCAGGCAGGCTGCGGCATGGCTTGCCCATTCTGTGCCACCGGCCAGGGTGGACTGCGCCGTAACCTGTCGGCCGCGGAGATTCTTGAACAGGTGCGTGCTGGTGCCGTGGCGCTGCGCGACGACTTCGGTGACCGGCTCTCGAACGTGGTTTTTATGGGTATGGGAGAGCCACTGGCTAACTACGCGAGGGTGCTGGCCGCGGTGCAGCGCATCACCGAACCGTCCGGCTTTGGAATCTCGGCTCGATCAGTGACAGTGTCGACTGTGGGGCTAGTACCGGCTATCCGCAAGCTGGCCGACGAACGGCTCGGGGTGACTTTGGCGCTGTCGCTGCATGCACCCGACGACGAGCTGCGTGATATGCTAGCTCCGATCAACAACCGGTGGAAGATCAATGAGGTACTCGAAGCTGTTACGTATTACGCCGAGGTGACAGGTCGGCGGGTGTCGGTTGAATACGCACTAATCCGTGACGTCAACGATCAAGCACGGTGGGCTGATTTGCTAGGTAAGCGGCTGCATCGTGCTCTTGGGCCGATGGTGCATGTGAATCTTATCCCGCTCAACCCAACCTCAGGCAGTAATTGGAAGGCAAGTTCCAAGGAGGCGGAGCGAGAGTTCGTCCGTCGGGTTCGATCGCACGGGGTCTCCTGCACCGTGCGATACACTCGGGGCCAGGCGATCGGTGCGGCCTGTGGCCAGCTGGCTGCCAAGCTGTAGTGGAATCCAGTGAACTCTAGCCGCCACTGGACACGTCTCTAGGATATAACGCCAGCAGATAGCAAATATTTAGGGTGGCCATGAAAATTCCCTTGTTGTCCTCGATGAAATTGTTTGTCGTTGCCGTTCTCGTCGGCACCTTGATATTGGGGCCGGCCGCTTTACCTCGCGCTGTGGCCGCTGATGATCGTCTGAACTTCGCTGGAACTACTATCAGCGGTGCTCCGTTCGATGGCGCTAGCTTACGGGGCAAGCCGGTGGTGCTGTGGTTCTGGACGCCGTGGTGCCCGTTCTGCAATGCCGAGGCGCCTGGCCTAAGTCAGGTGGCGGCCGCTAATCCGGAGGTCACCTTCGTTGGCATAGCGGCGCACTCAGATGTCGATGCAATGCAGGGCTTTGTCTCCAAATACCACCTGGATTTCACCAACCTCAATGACGCCGACAGCTCGATCTGGGGCCGCTACAACGTGCCCTGGCAGCCGGCGTGGGTGTTCTATCGCGCGGACGGTAGCTCGACTTCCGTGAATAACCCCATTTCGGCGATGTCGCAGCAGGATCTATTCGACCGGGTGGCTGCCCTGAGGTCCTAAGTTTCGTGGATCAGGGTCTGGTCGGTTTGGCGTTTGCCGCCGGATTGGTGGCAGCATTAAACCCCTGCGGGTTTGCCATGTTGACTGCGTACTTGCTGCTGGTGGTGCGCGGGCAACCTAAGCGGCCGCAGTCAATTGGTGCATTCTGTCGAGCTCTGGCAGCCACCGTCGAGATGTCGCTCGGCTTTTTAACAGTATTCGGATTGTTTGGTGCTCTTACCATATCGGCGGCCTCGACGGTGCAACGCTACTTGCCGTACACTATAATAGTCATCGGTATTGTGCTGGTCGCTTTCGGGGTGTGGCTGTTATCGGGTCGAGAACTGATAACGCTGACGCCCCACTCATTCGGTGCGCTGTGGGCTCCGAACCCATCTCGGATGGCGTCAATGTATGGCTACGGTGTCAGCTATGCGGTCGCCTCGCTGTCGTGTACCATCGGGCCCTTTTTGGCGGTGACCGCGGCCGGCTTTCGAGGCGGCTCAATCGTCGGGAGCGTGGTGATTTACCTCGCCTACGTCGCGGGCTTGACCTTGGTTGTCGGGGTCCTTGCCATCGCGGCCGCGATGGCAAGCTCGGCATTGGCCGGTCGGTTGCGGCGAATCTTGCCATTTATCAACCGCATCATTGGCGCGCTGCTGGTGCTAGTTGGGCTGTATGTCGGCTATTATGGTCTTTACGAGCTGCGTTTGTTCAGCGCAGCTACGGTTGCTCAAGCTCATCCTCAAGACGGGGTGATTTCCGTGGTTGGCCGCCTGCAAAGTGTGCTGGCTGGATGGGTGCGGCAGCATGGGGCCTGGCCATGGGTTGCAGCACTGCTCGTGCTGGTGATTGGTGCGCTCGCCGGCGATTGGTATCGACGGAAGCGTCGCTAACCCCCACCTGACACCAGCGGACCACTAATGGCACTTGAGCACGGCATCACATGTGGTGTTGTCATGACGCCATAAGATTTTGCAGCCCTGTGGTAACGCCGTCCGGTACTAGTTGAACATGACCGCAGCCACCGGCGGCTTTGCTGCACAAGACCCGGCCCACTGGCTCAGTCGTTCCACTGGAATCCGCGATCCGGGTGGCACTGATTAGGAAGCTCTATCGCTGCCCGCCGAAGAGACCACCGGCGAGCTGGTACCACGATCCGTTGAAGTCCGGCTGTGCGGACGCACAGCCGGACTTCAACGTTAGCACTCCGCTTGACGAGGCGCCCGCTGACTCGTGTGGGCAACGTGGACAGGGTGTTCGTCGTCCAATGATGACGACGGCGACACCTGGGCAGGTCACCTTAGGCTTTTCGAAGGGGCTGCGGGTTGCCGTCGAGGAGGCCGCTCACCGTGAGGAGGCATCCCTGAACTCCTGGCCGGTCCGCGCTACCGCCGCAGCCACGCAAGGGGTCATCACGGCGGCCGCTCGTGACGCCTGTTAGCGCTGACCATGTCAGCGTTCATCGGGGAAGTTTGGCGTGCAACACCGTAGTCGGGTAATCGGGCCCAGCTATCTAATCCAACCGCGTTGGCGGCCCAGCAGGTCACGGATCAAAACGAAGAGCACCAGGGCGGCAAACCCGATGAGATACCAATTCTCGACATGGCCAACGTGGTTACCGCGCAGCATCGCCAGCAGCAACCCGATGGCGAATAAACCTACGATGTGCCAGGTGTGGTGGTTGATTCTGCTCCACCCCCACGCCGCGGACGGCACCTCAGCAGGATCGACGCCGGCGTAGTGCTCCATCTCAGTGCTGGCCACGGCGATTCCTCCGGATCGGATTGGGTGTTTGGTGAGAACTATCCTGACATTTTGGCACACCGGCTTTGAATCACAGCCGATTCGACCACGTCGATCGTGGGCCCGTTCATTGACCTATCGAGTCGCCGGACGGGCACAATGTTTAGGTGATTAACCCGACTGAAGAACACACTGGTGGCCGCCTCCGTGTGCTGGTTCTGGGAAGTACCGGTTCAATCGGCACCCAGGCACTGGAAGTAATCGCCGCCAATCCGGACCGCTTCGAGGTGGTCGGGTTAGCTGCCGGGGGCGCGCAGCTGGACACACTGTTGCGGCAGCGTGCCAAGACCGGCGTCACCAATATCGCCATCGCTGACGATCGTGCGGCGCAGCTGGCCGGCGACATCCCCTATCACGGGCCCGATGCGGTTACCCGGCTGGTCGAGGATACCGAGGCTGATGTCGTCCTCAATGCGCTGGTCGGGGCTTTGGGTCTGCGCCCCACACTGGCTGCACTGCAAACGGGCGCGCGATTGGCGCTGGCCAACAAGGAGTCGCTGGTCGCTGGCGGTACGCTGGTGTTGGCCGCGGCGCAGCCAGGCCAGATTGTGCCCGTTGACTCTGAACACTCCGCGCTGGCGCAATGCCTGCGCGGTGGTACTCCCGACGAAGTCGCCGGGCTGGTGCTCACAGCCTCCGGTGGGCCGTTTCGTGGCTGGGCCGCCGCCGACCTGGAGCGCGTCACACTCAAGCAGGCGGGTGCCCACCCGACTTGGTCAATGGGGCCGATGAACACACTGAACTCAGCGTCTCTGGTCAACAAGGGGCTCGAGCTCATCGAAACCAACCTGTTGTTCGGCATTCCCTACGATCGTATTGAGGTGGTCGTGCACCCTCAGTCAATTGTTCACTCGATGGTCACGTTCATCGACGGCTCGACGATCGCCCAAGCTAGCCCTCCGGATATGAAGCTGCCTATTTCTTTGGCGTTGGGTTGGCCACAGCGGGTGCGGAGTGCAGCCCGAGCCTGTGCTTTTACAACCGCGTCTACCTGGGAATTCGAACCGTTGAACACCGATGTTTTCCCCGCGGTCGAATTGGCCCGGCATGCTGGACAGGTTGGCGGCTGTATGACCGCCATTTACAACGCTGCTAACGAGGAGGCTGCAGAGGCCTTCCTTCAAGGCCGGATCGGCTTCCCTGCCATCGTCGCGACAATCGCGGACGTGTTGCAACGCGCCGACCAGTGGGCCCCCCAATGGGGCGAGGTACCCGCTACCGTGGAGGACGTACTCGACGCCCAGCGCTGGGCCCGTGAGCGAGCGCGGTGTGCGATGGCTAGCAGCGAGTCCTGGAAAGGTCTCCGGCATGGTTTTGGAAAGGTCCTAAGAGCTTGATGATGTTTGCGCTCGGCATTGTACTGTTCGCGATCGCCATCCTTATTTCGGTGGCGCTGCACGAATGTGGCCATATGTGGGTGGCGCGCGCCACGGGCATGAAGGTGCGTCGCTATTTTGTTGGATTCGGTCCCACCCTCTGGTCGACCTGGCGCGGTGAAACCGAATACGGCATCAAGGCTGTTCCGCTGGGCGGCTTCTGTGATATCGCCGGTATGACCTCGGTCGAGGAGCTGGCGCCCGATGAATCCGACCGGGCAATGTACAAACAAGTGACCTGGAAGCGAGTTGCGGTGCTGTTCGCCGGGCCCGCCATGAACTTCGTGATCTGCTTGGTGCTGATCTATGGCATGGCACTGGTCTGGGGACTGCTCAATTTGCACCCACCGACCAAGGCAGTAATTGGTGGAACTTCTTGTGTCGCACCGGAACTGACTCCGGGTAAGCTCGCAAGTTGCGTCGGCCCAGGTCCAGCGGCGCTGGCAGGGCTTCGTGCTGGTGATGTCGTCGTCAAGGTCGGCGATAACTTCGTATCGACCTTCGACGATATGGCCGCCGCGGTGCGCAAGTTGCATGGCACGGTGCCGATTGTCTTCGAGCGTGACGGCACCACGAGTACCAGCTACGTCGACATCATGCCCACCCAGCGTTTCCTAACTAACGGGGACCACAGGGCAGACGGTCAACTCGAACCAACCACGGTAGGTGCCATTGGGGTGGGTGCACCACATCTGGCGCCTGTGCGCTACAATGTGCTCTCCGCGGTGCCCGCCACTGTTGCTTTTACCGGGGGTTTGACCGTTGAGGTGGGCAAGTCGTTGGTCACCATACCAACCAAGCTGGGTGCGTTGGTGCACGCTATCGGCGGTGGACAGCGCGACCCGCATACGCCGATGAGCGTGGTCGGCGCCAGCATCATCGGCGGTGACACCGTCGACCATGGGTTGTGGGTGGCGTTCTGGTTCTTCTTGGCGCAGCTGAACCTCATACTGGGTGCCATTAACCTGGTGCCGTTGCTGCCCTTCGATGGTGGTCATATCGCGATCGCGGTATTCGAGAAGATCCGTAACCTCGTACGGTCTGCTCGTGGCATGGTCGCAGCGGCGCCGGTGAACTATCTCAAACTTATGCCCGCGACATATGTGGTCTTGGTCTTCGTGGTTGGCTACATGCTGTTGACCGTAACCGCTGATCTGGTAAACCCAATCAGGCTCTTTCAGTAGAGTTCAATAGGTCAGCAGGATGTACGAAACACGAGAGATTTAGAGGGATACAGTGACCATAGGCCTGGGCATGCCCAAGAGGCGTGCTTCCACGCTTGCCTTCCGGCGCACCACCCGTCAAGTGATGGTTGGTAACGTTGGGGTCGGTAGTGACTACCAGATCTCCGTTCAGTCAATGTGCACCACCAAGACCCATGATGTCAACGCGACGTTGCAGCAGATCGCGGAGCTGACCGCGGCTGGCTGTGATATCATACGGGTGGCTTGCCCGCGTCAAGAAGATGCTGACGTACTTGCCGAAATTGCCCGGCACAGTAAAATTCCGGTGGTTGCCGATATACATTTCCAGCCGAAATACATCTTTGCAGCCATTGACGCCGGGTGTGCTGCGGTACGGGTCAACCCCGGCAACATCAAGGAATTCGACGGCCGGGTCGGTGAGGTTGCTAAGGCCGCAGCCACGGCCGGTGTCTCGATCCGCATCGGCGTCAACGCTGGCTCGCTAGACAAGCGGTTTATGGACAAGTACGGCAAGGCCACGCCCGAAGCACTGGTGGAGTCCGCGCTGTGGGAGGCCTCGCTGTTCGAGGAGCACGGCTTCGGTAACATCAAGATTAGCGTCAAGCACCACGACCCTGTCGTTATGGTCGCCGCCTACGAGCAACTGGCTGCCCGGTGCGACTACCCCTTGCACCTCGGTGTTACTGAAGCCGGTCCAGCCTTCCAGGGCACCGTAAAGTCCGCGGTTGCCTTCGGAGCGTTGTTGTCGAAGGGCATTGGCGACACTATTCGGGTTTCGTTATCGGCGCCGCCGGTCGAGGAAGTTAAGGTCGGCATTCAAATTCTTGAATCGCTCAACCTGCGGCCGTGTTCACTTGAGATTGTGTCCTGCCCGTCGTGCGGCCGTGCGCAAGTGGACGTCTACAACCTGGCCAATGAAGTCAGTGCCGGGTTACACGGCCTCAAGGTGCCGCTGCGGGTCGCCGTGATGGGGTGTGTCGTCAATGGGCCCGGCGAGTCTCGCGAGGCCGACCTGGGTGTCGCGTCTGGAAACGGCAAGGGCCAGATCTTTGTCAAGGGTAAGGTGATCAAGACTGTACCCGAAGCCCAGATCGTCGAGACGCTGCTTGAGGAGGCCATGCGGCTTGCCTCCGAGGTCAGGACCGAGAAAAGCGGTGATCACGGTCCAGAAACGACAAAGAGCGGTGTCCCGGTTGTGACCGTAAGCTGAATGAGGCCAGCTCGTTACCCCTGCTCTTGAGTTCGCCTCACAGAGAGTTTGCCAGATGTCGGCTCCGTCTATCTTTCGCCTTGTCGGCGAGTGACGGGTGTTTGTAGTGCGCGATGCCAATGCGGTGTGATGGGTATGCAAAGACGACCCGGTCGGATCGTGCATGGTCGCGACTCAAATCGGCAGACCATGGCATCGAGCCCTATTCGATTGGCGGGGAACTGTGGACCCGTCTTGGCGTCGGTGAAGTGGGCGTAGACCCGCAGCTTAGCGACGGCGGGTAGCCAGCTTTAGTGTGGACGGACGTGTCTGGGCTCGTTTCGAGCAAGGGCAGGTTTGTCTTCAAGGCCGAAGTGGGATCTCAGTCTACGACGGCTGGACAGATCCAAGGCGTCTTGGGTGCACCTGGAGTGGCGCGTGATGGGCCTGGGTATTAGTTGGTACCGCAACTCTGGCCGAATGTTATCGTGGATAGTAGACGCATCGCCAGCCTTTATGTAAACAATTTCAACGCCGTAGCGCGTGCTGCGTACGCCCGAGTGGGTTTCGTCGAAGTTGGCGCTTTCGTGACAGTGCTGCTGGACTAACCACCGATCGGCGGGATTACCTCCCCAATGCGCGGTTATCCGCACACTCGTCATCGAATGTGCAGATAGCTGCGCGTTTGGCAACAGCGAACGTGCATAACGGTTAGGTCTCGGTGTGTCTACGCGGGTGTGGAAGCCACAGTTCTTAACATCAGAAACGATGGCATCTAAAATAACACTGGCCTCGTCCGTTTTCGGGCTGTTGCTTGTCGCAGTTATCGCGGTGTCGGGCTGTACCCCACGGCCCGATGGTCCGGGCCCAGCTGCTGAGAAGTTCTTTGGCGCGTTAGCTATCGGCGATACCGCGACGGCTGCCCAACTCAGCGACAACCCCAATGAGGCCCGCGAGGCGCTCAACGCAGCTTGGGCCGGACTGCAGGCCCGCCATCTGGATGCGCAGCTCCTCGGTGTGCGGTATGCTGAAGACACCGGCACCGTCTCCTACCGCTTTACCTGGCACTTGCCGAAGGATCGGACGTGGAGCTATGACGGCCAGCTGCAGATGGCGCGCTACGAGGGGCGTTGGCAGGTTCGGTGGGCTGCTGCTGGGCTGCACCCTAGACTGGGCGAGCGTCAGACGTTCGTGTTGCGCGCCGATCCGCCACGGCGCGCCTCGGTGAACGAACTCGGGGGCAGCGACGTGTTAGTGCCGGGCTATCTGTACCACTATGCGCTGGACGCCACTTTGGCCGGGCGCAGCCTGATCGGGACGGCACGCGCGGTAGTCGAAGTCTTACACCCCTTTGACGACACGCTCAATGATCCGCAACTGCTTGCCGAAAAAGCCAGTTCGGTGACCGAACCACTGAGCTTGATCACGTTGCACTCCGACAACAACGACCGGATCGCTCCCGCAATCGGCAAGCTGCCCGGCATCGTCATCACGCCCCAAGCCGACCTACTGCCGACCGACCCTCATTTCGCCCCATCGGTCATCACCGAGGTGAAGAAAGCCGTGATCGACCAACTCGACGGCAAGCCGGGCTGGCGAGTGGTTAGCGTCAACCAGAATGGTGTCGATGTCGCGGTGCTGAATGAGGTCGAACCGTCGCCGGCGTCGTCGATCTCGATCATGCTGGACCGGGCCGTGCAGAACGCCGCCCAGCATGCGGTGGACAGCCGTGGTGGCAAAGCGATGATCGTCGTGCTCAGACCGTCGACCGGGCAAATCCTCGCGATCGCGCAGAACGCGGGGGCCGACGCTGATGGCCCGCTTGCTACCACCGGCCTGTTCCCACCTGGGTCGACCTTCAAGATGGTCACCGCCGGCGCGGCTATCGACCGCTATATGGCTACCCCCAACACAATGCTGGGTTGCCCTGGCCACATCGACATCGGGCACCGGACCATTCCCAACTACGGCGGCTTCGATCTTGGCGTGGTGCCGATGTCTCGTGCGTTCGCCAGTTCCTGCAACACCACGTTCGCCGAATTAAGTAGCAGGATGCCGCCCCGCGGTCTTACGCAGGCCGCCAACCAGTATGGGATCGGACTTGACTATAAGGTGGACGGTATCGCCACGGTAACCGGGTCAGTGCCGCCGACGGTGGACCTGGCTGAGCGCACTGAGGATGGCTTCGGCCAGGGCAGGGTGTTGGTCAGTCCGTTCGGCATGGCTCTAGCAGCGGCCACCGTAGCTGCTGGCAGAACCCCAGTACCGCAGCTGATCGCTGGGAGGCCAACGAGAGTCGAAGGAGCCAGCACGCCGATCACCTCAAGGGTAATCGATTCGCTGCGATCGATGATGCGGCTGGTAGTGACCAACGGGACTGCCCAAGAGATCGCCGGCTGCTGTGGTGCGGTCTTCGGGAAGACCGGTGAAGCCGAGTTCGCCGGTGGATCGCATTCCTGGTTCGCTGGGTATCGCGGCGATCTAGCGTTCGCAGCGCTGATCGTGGGGGGTGGCAGCTCGGAATACGCGGTCCGGATGACCAAAGTCATGTTCGAATCGCTGCCGCCGGACTACCTGACTTAACGCGATTGGCGGTGTTTCCGGTGGGGTTGGCGGGTGGTCTCCACTTCACGCCGCTGGCGCGGCACGTGTCGTAGCTGATCAACTCGCGTTACTAAGCTTGCGACATGTCTGCTCGCACCGCACTTTCTCCCGGTGAGTTGTCCCCGACTCTGCTGGTGCCTGTGCTGATACCACGCCCTGAATACGTAGGTAAGCCGACGGCGCAGGAGGGCAGTGAACCGTGGGTGCAGACTCCAGAGGTGATCGAAAAGATGCGCGTCGCCGGCCGGATTGCGGCCGGCGCATTGACTGAAGCAGGCAAGGCAGTTGCGCCCGGCGTGACGACCGACGAGCTAGATCGGATTGCCCATGAATACATGGTTGACCACGGCGCCTACCCCTCAACGTTGGGATACAAGGGCTACCCGAAGTCGTGTTGTACGTCGCTCAATGAGGTCATCTGTCACGGTATCCCAGACTCGACGGTGATTGCCGACGGTGACATTGTCAACGTCGATGTCACTGCCTATATCGATGGTGTGCACGGTGATACCAATGCGACCTTTCTGGCCGGCGATGTTTCTGAACCTCACCGGCTACTCGTTGAACGAACCCGCGAAGCAACGATGCGCGCGATCAACGCAGTCAAACCTGGACGTGCGTTGTCCATCATTGGCCGGGTTATCGAATCGTATGCAAACCGGTTCGGGTACAATGTGGTTCGTGACTTCACCGGTCATGGCATCGGCACCACGTTTCATAATGGGCTGGTTGTCTTACATTACGACGAACCTTCTGTCACGACAATCATGCAGCCGGGGATGACATTTACCATCGAGCCGATGATCAACCTCGGAACTTTGGACTATGAAATCTGGGATGACGGCTGGACAGTGGTCACTAGGGACCGCAAATGGACTGCGCAGTTCGAGCATACGCTGTTGGTTACCGACACCGGTGTCGAGATCCTCACCGTACTGTGATCTGCTGGGCGAACTGATGGCATCGCACATTGACATGAATACTAGTCGTTGACCTGCTTGATAGCCTACCACCGCGGCGGCCACGGATTCGCGTGCAATTCGGCGATGCATGATGGTGTAATAGCTTGGTAAATACTGATGAAATCATAGGTAATTCAGATGCATTCGGTACTTACATTGGTGGAGAGAACCCGCGAGACTGACTCGTAAGCAGGAAGATCGACTACAATGGTAAGTATCTACCATCAATGATGACTACGCTCGACGGATTTCCGGTTCTGGTCTGCATAGCTGGTCCGAAGAATGGTGTCGTCGTCATGATACTAGGTGCCGAGCAGCGTGGGCTCACTGCCTATGAAATGGTGCGCGCCCTATACCCCGCTTCGCTGCGGACTTTCATTATCGGCCCTGACCCGCAGTTGATCGTCAAGTCGGTGGTCGGCATCCGTAACACCCTGGGGATCAGCTAGGCGGTGGAACGTGACAGCCAGCGGTTCCGTTTATGCTGACTACCGCATGGTGGACTTGCTGGGACGACGCAGCGACCAGGAGTCGGCCGCCGAGATCATGTTGCGCACCAGCACCTGGTTAGTGTCAGTGGTATTCACGCGATATGCGCTGAACATTAACGTCCACAATCGATTTGCCAGCCGTAGCTGCGCGCCGACCGTCATGCATGGTGACTAGGAATCGCGGCTGTGTTAAGCAAATCGTCGGCGTCGATGTCAATCAATACTACGCGGTAGTGACCGCGGGTCGCGGCATGGTTGTATAGGAGAGAACGAAAGCTGTAGCCATCCGAGGCCTGTGCTGGCAGTAGCTGACAACGTTGCCGGCGCGGAGCGGCTGTCAGCTACGTTCGTTTAGGCTGTCGCCGTGTGGTTGCGTACTACCTGAACAATGCCTGTGTGGACTTGGCGGTGTCCAATGCGGCAGTCATCAACTGGGAGAGGTGAGGTTACGTGGATTTGAGCGGCTCGAGGCCAGTAGTGGGCTTGACGGCTTACTTGGAGCAGGTGCACACGGGGGTCTGGGATGTACCCGCGAGTTATCTGCCAGCCGATTACTTTCAAAGCGTCACTGTGGCTGGTGGTATCGCGGTGCTGCTTCCGCCTCAGCCGGTGAACCCTGAGATCGCCGCCCGCGTACTTGACGGTCTGGGCGGTCTGGTGATAACCGGTGGTTATGACGTCGATCCCGCTGCTTACGGCCAGCGACCTCATCCGAGCACCGACGAGCCCCGTGTTGCCCGCGACTCCTGGGAATTTGCGCTACTTGGGGCTGCGTTGCAACGTGGACTGCCGGTGCTGGGTATTTGTCGCGGCGCGCAGCTGCTCAATATCGCGCTGGGCGGCACATTGCACCAGCATCTGCCTGACGTGATCGGTCATAGCGAGCATTGGGCAGGCAACGCGGTGTTCAACAGGTTGCTGGTCCGTACCGTGCCAGGTACGCGGCTGGCCGCTGTGCTGGGGGAGTCTGCCGAAGCGCAGTGCTATCATCATCAATCCATCGATAGGCTCGGTGATGGTCTGGTGGTCAGCGCATGGGACGTTGATGGTGTGATCGAGGCGATAGAGCTGCCGGGAGACGCGTTTGTGCTTGGCGTACAATGGCATCCAGAGAAGGTCCTAGGCGATCTGCGGCTGTTCACCGCGCTTGTCGATGCTGCGTGCTGCTATGCGAATAGCAGATACGCGGAGTACAGTTGACCAACGCGGTTGTTCGCTCTCCAATCGCGGTTTTCGGTGATCAGCGTTAGGGCGTCATTTCTTCATTGGACTGTGTCTTGATATCTTCTGTGGTGAGATCAGCCCAGGTGTTTGGGGTTGGTGGTTTCGGTTTCCTAATGGCTTGTCGGGGTTTTTGAGCGAGCTGAATCTCGGCCGCGGGGAAAGATGTGAAAATAGGCAGTGGTATAGCCATTTTGGCTGCAGTGGTCGCGCTGTGAAAGCCAATGAGTTGCACCGATTCTGGTCGTTCATGCCTACGCCTGGCCGCCAGCACCGTCGTGTCGCTGGTGCAGGCGGCGACATCGCCGATGTAGGGCAGGCGCTGCAGGTTGAATGGTTCGAACAGTCCGGAGGACGTAGGTCTGATCGTGGCATAAGCTTGCGCCCAGTAGTTTCCAGTTTGTGCCAGGTGTCCGCGGCGTCGATTGCGGTGCCGGGTTGAGTGTGCAGGAGCGCACTCGTAGCTCGCCGGCGACCACCCGTAACTCTCCAGTGCAGTCGTGAGTCCGCTTCGAGGTTGGCGCGCGCGTTGTCAGGCACCATGGTAGGTGGTCACCAGCAGCACTGCATTTTTTGGGGGGTAGTTGTCTCGACCAGCTGGGGCGGCAGCACGTTCATGTGAGCCGCCGTATCATGCTACTGGGGTGAATCAATACCGAATGCGTGGGCCGCGATGCCCAGTTCGGCGGTATAGCCATAGACCAGACTCAGCTCCGCGTCCAGTTCTTCGGCCAGCTGTTGAGCGTTAGCTCTCGGCCGCATTTGCGGGAACAAACTGCCCGTCGCTATATGCCGCGTCGGTTAATCCGCTGCCGAGCAGCCTCTCCAGCAGAACCTTGTGCGCCCACTGACCCTAGCCTGCTCCAGCTGTTCGAATCAGGTCGACAACGGTTGGTCAATAGAGGTGCGGCGGGTCGTAGCGCGACCGGACGTGGTTGAGCATCCGGGGTCGGTGCCGGGGAGGTTAAGGGTAAAGCGCAGGGGTTGTGCTCACCAGGTTGTGCGGTCGGTACTCGGGGACACCATGCTAGTCGGTGTGGTCGCCGGAAATTGTGTAGGCGAGTTAGTTGAGACGTTCGATGTCACCCTGACAGAATGGAGGCGGGCAGTGGTGTATCGGCGGCTAACTCCGGTAACAGGTGCAAGTCCATTGTGTCGACGAGCAGCACCGCGACCTGATCGACATGGCCCACCCAATCCGCCAACTTCAGCTTGTCGAGCACACCCGGAAACCCGAGCAGCGCAGCTGCGGTGGACAGTACATTGCAAATTGGTCCGGACACTGGACTAAGCGCGGGCCTAGCCTGGCAGCGGATCGCGCGCGGCTCGACGGGGTCTAGCCGTTGGTCCAGACCTCCGCAGAGTTCAAGCCGCACGCTCAGATGAGGCCTACCGCTCCTCAAGACAGCCGTAACGCCAGACCAGCAGCCCAAGCGATGACAAACATGTCAATTACAGTATAGTCGACTGCGTTGAAGTCGAGGTTACTAACCCAGTTCCAGAATCCTTTCTGCCAGCTGAACAGGCCGAGTTCGACGCTGCCGATCAGTGGGGCGACGGCCACCAACAACCTGGTAATGGTGATGTTGTAGTAGATCTTGCGCATCGGGTTGGAAAAGGCCTAGCCATAGGTGAAGTGCATGAACGAGCGATTGAAAGTATTCGGCAGATACATGCCGGCGGTGAACAGCACGGGCAGATACAGGATGGCGTACTACGGCAGCCTGGCGGTCGCGGTACTGTCGACCCAGGACCAGCAGCGTGATCTCGGTGACGGTGTTGGACTCCAGCCCAAACGACAACCCGACTGGGTACATGTGCCAGGACTTGCTAATCGATGTGGTCCAGCGACCGACAAAACGGTTGATCAGTCCACGGTTGTCCAGCTGTTGTTCTAGCCGGATTCGTCGTCGCTGTCGCGGTGCAACCGCGTTAATATCCGCAGCATGCCGATCAAGATGAGGACGCTAAAGATCTCGATACGGTAAAGGGAAACTCCTGAAACGCTGGTTTTAATCAGCGCTGCGTAGTGATGTAGTGTCGGGAATCGTCCTTGACCGGTCCGACGATGGTTTTTATCCCGGTTGCCAACAGCACTGCTAGCCCGAAAACCACTGTGGAGTGGTCCAACGAGAAGAAGAAATCGATGCCAAGGGGACGCTGCTCATCGTTTATCAGCTTGCGGACAGTGTTGTCGATCGTGGCGATGTGGTCGACATCGAGTGCGTGCCGCATGTCTAAGGTGTAAGCGGTCAACCCGACACTGGTTCCAAACGTATTGCCACCCATGATGAACTGTGTTGGCTGGACGAGCCATGTCCCAGTGGTCCAGCCCGCCAGGTGCAGTGCAGCAATGATTGCCAACATCGATCTCAGCCGCTACCATTCGGCCGGCGCCGAAAAGCCATGCGTTGTGCAGAACTGTGACGACTACGATGGGTGACTATCGAACGCCCGACCGATCATGTCGGTTCTTCCAGTGTCGGGAAGAACGCAACAGGCACGACTGTAAATTGCGTCTCAAGCTCGGTGTAAGTCGATTGCAGGAATCGCGTAGCACGTTTTCGATTACCTCGCGCAGCGTCAGGTGGATCCAGTGCTAGTCGTGCGCCATTTGAGACGCGACCAACTCGAAGCTCATTGCCTGAGTCAACGGTTGGATGCTCGAGGATGTCTGATAGCCTATGATGTGTACCCTTAGCAGGCGCCTGCTACTGCGATCGGCGATGAGCTGCATGATCCCGGCAGTGTCCTATATGGCCCATCTGTACGCGACGTCGCCGTAATCCGTCACCTTGACGAGATATCGAGTCCATTTGTAAAAGAATGATTTTTGATCAAAATGACAGCGGACAGCGAAGGATGGGTACATACCGCCGACGGTACGTGCCGGTGGTCCGCCATGGCTATCGACTCGGTGTTGCCCCAATCTCACAATAGTATCGTGCTGCACAACGCAGGTTTTGTGTTTGGCGACATGCATTGAGAAGATATGGGGACGAAACATCACCGATGTGTGGAAATCCCACGTGAAGAAGTCCGTTGTTATTCGTCGACTACCATCTGACAGTCCTCGACTTCGACATCGGCCTGCTTGGCGTCAAGGTTTGGACATTCGGCCGGTCGTCATCAGCAGCAGGTCGGCGTTCAATTCGCAACCATCGTCGAGCTCCACGGAGACTTCGGAGCAGCGATTCCGCTTTCCTAAGATGTTACGTTGTGTGCGAACCGTTCTCATTTGTTCCAAGCGATGTGGGTGAACCGTTCGCAATGACGGTATCGCTGGTGTCTGACTCGACGTCAGAAGAAAGGACAGTCAGCGGAATCACTGGTTGCGAATCAGCTGCGATCACCAATTTACTTGCTGGTGAATTATTCACCAGCGTCAGCGCTTATGCAGATAGCGCTAGCGAGTCTGGACAGGTCCGAATTTGATGCACTGACAGTACGCGTCGATGTTGAGTGCTGACTGTCTATAGTCTTCGCCACTGAGCTCGATTCGATCGATCCTTCCGAAGACATGGGGGACAATGTTGTCCTAGTGTACTCGGTCGATGTGTGCATCGATGCCGTACTGTGCCGAATTCTGGATCGAGTTGGCGACTTCGTCGACATAGCCGAACGTCTTCGTCGGGATGTGTCCGACGTTCAAACGGGTTCTCCCGAAGATTCCCTGCTCGCAGATCGCTGTCTGCTTGCCGGCATAGCTGCCGTCGAGAATTCTGTTTCCCGAACTCTTTCCGATGATCGTGATGCTATAGATTTCCATTTTTTTTGGGGGGGATGCTACCCTATCTTCGATGATGCTGAGATGACGTGCTGTTCCTGGCTTAGCCGTGCTTGCGATCGTTATTGGCGTCGGTTCAGCTGGAGCCTGGTTCGCCAGCGGCCCGCTCATGACCGAAGCGCTGTGTCACATCTTGTCCAAAGACCTTGATAATCAGATTCTTTACGGGATGTTCAAGCTTCAGGTGGAGGTTTTCGTCGTCGGACAGGTGTGTCCGTATCCGGAGCTTGACGGTCGCGACTTGCTGGTCGAAGCCCGGCATTTCTAGTTGAAAACAGTTGACGGCGCGGTTATCTGCATGCTGCGGCTGATGGAGGAGCACGTCGGAGGTGAGAAGGTGTTCCGGATTGGCTGGGTGCGCACCAAACGCAGCGTACGCGGCCTAAGACACATCACGAGATCGCTGTGCGTTATGTTGGCCGAAGTGGTTGACTACCCGTTCCGGATTGACGCGCAAGCTTATCTGATCGAAATATATGTTCAGCATGGGTGTGTCCGAAAATAATGAGAATGTCAATGGACGATGGTATTTCGCATGTTCCAATGCTGTGTCCTCGTGGAGCAGTCGTGGAGCCTTACCCGTTCAGCACGATCGTCTGATACGATCAACTGCGGCTCGCGTTGTTGCGGTCCGCCACGCCCGGCAGTGAGAGACTGGTCTCGGTGCTGGTCTGGTCTAAATTCCCCTCGATGCCGTTGAAGACCGGATGATCGGTTCACTGGATCTGCGAGGGGTGCTGCGCGACGGTGAACACGCGTTTTTTCCGGACTGCTGGTCCATGCCTACGGCGGCGTAATGTATGTCGATGAGGTACAACTTGCTGTGCGATCATCTGGTTTACTTGCTTCTCGACGTTGCGGCGGTGGATCGAGTACGCGTCGAGTGTGACGGCACCTCCCACTCGCACGAGACCCGTTTCGTGTTGATCGACACGATGAATCCGGAGGAGGGTGCGATGTGTCCGCAACTGCTGGACCGGTTCGGCCTTGCCCTGGATGTGCACGTGTAAAGTTACGTCGACGTGCGGGTACAAGTGATCTAGCGGCGGATGGCCTACGAGGCCGACCTGGAAGGGTTCGCTGCGCGTTATGCCGAAGCTAACGCCGAGTTGGCTTATCAGATCGCTGTCGGAAGAGCATTCGTTGAAGAGGTTGTGTTACAGGACAACAAGTTATGGCGTGTAGTGGCGTTGTTCCCGGCGTTCGACGTGGACGGTATGCGGAGTCGGTCTAGTGGTGGCACGGACATACACCCACGCCCCTGGCGCAGCGGACACACAGTCGAGGAACAGGACATCCGGGTAGCGGTCGAGCTGGCTTTGCCGTATCGGCATTGCTGAAACCCATTTGATGAAACCCGGTATCGACCGCGACCAATTGGATGAGGCCCTGGCGTGGGCCGATCCGACCCAGATCCCTATTCCGATCCGCCCGGCGGCGGTTAGTCCGTTGGCGTGGATTCTCTCCCTCAGCAGTTGAATTCGGACTCCAAGTCATAACAAGCGGCCACACCCGGCACATCGCCATCCAAGGTGTTCCGTACCCGTGCGTTTACCGTCCCAGGCGTCGGTACGGGCGCAACCGGGTGGCGCTCATGTGCCTGTAACTTATCCGGCAGTGTGGTGGTGGCAACCGACAGTAGCTCCGGGGTTCATGGTCTGCATCTGTTTGAGACGTTGCTGTCGGCCGCCGAGTGTGTCGGAACCAAGCGATGTGTGCCGTGCCATCTGTGAGAAGTGTGAGGGGAATCTGGTGATCTTCGTCGTTGACACGTCATGTTCGATGGCTGCGCGGGATCGGATGGCCGAAGTCGGCGGTGCGACTCTGTCGCTGCTGCGCGATACCTACCAGCGGTGTTACAAGGTTGCAGCGCTTACGTTTCGCCAGCAGGAGGTGCGGTTGTTGCTTCTGCCAACATTGTCGGTGCATATTTTGGTCGTTGGCTAGCTCGGTTAGATACCGGCGGCAAAGCTTCGCTCGCTGAGGGCCTGTTGGCGTCGTGTCAGCTGATCACCCGGGAAAGGTGCGCGACGGGGCGCGACGTCCTTTGGTGTTAGTGCTCACCGGAGGTTGGGCCACTGCTGGACCAGACCCGTTGGGAAGCAGTCGAACCACAGCGACACGGCTGGTCATCGAGGGTGCGGTCGTGGTGGTGGACTACGAGACGTCGCATGTGCGACTGAGGTTGACTGGTCAACTGGCTCGCCAGCTCAGGATGCCGACGGTGCGACTGGAATAACTACGTACCGATCACCTTCTGTACGCTGTGTTGTGCAGTGTGGCCTAAGTCGGTACACATTTATGTCACAGGGTCGTCCGCTCCGGATCCTCGACGATGGTCTCACCACCCGGGTCCGGTGCGGCACCTCAGCACTGGCAGTCCATACCGGTGCGGGTAAAGGCAAATTGACAGCGGCGTTCGGAGTGGTGTTGCGGGACTGGAATAGTGGGCTAAACGTCGAAGTCTTTAACTTCGTTAAGAGCGCCAAGTAGGAAAGTCGGTGAGGAAGTGGCTTCTTGTCAGCTTGACCAGTTACACGACCAGTACGGGGTAGGTGGGGTCGTCGAATGGCACAAAATAGGTGCCGGATGGTCCTGGACGCGTAGGTCATGTAAGGCAGGAAACGACCTTGATCACGCGGGGGTCTCAGCAGGCGGCTGGGCAGAGATCTCGCGCCGGCTGGCTATGCGACGCCACGACTTATATGTGCTGAGATGAGTTCACCTAATCTGTTGAACTGGAGCTGGGTTGACGTCGACGATGTGGTGGACATGGTATCGGCTTGACATGGTCAGCAGCATGCTGATGAGCATCGAATGCGATGCCTTGCCGCGGCTTGTCGAGGTTGCCAATCTGGTGACCAAAATGACCAAGCTGAAACAGCTGATGGATGCCGGATGCAAGGAGTGGAAGGGCATCGGGCGGTAAGCGTGGCCTGTTTTCTCCGTGAGGGGACGTGTCATTTTGTGGACGTTGGCGGCATCGGATCATGAAGTGACGTTAGTCCCGGAGGTGATTCTCGCTGCTCCCGCATCTGCCAGAGGCAGGAAAAACTACGGTCGCAATGGGTTTAATTGGAGCGCTGCGACAGGCAAGCTATGCTGCCATCTCGTTCAAGGTTAGCTTGGATTTCATCGACCCTTGTTACCATGCCGTGGCCGTGTCTCGTCCCGACCCGCAATCTAGACTCAGTTATTGGTGGGAGAGCAGTTCATTGGCCCGTTGTACGTGCACGGTGCCGGTGGTGCAGGCATCGCGATGATCAAAGGGGTGGTGGGCCTATTCGGCGGGTGTGTAATTTGGTGTCATGACCACACCGGCGGTGGGGTTTATTGCACACGTCGCAATTCTGCTAGGCGCTTCGGTGATCGTGAGTCGATCACTGTGTGCGGACGTCGTTTGCTGGCGCAGGCCAATGTCGTGGTCGCCGATTGACTTACTTCGCCCGAGCTGCTCGCCGAACTGTCATCGTATGTGAAAGTTATCGATGCCGCCAAGATCCCGTGCGGCCAGGCCATGGCCCAGGACGTAATCAATGGGCTCGATCTGGGTGTTTAGTGATCCGTCTCACAGGGGGCCGACCCCTTTGGCTTCGCTTGCGGTTATGAGGAAGTCCTGGCGTGCATCGATGCCGGAATCCCGATGACTGTGATGCCGGGTGTGACTAGCGCTATAGCGATGCCCACATTGGCCAGCGTTCCCGTCACTCACCAGGTGATAAATCACGAGTTCGTAATTATTAGTAAATTTAGTTCGTAATTATTTAGTAAATTTGGAGTGCATTGACTCCCTGGTCGGACACCATGCATTATTGCATACTAACAGTCGGATGCATCGAGCTTTTTGCAGATGTCCTACTTGAGGATGGCCGAGTTGTGGATACTTCGGCATGAATAGCTTAACGATAGCACGACGGCTGATCAACAGGCATTGCGGGCTGCCCTCGCCGACACGCCGGAAAAGGTTCGTGCAGAAGGAATCCGATCTCCTGCGATTATTGCCATCGGAGTTGTTGCGGCATTCGGCGTTTAAATTTTTCTTAAGATTACTGTAGGGTAACCTCCTATGATGGCTCTCAACGACCATGAGTGGGCAGTCTATGATTGGACAGCTGTACGCTCGGATCGTGCGGTCTGGTCGCGACTGACGCGGCAGGTGGAGCCCGCTTTAGAACGCATGAACAAGTACTCGACGTGGCTACCTTCCAGTCGTTTCATCGCAGCGGTCATCGCGATCGGTGGTATGCAGCTATTGGCGACCATGGACAGCACCGTCGCCATTGTCGCGCTTCCCAAGATTCAAAACGAGCTGAACTTGTTCGACGCTGGCCGTAGTTGGGTGATTACCGCCTATGTGCTGACCTTCGGTGGGTTGATGTTGCTCGGAGGCCGCCTCGGCGACACCATCGGGCGCAAGCGCACGTTCCTTGTCGGTGTCGCACTGTTTACTATCTCTTCGGTGCTCTGTGCTGTAGCCTGGGACGAAGTGACCTTGGTCATTGCTCGGTTATTGCAAGGCATCGGGTCGGCTATTGCCTCGCCGACTGGTCTGGCGCTAGTTGCGACCACCTTCTCGAAAGGTCCAGCGCGCAACGTGGCCACGGCGGTGTTCGCCGCTATGACAGCAATCGGTTCGGTGATGGGCCTCGTGGTAGGCGGGGCATTGACCGAGGTGTCGTGGCGGCTGGCGTTTCTGGTGAACGTGCCGATTGGGTTGGTGATGATCTATTTGGCCCGCACCGCTTTGCAGGAGACCAACAAGGAGCGGATGAAGCTGGATGCAGCTGGGGCCATTCTGGCCACGCTGGCTTGCACCGCCGCCGTTTTCGCCTTCTCAATGGGGCCAGAGAAGGGTTGGATTTCGCTGACCACGATCGGTTCGGGCTTGGTGGCATTGGCGGCCGCTATTGCCTTTGTCGTCGTAGAACGTACTGCCGAAAGCCCCGTCGTGCCGTTTGACCTGTTCCGGGACCGCAACCGGCTGGTCACTTTTATCGCGATCTTTCTGGCCGGTGGTGTCATGTTCAGCCTGACTGTGTCCATCGGCCTATATGTGCAAGATATCTTAGGCTACAGCGCACTGCGTGCGGGTGTAGGTTTTATCCCGTTCGTCATCGCGATGGGAATCGGTCTGGGCGTATCGTCACAGTTGGTGTCTCGATTTTCGCCACGGGTGTTGACGATCGGTGGTGGTTGGTTGCTCGTGGTCGCGATGCTGTACGGCTGGGCGTTTATGAACCGCGGCGTTCCCTATTTTCCCAACTTGTTAGCGCCCATCGTTGTTGGTGGAATCGGCATCGGCATGGCCGTTGTCCCGCTGACGCTATCGGCCATCGCCGGGGTAGGTTTCGACCAGATCGGCCCGGTGTCGGCGCTCGCGCTAATGTTGCAGAGCCTGGGCGGGCCACTCGTGCTGGCCGTCATTCAGGCGGTGATCACCTCGCGCACATTATACCTTGGCGGTACCACCGGTCCGGTGAAGTTTATAAACGACGCGCAATTGTATGCGCTTGATCATGGCTATACCTACGGCTTGTTATGGGTGGCGGGAGCGGCTGTCATCGTTGGCGGGGCGGCGTTATTCATCGGGTACACTCCCGAGCAGGTGGCCCATGCGCAGGAGGCCAAGGGAGCGATGGACGCCGGCGAGCTGTAGGCCATCGTCGGGTTGTTACTTCACGCTATTCGTTGCCGCCCGGGAAGGCAGTGGTGATGGGCCAGGCGCCCAGAACTTTGTTCCATCGTGCAGCCATGACCGCGCTTTGGGCTAGAGCTGTTGTGGCGAACGCGCGGTCATTGGCGGTCTCGGCGACAGCCCGCCAGGCCGTCGCTCCGTCGTTTTCCATCCGCACTGCTAGGCGTGCCGCATCTGCCGCACTGCCGACCAGCATGGGGAGCTGGTAGCCAGAGGCGGCTACCGGAGGGGTGATGCGGCGGGCAGTCAGCATCGCGATGACATCGTCGCGACGTTGGCGATGCTGGGTCAGGGCGTCTACCACCAGACTGTTGACACTCGGGGGTGACAGTGCCGACACGATGCCGTAGCCGTAAATAGTCGAGTGCTCAACGGCAAGCGCATCACTCAGCGCAGCGTTGTCGGAATTCGTGCCAACCGGAGTCCGTGTGGATGTGGCGACCGTGGTGGGTGTGTTGGGCTCAATGGATGTCATATCGATGGCCCTCCGGGAACCAGCGCAACCGTGTAGGATGCCGTGCAGGAAGCGGCTATGGAGGCGAGCAGTCCGGCTCGGTACCCCGATGAAGTGGAGACTAGGCGACTGGCACCCTCCGCTGATGTGCGCAGTGCATCTATCACGTCGGATACCAGTGGCGGAGGGCCAGGTGGGCTGGTGACGATCGTGTTGCTCGGGGCGGAGGCGAGCTTACCGGTGGCTCGGGAAATCTCGGTGGCCAGTGCGCGGGCGTGTGCGGTGCGTTGGGTGGCGACCACAGCCAGCGCGGCAGCGATCTGTGGCGGGTTGTCGACGGCAGCCGCAGCGGTGGACGCCAACGCACTGTCGCGCCTGGCCTGGCCCAATGGACCTAGTAGCTCTTCAACCCCTGGGGTCTTGGATGGGGACTCGCTGCAGGCGGAGACGCACACCCCGAGCACAGCTAGAGCGGCACCACCGGCGAGCACACACCGCCTATTGATGACCGGTACTGGGCTGTGCACAGCAACATCCTGCCATTGAGACCGACTGAGGCACGATGAGGCAAGGCTAGGCACGATGAGGTGACCTTGATGACACGATCACCTGGTGATTCACGATCCCTGGCGTATCGTTGGCCATTGGATTCCGCCGACAACTCAAGATGAGGAGCTCGCCGTGAGCACCGGGCTACTTTCGCAGACACAGGTAATCGAGCTGCTCGGTAGAGAGTTCGCACGTGCTAGCTACGAGATCGAGGACCTGGTCATCGACACTCGGTCTCAACCGCCTTGGATTACGGTGATCGCCTACAGCTACACGACCTTCGACCTAGATACAATAGCGACTCTGTCGCGTTCGGTATCGACGTTACTGGACGGCCTGGATAGCATCGTGGACCGCTATGTCTTCGGAGTCAGTTCGCTCAGTGTGGAACGACTGCTGAACAGCAAGAAGCACTTCCGCCGAACCTGCGGCCACGAGGTTGAACTGGCCTTGTCGAACAGAGCGCAGCTGACCGGTCGAGTTGGGCAGACGTGCGACGACACGGTGGTGTTGGTGGTCCGCGACGACCGCGACCGGGTGGTACGCGCGATCCTGCTTGTTGAAATCATGGAAGTTGTTGTCCAGGAGGAATGTTCACCATATACACCAGTCGAACTGGAGCTAGCGACTGGGGTGATCAGGGGACAGGCCCGCAGAACGGAGGCCGGAACATGAACATTGACATGGCCGCGCTACATGCAATCGAGGCAGATCGGGGTATCTCGGTCAATGAGTTGCTCGA
The DNA here is from genome assembly GCF_003408705.1 of Mycobacterium uberis. GTDB lineage: Bacteria > Actinomycetota > Actinomycetes > Mycobacteriales > Mycobacteriaceae > Mycobacterium > Mycobacterium uberis. Next base: position 138,229 of record NZ_QAYL01000015.1, read on the forward strand.
CACAATCAGGTCCGCCTTGCTGACCGCCTATCGGCATACCCAGGGCCACCAGATGGACGCCCGTATCAACATCGACCGCAAAACCGGCGTCGTGAGGGTGATCGCTCGCGAGGTCGATGACGACGGCAGTGTCATCAGTGAATGGGATGACACGCCGGAGGGTTTTGGCCGTATCGCGGCTACTACCGCGCGTCAAGTAATGCTGCAGCGATTTCGCGACGCCGAAAATGAGCGCACTTACGGCGAGTTCTCCACCCGCGAAGGTGAGATTGTCGCAGGTGTGATCCAGCGCGACAGCCGGGCCAATGCCCGTGGACTAGTTGTCGTCCGGATGGGCAGCGAGACCAAGGCCTCCGAAGGTGTGATCCCGGTAGCCGAACAGGTTCCCGGTGAGAACTACGAACATGGCAACCGTTTGCGGTGTTATGTGGTTGGTGTGACTCGTGGGGCGCGTGAGCCGCTGATCACCTTGTCCCGCACCCACCCCAGCCTGGTTCGTAAGCTCTTCTCGTTGGAAGTCCCGGAGATCGCCGACGGATCGGTGGAGATTGTGGCGGTGGCTCGGGAGGCCGGCCATCGCTCCAAGATCGCGGTAACTTCCCGCGTTCCCGGCCTAAATGCCAAAGGGGCCTGTATCGGTCCTATGGGCCAACGGGTCCGCAATGTGATGAGCGAGCTTTCCGGTGAGAAGATCGACATCATTGACTATGACGAGGACCCGGCGCGTTTCGTCGCCAATGCGTTGTCGCCCGCGAGAGTGGTCTCGGTGTCGGTTATCGATCAGACTGCCCGCGCGGCGCGTGTAGTGGTACCCGATTTTCAGTTGTCGCTGGCCATCGGCAAAGAGGGGCAGAATGCGCGGTTAGCTGCCCGGCTTACTGGGTGGCGTATTGACATCCGCGGTGATTCACCGCCGCGCTCGGCGGGCCAGCCCGAACAGAATGCCAGCCATGGGATAGCCCATTAACTTCTATGCAACTTAGTGCAGCTTCTATTACCTTGGTAGTGCAGCGGAGTAAGGGCGATCTGGGCAGTTTGGTTCAAGCGCAGCCCCCGGATGATTCTGACCAAAGGTGCGGTAACGCTAGACTTAGCCGTGATCCAGCGTGAGTATTCGGCATTGGTCCAGCACCACACTGATGGGCCAGTGCGGGCCTGTGTCGGGTGCCGAAAACGGGAGCTGGCCGTCGAACTGCTTCGGGTGGTTGCGATGTCAACGGGGAACGGCAGTTATGCCGTGATCGTTGATCCAGCGAGTAGCCTTCCGGGTCGGGGTGCGTGGTTGCATCCTGATATGCAGTGCGTGCAACAAGCGACTCGGCGGCGAGCTTTTACCAGGGCGCTGCGCATCGCCGGTTCACCGGATACATCCGCGGTGGTCGAGCACATAGAGTTTCTCTGTGCGCCCGATCGTCTCGGCAACAGAACAGGTAGCAAAGAACATGAGCACACCGTGAAGTCCCGATGACAATGCGTCATAGCTAAACCCGAGGCGCGGCCCACCACTGTCGCCTCATAGACAGGAGATGTAGTGGCAGGTAAAGCCCGCGTACACGAGTTGGCTAAGGAACTCGGTGTTACCAGCAAAGAAGTCCTCGCTCGGCTAAATGAGCAGGGTGAATTCGTAAAGTCCGCATCGTCGACGGTTGAGGCGCCGGTCGCTCGCCGGCTCCGTGAGTCATTTGGTAATAGCAAATCGACCGTGGATAAGGGCGCTGAGAAAGTTGCCACAAAAGCCCCAGCGAAACGCCTCGGCGAGTCGCTTGATCAAACCCGTGACCGGGCCCTCGATAAGGTGATCGAAAAGACCGCAGGCAACGGCGCGATGACTGCTTCACCGACCCAGGCCGCTGATACTATTGACGTGGCGCCTATTGCGGCTGGCCAGGGCCCCGTAACCGCACCCCGCGAGGCACCTGCGTCGCCGGCGCTGCCTTTGGGACAACCGTCGGTGCCACTTTTAGGGCAGCCGGGAGCTCCGATCCCTGGCCAACAGGTCACCCCAACGACATCCCATCCGGGGATGTCGGCTGCTCCGCGTCCTGGGTCGGCACCCAAGCCGGGGGTTCGTCCCCCACGCGTCGGTAATAACCCGTTCTCGTCGACGCAGCCTGTCGACCGGTCCATCCCGCGTCCACCGGCATCCCGTCCCGGAGTGGCCCGGTCAGGGGTGCCACGCTCAGGTGCTTCGCCGAACAGTATGCCTCCGCGTCCTGGGGGTGCATCTGGTGGACTCCGTCCACCACGTACCGGTGCGCCGCGACCCGGTGGGGGTCGGTCGGGCGGTTCCGGTGGCGGTATCTATCGTGGCGGGGGTGTAAGCCCCGCACCGGGTGGCGGCTCGGGTGTTTTTCGGGGTCGTCCCGGTGGCGGCGGCTCTGGTGGTGGCCGCTCCGGGCAGCGTGGCGGTGCGGCCGGTGCGTTTGGCCGTCCCGGTGGTGCACCCCGGCGCGGTCGCAAGTCCAAGCGGCAGAAGCGCCAGGAGTACGATTCGATGCAAGCTCCTGTCGTTGGCGGCGTGCGGTTACCGCATGGCAACGGCGAGACGATTCGATTGGCGCGTGGAGCATCCCTATCGGACTTCGCCGAAAAGATCGATGCTAATCCAGGTGCCCTGGTACAGGCGCTGTTCAACCTCGGAGAGATGGTGACGGCCACCCAGTCGGTCGGCGACGAGACGCTTGAGTTGCTCGGCAGCGAGATGAATTACAATATTCAGGTCGTCAGCCCTGAGGACGAAGACCGCGAGCTGCTGGAGTCCTTCGACCTCACTTACGGCGAGGACCAGGGTGGCGAAGGCGAATTGCAGACCCGTCCGCCAGTCGTGACAGTGATGGGCCATGTCGACCACGGCAAGACTCGCCTGCTGGACACCATTCGCAAGGCTAATGTCCGCGAGGCCGAGGCCGGCGGTATCACCCAGCACATCGGTGCCTACCAGGTCGGAGTCGACCTCGACGACAGTGAGCGGTTGATCACCTTCATCGACACTCCGGGACATGAGGCGTTCACCGCCATGCGTGCTCGGGGTGCCAAGGCCACTGACATCGCCATCCTGGTGGTCGCTGCCGACGACGGTGTGATGCCGCAAACGGTGGAGGCCATCAATCATGCGCAGGCCGCTGATGTGCCAATCGTTGTAGCAGTCAACAAGATCGATAAGGAAGGTGCCGACTCGGCTAAGATCCGCGGCCAGCTTACCGAATATGGCTTGGTGGCAGAGGATTTTGGTGGTGACACCATGTTCGTCGACATTTCGGCGAAGGTGGGTACCAACATTGAGGCCCTGCTCGAGGCGGTGTTGCTAACCGCCGACGCCGCTCTGGACTTGCGGGCCAACCCTGACATGGAGGCTCAGGGTGTGGCGATCGAGGCGCACCTGGACCGCGGTCGGGGTCCGGTCGCCACGGTGTTGGTGCAACGCGGCACACTGCGGGTTGGCGACTCGGTCGTCGCCGGCGACGCGTACGGTCGTGTCCGCCGCATGGTCGACGAGCACGGCGAGGATGTCGAGACGGCGCTGCCATCACGTCCGGTGCAGGTTATCGGGTTCACGTCGGTGCCTGGTGCCGGTGACAACTTCTTGGTCGTCGACGAGGACCGCATTGCCCGCCAGATCGCCGACCGGCGTAGCGCCCGTAAGCGCAACGCTCTGGCGGCGCGTTCGCGCAAGCGGATTAGCTTGGAGGACCTGGATTCAGCGCTGAAGGAAACCAGCCAGCTGAACCTGATCCTCAAGGGTGACAATGCTGGCACGGTGGAGGCGCTGGAAGAGACACTGATGGGCATACAGGTCGACGACGAGGTCGCGCTGCGCGTCATCGATCGCGGCGTCGGTGGCATTACCGAGACCAACGTCAACCTGGCATCTGCCTCGGATGCGATCATCATCGGCTTCAACGTGCGCGCCGAAGGTAAAGCGACCGAGCTGGCCAACCGTGAGGGCGTGGAGATCCGCTACTACTCGGTGATCTACCAAGCGATCGACGAGATCGAAAAGGCCTTGCGTGGCATGCTCAAACCGATTTACGAGGAGAATCAGCTGGGTTGTGCCGAGATCCGGGCGCTGTTCCGCTCCTCTAAGGTCGGTATCATCGCCGGCTGCATGATCAGCTCAGGTGTGGTGCGGCGCAACGCGAAGGCCAGGCTGTTGCGGGACAACATTGTGGTCACCGACAACCTCACTGTGACCTCGTTGCGTCGGGAAAAGGATGACGTGACTGAGGTGCGTGAAGGTTTCGAGTGCGGTATGACATTGGGCTACTCCGATATCAAGGAGGGTGATGTCATTGAGTCCTACGAGCTGGTAGAGAAACAACGTGTGTAGGTACGTCTTTTATGGCTGATCAGGCTCGTGCGCATCGGTTGGCCAAGCGGATCTGTACGGTCATCGCCTCAGCCCTCGAGTTCGAGATTAAGGATCCCGGGCTGGATGGGGTAACCATAGTCGATGCGAAGGTGACCGCTGACCTGCACGACGCGACGGTGTTTTACACGGTGATGGGACGCACGTTGGACACCGAGCCCGACTACACTGTCGCCGCCGCTGCGCTGGACCGGGCTAAGGGGAACTTGCGCAGTAAGGTCGGGGCGGATATCGGTGTGCGATTCACTCCGACCCTGACGTTCACCCGGGACACGACGTCCGACAGCGTGGCTCGGATGGAAGAGTTGCTGGCCCGTGCACGCGCTGCGGATGCCAATGTGGCGCAGGTCCGCTTGGGGGCAAAGCCGGCAGGGGAGGCCGATCCGTACCGTGACAAGGGGGTCGGTGGTGGAACTGGGCGGGATCGATATTGAGGACGCCAATGACGGCGATTGAACCGAAGACTGAGCTGTTCAGTGTCTCGCTCACGCGGGCGCCTGTGGACGCCTTCGGCGCCGTCGAGTTGCTGTCGGCCGCGACGACGGTCGGAGTGATCTGTCACATTCATCCCGACGCAGATACCATTGGTGCTGGCCTGGCCCTGGCCGCGGTGCTCAATAGGTGCGACAAGCAGGTAGAGGTCAGTTTCGCCGCACCGGAGGCGCTGTCGGAGCCGCTGCGGTCGCTGCCTGGCTGCCATCTGCTAGTTAGCTCCAACATGATGCGCCGCGATGTCGATTTGGTTGTGACCGTTGACGTTCCGAGTGTTAATCGGCTCGGTAGGCTGAGTGACTTCGTCACCCCTGGTCAGCAGCTGCTGGTCATTGATCACCATGCATCTAACGACATGTTCGGCACCGCGAATTTCGTTGATCCGTCGGTGGATTCCACCACGATGTTGGTTGCTGAACTTCTCGATGCATGGAGAAATCCGATCGAGCCTGAGGTCGCACACTGCAATATACGCCGGGTTGACGACGGACACCAGGTCATTCCGGTGGGCCAGTGCGCGTGCCCTACGACTAGCAGCACGGCTGGTCGACATCGGTGTGGATAACGCCGCGGTGAGCCGAGCACTGATCGATAGCCATCCGTTTGAGTGGCTGTCGATGCTGTCGCGCGTGCTAGGCTCCGCGCAGTTGTTGCCCGACGCGATCGGTGGTCGCGGCTTAGTTTACGTGGTGGTTGACAATCAGGACTGGGTGAGTTCATGCCGAGAGGAGGTCGAGAGCATCGTCGACATCGTGCTTGCTACCCAGCAGGCTGAGGTAGCGGTGGTGTTCAAGGAAGTCGACCGTCAACGGTGGTTGGTATCGATGCGAGCCAAGACCGCCGTGGATCTGGCGGCGGTCGCGTCGGGGTTCGGTGGCGGTGGCCACCGGCTGGCCGCCGGCTATTCGACCACGGGCCCGATCGATGATGTGGTGACCGCACTGCGTGCAGCGTTTGATTAACGAAGCGCTGGCTAGGACCGCCTGGTCAGTAGGCTCGCGCGAAGACGACTCTCTTGTCATAAGCAGATGGCGCATAGCAGCGTATGCACCGTCCGGTAGCGGGGGCACCGTGCTGAGGTATGCATCGGGGGGTGGCCGTTGTTTCGGCTTTGATGTTGTCTTCGCATTCCTGGTTGCCGCAATGCAGGGCAAGTGCCCATCCTGTGGCGATGGTTGTTGTGAAAGCGTCCCAGTTGTCGACCAGTGCGGTGTGATCATCCCGGAATTGGGTGGCACGCTGCAGCAAGTCGCATTGGAATTCGTCGAGGACGCTGGGGATTTCAGTCGGGGCAGCTGCGATGGTAATAGGCTGTTTGACTTTCTCACCGATGCGCTTGACCATGACCGTGGTTCCAGCGTCGATATCGCGCGGTCCGAGTTCGAGGCGGATCGGTACCCCGTGGAGCTCCCAGTCGTTGTACTTCCAACCGGGCGTCAACTGTGGACGCGCATCCACATGCGTGCGAACTCCGGCGGCTTGCAGACGTCGGGCCAGGTCTGCGGCGGCATGTTCGACCTCGGATGCCTTGTTGCCGCTAGTGATTGGCACGATGACAACTTGGTAAGGGGCCACCCGGGGTGGGAGAACGAGGCCTTTGTCATCGCCGTGAACCATCACGATAGCCCCGACCAGCCGCGTACTTAGCCCAAAAGACGTTGTGTGCACAAACGCTTGTTGTTCTTCGGCGGTGGTGTAGCGGATGTTGAAAGCCCGGGCGAAGTTATCGCCCAGGTAATGGGTGGTCGCGGATTGCAACGCTTTCCCATCGCGCATCATTGCTTCGATGGTGTAGGTGTTGAGTGCACCGGCGAACCGCTCACCGGCAGTTTTCTCCCCAGGAACAACCGGAATGGCAGCCATATCACGAGCCAATGCAGTGTAGATGTCCAGCGCAAGTAAAGTTTCACGGAGGGCATCAGACTTTTCGACGTAAGCTGAGTGAGCTTCTTGCCACAGAAACTCATTCGTGCGTAGCAACATTCGAGACCGAAGTTCCCAACGGACCACGTTCGCCCACTGATTCAACCGCAACGGTAAGTCGCGGTGGGAGGTGATCCATTTAGCCATCATGTCGCCGATGACGGTCTCGGAGGTGGGACGGATCACAAGTGGCTCCGCGAGCTCCTTGCCGCCGGCATGGGTAACGACCGCCAGCTCCGGGTTAAACCCTTCGACATGCTCAGCTTCCCGGTTGAAGTAGTTCTCCGGGATCAGCATCGGGAAGTAGGCATTCTCGTGGCCGAGTTCCTTGATCTTGCCGTCAAGCTCGGCCTGCAACAGTTCCCAAATTCGGTAGCCGTACGGGCGGATCACCATGGTTCCCTTGGCGGGTCCTCGATCAACTAGTCCTGCCTTGGCGACGACTTCGTTATACCAGGCGGAGAAGTCGTCTTCCTGGCGAGGCACGCCTCGCTCATTGCGTCCCATGGATTGCGCAGTTTACCTGCCGACCTCGTCGCCAGAACACGGCGGCCTATAGTTGGTGTCGACCTGATCGCGATGGTCGCGCAGTGTCAAAGATGTTTTGCCGCACACAGGGGTCGCAATCCCGCTCGGATCGATGTCTAGTAGCTGTTATTCGCCGCCTGCTCTAGTGTACCTGCGAACATCCACGTCGGAGCACGGCCTCGCGGTTGGCAGCGATATCTTCGCCACTGGCCCGAAATGGCTTGGTCGCCGTCGTTTCCAGACATAGCCTCCCGGTGTTCTGCGACTCGTCGATCCGGTGGTAGGACGCCAGTAATGCCCGTACCGCGTTTTGATTGTTGCCGACGATACTTGCTGCCACCTGGCGAACACCGGCCAGCAGTGGAGCGTGCGGTACCACCCCGGTGATCGGACTGGCCCGCAGCGTGGCAGCGGCCAACAAGCAGTAATTGACTGCTGGACGATGACAACTGTCTATGCCATCGTCGGTAAGGGTCTGGGAGGATCGTCGCTGTGATTTATATCTGGTGGGCTTTACCGTAGCGATCCGGCACTTAATCGTGGTAGGCATGTACTGGAATAGTATCGAACTGCACAGGTTGCAATACGCAGCCACGGCGGAAGAGATCGTGGTGTCAGCGCGCCGGTATGTGCCCAAAATTAGTGGCATCATCCATCTGTCGACGGTAAATGCCGAGGCGTTTGAGGCGGCGTTCGCCGAGGTCAACGTGACGACGACGCGATTGCGGACAGCGCTGCTGCCGCGGCGTCAGACACCTAAGACCATGCCATCGCTGCGCCGACTGACCACCGGATGATGCAGGTGGCGACTACGCTGGCGCTGAAGGAGTGAAGCGTGGTCGTGCGCGCACTGCTGAATGGTCGTCAGTGTGTGTTACTACGCATGGGTGGCATCCGAGAAAGAGCGATTTGAGGTAGCGGTCCAGGAGTTCTTGCTGTTGCCGGCGGTCACCCATAGCCACCCGGCTGAGGCACGGTCCGCGCATCAAGATTTACTAGATAGCTGTGGCCGCCGACAGCACCGACGACTATTTTCTTGTGCGCACTACAGTGAAAGCTGTTGCCGTGATTGAAGTTCACTGCACAGGTGGTTTGGAGGAAATGGAGTGCCTGCATGTCTGTGGACCGCCGGGTCAATGCGTGCTGACCGGCTCGACTTCCGGCTCAAACACAAACTCACGGTGTTCGTGGTATCCGGGATTCCCCTGGCCGAGCCGTTGCGGCTGACCCGGATTCCCGCGTATGCGGAGTGCCGCTGACCTGCACGAGACATTGGGGCTCCAGTGCACGATGCCGCCGCGCTAACTTGCGTCGCGGTCAGGGTCCGCGACGCGGTCGGTTGATGGGGTCGCATCGGCCAAGAAGGGGCGAAATGCACCGCATGGGTGGCCGGTGTTAGCTGTCGGTCCGCCAGCGTCAGTTCGTGCGTGCCGAAGTTGCGCGCGTAGCGGGGGAACCAGTTACTGGCTATTAGGACTCGGATGCGTGATCCAGTGTTGAAGTGGTGGGAGATCGTGTCGAGTTTGGTGCTAACGACTTCTGGCAGTTGTTGCCCGGCACTTAGCCGTCGGTAGCTGTCGCTGACGTTGCACAACTGGCCCTTGGCGTCGACTTCGCTCACCCGGACGAACAGGTCGCCATTGGGGTTGTCCGGAGAGTGTGCCAACTCAACTATCGGGTTTCCGTGCATGTACAGATCCTTAGGTGAGGGGGACGCCGGTGCAGGGCGAACACTTCGTAGCACAGCGCCAGGCGGCTGTCGTCGCGATAACCGCCGGATGGCAACAGCATTGGATCTCCGGTGGTCGTTGTCGGGTCGGCGGGGTTATAGCGAAATGTCACTGGTGGCTGCCTCTGTACCGGCGCGGTCTCGCCTAGGCGGTTGTCGGGCGCTAGACTACAGTACATGGTGGCGGGCGGCCAGTCGGACAGGTCGCGCTAGCCGCGGCCGGTTCCTCGCCTAGGTGAGTATTCAGCCAAGTTAATGATTCTCGAGCGTTGGTAGCTCGCCCCTTAAGAGCAGCTGAGTGTGTGTCCAAGGCCTGATCGTCAACGCGACATCGACGTGGACCACGTATCTGCCGGTACTACTGCAGCGTTTGCCGGAAGAAGATGTCTTGTCGGCCCCTTACCGGCAACATCGGCACTTCGATAAGCTCGGCGTCGAGCCGCATCTGTAGTTCCGAGCGGATCGTTATGATCGCAATGTTCGATCCACGATTCGAACTATGGAGCACCCACGTCAAGCAGTGTCCTGGCTGCAGCACTCGGTGGAATTTCACCGGCTGTGCGTGCCACTTTCCGTCGCGCCCGCAGCTAGCGGATGCGTTGCGGATCCTACTGGTGCGCAATCAGATCGCTTTAGCTCATAAAATCGTTGACGGTGGACGAGCTGTCGCCCCACACTTGAGGCATGGAGATCGTGCAGGAGCTGCGGTGATAACGTCCGCGGCCAGTTCCGGTGGTGGATCGTGTAACAGCGCTCACTGGGTGAACTACAGGCCTGACAGTCCAATGGTGTCGAACCGTCCTGGTGAACCAGGGCTGCTGACGCAGCCAGGTTCACGGTGTCGACACCGTTGATCATTGGCTCGAATACGCTGCCTGACCTTAACATCCCGTGCCACCACTTGGTAGTCGTGGGTGGCGTACAGTCTGCCAAACATCAGCAAGAACGGCCAGAGGATCCGCGGACCAGTAAGGTGCCAGCCAGACTCGACGTGATCGGTATGTAGTGGTCTGCAATCAGGTGGGTGCCGTAGCGCATCAGGACTTGGACTTCGGCGTACAATGCAGCGGGTGGTAGTCCGGGGCAGTCCCAACAGTACGCCGGTAGCGTTGCCGCCGAGTTGCATGGTCTAAGGTGCGCACGACTCCAGGATAGGATTTGTCGATTGGCAGTTAGAACTTGTAGTATGGGGAAAGGTCGTTCGCCCGCTGCAGGTTGGTGGAGGGGCAGTCGACGGGGGGGTTAGAGTAGATTGCCGAGTAGAATAACGCTTGCTGAATTACCCCGTAGCTGGTCTTGAACGTAACCATACAGGAGTAGTACCAGAAGCTATTGTGGTAGGTCGGCTTCATAACCCAGTACTGTGCGGCACGGTGGCCATTTATCGTGGTCTCAATGGCATCAGGGGGCAGTGTCTGTGCGTAGGTGCGCCAGATGATCGCTTCGATGGCCATCTGATAGTTACCGCCGTCATAGTGGCAGCGCAGCCCGCTCTCGTGTTCGGGGGGCGTGAATGCTAGCCCGAGTCGCTGCACGGTATCGAAAGGGATGTCCTCACAGGGATCGAACGGGCGCGGGTCGCTGGTCGCTACGACTGGGCTCTTCATGGTGGTTTTCATCGGCTTGCCGGTTGACCGCAGCTGCACGGTCCTGCCTGTGGTTGGCCGCGAGAAGTCCTGGGCGCCCACCGTTCCCCCGATGACCGCTGTGATCAACGCAGCGAGTGCTCCTATAAGACGGACCCTGGTGAACATGTCACTTCCAACCTCTCTCCGATCCCTTGCCGGGAGTGTAGACCGGGTCGCGACGCTAGGCTGAGCAACCGTGGCAACACAGGAGCTGATGGGTAGCGGAGAGCCGACGTTGTGGGCGATCTCCGACCTGCACACTAGTCACGTTGGTAATAAGCCGGTCACCGAATCGTTGCGCCCGTCGTCGCCAGAGGATTGGCTGATCGTAGCCGGTGACGTCGCTGAACGTACCGACGAGATTCGTTGGACCCTTGACCTGTTGCGGCGGCGCTTCGCCAAGGTTATTTGGGTACCTGGTAACCATGAGCTGTGGACGATTAACCGGGATCCGATGCAGATTTTTGGCCGGGCGCGCTACGAATACCTGGTCGCTATGTGCGACGAACTGGGCGTGGTTACGCCCGAGCATCCGTTCCCGGTGTGGACGGAGCGTGGCGGCCCAGCCACGATCGTGCCGATGTTTTTGCTTTACGACTACACCTTTTGGCCCACCGGTGCCGACAGCAAAGCCGAAGGTTTGGCCATCGCGCGGGACCGCAACGTGATAGCTACCGACGAATGCCTTCTCTCACCGGAGCCGTACGTCACTCGTGAGGCTTGGTGTCATGACCGGCTCGATATCACCCGGGCCCGTCTTGAACAACTCGACTGGATGACACCGACCGTGCTGGTAAACCATTTTCCGTTAGTACGAGAACCCTGCGACGCTTTGTTCTATCCGGAATTTTCGCTGTGGTGTGGAACCACCAAAACCGCTGACTGGCATACCCGCTACAACGCAGTCTGTTCGGTCTACGGTCACCTACATATTCCGCGTACCACCTGGTATGACGAGGTGCGTTTCGAGGAGGTATCGGTGGGTTATCCGCGGGAGTGGCGGCGCCGTAAGCCCTATAGTTGGCTGCGTCAGGTGTTGCCGGATCCCCAGTATGTGCTCGGCTATCTCAACGACTTCGGTGGTCACTTCGTGATTACTCCCGAAATGCGTACACAGGCTGTACATTTCCGGGAACGATTGCGGCAGAGGAATTCCCGATGACAGCGAGCATGTTGGTATCATCGGTTCTGCCAGATTACGCGTTGCGGGATCTGGAGTACGCGGAGGTGTACTCTGACCCTCCCGGTCTTAACCCGCTGCCCGAAGAGGAACGGTTGATTGCCAAGTCGGTGGCTAAACGGCGCAATGAATTCATAACTGCTCGTTACTGTGCCCGGATCGCGCTAGGTCGACTCGGGGTGCATCAAGTACCAATTCTCAAGGGAGACAAGGGAGAACCTTGCTGGCCTGATGGTGTGGTGGGGAGTATCACCCACTGCGCTGGCTATCGTGGTGCCGTCGTGGGGCGCAGTGCTGTGGTGCGTTCGGTGGGCATTGACGCCGAACCACATGACGTTTTGCCGAATGGCGTGCTGGATGCCATCAGCTTGCCGGAGGAGCGTAGTGAAATGCGCCGGAAGCTGCCATTGGGACTGCATTGGGACCGAATTTTGTTCTGTGCTAAGGAGGCAACGTACAAGGCGTGGTTTCCGCTGACTAAAAGATGGTTAGGTTTTGAGGATGCCCACATCACTTTTGACGTGGACAGTCTTGGTTCGTTGGGTAGTTTCGTGTCTCGGATCCGAGTCGACGGATCGACGCTGTCGGGTCCACCGCTAACGGCGCTGAACGGTAGGTGGTTAGTCGGCCGCGGCCTGGTGTTGACCGCAATCGTGCTATGAGTGAAAGTCATACAGGAGCAGGCCTCGGTGCGGGAATAGTGATCGTTGACAAGCCGGCCGGTATGACCAGTCACGATGTGGTGGCGTGCTGTCGCCGAATATTTTGCACCCGTAGGGTAGGGCACGCGGGAACGTTAGATCCGATGGCCACTGGCGTGTTGGTGCTGGGGGTCGACCGTGCCACCAAGATCCTGGGCCTGCTGAGCGGGGCCACGAAAGGATACGCTGCCACTATCCGTTTGGGTCAAACCACGTCTACCGAGGACGCCGAAGGTGAACTGCTACAGTGTGTCTCGGCTCGGCACTTGGCAGAGGAGGCGATCGCCGCTGCGATTGGCGGGTTGCGCGGTGATATCAAGCAGGTGCCGTCGGTGGTTAGCGCTATAAAGGTCGACGGTCGTCGCGCTTATCGGCTGGTCCGCGAGGGCCATGCCGTCGAGCTCGACGCTCGGCCAGTACGCATTGATCGGCTCGAGGTGCTGGCTGTTCGACCTGAACCTGGAATCGGATTAGCAGATGTCATCGATCTTGATGTCGCAGTCGACTGTTCATCGGGCACCTACATTCGTGCGCTGGCACGCGACCTCGGCGATGCCCTTGGGGTGGGCGGGCATCTGACGTCGTTACGGCGCACCCGGGTGGGTCGTTTCGGGCTTGACGAGGCACGGTCACTTGAGGACCTGGCGGAGCTACCGCGGCTGAGTAGGACGCTAGACGAAACCTGTTTGCTCATGTTCCCCTCCCGTGGCCTTAGTGTAGGCGAGGTTGAGGCAATTAGCAACGGGCGACCACTTTCGTCGGCCGGTATCGATGGCATCTATGCTGCCAGCGACGCCGACGGTCAAGTGATTGCACTGCTGCGCGACAAGGGCTCGCGGACCAAGTCGGTGGTGGTGTTGCGCCCGGCCACGATGAACATCGTGCGTGGGGAGGAGTTGAGCAATCGGTCCTAGCCTGGTGATGCTATGACGATAGACTGTGTTTGTTAGGGCTTTGATCGTGTGTTCAGGGCCCAGGTTTCGCCATGAGACCGCTCTCAGCGCACACTGAAAACCGCGAGCACACACTTGACAGTGTGTCCCGGCAAGAGCCTAGTGAGGCCAAGTTGCACACTGTCAGGAACAGACGCTCGATAAGGGGAAAAGATGTCCAGCAAGGTTTTCAACAAGGTTTACGCCATCGGCGTTGACATGACAAAGATTTCGAGAAGCTCGGCCGTCGCGAGGGTTGAGACTACCCCGACATGACGTGGGAGTCGGAGACCAATGCGCTCAATGACGTCGGTGCCTTGACGTCCGGGTAGTGGGCGCTCCACGAGCTGGACATGGCCGGGATTCCGATCGTCAACGTGAACAACAACTGCTAGACTAGCTCAATGCCTCCTTTCCCCGGCGGCACAGGCTATCTGCGGCGGGATCGCCGAGTGCACTATTGTGTAGAGCTTCGAGAAGAAGCAACCCAACTTTTTGAATGGTGGTGCCCAGGACCACGAATTGCCGAGGGTCAAGCATGTCAAGATGCTGGCTGCTATCGGCGCGTTCGAATGCCCTTCGTGCCATAGATGTTCGGTTTGCTGGTCGCGAGCATGTGCGGCAATATGGTAGTATTGCCGAGCGTTTCGCGAAGCAAGATTGACTACAAGAACCGCAAGTACTCGATGAACAACCCGTACGTACAGTTCCAGGAGTTCTAAACGCTAGAAGACCTCCTGGCGGCTGAGGGTGGTCTCCGATCCGCTCACCAAACTGCAATGTTAACCGACATCGGACAGTTCGGGCACGGCAGGTCCTGCCCGCGGGATTGTATGTCGACAAGCACGAGTTGGCCGGCCAGGCTGTGGAGATCGTCGGCCAGGCCATGACGACCGACTGTACATCGACCTTCGACGGGACTGCTATAGGGTCTCATCGGCTACTTAAGTAGCACAACAAATCTACGGCTAATCTGGACTTGACACCAAGGGCTTCCCGGTGATCGAGCTGCACGACTACTTTTCAGCCAACGAGTTATTGCGTCTACGACTCCTTTGGCTTGTGTGGCCCAGGCGAGGTGCTCAAGCTAATTAACAACGGTGACACCACTTGCGGTAGACGCTGGATGGTGAATCCGTTCGGTGGCTTGATTTCCAAAAGGCATCCACTGGGGGCGACTGGATTGGCGCAATATGCCGACTGACTTGGCAGCTACGGGGTACCGTCGATACGCGACAGGTCGACAAGGTGACCGCCGCACTGCAACACAACGTCGGGTTAGATGTCGCCGTTGTCTCACCGCCTAGCAGCGAGCCGATCGCTAAGTGTGATCGCCGCCGAGTTGTCGGACGGCGACCCGCTGCGTCTCGCTTCGCTGCGCTCGTGATCGCCCGCTAGGCCACCACCCAGATCGCCCAGGCTGCTGGGCTGCCTAGTTCGACGGTGGTTGCCACGACCTTTGCTGATTCGATCACCACCTAAGATTATTTCGGTGAATTCGCAGCGGACTAAGACCCGTACCCGCGAGTTGAGGTTGATCCCCACGCTGGCGAGATAGCGTAACATCTCGGGGTCGACATCTAGAGATGCGGGTTGCTTATCTTGATATCTCCGTCGCGTAATGCCCACAGCTGACGTGCGGGCGGCGTTGGCACTTGCCCATCGGAGGTCGGGATCGGGTCCCCGTGCAAGTTGCGCCGCGGGAACCCTAGCTTGGCCTTGATGCTTGCTGCCAGGCGATCAGGTACTGCGTGCTCGAGCCCCTCAACCTCGTCGTCTATATTGTCCCAGGTGTAGCCAAGCTCATTGACTAGGAAGGTCTCCAGCAGCCGGCGCCGGCACACAGTAGCTAGCGCTGCTTGCCCCCACACTCAGTTAAGGTTACGGCACTATACTTGGCGTGGTCGATCGCGCCCTGGTCGGCTAGCTTGTGGATCGACTCAGCGGCTGTGCTGGCCGACACACCGAATCTTCTCGGCCAACGTTTTGGTGCTGACTTTTTCCAGTGACTAATCTTACGCAGTCCAGATGACCTTCTAATAGTCCTGCGTAACCGCGATGAGATCGCCAAGCCCAGTCCTCACAGTCAGAAAGTTAGGCAACCTTAGGCAGGAACCACCAGCTTAGGCGTCCCGCTCCAGTAACCCCTAGTGCGGCGCGGACAGCTCGTAATACTAGATCCTGCATCCTGGCGGATTATGTGGAGCCGTAAACTTGCGATCGTGCAGCGGTGGCGGGGACAAGACGAGATCCCCACGGACTGGGGCAGATGCGTGCTTACCATCGGGGTGTTCGATGGCGTGCACCGTGGTCACACCGAACTGATCGCGCACGCGGTAAAGGCTGGTCGTACGCGCAACGTGCCGATCGTTTTAATGACGTTCGATCCGCACCCGATGGAAGTGGTCTCTCCGGGCAGTCACCCGGCGCAGTTGACTACACTGACCCGCCGAGCCGAACTTGTCGAGGAGTCAGGTGTTGACGTGTTCTTGGTGATGCCGTTCACGACCGACTTCATGAAGCTCACGCCGGATCGCTACGTTCACGAGCTGTTGGTCGAACATCTGCATGTGGTGGAGGTCGTGGTAGGCGAGAACTTCACCTTTGGAAAGAAAGCGGCCGGCAACGTCAACACACTGCGTCGGGCCGGGCAGCGGTTTGGGTTTGCGGTGGAGGCGATGTCGTTGTTGTCTGAGCACCACGGCAATGACACCGTGGCATTTTCGTCAACCTACATCCGGTTCTGTGTGAACGTCGGTGACATGATGACGGCGACCAAAGCACTAGGCCGCCCGCACCGCGTCGAGGGGGTGGTGGTCCGCGGCCATGGCCGAGGCGCTGAGTTGGGCTTTCCGACCGCTAATGTTGCGCCGCCGATGTATTCGGCCATCCCGGCCGACGGCGTGTACGCTGCGTGGTTCACCGTGCTTGGACACGGGCCGGTAACTGGCAGTATGGTCCCAGGTGAGCGTTATCAGGCCGCAGTTTCCGTCGGTATCAACCCGACCTTTTCCGGACGCACCCGCACCGTCGAAGCGTTCGTTCTCGACGCTGCCGCCGACCTGTACGGACAGCATGTAGCGCTGGACTTTGTGGGACGCATCCGCGGGCAACGAAAATTTGACTCGGTGGCCGATCTCGTCGCTGAGATGGAGAAGGACACTGACCGAGCGCGGGACCTGCTGTCTGATTAACTGCCTTTGGTTCGGTTAGCTGCTATACTGCCGGACGACATCGGCGCGTGCTGCGGTTCGCGGTAGCCGCGCAATGATGCCTTATGGTCGCGGACCAGTCGATGGAGATGTTACTAGTGGCGTTGACAGCCGAGCAGAAAAAAGAGATTCTGAGCCCTTATGGCCTGCATGAAACCGATACCGGGTCACCGGAAGTGCAGATCGCGCTGCTCACCAAGCGGATCGCGGACTTGACCGAGCACCTCAAGGTGCACAAGCATGACCATCACTCGCGGCGAGGGCTGCTGCTGCTGGTAGGGCGTCGGCGACGGCTGATCAAGTACCTATCGCTGATTGATGTGCAGCGTTATCGCTCGCTGATTGAGCGGTTGGGTCTGCGCCGCTGATCCGCGATACGATGCCGGGGATCAACTCCTGTTAGCAGCGCTAGTAACCCCGTGTAGAGTGGGACCGTTATGGGCCGGCTTGGTCCGAGCAAATGGTGCGGTTCGCGCAGGTCCGCGTGCTCCGTTCCAGTGTGTTACTGTGCACGTCCGAGGGCGTTGCCTGGTTTGTATCGGGCGGTCTTCGGTAGTGGCTGTCGGGCTTTCCGGGTCTGGGGCAGGTCGACCGCTTCGATCGATGGCCGTAGCCGTATTCAGACTGTGCTCTATTGGGAAGCCCCCGGGATTGCGCGCGTGGCGCCGAAACAGTTTGAGTAACGAGAGAGGCCGTGCGGACGATTATGTCTGTAGCTGAAATTGAAGAAGGCGTGTTCGAGGCGACTGCCATCATCGACAATGGGAGCTTCGGCACCCGGACCATCCGTTTTGAAACTGGACGGTTGGCTTTGCAAGCTGCTGGCGCAGTGGTTGCCTACCTGGATGACGATAACATGCTGTTGTCGGCGACTACCGCTAGCAAAAACCCCAAGGAGTATTTCGACTCCTTCCCGTTGACGGTCGATGTTGAGGAGCGGATGTATGCCGCCGGTCGGATCCCCGGCTCGTTCTTTCGTCGTGAGGGCCGGCCTTCCACCGACGCGATCCTGACCTGCCGACTCATCGACCGCCCGTTGCGTCCGTCGTTTGTCGATGGCCTGCGCAACGAGATCCAGGTTGTGGTAACGATTCTGAGTCTGGATCCCAACGATCTCTACGACGTGTTGGCGGTCAACGCTGCCTCAGCCTCCACTCAGCTGGGCGGCCTGCCATTCTCCGGGCCTATCGGGGGTGTACGGGTGGCGCTCATCGATGGCACCTGGGTTGCTTTCCCGACCGTCGAGCAGCTCGAGCGTGCGGTGTTTGATATGGTCGTTGCTGGCCGAAAAGTCGATGGCGATGTCGCCATCATGATGGTAGAGGCCGAGGCCACCGAGAATGTTATCGAGCTTGTCAAGGGCGGTGCTCAGAGGCCGACGGAAGCCGTGGTGGCCCAGGGACTAGAGGCAGCCAAGACGTTTATAGCCGCGCTGTGCACCGCGCAGCAGGAGCTTGCCGACGTGGCTGCACGTCCAACGAGTGAGTACCCCGTATTTCCCGACTACGGCGATGACGTATACTACTCGGTGGCCTCAGTGGCAACAGATGAGCTGCTTGCGGCCCTGACCATCGGCGCTAAGCCCGAGCGCGATCAGCGCACCGACGAGATCAAGACCCAGGTTCTCGAGCGGCTTGCCGACACCTATGAGGGTCGGGAAAAGGAGATTGGCGCCGCATTCCGCTCATTGACCAAGAAATTGGTTCGGCAGCGGATCCTCACCGACCATTTCCGTATCGATGGTCGCGGGGTCACTGACATCCGCGCGTTGTCGGCCGAGGTTGCGGTGGTTCCGCGGGCGCACGGCAGCGCGCTATTCCAGCGTGGCGAAACCCAGATCCTCGGCGTGACCACACTTGACATGGTCAAGATGGCTCAGCAGATTGACTCACTAGGGCCGGAAACGTCCAAGCGATATATGCACCACTACAACTTTCCGCCGTTCTCCACTGGAGAGACTGGTCGGGTCGGCTCACCCAAGCGCCGGGAGATCGGACATGGTGCGTTGGCTGAGCGGGCTCTGGTGCCGGTGCTGCCCAGCGTCGAGGAGTTCCCGTACGCCATCCGCCAGGTATCCGAGGCGTTGGGCTCCAACGGCTCGACCTCGATGGGGTCGGTTTGCGCCTCCACGCTGGCGCTGCTCAACGCCGGCGTGCCGCTTAAGGCTTCGGTGGCGGGAATAGCGATGGGGCTGGTCTCTGACGATGTCGAGGTTAACGGGGTGACCGAGCGTCGTTTTGTTACCTTGACCGACATCCTGGGCGCCGAAGATGTCTTTGGTGACATGGACTTCAAATGCGCAGGCACCAAGGATTTTGTCACCGCGCTGCAGCTCGATACCAAACTTGACGGTATTCCCTCTCAGGTGCTCGCGGGTGCGCTCGCGCAGGCCAAAGATGCTCGGCTGACCATCCTCGAGGTGATGGCTGAAGCCATCGACAGACCCGACGAGATGAGTCCGTATGCACCACGAGTGACTGCCATCAAGGTTCCAGTGGACAAGATCGGTGAAGTCATCGGTCCCAAGGGCAAGGTCATCAACGCCATTACCGAGGAGACCGGTGCGCAGATCTCCATCGAGGACGACGGTACCGTGCTAGTCGGCGCGACCGATGGACCGTCGGCGCAAGCCGCGATTGATAAGATTAATGCTATCGCGAACCCGCAGCTGCCAACGGTCGGCGAGCGGTTTCTCGGAACTGTTGTAAAGACAACCGATTTCGGCGCTTTCGTGTCGCTGCTTCCTGGCCGCGACGGTCTGGTGCACATCTCCAAACTCGGCAAGGGGAAGCGCATCGCGAAGGTCGAAGGCGTGGTGAACGTTGGCGATAAGCTTCGCGTAGAGATAGCAGATATCGACAAACGCGGCAAAATCTCATTGGTCTTGGTGACTGATGATGATTCGTCCTCCGCCTCTGCAGCTCCGGCCGAGGTTGGAGCTGTTCAGGAAGTCGGTCCGGGTACTGCGCCAGCCGATGCCGCGACGGCCAGTAGCTGATCCCGGGGCTAAGCGCGTCCTGCGGAGCAAGCAGGGTGTTGAGGTGAAGACAGAAAAGAAGGTCGAACGATCGGCCGGAGTACGCCGCACCACGCTACCCGGCGGCCTTCGTGTGGTTACTGAACACTTGCCCTCGGTGCGCTCGGCATCGGTCGGGGTCTGGATAGGTGTCGGATCCCGAGATGAGGGTGCCACCGTGGCCGGGGCGGCGCACTTCCTTGAGCATCTGTTGTTCAAATCGACCCCGACGCGCACGGCTGTTGATATTGCGCAGGCGATGGACGCCGTCGGCGGGGAATTGAATGCGTTCACCGCTAAGGAGCACACCTGTTACTACGCACACGTGCTTGACAGCGACTTGGAACTGGCCGTCGACCTGGTCGCCGATGTGGTGCTTAATGGTCGTTGTGCCGTTGACGATGTCGAGCTGGAACGCGACGTCGTGCTCGAGGAGATCGCGATGCGCGACGACGACCCCGAGGACCTGTTGGGTGACATGTTCCTAGCAGCGTTGTTCGGTGACCACCAGGTGGGACGTCCGGTGATAGGCACTGCGGAATCCGTGTCGGCGATGACGCGGGCCCAACTGCACTCCTTCCACGTGCGGCGCTACACACCGGAACGGATGGTCGTCGCCGTGGCCGGCAATGTTGACCACGATGAGGTGGTCACGCTGGTGCGTGAGCACTTCGGATCGCGTTTGATTCGCGGGCGCCAGTCCGCTCTGCCGCGCAAGGGCACTGGGCGAGTAAACGGCTGCCCCGTGTTGACGCTGGGTAAGCGGGACGCCGAACAAACCCACGTGTTGCTAGGGGTCCGCACTCCCGGCCGCAACTGGGAGTATCGTTGGGCACTGTCGGTGTTGCACACCGTGCTGGGTGGAGGATTGAGTTCTCGTCTGTTCCAAGAGGTTCGCGAGACCCGTGGGTTAGCCTATTCAGTGTACTCCGTGCTGGACACCTTTGCCGACAGTGGTGCGTTATCCGTATATGCCGCGTGCTTGCCTGAGCGTTTTGCCGATGTGATGCGGGTAACCAGCGAGGTGCTTGCGTCGGTGGCACGCGATGGCATCACTGAAGCGGAATGCCGCATTGCCAAGGGTTCTTTGCGTGGTGGGCTTGTTCTGGGGTTAGAGGACTCTAGTTCCCGGATGAGCCGGCTCGGTCGCAGCGAATTGAACTACGGCAAACATCGCAGCATTGAGCACACCTTGGCCCAAATCGATGAAGTCACCGTCGAGCAGGTCAACGCGGTGGCTCGCCGGCTGCTGAGTAAGCACTACGGTGCTGCCGTTCTGGGTCCGTATGCATCGAAACGAACTCTGCCACAACAACTTCGGGCAATGGTAAATTAGCTCTGATGATAATGGGCTTTTGGGAAATCGCAGTGCCCATTGTGGGTGCGTCGATGTCCGGAGGCGCTGGTGGCCCCGTGTTGGTCGAGACGGTGTTCAACGCGGGGGCAGGCTCGACTTTATCTCCGCCGGCTACTTCAGCGTTGAGCGGTTTGCCGATGATATCTCTGTCACGTGCACCGTTACCGCCAGTCCGCTGGGTGTGAACCTTTTGTGCCCTAACCCAGTGTCGCCGACTGGGTGCAGCTCGAGTACTACGTAAAAGAATTAGAAGAGACCACTGAGCATTAACAGGTGGAATTCGGCCAGCCCAATTTCGGTGACGGTGACTGAGAATGTACACATCAAATGATGTCTAGTGTACGTGCAGGCTAGGTGTCGTTCATATTTGGTGTGTCGTTCCCGGATGTCACTCGACGGTTTGGCGCCCTGGGCCTGTTGGTGATGTGATGGTCGCGGTGACTTTGGTCTATGAGGTGGAAGTGGCCGCCGGCGCGGACAGTTTGGTGGTCTAGAATTCCGGCGCCGGTCGGGCACTGTGGTACGGTTTGCACCAGACATGAGGCTCAGTGCCGAATTGTTGCCCGAGCTACTCGATTGAATCCACAGCGTGCTATTGGAGCGGGTGATCTGGGTACCGTCGCCGCCGTACTGCGCAGGGGAGCGGTGGTCTTGCAGGTCGGCACCGCGTTGCTGCTAATGGCACCAACTCCGCATGCCGCGCTGTGCTGAAGCATTGGCTGTTCGACAAGGCGGTCGTGAAGCTCACGTTTTCTGGCTGACATGCGTGTGGCCTGGAGAACGAATTCACTCGCTTGCTGGATTTACGTGGCTTCGCCAGGGTTTCCCGAAGTCAACCAAATGACGTAACCGATATGGCGGGCCGCGGTCAAGTGGAATGTACCAAAACGGGACACACTTGTGGGCAGGGACGGCATACCGGGAGCCTCATTCTGGGCCAGTGAGCTGACACCAGCGTTTCGTTGGCTCCCGACGTACGGCCAGCGTAGCGTTACTGCGAGAATTTGTACACAGGTTGATGGTAGTGTTTTATTTCGCCTAGAAGGGTACGTGTCGTCAATGTTTCGTCAGCGGGTGCTGTTGTCCATTGTGTCAGCGCTCGCCGCTTGTGAGCGTGTGTACCGACCCTGGTGGCACCGGCCTTGGTCTACGATCGGTTCGGTGAATTGGAGCGCAAGTACAACGCTTACCTAGGGCTTTTTTGCCCTCGAGTCCGGGCAGACACTGGTGCATTGTGACGATAATCTGTTCGCGGTGTGCTCAATGTTAAATGCTTACGTCATGGTACGGGTGTTGCAGGAAGCCGAGCGCGGCGAATTTGATTTACAGCAAGCTATTTTCCTCGATCCGGCGTTACTAATCCCGCACTTCTCCGGTGACGGCATCACAGGCCGGTAGCATTATGTCGTTGGCGCAACTGTGCGTTGTCACGCTCCGACGTAGCGACCATGCGGCTGCTAACTTGCTGTTGCAGGCAATTGGCATTTCTGCGCCCATAAACTGAGTGCGCTCTTTCCATCGGCGATGACCGCACTCAGTTGGACTGGTAGGAGACCAACCTCAACATAACTATTCTAGACGATCCGCGCGATATCAGCACGCCGCGAGCACTGGGAGGAGTTGATCCGAAGTCTGCTTACTGGAACGGTTCTCGGTGATAAGCAGCGCTATAAACTATAAGAATGGATGCGTGGCAGCTGACTTCTAACATGCGGGCAGGTTTGCCGTCCAGGTGGACCACAGCGGACAAGACCAGCAGCGGGTACTGTGGCAGCACTAATGACACCGGCATCGTTTATGGGCCCAACGGACAGTCGCTTCTGTTGTCGGTGATGAAGCGCTCGCAGGTCTTGAGCCCCAACACCGATCCGCTGCGGCCGTTAACCGCCGACGTGGCGAGATCGGTGCTGCCCTGGCTGACCGGATAATACGGCCTAGCGTTCTAGGTCAGCACGCTCACCGGTTCGGTGAAAGCCAATCCTAGGTCGGTTGCTACCTGCTCAGACAACAGTGCACTGTTATGTGTCGAAAGACCTTTTGCCAGTGCGGGATCCGATTGGCAGGCCGCTTTCCAGCCGTGGTCAGCAAGCTTGAGTACATATGGCATCGTCGCATTGGTCAGCGCGAATGTCGCCGTCTTGGGCACCACGCTCGGCATATTTGCCACACAGTAGAATAGCGTGTCATGCACCATGAACGTCGGCTGATCGTGGGTGGTGGGGTGTGAATCTTCGAAGCAGCCGCCCTGATCGATGGCAATGTCGACCAGTACCGCACCGGTCTTCATATGTGCGACAAGAGAATTCGATATCAGCCGGGGAGCTTTAGCTCCTGGCACCAGGACGGCGCCGATCACCAGGTCGGCGTGTTTGACGGCACCTTCTAGATCGTAGGCCGACGAGTAGCGGGTATGGAGGCGACCCCCGAACTCCGCGTCGAGCTCCCGAAGCCTGTTGATGTTGACATCAAAAACCGTGACTGTCGCGCCCATGCCACTGGCAATCCGAGCGGCATTGTAGCCTGCAGTGCCGCCGCCGATCACGACCACGTTAGCGGGCTCGACGCCGGGCACTCCGCCCATCAGTACGCCGCGCCCTCCGTGGGTCCGCATTAGATGATAGGCTCCTACCTGTGCCGACAGTCGTCCGGCAATCTCGCTCATCGGAGCCAGCAACGGCAGTGCGCCGTCGGCGGTCTGCACTGTTTCGTAGGCGATTGACGTTGTGCCGGAGGTTAATAACGCGTCGGTGCAAGGACGTGAAGCAGCCAGATGCAGATAAGTGAACAGGACCTGGCTGTGTTGCAGGTGAGCATATTCGGCAGGCATGGGTTCTTTGACCTTGAGAAGCAGGTCGGCCTCGGCCCACACCTGCTCGGGGGGGCTGGTTAGTTGGGCACCCGCTGCCTTGAAATCCGCGTCAGAGATTGCTGAACCCTCCCCGGCGCCTGCTTGTACCAGTACCTCGTGGCCGCGGCGCGTCAAGGCGGCTACCCCGGCCGGTGTGATGGCCACCCTAAATTCGTTGTTTTTGGTCTCGGTCGGAATACCGACTCGCATAATTGCTCCCTGGCACAAGATCGTTGAGGTTATCGCTCAAGTGTGAAGAAAGTTCGGATGGTCCGCAATCATTTTGATAGTAATTTAGATGCAGAATTCTGAGCTTGTTACACGGCGGTGCCTGGATAACCAACAACGCACTCGCGGAGGTGGTCAGGATTGCGCTGTCAACGTGTCACGGCCGAGTTCGGCGGCTTTTGGACCTCGGTGTCATTTGAGGTTTCTGTGCCGACACTGATCCAGTCGTGGTGGGATTGCCGCTGCAGGCGATGATCTTGGTCAACCTGCAATCCAACTTATGTGGGAAGATCCGCAGTTTCATCCAACAGATCCGCCGCAAGCGGTATGTGATGGATTTCTATATTTTTGGGCTGTGCCGACGATTTCATCTTGCACGTTGCTGCATGCGACACCGACGATCTACACGCTTTCGTGGTGGAAAACTTCAATGCTGATGCCAATGTTGCGGATACCCAGATGTCCCGATCTGTGAGCATTTGTGCGGGGCTGTGTCCAGCTAGACATTGAAACTGATTGGCGTGCAACAGCTGGGTGTCATCGTTAGACGGCCAATCCACCGGTGACGGTCACCGTGCAGATCGATGCTTGTCCCGAGGTGGTGTATGAGCTGATCATTGGCCTGTTGACACTAGCGGCGCTGACCGAGGAGGCGGTTTCGATGGAGCGGCGCAAAGGCGATGCTGGTCATCCAGGTGCGGTATTTGTGGGCCACAATCAGTACCGCGCCAAGTGCTGGAGCGTGACCTTAACCACCACCGACGTTGAACTGGGGAACATCTTTGCCACGAGCGGTTCAGGCCGTCGCCGATCGTGGGTACGGGATCCTCTTCGAGCTGGAATTCGCACGGTCGCAACGTGTGCTCAGCATTCCGGCGAATCGGTCGACACTTGACATCACGCTCGACCGCGACCTGACGACGGCGTACTTGTGCCAGCAAGGATTCTGTCGGAAATTTAAGGTTGAAGTCCTTGCTGGACAGCTATATTGGAGTAGAAGCAACGCTGATGGCAATGACGAAATGCTGGTCTGCGTATCGCGGGCCAAAAGCAACTGGGTGGTCATCGACGCCTGATTGCCCGTACATCAGCGCTGGCCGGTATTGAATAGGCTTTCCGGGTAGTGATAGTCGTTCGTTTTGACCTGGCCATGATCTGGATGTGGCAGTGGGACCCATTCGGTGCGGTCGTTGGGAAGTTTCCTTTGTTCGTCAGCTCTCTCCGGCCTGCATGTGGTTAGACTTTACAGGTAAAGGTGAGTTTGTCGACATCGGTTAAGCTGCTGGCTGACTACTTATCTACGTGGTGCACTTCGGACCAATAGCCAGGTGTGTCACAGCGGGGGATGTGTACAGCCGTGATCCTTCGCATACAGGACCATTCGCTAGGTGATGACTCTCGGCGAGATCGGCCGAAGTACATTGGGCAGCTTGGAACGCAGCTAGATAGTGGTAGGCATAGCTGGCTATCCGGATCAGGTCGCGAATCGGTACCGGTGTACCGCCGCTCGTCACCGCACGGCCTGCGCCCGACGTCAGCTCTTGAAGCGTGGTCGACACGATGACGATGACTGGTAGCCCATTGCGTATAACGAACTTCGGGTCGCCCGAGCTTTCCCCGAACCTAGGTATTAAATACATTAATACATTAATGTTGACGTTGTGCGTGGCTCTGCGTGTCCTTGTCTGTCGTCTCTTCTCTGGGTTGGCGGCTGCAACAGGGCGATTGGTTGTCCGGGCTGCACATGTTAGGAGCGGCGAATCACGCCATTCACGCATCGATATTGGCGCGCAACTCCGGGGACGTGCTCAGTTTTCCGATGCTCACCCCATCGTGACGTTGCCTATACCCAAGTAAAACTGCGTTTACACGCGCAGTCGGAGTCAGAAAATCTCCCACTTAAGTTCATCAGCATCGTATGCCCGTACATCATTTTCTCCAGCTGGTCGGTACGCAATTTCACTGCTTGCTGGGTAAGAAATTGTTCGGTGTGTGCTACCGCATTGGTCGGCGTTGCGTCTGGAAGATCTCGTAAGAAGGTCTGAATTATTCACAGGCGTTGACCGTATAGGATGCCGTTTTGCTGCGCCCTGGGTAGATAGCTGGCCAATCTGGTTACAGTTACCAATCGGTGAGTGTTAAACGCGGCGACAACTGTTCGACGTTCTTCAGCCGGTGGTGAGTTTCAGCGCAGCCAATCAGCAACCATTTTGTGGACCAGGCTGCCGATATAGGCGGGATTTTCTTTGGCCAGCCTCGAGAGCACATCATGACTCACCGCGATTTGCTGCTGACGCGCCGTTGCCATTTTTCAGCACATGTAACCGGACAAGCGGATCGAGGTCGTCCAAGGTCGGTTTGCCCATGTCTATCACAGCTCCTGTAAATGTGTCGAGTTTGACAGGTTAACTCGGGCAAGATCTTAAACCACGGTATCTTCTACACTGATATTGTGTTCGGGCCGCCGAAAGGCATGGTATACTCGACTGCTATGGAAAAGTCCGCGAGTCCGACAATGTTCATCCGGCCATCTTGCGTGAATTCTCTGTTATCATTGTGGTGATGTGAGACGTTAAGATCCATATGCCATGAAAGTGCTTACGTGTAGCGGTGTTCACCGGTAACAGCCTGTCGTCGAGGCGGTGCGTGGATGGCTCAGTGACAAGGTCCTTGTAAGCTCGCAGACGATCGCTTGCTGGACGTCGTTTCCTAGTTATACGCCAGACACGGTTGGACTAGAGGAGCTGATTGTGGACTGCGCTAAATGAGCGCGTCAGGGAGGGGGCGAAGCAACTTGTGGCGATCCTCAACCACAGGTCGACGCCCATGCTTCGCCCACTGCCGGTCGACATTGAACAGCTGCCGTTGCCGATAGAAGTTGATCTCGTGTGGGGTCAAGGCCGGATCAACCTCAAGACCGGTGATTGTTGGCCGTACAGTTCGGATTGCCAAGACGTTATAGTTTTGACGATGATGCGGGAAAGGTGCTTTCCGTCGGTTTATAAGGTTGTGTTTTCGCGGCGGCCCGACGAGCTGTACCACTTTGTAACCCGTCAAGACGGCCAAGTTCTTCAACAGTTCGGTCTAAGGTGAGCACTATGCGGGTAGGTGTGCTGGGAGCCAAAGGCAAAGTCGGGTCGGTGATGGTGGGGGCCGTGCAGGCCGCCGAAGATCTGACACTGTCCGCGGAGGTGGACTCCGGTGATCCGCTGAGCCTGCTGACCGAGGGGGACACCGAGGTCGTCATCGACTTTACCCATCCGGATGTTGTGATGGGCAATTTAGAGTTCCTTATCAGCAACGGAGTTCACGCCGTGGTTGGTACCACCGGTTTCACTGCTGAGCGATTGCAGCAAGTGCAGTCATGGCTGGCCGATCAGCCCGGAACAGCAGTGCTGATCGCGCCGAACTTCGCGATAGGCGCTGTGCTTTCGATGTATTTCGCCAGACAGGCCGCGCCGTTCTTTGACTCAGCGGAAGTCATCGAGCTGCATCACCCGTATAAAGCCGATGCACCCTCGGGTACCGCGACGCGCACCGCGATGCTGATCGCTGATTCTCGAAAAAGCTTGCTGCCCAACCCCGATGCCACCCGCATCAGCTTGCCCGGTGCCCGCGGTGCTGACATCGATGGCATCCCGGTGCACTCAGTGCGGCTGGCCGGGCTGAGTGCCCATCAGGAGGTGCTGTTCGGTACGGAAGGGGAGACGTTGACCATCCGTCACGACAGCCTAGACCGTACATCGTTTGTACCCGGCGTGCTGTTAGCGGTGCGTCGCATCACTGAACTTTCTGGACTTACGGTGGGTCTCGAGCCCCTGCTCCACCTGCAATAAATGACATCATGACCAGACGTAACCTGTGTAATCAGTGGTTCATCGCTACCTTGTGTCTTGCGATGCTGGCATACCTCGTGTTGTTGGGCCGCATGGCCGTCGCGATGATCGGCTCAGGCCGGGCAGCCGACGTGGGTCTGGGGCTGGCGCTGTTGATAATACTCCTTATTGGGCTGTGGGCGATGATCGCTACTTTGCGAGCCGGATTCGCACATCAGAAGCTGGCCCGCCTGATCGCGACAGACGGAATGGAGCTCGACACCAGCGCGCTGCCCCGACGACCCTCGGGCCGCATACAGCGAGACGCGGCCGACGCGCTGTTTGCCACCGTACGTGCTGAGCTAGAAAGTGATCCCTACAACTGGCGCCGTTGGTACCGGCTGGCTCGGGCCTACGACTATGCGGGGGATCGTCGTCGCGCACGGGAAGCCATGCAGACAGCCCTCGAATTCCATGAGCGCGACAGGTCCGCCAGTGACTAAGAGGTTGCTGGTGGTGCACCATACCCCGTCGCCGACTACTCGCGAGTTGCTGGAGGCAGTGCTTGCCGGAGCCAACGACCCCGAGGTCGAAGGCGTGAACGTGTTTGCCCGACCGGCACTGGCCGCGACTATCCCGGATATGCTTGACGCCGACGGCTACTTATTTGGCACCACCGCCAACTTTGGTTACATGTCCGGAGCACTTAAGCACTTCTTTGACACAGTCTACTACTCGAGCCTGGATCACGTGGCGGGCCGCCCCTATGGCCTGTGGGTGCATGGTAACAACGACACTGTCGGGGCCGCGGTCGCCGTCGGCAAGCTCACGACTGGGTTGTTGTTGACTCAGGCTGCAGACGTGTTGGAGGTCGTCGGTCCTATCGACGCCGCGGTGCGTGAACGGGCCCACGAATTGGGTGGCACGCTTGCCGCGACACTTATGGAGTAACCGGAAGAAGCGGACATGCTCGCTGTCATTGAACTTTCCTGTGGCGACAACCCGTTTACGGTGACGGGAGTTCCCCATGGCAGCAAACTCATCCCGCATTACGACCGCTTGGCCGACACGCTGCTAAACGTGCTTGCCGAGCAGGTCAATAACCGCCTAAACAGCGAGGTTATAGTCGAGCTGGATGGTGATCTGATGATCCTCTAACGGCAATTGCGGCAGCATGCTTAACGAGTCGTCGAAGGGCGGCACGCGGACGGTTTGGGACTGGGTGACTTTGTCGCGGCGCGTTACCCCGTGAGAATCAATTGGGTGTTGGCGTTTTGGGGCACCGATCGCCACGATCTTCGCGCACCGGATGAAGAACGCCTTCCCGCAGGCCACGGTGTTCAACAGGTATGGCATAAGTGAGGTCGCGTCCGCTTATGACTGCTTTGCTTGCCCAGGAGGCTGTAGAGCATACAGATTCGATGGGATATGCGTTCTCTCAGTTGGTCTTTGGTGGCGTCACTGACGGTCACGGCACGAGTGTAGGGAAGTTGACAGTGCGCGGCGCCAACGTGATGACCGGTCACTGAAACTGGCCGCAGGACACCTCGGCCTGCATTGTGGACAGCTGATTTGACACCGGCGACATGACTTATATCAACATTATAAATTAATTATACATCATTGATTGGCTCAAGAACGTCATCAACCGCGGTGGTAAGAACATCTCGGGCGTCGAGGTTGAGGTGGTGTTGCTGGCAACTCCCCATGTCACGGATGCCTGCGTGTTGGCGGTGTCCGATGGTGGCATGAGAGAGAAGGTTGGCGCGGTGCTGTTTGGCGGCACAGAGTAGATCGATGTGACGGCCGCTGACCCACTACGCTGGTCGACGCGTGCGCCAGGATCGGTGCAGATGCGACCATCGCCGTGTCCGTCGCGTAGGCTTCCTGCAGTGGCATTGCTATGCATGTCGCTGAGGAGTGCGTACAGCTACACGGCAGTATTGGAATGACGTGGGAGTATCCGACGCACCTGATACTTAAGGCGGGCTAAAAGCGACCAGTTGGCCGTTGTCGCCGCCTACCGTCATCTGGCCCAACTAGCTGAATTGGTGGACTTGCCAGTTCAGTGATCGGCGCCGCCAGTGGTCCAGCGTTAGCACCACCGAGTTTGTGGGCCCAATGTTTCTTATGTTGCTCGGCCAGAGCTCGCTGCACGGCTCAGTGATAACTATCTGTGCCAGGCAACTCCATGTGCCTATTACTGGTTCAGCGGTGCGGTTCAGGGCTGCCCCGCATACGGTTCGCGTTGGAAAATCTCTAGATAAGTCGCCGGTAGGACCGCGACAACGTTGCTTCATTGGCGCAGTTCACTGTTACCCAGGATGGGTGCATACTTCGGCGGTGTGGCGTTCTGGACGCTGGGCAGCAACGCCTCGCTTGAGTGACCAGCGACGACGAAGTCAAAGATGACGGCCGCAACCGGCGGACTGTTAAATTCCTGTGAGTTGTGGAGAGCAAGGCAATGGGCGTGTATGTTGAAGTGTTGCAGATAGTACACGGCCCTGTTTTTGAGCACATGAGATAGCGTTGAAAAAGAGTGAGTTGTGATAGGTCGAAATTGCTCAAAATTGGTTCAAGTTCGGTGAGCGTCTAGCGCTTGTACCAGTGGTTGTTGTATCCGCGGTAATAACGATGCCTGTAGCGCACGGGATATTTACAGCGCTTGATCATCCATCTTTAGCGATTCGATTCGCTGCATGCAATTTTCAGCAGATGACGGATCAGATGAAAAACCTTGGACTGGGGCAAGAACTCCGGGACGAGATCTCAGTACGACTTGAGGAAGGTGACTCGCTGATCCCAAATAATCCGGCGCAGCGGGCCGGGAACATCATTCCTTCTTGCATGAAGGTACGCTCGTTCTTCTAAACTTTAGTGAGGTGTCGATACCCATAAGCAGCGTAGCTGGTTGGAGGTGGCCGCCGAATCGCGCTTCAGGAAGTCATCAACTAAATAACTATTTTAGAGCACACTGGGCCACTAAGTTGGAGAACCCGGGATATTCGCTGGGATGCGCTCCAGATCATACCCACGTATGGCAACTTTCTTCAAGCCTTACATGATATTCGCTGATCAACCCGTCGGCGGCGATGGTGTCCTCGTGACATGCGCCACAGCTCACGGGCCAGATCGCACAAGTGTCTATTAGCCAGCCAGCTTGGCCCCCGAAGACCTCAGTCATCGCCGTCCAATGCTGCTTGTTGGCGGCGTCATACGGTAAGCTATCCGGGACTGCGAACTTGTAGGCGGCCGAATACTATTCCGATGTGGTGCTTAAGCCGGTCGTTGTCAGCGCCTTGTCGAGCTGTTCGGCGTGGTCTGGGGTGAACAGACGCGTCGTTTTTGGCACCGGTTACATAGACCGTGGCTCTCATCCGGTCGGCCAATAGGCGCCCAGGCTATTCGTGGTTTCGAGTTGCCAGGCCGCCACTGTGGTAAGGATGCGGCAGCAACGCGGTCCGGTTGCCGCTCTGACGTCTCCACTGAAGTCTATCCACCTATGCAATAGTCGTATGCGTAGCATCGCTTCCCGGCTGCCTCGGGGCGTGCGGCCAGATAGTCGAAGAAAGCGCTGCCGTCGCGGCCATCGTATCCGATATGATGTTCCCTATATATGGAAATCATCCGCTTACGTTCTTTAAGCGTTGCTGAATGCTGTTGTCGTGTTGATCGGGGCTTGGTGGCCATAAAAGTGTAATACACGTCGGGCAGCAGCATTGCGTAGCTGAACTTGGCCAGTTTGGCCACCATCTAGTAAATCATGTCCCATATGCCGTCGGCGTACAACTACCACGTCAGGCCGGGCCCTTTCTCCTTTGGAGGTGAATAACTGGACGGGGCAACGGCCGTCGGACGTCGTGAGGTTGTTGGTGAGGTTCGACATGCTCTTTTGCGGAGCGATGCAAATCATGGGCTCTGTGGCATCGAGCCGCCGGGTCCGGCTTCGCCGCGCTTGCGATCGCCGCTAAACTAGCCGCGTGCCGATCACGACGCCCTATGAGGACTTACTGCTTCTCGTGCTTGACCGCGGTGTGGCTAAAGCGGACCGCACCGGCACTGGGACCCGCAGTCTGTTCGGCCAGCAGTTGCGTTACGACCTGTCGGCCGGGTTCCCGTTAGTCACGACCAAAAAGGTGCACTTCAAGTCTGTGGTCTACGAGTTGCTGTGGTTCTTGCGTGGCGACTCCAATGTCGCCTGGCTGCGTGAGCATGGAGTCACCATCTGGGATGAGTGGGCCAGCAGTACAGGCGATCTCGGGCCGATCTATGGTGTTCAGTGGCGGTCTTGGCCGACCTCCTCGGGTGGCTACATTGACCAGATTAGCACTGCATTGGACTTGCTGCGTACTAACCCAGATTCTCGGCGTATCATCGTGTCGGCTTGGAATGTCGGTGCAATCCCGCAGATGGCGCTGCCGCCATGTCATGCATTCTTCCAATTTTACGTAGCCCAAGGCCGACTGAGCTGTCAAGTGTACCAGCGCAGCGCCGACCTATTTCTTGGTGTGCCGTTCAACATTGCCAGCTATGCGCTGCTGACTCACATGATGGCCGCCCAGGCCGGCCTCTCAGTTGGTGAGTTCGTTTGGACAGGCGGCGATTGCCACATCTACGACAATCACGTCGAGCAGGTGCGGTTGCAGCTCAGCCGCGAACCTCGACGGTATCCGGAACTCTTTTTAGTACAGCGTGATTCGATCTTCGACTACACCTATGAGGATGTCGTCATCACGAATTATGATCCGCACCCGGTGATTCAAGCCCCAGTCGCGGTATGACCCTAGGCCTGGTCTGGGCTCAGTCGACGACGGGTGTGATTGGGCGCAACGGCGGTATCCCTTGGCGAGTGCCCGAAGATCTGGTCCGCTTTAAACAGCTGACAATGAGTCATCCGGTGGTGATGGGCCGACGGGCCTGGGATTCGTTGCCGGCTGGGGTTCGCCCGCTGCCAGGACGCCGAAATGTCGTACTGAGTCGTCAAACTAGCTTCATGGCTGAGGGAGCGGAGGTATTCGGTTCACTCGAAGAGGCCATTTCCAAGTTTGATGCCGAATCTGAGACGTGGGTGATTGGCGGTGAGCAGATTTATCTGCTCGCGTTGCCGCTGGCGACCCGTTGCGAGGTCACCGAGGTAGACACCGACCTGCCTCGTGAGGATGATGACGCACTGGCCCCGGTGCTCAACGACACGTGGGTGGGTGTGACAGGGGAGTGGCTGGTGAGCCGCTCTGGACTACGGTACCGGTTGCATAGCTACCATCGTTTATGAGCGCTGCTTTCCCCGAAGGCGGGCGGTATTCCCATTGCATCGTCGCGGCGCGTGTTCATAAGTACCTTAACGACCGTGTAGGCCCGTTGAATGGCGGTTACGGCACAAGAGCCCAAACCGGCTGGCCCAATCACCGTACGCATTGGAAGCGGTTGATCTTGCGGATCCACGTGCTGCAGTCGGTGTCGGTGCGCACACTACGCGTTTATGTTTTAGTCGGCTTGGGCCGTACAACTGCTACGTATTGGACTGCGCCGCGTATGGATTCATGGTGCCCGCTCGACACGGTTGCTGGTGGAGTACTGGGCATACAAGGCCACCCTGATGGCCCTAGATGATGCGCTGGTAGATGTGTCATTACCAGTTGGTAGATGTGTCATTACCAGTTGGTAGATGTGTCATTACCAGTATGGCTGCTGGGGCAATCATATCGTCAAAGCCAACCCGCAGTTGGTTGACGATGTCATGGTGACTGTCGGCTAACTTGGGCCCAGTACCGGGGGTAGAGCGAGGTGTATTTAGCAGTTACACCACGTATGGCGAAGGGTTCCTGATGAAACTGCAGCGACACCAAGTGGGTTGCCAAGGCATTGTTTGCCTCCGTGAGGCTAACCACAGCCACCCGGATGTGCTTCGTTCGTTCGGCACGTTGATCTTCATTTCGGCAGCGGGTAGGTAGATCGGCTGTTTGGCTTTCGCTATCTATACGCCAGCGGTCAAACGCCGGTACGGCTATTACGTGTGGCAACTGTTGCTAGACGGCCGGTTGGCCGTGCGTGTCGACCTCAAGGCCAATTGAGTCTGCATGATATTGCACATCGTCGGTGTGTGCGGTGAGGGCCAGCATACTGGCCAAGTGCCGCAGGCTCAAGATTAGTATGGCACTGGCTAGCGAGCTGTAGGCACTGTCGACGGTGAAGGAGCTTAAGGACACGCTCTGGAGGGCTGACGATAAGCTGCGCGGATCGCTGTTGTCTGACCAATATGTAAGGACGTTATCTTCAGCCTAGTGTTTCTCGAGTGCACCTGCGACGCTGGTGACGAACAAGCTAACGGCATGTTTCCGGTATTGCTGTCTGCGCACTGAAAAATTTTGGTGGACAACATAAAAGCCAAAAAATTCGGTAAGCTCATTGACGAGGCCATGGATACCATAATGGCGGCTAACTTGGCAGTGGTCGGCACTCTGCTGCAGACATAATACAATCGTTGACCAGTGTTGACTGGGCGAGCTGGTCGACAATGCACGGTTCAGTCGGCAGGGCTCCTATCGTGCATGGGAACTGATAGGAGAGGTGTATGAGTACTTTCTGGGCAATTCTGTTCGCATGGACGGACAGCAAGGCGGCGAGTTCTTCACCCCATCCAGCATTGTGTAAAGTAATTCTCGGAGTCCTCAAGCCGTCCAGTGGTCGGGTGTACGATCCGTGTTATGACTCGGGCGGAATGTTCGTGCAGAACGAGAGGGTCATGGTACGAGTATGACGGCAACCCGAGGGATTTTTCTATCTCTGGCCAGGAGAGCGTCGAGCAGACCTAGCGGATGGTAAAGAAACTTCACCTTCACGGTATCAACAACAGTGACGCGCGTTAGAATGAAACATTTATAAACGATCAGCACGCCGGCATGTAGATGGGATATACTATGGCTAATTTTTTTTAACATTAAGTATTGGGCCTGCGATGAGTACAACCTGAGGTAGCGTTTTGGCATTCTATCTGTCAGTAATGCGAACTATGATTGGCTCTAGCACATCCTGTTAAGCTCGCACCTGGTGGTACTGCCGGCGTTGTGATGAACGGTTCGATGTTGTTGAACATAGGCGGAGAAAGCGATATTCGTGCATGGGTTGTCGAGGCGGATCTGGTGATCGTGAATAGTCACACTGCCGGAATAACTGTTTAATAGCAATGGAATTCCGACTTTCCTGTTGTTCTTCGCGATAGACAAAACGTGTGGCCTGGATCGATCCGGGCAAGTGCTGTTTATCGAAGTGCGTGGTTTCGGCTATCTGATGGGTCGCGCTGGACGTGCATTGACAGACGATGAAGTCGCCCGTATCGACGACACGTATCATGAATGGTGTGGGTCGAAGTCGGCGGTTGTAAAAGGCATTATCTACGGGAAAGGCTGCCAGCTATTAGCCTTGCGTTGGAAGGTGAAGCCACCAGCGCTCGCCCTGTTGGCCTGGTGGTCGCTAGTCGACAAATCACCGTGTTGGCGGTGCCGATCGCTGGAGTCCAATTCACCCAAGTGGTGTTGACCACCACCGGCTTGGCCATGGTGGGACTTATTATGGTGTGCAAGCCATCGCTGGCGGTGGTTTAACCTTGGCTCTGTACGACATGATGCGAACAACGCGTGTCGGTGTGGTGACTGCGGCGGGGAACTTGGTCGCCAGTGCGGGCGAAACACGCTGCGGAGCCCGACGGTCTGGACGCACCCATGCGAGCCGAACTGGATCGGATCATGAGGTTGGTCGTTTGTGGGAGCGAACGCTGCGGCCGTGTTGCTAGGAGCAACGCTCATCGCGCTCTGCTACATCTTGCCGCTCTTCGGCGTGTACGGGGACGCGTTGGCGCTGGCACGGTCAATAATGACCGCTATAACTCTCGGGTCGGTCCCGATGGTGTGGCTCAATGTGTTGTGCTAGTTCGCAGTTGGCATACGTTGCTCTGTGCCATTGCTAGCGGCCAGCGTCGTCGTAGTCGCAGTCAACTAGGAATCAGTTTGACCACAACGCTTGTATAGGCTCTCATGGCTGGCGTGTTTTGCACCTTGCTGTACCGAGACGATCAGTTTGCCTTGTTACTAGCGATAGACGGCTGGAATGCCCACCTTGCAACGGCTCGCAATCTCCTGGGCCTCGGCATCTCTATCTCGTTGACATACAGCTCAGAGGCCGGCTTAATTTCCCGCGTCGTGGTAATAGTGGTGTATAGGGGTTTTCGGCCCTGCCATGATTGGCCGCGTTTCAGTGTGGTAACCCGCCTGACACACATCGCCTTTCAACTCAACACCGGCCTGTTGCATGCATCGTTCATTCTGGTCAGTAGGATTCTCGGTCAGGGTAACCGAAGACGCGTCCACTAGATCGCCCCAGCCGCGCTGGTCTTTGTCGCGATCACCACAGTCATATTCGGGTTGCTTTATGTGACATCACCAGCCTGGGTGTTGCGATTATTTTTCGATCCTACTGCAGCCTCGGCAACGATGTTGCTAGCCAAGCCTTCCTGCTCTTTGCCATGGCTCGCCAGTGTAGTGGAATTCACGCAAAACATTGCCATCGAGTTGCTCCGGGGTGTCGGGAACACCGCGGCGGGACTAAAGAGTAACCACAATCAGATATTGGGTGATCGGATAGGGTATAGCGCCGTGGCCGAGACCGCGCCGCTGCGCGTGCAACTGATAGCTAAGACTGAGTTTCTGGCGCCTCCTGACGTGTCATGGACTACTGACGCTGACGGCGGTTCCGCTCTGGTCGAATTCGCCGGCCGAGCCTGCTACCAGAGCTGGTCAAAGCCCAATCCGCTCACCGCAACCAACGCCGCGTACATCAAACACATCATCGATGTCGGGCATTTTTCGGTGCTTGAGCATGCCAGTGTTTCATTCTATATCAGCGGCATCTCGATATCATGCGCTCATGAGCTGATCCGACATCGGCATTTCTCCTACTCGCAGTTGTCGCAGCGCTACGTGCCGGAAAGGGATGCTCGGGTCGTCGTGCCACCGGGCATGGAAGATGACAACGAACTTCAGCAGATCCTTATCGCGGCCGCAGATGTCAGCCGGGCCACCTACACCGAACTGCTGGCCAAGCTGGAAACCAAGTTCATGGCTGGTGAGCTTGTCGGGAACAGGGCCGTGCTCTGGCGCAAGCAGGCTCGCCAAGCCGCCCGCGCGGTGCTACCCAATGCCACCGAGACCCGTATCGTTGTGACCGGGAACTACCGGGCATGGCGGCACTTCATCGCCATGCGGGCCAGCGAGCACGCCGACGTCGAAATCCGGCGGCTGGCCATTGTCTGCCTGCGTCGGCTCATCGACGTTGCGCCCGCACTATTCGCCGACTTCGAGATCACTGCACTTGCTGACGGTACCGAAGTCGCGACCAGTCCTCTAGCCACTGATGACTGAGGTTTCAGTGGCTAACGCCCGCGAGGGTACAGCCCAGGCGGTATGTCGTTGGGTAAACACGCGCCCTCGCGCGGTTGCTGAAAGCTGGGTATCGCCAGGTAGCCTAGTACGGTGACCACCGTCGGATTCGACGTGCCTGCACGTTTAGGGACCCTGCTGACCGCGATGGTCACACCATTCGACGCTGATGGCTCCGTCGATACCGCGGCCGCGGTGCGGTTGGCGAACCACCTGGTTGATGCCGGGTGTGACGGTCTGTTGCTCTCGGGCACCACCGGCGAGTCGCCGACCACTGCTGACGACGAGAAGCTTCAACTGTTGCATGTCGTACTTGAGGCGGTAGGTGACCGAGCACGAGTCATCGCCGGCGCGGGTAGCTATGACACAGCTCATAGCGTTCGACTCGCCAAGGCCTGCGCGGCTGAGGGCGCTCACGGACTCTTGGTGGTTACCCCGTACTATTCGAAGCCGCCGCAGACCGGGCTGGTTGCGCACTTCACCGCTGTCGCCGACGCAACTGAGCTGCCAGTGCTGCTTTACGACATTCCCGGGCGGTCGGTCGTGCCGATCGAGCCTGACACGATTCGCGCGCTGGCGTCACATCCTAACATCGTTGGGGTTAAGGAGGCCAAGGCTGATTTGCGCAGTGGCGGCCAAATTATGGCTGAAACCGGCCTGGCTTACTATTCCGGTGACGATGCATTGAATCTGCCCTGGTTGGCGATGGGTGCCATCGGCTTCATTAGTGTGATTTCTCATCTGGCCGCAGGACCGCTTCGAGAGCTGTTGTCCGCCTTTGGTTCTGGGGACATCGCCACTGCTCGAAAGATCAACGTTGGGGTTGGCCCGCTGTGTAGCGCGATGGGCCGCCTGGGTGGGGTGACGATGTCCAAGGCAGGTCTGCGGCTTCAGGGTATCGATGTCGGTGATCCGCGGTTGCCGCAGATGCCGGCAACAGCGGATCAGATCAATGCGTTGGCTGCCGACATGCGTGCGGCTTCGGTGCTCCGATGAGTGAGAAGTGAGCCAAAGGGTGGCCAGCAAGTGGATGTAGACCTAGTCCCACCAGGTCCTCTGGTATCCGGTGGGTTGCGGGTCACTGCGTTGGGCGGCATCAGCGAAATCGGCCGCAATATGATGATTTTCGAGCATCTGGGTCGGTTGCTGATCATTGATTGCGGTGTGCTGTTCCCCGGCCACGACGAACCCGGCGTGGACCTTATCCTGCCGGATCTTCGCCATATCGAAGACCGGCTCGACGACATCGAGGCCCTAGTGCTGACCCATGCGCATGAGGACCACATCGGTGCGATCCCGTTCTTGCTCAAATTACGGTCCGACATCCCAATCGTCGGCTCGAAGTTCACCTTGGCTTTGGTCGCCAGGAAATGCCGGGAACACCGCATCAAACCGGTGTTCATTGAGGTCGCCGGTGGACAGAGCTCTCGACACGGCGTGTTCGAATGCGAATACTTCGCCGTCAACCATTCGGTCCCGGGAGCGCTGGCTATTGCGGTTTACACGGGTGCGGGTACAGTGTTGCACACTGGCGACATCAAGCTCGATCAACTGCCACTCGACGGCCACCCTACCGACCTGCCCGGCCTGTCCCGGCTGGGTGACGCCGGTGTGGACCTCTTCCTGTGCGATTCAACCAACGCTGAGATACCTGGCGTCGGTCCTAGTGAAAGCGAGGTAGGTCCGACACTGCATAGGCTGATTCGAGGCACCGACGGACGGGTCATCGTGGCGTGTTTTGCCTCTAATGTGGATCGGGTGCAGCAGATTATTGATTCTGCAGTAGCATTGGGCCGGCGGGTGTCGTTCGTCGGACGGTCGATGGTCCGTAATATGAGCATCGCGCGGGACCTTGGACTCCTGCGAGTAGACGATTCCCATCTGATTGATATCGCTGCTGTTGCGAGAATGGCGCCAGAGCAAGTGGTGCTCATTACCACTGGCACCCAGGGCGAGCCGATGTCGGCGTTGTCACGGATGTCGCGCGGTGAACACCGGAGTATCACGCTGACCTCGGGGGACCTCGTCGTGTTGTCGTCGTCGTTGATCCCCGGCAACGAAGAGGCGGTTTACGGTGTCGTTGATGCGCTAGCTAAAATTGGAGCCCGAGTTGTCACTAATGCCCAAGCCCGGGTGCATGTTTCGGGCCATGCCTACGCCGGTGAGCTGTTGTTCTTGTACAACGGAGTGCGGCCACGCCACGTTATGCCAGTGCACGGTACTTGGCGGATGCTTCGTGCTAACGCCGAGTTGGCTGCCAGCACCGGGGTACCGCAAGAGTTAATCTTGTTGGCCGAGAACGGTGTCAGCGTCGACCTGGTTGCTGGCAAGGCGTCGGTCTCCGGAGCGGTGCCTGTCGGCAAGATGTTCGTCGACGGACTGATTGCTGGCGATGTTGGCGATACCACCTTGGGTGAACGCCTCATCTTGTCTTCGGGCTTTGTCGCGGTTACTGTGGTGGTGACGCACGGCACCGGGCGTCCGGCCACTGTGCCGCACTTGCATTCACGTGGATTCTCCGAAGACCCTAAAGCACTTGAGCCTGCGGTCCGCAAGGTTGAGGCAGAGCTGGAGTTGCTGGTCGCCGCGAACGTAACCGATCCGATCCGGATTGCTCAAGCCGTGCGCCGAACCGTCGGCAAGTGGGCAGGCGAAACCTACTGTCGGCAGCCGATGATTGTGCCGACGGTGATCGAGGTTTGAATCGTGGGCTAGGTCTTCTCTGCGTATCCAGCTGCGACGCTTTAAGTTTGCGGCCGGCGGGCTCGACATAGTGCTGGACAAGCTCATCGGCTTCGGCCTGTTTCACGAGCTCCCAGTCGTAATCGGCGATCAACCCTGCGACCTCGTAGTGTTGTAAGTCAAAGTGCCACAATTGCCGTCGCTGTCGGATGGTGCAATATAGCGTGTGGGTGTCATACCGATTTGTCCCGTCGATGAAGTCTCGGTGGACGTAGGTAAACATTAATCGGCTGCCCGACGCGACCGTGCGTAGTCTTCCCAAGCTCTGTCGGACACCATTTTCGGCAAGGTACTCGGCCACGTTTTCGCAGGTGAAAAAGGTCTGGTCCATGTGGACCAGTGCTATAGAGCTGACAGTCCGGTTCGCTGTGTACGTCTTCGATGATACGGGTAAGGATACCGCCGGACGGCGCGACCGATTCATGATTTGTGTCATCCGCTCAGCGCCTTATCCACGCATGCCGACAATCGATTGGACGTACGGGAAGCCGCCAAACGTTGCCAGTGTGGCGGGTGGTGTAGATGATGTATTTGCGACTAAACTTGTTGTTATGGCTAGTAAGACCGTCGCCAGCCCCGGAAACCGAACGAGCAGGTCAAAGGTCACCTCGCGTGGTGCATCCCGAAATCGACGACCAACACCACCTCGCCCTAGGGTAAAAGGGCGCGCTAAGCGGCGTAGTCGGTCGCTGCTCCTGGCTGCTGGGCTGACCTGTGGCCGAGCCATGCGTGCGACCTGGTTGATGGCGGCCAAGGGCACCGGTGGTGCGGCACGTTCAATTGGGAGGGCTCGCGATATTGAGTCTGGACATCGCCGTGATGGAATCGCGCTGGCTCTTCTTAGCCTCGCGGTCGTCGTCGCCGCCAGCTCATGGCTTGACGCCGCCCGG
Organism: Mycobacterium uberis; assembly: GCF_003408705.1. GTDB lineage: Bacteria > Actinomycetota > Actinomycetes > Mycobacteriales > Mycobacteriaceae > Mycobacterium > Mycobacterium uberis. The sequence continues at coordinate 179,247 of NZ_QAYL01000015.1, forward strand.
CCGATCGGTGCTTGGGTCGACGCCGTGCTGCGGATGTTCATCGGCTCGTCTGTCATGGTATTCCCATTGGGTACCGCTGCCGTGGCGGTGGTGTTAATGCGAACTCCACCCCATCCAGATGCGCGGCCCAGGCTGATCCTAGGTGCGACCCTAATCGTGTTGTCGTTTCTCGGCTTACGGCACCTGTGGGCGGGTTCGCCAGAAACTCCCGAGGCGCGGCAGGGTGCCGCAGGCTTCCTGGGGTTTGCCATCGGGGGACCGCTCTCGGACGGATTGACGGCCTGGATCGCTGCGCCGTTGTTGTTCATTGGTGCGTTATTTGGTCTGCTGCTGTTGACCGGAACCACGATCCGTGAGGTGCCCGACGTGCTGAGTGGCATGTTCGGTACCGGACTTTTCCAGCGTGACTATGACGATCAAGATGATCAATACGATGTTGAGCGTCGATACGATGACGACATTCCGGGTACCCTGCCAGAAAACTTTTCCTTTTCCGGTGGTAACTACGGTGGCTCTCTCGGCGGGGATTTAGACGCTGACTGGGAGCTGCAGGTGTGGCCGGCGGCCCACATCGCTGAGGTTGGGTTACAGGACGACGTTCCCACCACTCCAGAGCGGGCCGTGCAGGCGGACATCGCCAAGAGTCGCTGTTGCAGCCCCCAAGCCGCAGAGGAACACCCGAGCCAGGTGCTGGACCGAGTCATCGAGGGTTCCTACACGCTGCCGTCCATGAGCCTGCTAGTTGCTGGCGATCCGCCTAAGAAACGCAGTGCCGCCAACAATCATATGGCCAGCGCTATCGGTGAGGTCCTCACCCAGTTCAGGGTCGATGCGGCCGTCACCGGCTGTACTCGCGGACCTACCGTCACTCGCTACGAGGTTGAGTTAGGGCCTGGCGTCAAGGTGGAGAAGATCACCGCACTACAGAAGAACATTGCCTACGCGGTGGCTACCGAGAGCGTGCGCATGCTAGCCCCGATTCCCGGTAAGTCCGCCGTAGGCATCGAGGTACCCAACACCGATCGTGAAACGGTGCGGCTGGCTGATGTGCTCATCGCGCCCTCGACGTGTCGTGACCACCATCCACTGGTCATTGGATTGGGCAAGGACATCGAAGGGGACTTCATCTCGGCCAATCTGGCCAAGATGCCGCACTTGTTGGTCGCGGGCTCCACCGGATCGGGTAAATCGAGCTTCGTCAACTCCATGTTGGTGTCGCTGCTGGTCCGGTCGACCCCGGAAGAGGTCCGGATGATCTTAATTGACCCGAAGATGGTGGAACTGACACCATATGAAGGCATTCCACATCTGATTACCCCGATCATCACGCAGCCAAAGAAGGCAGCAGCCGCGCTGGCGTGGCTGGTCGAAGAGATGGAGCAGCGTTACCAGGACATGCAGGCGTCGAGGGTACGCCACATTGACGTGTTCAATGAGAAGGTGCGGTCCGGGGAGATCGCAGCTCCGCTGGGCAGCCAGCGGGAATACCGGCCATACCCCTACATTCTGACTATTGTCGACGAGCTGGCCGACCTGATGATGACCGCGCCGCGTGACGTTGAGGATGCCATCGTGCGGATCACCCAGAAGGCTCGCGCGGCAGGGATCCACCTGGTGCTGGCTACCCAGCGCCCGTCAGTCGACGTAGTCACCGGGCTCATCAAGACCAACGTGCCGTCCCGGTTGGCGTTTGCGACATCATCGCTCATCGACAGTCGGGTGATTCTCGACCAAGCAGGCGCGGAAAAACTGATCGGCATGGGTGACGGCCTGTTCCTGCCAATGGGCGTGAGTAAACCGGTCCGGTTGCAAGGTGCGTTCATTACCGACGAGGAGATTCACGCCGTCGTCACCGCTTGCAAGGACCAGGCCGAACCCGAGTACACCGAGGGGGTCACCATCGCCAAGACCACCAGCGAACGCACTGGCGTCGACCCCGACATTGGCGACGATATGGATGTGTTCCTGCAAGCCGTGGAGTTGGTGGTATCTAGCCAGTTCGGGTCCACCTCGATGCTGCAACGCAAGCTGAGGGTGGGGTTCGCCAAGGCCGGCCGGTTGATGGATCTAATGGAGACTCGAAGCATCGTGGGGCCAAGCGAAGGATCTAAGGCTCGCGAGGTGCTGGTAAAACCGGATGAGCTCACGGCCACATTGGCGCTTATCCGAGGTGGGGCCAACGCTGACAGGTCCGATGAAGACTAGCTTGCACGGTCATAATACCAGAAGCATGCGGGAGTTACCCAAGGTATTTGGTTTGACGTAGCTCAGATCCAGGAATTCGGCGATCCCGATGTCGTATGACCGGCACATCTCTTCGAACACCTCGGTGGTCACGGGGGTGCCCTCGATCTCGATGAACCCGTACTGGCTGAAGAACTCGGTTTCGAAGGTTAACACGAACAGCCGCTCCAGCTGCAGCTCGCGAGCGACTTCGAGCAGTCGATTAACGATCGCGCGGCCGACTCCGTGGCCGGTTATGGTAGGGTCGACGGCGACAGTACGGATTTCGCCGAGGTCGGACCATAACACGTGCAACGCCCCGCAGCCGACCACTTTGCCCGGGATTGCGGGGTGTTCCGCCACCCAGAATTCCTGCACGGCTTCATAGAGTGTCACAAGGCTCTTTTCCAGCAGGATCTTTCCCGCATAGGTGTCGACTAATTGTTTGATCGTCGGGACATCAGAGGTTCGTGCGCGCCTGACCATCGGTAGGCAATTCTGTGTAGTTTTGGTCACGGCAACAGTATCGACATCGGGGACGCGCGAGCCGGCCAACCGTTATTCTGTTTGCCGTGTCGGGGCAGTTTCAATTGGATCCTACGATAGGTCGTGCCCGTATCGCCAACCTTGCCAATAGCCTGACTGGCTTACGGTTGCTGTTGGTCCCGATTTTTTTGGTTGCCTTGTTCGCTGGTAATGGCCATGAAATCGCCGGTCGGGTAGCGGCTTTCGTGATCTTCACGGTGGCTTGCATTACCGACCGGTTAGATGGCCTGCTGGCCCGAAACTACGGTATGGTGACTGAATTCGGCGCGTTTGTTGATCCAATCGCGGACAAGACCCTTATCGGTGCGGCGCTGATCGGTCTGTCGATGCTCGGTGACCTGCCGTGGTGGATCACGGTGCTGATCATGACCCGTGAGCTTGGGGTGACTTTGTTGCGGTTGGCTGTCGTTAACCGCGGGGTCATTCCGGCCAGTTGGGGCGGCAAACTCAAGACTGTGGTGCAGGCAGTAGCGATTGGCCTGTTTTTGCTGCCTTTGACGCAACTGTTGGGATTGTTCCATCTGGTAGCATGGGTAGTGATGGCCGCCGCGATCGTGCTCACGGTGGTCACGAGCGTCGATTATGTGGCTGGGGTGATCAGGGCCTTCCGGGAAGTTCGCCAGACAGCCAGCTGATTGCGGGAATCACGCCACGACCACCCACGTTCTGATTGGACGAAGGAGAACGTGATGGATGGTGTCATCGGTATGCAATAGTGCCGTATTCCGTATGGCGTGCATCTCAGTTATCTATCGGAGCTTGAGTGTGACCGGAAAGAGCTCTCTAGTGAGTTGCTCAACGTGATTTCCAGACGTATTGGAAGGGCCGTTATCAGAGCTGCTTACCGACACCGGCGAGTGGATGGTGTATGCGGGACGCGCGGCCCGGAGCGCGCCAAGCGACGTTACCATTGACGCCAGCACTAAGGTTGTTATTTCTCCGGTGGCGTTGTTAGCGATGGCGTGAATGCGGCCATGTGCCGGGGCCGTTGGGTCGACGTTGCCGGGGGTGGGGAAATCCGCGCTAACCCTAATAAATATCCCTATAAATATTGCAGTGTCAGGGTAAACGCTGTGTCTATTCGGCACATAAGAAATGAAGGCGGAGCTAAGTCATAGCTAGTCTGTTCCTGAAAGCGTGGAGGTATATCGTGGTACTGTTCAACGCCAAGATCGACGATCGCGCAGACCACAAGGTGCAGGTTCAGCAGGCCATTGAGGCAGTATAGCGCACCCACCAGGCGCTGATCCAACAGGCGGCGTGGGTGATTGGCAACCAGCGGCAACTGGAGATGCGGCTCAACCGGCAGCTGGCAGACATCGAAAAGCTCCAGTTCAACGTACGTCAGGCGCTGACGTCGGTGGACCAGGCCACTGCTGCAGGGGACTCCGCCAAGGTTACCGAGTACGACAACGTTGCCGGGGTGTTCGCAGCCCAGCTAGTGACCTCCGAGCAGAGCGTCGAGGATCTCAAAATCTTGTCTGATCAGACGCTCAGTGCAGCGGCTCAGGCTAAAATACTGTTGAACAAAATGCGATGGTTTTACAGCAAAAATCGCCGAGTGCACCAAACTGTTGAGTCAACTCAAGGAGGCGAAGCTGCAGGAGCACGTCAGTGTCTCGCTACGGTCGGTGAATGGGATCCCGATGCTCAGCAACATTCCGATGCTCGATGAGGTGCGGGAAAAGATCGAACGTCGGTACGCTAATGCGCTCAGTGTGGTCGACCTTGCGCAGAGTTCCGTGCAGGGTGGCATGATCGAGGTCGAACAGGCCGGCGTACGGATGATTGACCATTCGCGGCTAGAGCAGATCCACGCGTCGGTGCGCGGTGAAATTTTGCCGACGAGAGGTACAGCTGCGTTGCCCGGAATCACCCCAGTTAGTCTCGCGGACAGCCAGGCCAGCGGCGAGCACGTTGCCGAGAAACTCCTTAGTCAGCAAGCAACGCGGTCGGTTTGAGATAACGCTGAGGTCGCTGTGAATGGGGGTAAGAGTGGGCTGTGGCGCGTGTTGTTGCGGCATGGATTGGACACCGCTGCCGATTTGTTCGACTTAGTCGCCCAAAAGATCAGCGCCGTGTCGGAGCCGCGTGCCCGCCTGCTCCGCCGTCGCCGCCGCGCGCTGCGGTGGGGTTTGATCTTCGGCTTCGGGTGCCTGTTTTGGGGCGTGGTGACAGTATTACTGGCGGCCTGGGGCTGGTTCGCGTTGTTGCTGCAGATCACCGGCTTCATTGCGGTTATACAGGCTATTCCGGCGACGTTGCTGCTGTTTCACTACCGCTGGCTACGATCGAAGCCGCTGCCGACACGGCGGCCCGTGGGAGTTCGTCGGTTGCCGCCGCCCGGTTCGGCGGCTCGACCTGCGATTTCGGCGCTGAGTGCCTCCGAACGCGGGTTCTTTTCGTTGTTGGGTGTGATAGAGCAAGGTAAGATGTTATCCGTGGCCGAAATCCGTGACCTGACCGCCGCGGCTAACCAAACCGCGGTGACGATGGTGGCCACGGCTGCCCAGGTGGTGTCGATGGAGCGGGCGATGCGTTACTCTGCAGCGCCGCGGTCTTATCTGGTCCCCATTATTGATGCGTTTGCCGCGCAGTTGGGCGCTGGTGTCCGCCAGTACAATGAAATGGTCACCGCTGCAGCGCAATTAGTCTCTTCGGCGAACGGCAGTGGTAGTTCTGGAGGCGGTTTCGGTGTGGGGCTGGCCCCATGTTTACAGCAGTGCTACCGATCCTGGCCGGTTGGACACAGGCGTTCGACGAACTCGGCGGAATGCCACGGCGTTAGACAGGGTTAGTCCTTGGGTCGCAGGCCGTAACGATTGACGTATGCCTGGCGGATGTGGGCGTCGTGCTTGTGGGCGAGTTCGTCGACGAGCTCGGGGTCTAGGTTGCGCACGTCCAACATATGAAGGCGCCATGCTTTGCTGAGCATATGCGAGAAGTACACGAAACGGAATAAGGATCGGCAGTGTCATGCTCAAGTGGACGTCGGGTGTTGTTGGGGCCAACCAGAATAGTGCGAGCATCAGCACAGCCGGAACCGCGACACAGATCATCATCCGGACAACAGCGCCCTTGCCCGCCGGATCGTTGCACACCCCCCCAGTCTTGCATTGATTCAGGCAATCGTCTCCCAATAGCAATAGCGGACGTATTGTGGCGCGTTGGGCTTGGTGTAGGCGGGCTTGCCGCTCATTGTTCGGACGTTGCTTTATAGTGATGGGATCACCAGTGCAGCCACGCCTCGCACTGTCGCTTTGAACAGATCGAAGAAATCCAAGTAGTCTCGTCACAGCGTGATTCGTCTGTTGTGCACTTTGAAAAACGCCACAGACCCAGAATTGAACCGGCAGCAGGCTGACGATCATTGCGTCGGTGCGTTCGCAGAGTACGGTGTAGCCACCGGCGGCAATATTGTGGATCTTTATTCTCGAACTCTATACGGCCTTCCATCTTGCGCCATAGCGTGATCGTTCTGCTGCGGCTATGGATTGTTGTCAGTCCGACGTTCTGGTAGATGAGGTTGTCGGCCAACCCCGCATCAGCAGTTTCGTAATCCTCGTCCTGCAGAGCAGGTCAAGACAATTTCGACCGTGCGAATGTTTTTAACAACCGTGCGAATGTTTTTAACATTTTATGCAGATGTCTCGGTCAGCTCAACCATAGCTGCTAGCCTAGGGGAAACATGGTAGTAACGACGTTCTGGCGACTATGGCAAAGCGGATGTGTGTCGCCGTGGTAGCTGGGTTAGATCTCGGGTACTCGTTTTCCCGCTATCGTGCTGTGTCAACAGCTTCGCCGAAGAGGGATACATTACCTATTACTGTTTATCGGAGCGGGTAGACATCGCTCAGACCGCCGGTGTCGAGATTGCCCTGCTTGATGAGCTCGTGGCTGTCGGGGTCAGGGTCCACCGGCGTGTTGCGCAGATGGCCGTACTCAATGTGCCGGTGCTGCGCGACTTGGTGCCTGATCTGGTGGTATCCGACGTCATAACCGCGGTCGGTAATATGGCTGTTTAATTGCTGGGGATCCTGTGGGTTGAACTTAACCCGCATCCACTTTGCCTGTCGTTCAAGAGTCTGCCGCCGATAGGCAGCGGACTAGCCACCCAGGCCGGCATTCGCGGCCGAATACGATGATGTCATCATGCGGGCGCTCACCGCGCGCTCCTGGCGCGTTGGCCTGTGACAGCGAGCCGCTGTGACGACTGATCGCCACGTTGCCTGCGTTGGAAGCCCTTCGTCCAGACTGGCTGACGAAGCTGTGGGTGGTGAGTTGGTTGCATTTCGAGCCGACCAGTCGGGTGCTGCAGATCTCTGTAAGGCTCCGGGCCGGTGGTGGTCGTGGCACCGTCCACGGCGTGTAGGGCATGGCACAGACCACCTTGGACGCTCTGGTGCCCCGGGTATCCGCTGTTATCGGAGTTGCGTATGGGGTGGTGTCTCGGCTGAACGGTTCCGAGCTGGCAGTGCTGCCCTGGGCGATGGCTGGGTGGGAATACCAGGCGAAGCTGTTGACGCATACCTACGTGGTGATCTGCGGTGGAGGTCATGGTATAATAGCCAGAAAGTTGTTGGCCGGGATGCTGCTGGCAGGTGGTTACTGGCGGTTGGAATTAATGGGAGATAGCCAATCGGGTGGTGCGGCAGGGCAGTGGGCAGTTGATTTGGCCGTTGACCGCTGCGGCGTTGATGGCCGCGGTTAACGAGGTGCTGTTGTCGCCGGGACATTGCAAGGCCGCACAACGAGCCGCCGTCAGCATCGCTGGAGTCGCCGATCCAGTCCGGGTGTGTCACGAAGCGCTGGCGTTCACTGGGTAACTGGCTGGGTAAGTTTGTTGGCGTGCGGCTGGCGGAATTCCACGAACAAGTCATCCTGCGATTCGGCGCCGCGTACGGCGCGTCTGTGCTGGTCGATCATGTGTTGACCGGCTGCGGTGGCCGTACCGCCGCCCAGGCGATCGAAGACGGTGTCGAGCCACGCGACGTTTGGCGGGCGTTATGCGTCGACTTCGACGTGCCCCGCGATCAGTGGTGATTTCGTGGATTGCAGGGACGGTGTGTCGATACTTGAATCGAACAAATGTTCTTCTACTGTAGTGGTTACTCGGTGATATCGACTTGTCGGTGGCCTTCTCTAGTGTCACGGCCAACCGGCCGGTACCGGTCACTGAGCATCGACTACAGGAGAAGCAACATGGCGCAAGTTCCCGACCGTGAGAAAGCTCTTGAGCTGGCGATGGCCCAGATCGAGAAAAATTACGGCAAAGGCTCAGTGATGCGTCTCGGTGACGAGGTGCGTCAGCCAATCTCGGTCATTCCAACCGGGTCCATCGCACTGGATGTGGCCCTAGGTATCGGCGGTTTGCCGCGTGGCCGGGTAGTGGAGATATACGGTCCGGAGTCCTCGGGTAAGACCACTGTTGCCCTGCACGCGGTGGCCAACGCCCAGGCGGCGGGCGGTGTTGCGGCGTTCATCGATGCCGAGCACGCCTTGGACCCGGAGTATGCCAAGAAGCTCGGTGTTGACACTGATTCCCTGTTGGTCAGCCAACCAGACACCGGTGAACAGGCCCTCGAGATTGCCGACATGCTGGTCCGTTCCAGTGCGCTCGACATTTTGGTCATCGACTCGGTGGCGGCGCTGGTGCCGCGCGCGGAACTTGAAGGTGAGATGGGGGACAGCCATGTCGGACTGCAAGCCCGGCTGATGAGTCAGGCGCTGCGGAAAATGACTGGTGCGCTCAATAATTCGGGAACCACTGCGATCTTTATCAATCAGCTTCGAGAAAAAATTGGCGTGATGTTCGGCAGTCCTGAAACTACGACGGGTGGAAATGCTTTGAAGTTCTATGCGTCGGTGCGCATGGACGTACGTAGGATCGAGACACTCAAGAATGGCACCGAGGCGGTCGGTAACCGGACTCGAGTCAAGCTCGTCAAAAATAAGTGCTTTGCCCAGGGTACTCGGATCTTCGATCCGGTCACCGGGAGAACGCATCGCATCGAGGATGTTGTCGATGGGCGAAAGCAAATCCATGTCGTCGCTGTGGCCAAGGATGGAATGCTTTATGCGCGGCCCGTAGTGTCCTGGTTCGACCAGGGGATGCAGGATGTAATCGGGTTGCGGATTGCCGGCGGTACAACTGTGTGGGTGACACCTGATCACAAAGTGTTGACAGAATGCGGGTGGCGTCAGGCTGGGGAACTCCGCAAGGGAGACCGGGTGGCGCAACCACGGCGCTTTGAAAGATTTGGTACCAGTGCGCCGATTCCGGTGGATCATGCACGGATGCTTGGCTATCTGATCGGAGACGGCTACGTGGGAGGTAAGACGCCGATCAATTTCATCAATGTTCAGCCGATACTTAGCGACGACGTGACGCGAATCGCAGCGGCGCTTGGTCGCGTGACTCCTTCACAGGGGCATATGTCATTTGCAACCGTGCATCGACCTGGTGAACGCAACGGTGCCCTCGACCTTTACCGGCAGACTAGTACCCACGGCAAGCCCGCATGGGAGAAGACAGTTCCAAATTGGTTTTTCGAGCCGGATATCGCTGCCGATATAGTCGGGAATCTGCTCTTCGGTCTGTTTGAGAGTTATGGTTGGGTGATTAAAAAACAGACCAGGGCGCTTTGTGTCGGTTTTACGGCGACTTCCGAACAGCTCGCGTACCAGATTCATTGGTTGTTAATGCGGTTTGGCATTGTGAACTCTGTTAGAGAATACGATCCGACTCAGGAGCGGCCGAATGTCGTCAACGGTCAACGGGTTCAGAGCATGCGCCAAGTGTTCGAAGTCTGGATCTCGGGTATGGAGAACATCACGGCATTCTCGGAATCAGTTCCCATGTGGGGGCCGCGCGGTATCGTCTTGACGCAGGCGATTCTAGAAGCGATGCAGGGGTGTCGGCGCAAATCGCAGGTGATGTATTTGTCCTCGGAGATAACCGATGCAGTGCTGAATTATCTTGACGAGCGGGGCGTGACCGCGCAAGAAGCTGCTGCCGTGATCGGTACGAGTTTCGGGGATCCTCGTGGTGGGATGAAGCAGGTTCTGGGTGCTGGTCTTTTACGTCGGGATCGTGTGCAGGTTCTCGCAAACGCTTTGGACGATAAGTTCCTACATGATGTGCTGGCAGAAGAACTTCGGTACTCGGTGATTCATGAAGTGCTGCCACCGCGGCGGATGCGGACATTCGACCTCGAGATCGAGGAACTGCATAATCTTGTCGCGGACGGGGTTGTCATGCACAACTGCTCACCGCCTTTCAAGCAGGCCGAGTTCGACATCCTTTACGGCAAGGGCATAAGCAGGGAGGGGTCGCTGATCGATATGGGTGTGGACCAGGGCTTTATTCGCAAGTCCGGGTCCTGGTTCACTTACGAAGGCGAGCAGCTGGGCCAGGGCAAGGAGAATGCGCGCAACTTCTTGTTGGAAAATGCCGATGTGGCAAACGAGATCGAGAAAAAGATCAAGGAGAAGCTCGGCATTGGCGCGGTCGTGACCGATGGCGACCTCCTGCCCGCCCCCGTTGATTTCTGATCGTGGTGAGCAGGCACGGGTATTGTGTCTGCGCCTGCTCACCGCAAGGTCGCGAACTCGAGCTGAGTTATTCGGCCAGTTGGCGAAACGTGGATACCCCGACGATGTCAGTAACCAGGTACTGGATCGGCTGGCTGCCGTTGGCCTGGTGAATGACACGGATTTCGCCGAACAGTGGGTGCGATCTCGGCGCGTGAACGCGGGAAAGAGCAAGCGCGTGTTGGCTGCTGAATTGCACGCCAAAGGGGTTGATAATGACGTCATCGCCGCCGTGTTGGACGGGATCGATGCTGGTGCCGAGCGGGAGCGGGCTGAGCAGCTGGTATGGGCCAGGCTACGGCGAGAGGTGTTAGACCAGGACGACGCACGGGTGAGTCGCCGACTAGTGACGATGTTGGTGCGCCGTGGATATAGCCAGATTACGGCGTGTGAGGTGGTTGTCGCCGAGCTAGCTACTGAACGGGAGCGACGTCGGGTCTAAATAAGCTGCGGGTTAATCCGATGGGCCCCGGTCGCGTACCATATCTCCGTGACTTCGGTGGTGACATGTGATGCCACGAGCGTGGCGGACCCCAATGCCCAGGCTGGATATCCGTCGGCGCGCGCCTATCGGGTCCGCACCTACAGATGCCAAATGAACATTCAAGATTCCGAGCGGTTAGCGGGTCTGCTCAAAACCGCTGGCTACCAGTGGATGGTTGACGACTCAGATGCTGGAGATGCTGACGTGGCGGTCGTCAACACCTGCGTTGTTCATGAGAACGCCGACAACAAGCTCTACGGCAACCTCAGCCACTTGGCTGAGCGCAAGCGACACAATCCTGACATGCAATCACGGTCGGTGACTTCCTGGCTCCGAAAGACCAATACGCAGTGCTGAGCAAAGCACTGTGGGTCGATGCCGTTTTTGGCACTCATAACTTGGGATCGTTGTTCACGCGACTCGAACAGACGCTCCACAACAAGGTCGCCCAGGTGGAAATCGTCGCGGTGCTGCAGCAGTTTCCGTTAGCGCTGCCGAAATGCCTCGAATCGTCTTGTGCTGCTTGGGTTTTTATATCCTTTGGTTGTAAAAAAGTTGTAACTTCTGCATCGTTCCGTCGCTGCGGGGTAAGAAGGTTGACTGCAGTCCGGCGGACATCCTGGCCGAGGTGGGAGCACTGGTGGCTAACGGCGTGCTCGCAGTAACTCTGCTGAAGCAGAACGTCAATGCTTACGGGGTCTCTTTCACTGACCCGGCGCTGTCCTGCAATCGTGATGCTTTCGCCGAGTTGCTGCGAGCCTGCGGGCGTATCGACGGACTTAAACGCGTGCGGTTCACCTTTCTGCATCCTGCCGAGTTCACCGACGATGTCGTCGAACTGCTAGTCACCGCCGACGAAGGACGCAAAGACGTCCGCATCACGTGCAGGAACGAGGGTGCGCGACGGCTGGTTGGTGCATTTCACCTTGGACAAGCTTTGGTACACACAGGTGCGGTCCGGCGATATCATCACCGTGATGGTCACTGCAGTAGCGTCGCATCATCTGATCGTCGGTGCGGAACATGTTGACCGACCACCGCGCGCGCGTTGGGGACGCACACGTTGCCGGGCAGCGCCCGCGCAGTACCGGGCTCGGTATACCGGGTGTCGGGCGGTCTTCAGCTTCGGTCGGGCTTGTCGGGCGTGCCCGATGAGCAAAGATCGTAATGTCGCGGATTTCTTCAACGGCTTATGTGCTGAAGTTGAGGCAGCGGAGCGTCGGATCGAACGTGAAATCGAGCCCGGTGCAAGGGGTTTTGTGGTAGCGATCTTGGTATTTGTGCTGCTGGGATCGTTCATTCTGCCGCACACCGGCCAGGTGCTGGGTTGGGATGTGCTGTTCGGCAGCCACAGCGCCGACATAGCTGCGGTGGCGTTGCCTTCGCGGCTATTCGCCTGGCTAGCGCTGGTATTTGGTATTGGTTTCTCGATGCTGGCGTTGATGACACGGCGCTGGGCTCTGGCCTGGGTTGCCCTGACGGGTGCGGCGATGGCCAGCATTGTTGGTCTGCTGGCTGTATGGTCGCGTCAGACTGCGGCTGAGGGTCAGCCGGGTCCCGGGGTGGGACTCATCGTGGCGTGGATCACGTTAATTTTATTGACGTTTCACTGGTCCCGTGTGGTGTGGTCGCGCACGATCGTGCAACTCGTCGCCGAGGAGTAGCAGCGTCGAGTTGTTGCGTAGCAGTCAAATACGATGTTGGACGGTCTGGACAGCGTCAGCAACCCGGACACTAGGGTGCCGCCGGATCCCCAAGGCGGCTGCTAAAATCTGCGGGCCAGCGCATCAGCGGCGGTTTCAGCCCACTGTCGCCACTGTGCGGCATTAGCCTCGGCTTCTTTGGCTTCTTTGATCCGGCCGGCAGCCGCTGCCTTCTGGGCCTGTCGTTCGAACTGCTCGGCCCGGGTTCGGAATTGTTCAGCGCGGACCTGCGCCTGGGGGTCGGCCCAATCTGATGTGCCTGCGTCGCGTATTCTCTTTTCGACGGCGCGCAGCCGCCGCTCCAATTCGGCGGATCGTTCCCGGGGAATCCGGCCAATTGCATCCCATTTTTCGGTGATCGAGCGCAGCGCCGTTCTCGAGGCTTCGTAGTTAGCGGTGTCGAGTTTTTCCGCTTCAGCTAGCAACGCCTCTTTGGCGGTGGCATTGGCCCGCAATTCGGCGTCTTTTTCCGCTGACGCGGCATTGCGAGCCGCGAAGAAACAGTCTTGTGCCGCTTTAAAGCGGCACCACAGTGCATCGTCGATATCTCGGGTTGTACGTCCCGCCGCCTTCCATTCGGTGAGTAGCTTTCGGAACTCCGCGCTCGTGGTGGTCCACTCCCTGGAGTGGGACAGCTCTTCGGCTCGTTCGCAGAGCCGTTCTTTGTGTTGCCTGACCTCAGAACGCTCTCGGTCGAGCTCGGAGAAATGCGATCCCCGTCGCCGGTTGAAGGTTTCTCTGGCTGCCGAATAGCGTTTCCATAGCGCGTCGTCGACCTTTCGATCCAGGCCGCTGATCGTCTTCCATTCATCGAGGATCGCACGCAGCCGGTCACCGGCGACTTTCCAGTGGGTTGAGTTGTCGGCCAGATCCTCGGCCTCGGCGGCCAGCGCCTCCTTGCGTGCGGTCTGTGCGGCCCGATGCTCGTCGCGTCGGGAGCGATCCGCAACGACGATAACGTCGACGCGCGCCAGTAGGTCTGTCAACCGGGTCGCGAGTGCGTCGATGTCGCCCAATACACATGCCGTCGGCAACGCCTCGGCCAGCGCTGCCGCATTGGCCTGGATCTTGCGGGCGTCGCCGGCTCCCGTGGCCAGTCGCTCTTCCATTAGCGTGATCTCGGTGCACAGATCGTCGAATCGGCGGCCAAAATGAGCAAACGCGGCTTCGCGATCGCCGGCTTGCCAGGAGCCGACGATACGTTCACCGGCCGCGCTGATCAGCCACACCGTGCCGTCGTCATCCATGCGTCCGAATCGGTGTGGGTCGTTGGACGGGGGTGTTGCCACCAGGTGGGTGGCGGATCGCGGCATTGGCCGGGGGCCGGGACGTGGTGCCGGCTTGGGCGAATCGTTGGTCCGGGATTCGTCGGCCGTCATGCGTTGGTCACCTACCTTTGTCACCCTTCGCGCGATCGTTGTCTCGCGCGCCTGCTGCGCGTAACGGCATCTTGCACGGTCGTAGACGCCTGGTGTGACCGTGTAACTGTCATCCGACCATTAGCCGCTCCCAACAGTATTGAAGCAGCTTGACGGACTGTATGTCGCCACCATTATTGTCGGTGTTAGTCACTACCTGCGTCGGTAGCTTTCCGACGGGCGCGAGCTTTTCCACCAGCTGTAGAGCTGGTTGCGGTTGGGTCCCACTGGATCTTCTTGGACCAGACCGATCATCAGTTAGGCCCCGTTGATCTGTGCCAGCGCCGGGCTGCTGCTTTGGACCGCGCAAAAGACCATGCCGCCTAGATGGGGGTTGTCGGGGCGGTGTCAACCGGTTGATGACTTAGGATTCCTCGGGATAACTCACTAAAATGTGTTTGTGCGTAGGCTATCGTCAAATAAGTGGCACAATGTGCAAGAGTTACCCTGAACACCGTGGAGATCGCTCTGGACGAGCCGCGGGCGTCTACTATATAAAATCCTGACCAATAAAATCCTGACCAGCGTTTTTATGAGTGGTAAGAACGGTCGGCCACGTACCCTGGTCTATAGCCAAACGGCAGCAGGTTGAGTAGCCCGATCTAAGGCATCGGCGGACTCTGTCGTGGATGCGGCTGCCGGCGGGCTCGTGACTGTTGTGGGAATAGCCGAATTTATTTGGTAGAAGATCCAGCCCGCGTTACCCTCTGCTGCTAGGACGGTGAGGACTATTCAGGCGGCGCCGATCAGTAGCTATCGGCGGGGTTAGCTGCGAGTGGCGTGAGGGTGGTGCGCCAGACGGACTGGGCCAGATTGTTGGGGTTACCTAGATAGCCGCACACCGACGACGTGGAAGAGGCGGCGCAGAAACCTGTCTGGGTCGGATTGGGATGTCGGTGCGGAACATGGGAGCATTATGGAGGCTAAATAAGTAATTCCCATGTCGGCAGTTGATGCCCAGTGCAGCTCGGCTTCCTCGCTGCGTTGGAGAATGCGAAACTCTTGAGCCTGATGAAGTTTGCTGAGCGCTTGATGTGCGGCCTGTGCTACATTGCTACCGCTGGCCGTAGTGGTCCTCTGGCTTTTTGGCCATCCTGCGTGTGATCATTGCGTCGAATGTGGCAGGGGTCCCGGCCGGCAGTTGGCTGAATTGCGGTGTGGACGCTATCAGGTGGGTTGTGGTCAGCATGTCGGCGCTGTCGGTTCGGCACGCCGGGGCTCCGTTCAGACATTCGTGCAAGCACAACAGGTCAGCGAATAAACGTCGGCACAGTGGGTGACCTCAGCGTTAAAAATCACTCCGGAGCCATGGATTGCTAGGTTCCTACACGCCCTGCCGCTTTAGGTCAGCTTTTCGTCGGTGACCATGTTGGCGATCCCGCAATCCACCAAATAGACGGAGTTGTTAGTGGTGGTGAGAATGTTTCCTAGCTTCATATCGTAGCGCATTGCCCCGGCGGCGTGGGCGGCGTCCAACACCGAGGAGACTTGATGCACCAGTGTGACCGCCCACGGTGGGGTTACTGGTCCGAATCGTTACAGCAGCACTGCAAAATGGGTTCCTTTGACCAGGCGCATGTTCAGTTACAGCTGTCCGTCGGTTTCGTCGTAATCGTAGATGGGCACCACATGAGGCTCTTGTAACCTGTCGGGGTTACGGGCTTTGCGTTGCATGCGCATGCGAAACACTGGGCCTTGGCTGAGCGCCTCTGGCATCAGCTTTAGTGCCACCACCGGCTGTTGGACGGTGTCGACGGCCTTATGGACTTTGCTCATGTCGCCGTTATTTAGTTGCCGCGTGAGATAGTAGGGCCCAAACCGGGTCTCCACTCGCGAACCACGCGTGGTGGCGCTCGTCGCTGACTTCTTCAACCAACAGGCAATCACACCAACAAGGTGCCCTAGCCACCCGACCACCGACCGCACTATCCTGTTCTAGCAGCCATGATGGTGATTCTGCGCCAATTTGGGCACACGAAAAATTTCGTATCCGAAACTGTTCTGTAACTGTGGCCTAGTGCGGTGAATCAGCGGTTCGCATCTTGGCAAGAAAACCATGCTCGGTCAGCGGCAATGCGGTGAGTTCACGCGTTGTGGTGCAAGTATTTTCAGATTTGAACCGACTGCCGGTGCGGAAGTTCCAACCAATATCTGCAGTGGCCGAGCTGCAGCTGCCGGAGCCCGTCATGCGCTACGTGGCGCATTGGGCTGATACGAGCGCCGTTGCGTCAGGCTGGGATCATTTGCGCTGCAGGTACGTTGTCAAAGGGCAGGCCAGCCGGACTGTTGGGTACGTCCCCTGTCGACTTGGGCTGAAGTTGCCATGGTGGTCGTTCCGGCTGTTGCTGTTGTGCGTGGCGAATGCCCGGATCTGCTACGGTACGGAGACCTCTATCCGCGGTGCTGCTAGTGGTGGTCTTAGCGGCGACGCTGGCCGTGTTCACGGAATTGACCAAGGCAGTGGTGGAGGGGCTCGGCAAGGATTTTGCCATCCTAATTCGCACCCCAAACTGTACATTTACTTCCTGGTCTTGCCGGTTGGCGTGATACTTTGGCAGTCGTTGTTGTATGCGGGCGTGCTGACCGCTTCGTTGTCGACATCGGTCGTGGCTCAACCTTTGGGTGGATCGGTGCTGGGCATCGTTGTGCTCGGCGAAACGCTGGACAGTCGTGGGCCACGCGCGTTTATTCTGATCGTCGGGGTTTTGCTGATGGTCATCGCAACTGTGGCGTTGGCCTATGGCGAGCCTGAATCCATGTCGACGAAGGTTGCCCGGAGAAACTCTCCAGAAAAGCGTCAGGAGAAGCAACTGTGGGGGCGAAGGAGAAATCACCAATCGGCGTGGTATACTAAGATTTCATTCTGGCCTCGAGCCAACTTCTGTGGTTCGTTGCATCGTTGAAACGTTAGTTTGGTGGCGTGCTGAGCGCTATCGCTATAATTCCGTCCGCGCCGGTGCTTGTTCCCGAGCTCGCCGGGGTGGCGGCCGCCGAAGTGGCCGACCTTGGAGCTGCAGTGTTGGTGGCGGCCGCCTGTTTGCCCCCGCACTGGATCGTTGTCGGAACGGGGTACACAGACGACGTTGTGGACCCCGACGGCTACCTGGGAACCTTCGCGGGTTTCGGCGCTGACGTGCGGGTTCGACTGTCACCGCAGGCCAGTGGTGGGGCTGAGTTGCCAGTCGAATTACCGGTGTGTGTACTGCTCGCTGCCTGGGTGCGGGGCCAGGCCCAGCCGTACGCCAGTGCACAGGTGCGGGTGTATTGCGGTGACCACGATCTTGACATTGCGCTGGCCCGCGGTCGGGAATTGCGCATCGAGATTGACCAGGCACCCGATCCGATCGGAGTGCTGGTTGTCGCCGACGGCGCCACCACCCTGACGTCGAGTGCCCCCGGTGGCTATGACCCCAGTGCCGCCGATGATCAGCTAGCTCTCGATGACGCGCTGGCAAGCGGTGACGTCGCGGCCTTGACCCGGCTGCCACGTCAGATCCCGGGGCGGGTGGCATTCCAGGTGCTGGCTGGTCTGGTCGAGTCAGGGCCGCGATTGGCCAAAGAGTTATACCGGGGAGCGCCCTACGGTGTGGGGTATTTCGCCGGTGTCTGGCAGCCATGAGGCCACTCGCGATTGTCGGTCCGACGGGTGTCGGCAAGTCGGAACTGGCCCTCGACGTCATTGAGCGACTCAGCAGCCAGGTTGGCGCGGAGATCGTCAACGCCGACGCGATGCAGCTCTATCGCGGTATGGACATCGGAACAGCGAAGCTGCCTGTCGCGGTGCGCCGAGGCATCCCGCACCATCAACTCGACGTCCTAGACGTCACCGAAACCGCGACGGTCGCCAGCTATCAGCGAACTGCTGCCGCCGATATCGAGGCGATCGTAGCTCGTGGAGCAGTGCCGGTAGTGGTGGGTGGTTCGATGCTCTATGTCCAGTCGCTGCTCGACAACTGGTCGTTTCCGGGGACCGATCCGGCCGTACGCGCGCGGTGGGAGCAGCAGCTTGCTGAAGTCGGGGTCGGCAAGCTGCACGCGGAACTGGCCCGTCGTGACCCGGCGGCAGCAGCGGCAATCTTGCCTACCGATGGCCGGCGCACCGTGCGGGCACTTGAGGTGGTCGAGCTCACCGGAAAGCCCTTCGTCGCGTCCGTGCCACGCATCGGCGCTCCGCGGTGGGACACCGTCATCGTTGGGTTAGATTGTGACAAAACGATTCTCAGTGAGAGATTAGCGCGACGCGCTGATGTGATGTTCGAGCAAGGCCTGGTCGATGAAGTACGTGTATTGTTACGCTGTGGCCTGCGCGACGGAATCACCGCCTCGCGTGCATTGGGCTATGCCCAAGTGCTCACGGCACTCGATGCCGGAGGGGGCACTGGCCGTTGGAGTGAAGCGTGCCAGCAGACCTACCTGGGCCACCGACGTTACGCGCGACGGCAGCGGTCGTGGTTTCATCGAGACCACCGAGTGCACTGGCTTGACGTGGGTACAACCAATCGCAGCGGTGTCGTTGACGACGTGTTACGGGTGTGGCGGAACGTATCCTGATCTGGTGATCTGCGTCGACGACGATGCAGAGCGCAACGATGAGGAGGGGCGGCGCACGTGATCTTCGCCAAGGGACACGGCACCCAAAATGATTTTGTGCTGCTGCCTGACGTCGAGGCCGATGTGACGCTTACTGCTGCCCGGGTCGCCACGTTGTGCGATCGGCGCCAAGGCCTGGGTGCTGACGGGGTGCTGCGGATCACCACTGTGGGCGCCGCCGTGATGGCTGGCGTGCTCGATAGCCTGTCCGACGGTGTCAACGGCTCCGATTGGTACATGGACTACCGCAACGCTGACGGGTCGACTGCGCAGATGTGCGGCAACGGTGTACGGGTTTTCGCGCATTACCTGCGCGCCAGCGGCTTAGAGTCCCGCGACGAGTTCGTCGTTGGTTCACTGGCTGGCCCGCGGATGGTCAGCTTGCATCACGTCGATGCTACCAATGCGGATGTCACCGTCGACATGGGCAAGGTTAATAGGCTAGGCGCGAGTGAAGCAATCGTCGGTGGAAGGCGGTTCACCGGGCTGGCGGTGGATGTTGGCAATCCGCACCTGGCGTGTTTCGATCCGCGGCTGAAAAGCGAAGAGCTTGCGACCCTGGACATGGATGCGCCGGTACATTTCGACCGTGTGCACTTCCCAGACGGGGTCAATATCGAAGTGCTTACTGTACTGGCCGGCGGCCTGGTTCAGATGCGGGTCCACGAGCGCGGAGTGGGTGAAACCCAGTCGTGTGGTACCGGAGCGGTCGCAGCCGCGGTGGCCGCGCTGGCAAATACCGGCGTCGACACCGGAACGCTCACCGTCCGGGTGCCGGGCGGTGATGTCGTCGTCACCATCACCGACGCGACCAGCTACCTGCGCGGACCGTCAATGCTAGTGGCGCGCGGCGAGATTGCGGACGCGTGGTGGGCCGTGCTGGCGTGATGTTCTCAGTGCTGCAATTCATTCGGGTGCGCCGCTGTCCACGACTTGCCACCATCGGGTATTGGCCATGGCATTTCCAGATTAGCCTCAGATGGGCACTCTAAATTCTTCGCCCAGTGTCGGTGAACTTGCGCTCGAGGACCGATCGGCACTCCACCATGTCGCTGAGCTGTCCACCGGACTCGTCGATGTTTCCGAGGTCGAGTACCCCCAGCTGCGGTTGGAACGGGTGGTTTTGGTTGATGTGTGGACCAAGGGCGGCGCGCCAACAATCAGGCCAGCATGGCCTAACTCGTGTCCCTGGCTGAGACCGCCGGTTCGCAGGTCCTCGAAGGTCTGATCCAGCGCCGCGATCAGCTTGATCCGTCGATCTATCTCGGCTCCGGTAAGGCTGCTGAATTGCGTGCGGTAGTGCTGACCACCTGTGCCGACACTGTCATCTGCGACGATGAACTGTCTTCACGCAGCTGGCCGGGCTGGAGAAGGTAGTAAAGGTCAAGGTTATCGGCTACACCACCGCTCATTTTGACATCTTCATTGCTCAGCACGTGATCAGCTGGGAGGGCAAAGCGCAGGTGCTCTTGGCTCAGACTAGAGTATTACTACCTTGATCGCACGGTTGCGGTGAGTCGATGTCGCAGTATTCTGGTGGTCGCGCCGGTAGCAACGGTGAAGGAGTGGGCCTGTGCGGTTCCAGTGAGACCAAAATCGAAACTGACCTGGTGTCGCATGTGGGAACGGATGGTCAAGTTGCCTAGTGATATCAGCGTCATGAAGCATCGGGTGATACCCACCTCAGCCGCCGGCTACACAGCGACATGCCCTCGGTCGCTAGTGTGGGTTACACTAACACCCGCAAGTATAGCTTACTGAACGTACTGGCCAGGGTGGGGATGGGCTGGTGTAGGATATGCTGTTTGGCGCCCTCGAACCCCATCATCCGGCGCGCGGAATTTCATAACGGTGAGCCGTTCGTGCTCGCCGACACTGTGGGGTTCGTTCGTCACCTGTTCACTCAGCTGGTTGAAGTATTCCGTTCCGCGCTGGAGTGAGATCGTTGATGCCGATCTGTTGTTGCATGTCGTCGACGGCTCAGGTGCCAACTTGTTGACCCAGATCAATGCGGTCCGTCAAGTGATCTCTGCAGTTATTTACCAATCACCGGGGTGGTGGTGCGGAGGCATAGCATGAGTTGCTGATAGTTTAACAAGATCGATGCCTCATGCGCTCTGATGCTGGCCAAGCTTCGCCACAGGCTGCCAGGCGCCGTGTTCTTCTCTGCTAGCGCCGAGAAATGATATCGACGTGTTGCTGCAACCGATAGCTGGGCTTGCCGTGTTCACCGGGACACCGCTGTAGACGTGGTCGTCCTGTACGACTGTGGTAATCTAGCACTTCGCCTGTACGCTAACGGGCTAATTTAGGAGGCACAGTACAACTCGAACGGCACCCGGATTAAGGCCCGGGTTCCCGTGATGTTTGTCACCGGCTTGCAGGAGTTCTCGGCCGACTGATAGCTGTTGCCGGCCCGGCAGCACCGAGTCCGTAGTTGCCGCTGGCGGGTGACACATAGCTTAGTTTACCAGGTGGCGGGTCTGGCGACAGGCTGTTGACCAACCATTCGGTTGGTATGTGTTTGGGGGCGAAGTTTCCGTTCACCGGAGGTCGTGTTATGAGCGGTGCCTTCAAATACCAGCGCACTTTTCCAGTCTGAGCATGAATTGTTTCGTGGGTCCTACCGGGGCTTCTTCGATCGTTATGTTCCGCTGTACAACGGAGAATGGGAGAAGGTGAAGATAGTTAACCGCGGAGTGTGGCTTGAAGCCGACAAGCAGAGCTTTCTTGAGATGGCGGTTCCCGAGAGGAGTACGGCGTAAGTAACCTCGACTTCTGGTACAACACGATCATCACCGAGGAAACCAGCGCCAAAGCTACGGCAGGATCGCATTCGTCTTACACAACGACATTGTAGCCCTTTACCTGCTGAATATGGCCACTGAGGAGCAAAAGCAGTGCTGGTTGCGTTAAAAATTCTGCATCGGGGAACTGATTAGTGCGATTGCGATGACCGAACTGGGAGCCGGCAGCGACTTACAGGGCATCAATACCTGTGGGGTCAAGTAGGGGGATCACTACATAACTTAATGATACAAAGACATTCATCACCAACGGAATTAACTCGGATCTGGTGACTGTGGTGGCGCAAACCAATCCGGATAAGAGCATACGGGGTTTTTATTGTAGAATGCGATGTGGAAGGCTCCGAGTGCGGCCGCCATTTAGACAAAATCGGACTGATTGTGCAGGAGACCGCCGAGCTGTTGTTCACCGATGTGCACGTTTCGTGCTGAAACCCTGTTTGGCCAGGAGGGGATTGGGTTCCTCTACCTCATGCAGAACCTGCCATAGGGAGTGGATCTCGAGCGCTATCATGGCGGCCTCAGCTATGGAGAAGGTGCTGGAATGGACATTGCAGTACACCGAGGAGCATAAAGCTTGTGGCAAACCAATCGTCAGTTTCCAGAACCGCCGGTTCATACTGGCCGAGCTGGCGACCGAGTCCACCGTGGTGCGCATGATGGTCGACGAGTTCATCCGTCTGCACCATCGAGAAGAAGTCAATGGCCTGGCGCGCGGCCGGCGGCACTTCGGGTCCGCTAGGCGCCAAGCAGGGCAGGCAACATTCCATCGGCAGTAACGGAAGTTGTACAGGACTTCGCTGGCGGCAAGGTGCTTTTCGGCCAAGCCTCCAGTGCTAATGCGGTCGAGAGTGACATTCTGGCTAAGTACGAGTCGCTGGGCGGGCCGGTCGGCAGTGATTTGGGCCTACCCACCGCCAATGAGGGCGATGGTGGTATTGCTTCCGCCAGACGAATCGCCATGTTTTCCGCGGCCGATAAGCCGGTGATCTTCTGGACCACCCGATCACGGCACGTTTGTCGTGCGTGGAGCGATGAAAGTGACGTGGGACAAACGCAAAGGCCCTGTCGGCAAACTCGGCACACCAGTCGCAAATCAAGCGGTGGGCGGTGACATGATCTTGCAGAAGTTCACCGGCGGCAAGATCTCATGGAACAATGCCAGTAATATCTTCATCATCGCTCCGGCGAACCTGGCACCACTGTTGTCCGGATTTCCAGGTGTCTGGGTAGAACCAGCTGAGTGCGTCAGCTGTGGCGACTCCACGCCAAGAAGGTCATCTGGCATTGGTGGTTGGTGGGGGCGAACTGGTTGCGGTGATGTTTGTCTTGTTGGTGCTCGGGTGGCGTTGGCGTCGCACCGTTCACGACATCGCTGATTACACGTATGACCACGATATGGACGTTAACTTATGATGCCGCAGTTGACGGGCAGTGGACTTACGACACTGAGTTCGGTACCGCACAGTGGCCTAGCACGACCGGACTATCCGGGGCGCGATGTCGAATGCGGGCCGACGGTCAGTTGGTTGCACGGAGCACAGGACGCTATCGGCCTGGCCCAGGATGTTGCGCCTGGCAGGGCTTTTAGTAGCGAATTGTCCTCTGGGTCCGAGGAGGTTTTAGTACTCGAACAGGACTGTAGATACCGATTCCATACCGGTGGTGTCTGCCGCCGACTTTTAACTTGTCGCTTTGTCGGATGTCGATGCCACGGAGGTCATCCCCGCTTACAGTAACTTGTCGGAAGCCGCTGCTTCTGAGGCCGAGGTGACTATTGGGCGACACGCAGCCATAAATATGACGGATGTGATGGATATGCTTTATCTAGGGTGGTACTAAACTGAAGATGGCGTTGCGGTCAGGCTCGATTCTCCGGCCGACGATCCACTTGCCGCTGAATGATATCTATCAGATACCCGACGGTTACTCATTAAGGCGAAACCAAACTTCAATTTACGCTATGCCCCGGAAAGCGTGCTCTACCACGACACGCTCACCGAAGTCTGGCTAGTAAATGAAGAAGTTGCACAGGTCAACTGCTTCATTAAGGCTGACTAACAGCAGTCCGATCTGCTATGTGCGGCGCTTTTCAGCGTCTATATCTTGCGGATTACTGTGACGACCTTGCCAAGCACCGTCGCGTCGTTGCCGGGAATGGGATCGAACGCCGGATTGTGCGGTATAAGCCACACCTGACCACCCGCGCGTTTGAACGTCTTCACAGTGGCCTCACCGTCAATCATGGCTGCGACGATCTCGCCGTTGTCGGCGACGTTCTGCTGTCGTACGACCACCCAGTCGCCATCGCAGATCGCGGCCTCGACCATCGAGTCGCCGACCACTTTGAGCAAAAAGAGTGTGCCCTCGCCGACCAGTTCGCGGGGCAGTGGAAAGATGTCTTCGACAGCTTCCTCAGCGAGAATTGGCCCACCGGCCGCGATGCGCCCGAGTACCGGGACGAAGGTGGGGTTCGGTAAGGTATCGGAGCCGGCGACCCTAGTGGGGACAGCTGGCCTGGCTATCGGGGTCTCCTCGGTGCCGCGGACATCGACAGCTCGCGGACGATTCGGGTCACGGCGTAGGTAGCCCTTGCGCTCAAGGGTGCGCAGTTGGTGGGCTACCGAGGATGTCGAGGTCAGACCGACAGCATCTCCGATTTCCCGGATGCTGGGCGGGTATCCGCGGCTGGTGGCTGAGGCCCGGATGACGTTCAGAATGGTGCGTTGCCGCTCGGTGAGCCCTGAATCCACGGCATGCAAGCTGCCGTCGGAGGTGATGCCTGATGTGTCGTTGCTGTCACTCATGGTACCGAATGTAGTCCGATACCATCCAAGAACCAAACATGCGTTCGACAGATGTGTCCCGGGATTGGTCTTCGAGCTAACTGTATTGCGGACGATGGGGACCGGGGTCCCTGCTGTGACCTGAGCCGTACGCACCCTGTCGGTGGCTTGGGTTAGCGTCGTGCACGTCCGACATGCTTCGCTCACATGTTCGTTTGTCGAACATGTGAGCGACTAGTGTCGAACACACGAGCGGGAAATAGCCGACCTAAGGAACGCACATGACAGTTATCTACGCAATACCGCCGCATACTGGGAATGTACGGCGCCCAATTAGCCGACCGATCTCTGGACCTCGCTGTGGCCGCGACGAGTTGGCCAAGTCTCGAAGGCCGGCTTCGTCGAGGCCAATGGGCGCGCCGATGCGCTACTCCGGTAGCGGGGTCACGATGTCGGTCGTCCCCTATCGTGGTCGTTCCGTTTCACTCGCGAAGACGATCGGGCTGGCCCTGTTCGCTGGGATAATCACTCTGTGGCTTGGCCTGGTGGCCCACTTCAGCCAGGCGATCAACGGCTTTGTCGCCAACTCGGCCACCTCCGTTCCCGACAGGCTAGTCGTGGTCCGGGTTGAAGCCGGAGAGTCACTTCAGGACGTGGCTGCCCGGGTAGCGCCCGACGCACCGATTCGCCAGGTTAGCGAGCGCATCCGTGAACTTAACGCGCTGAACTCGCCAACGCTCGTCGCGGGCCAGACCTTGATCGCGCCGGTCGGCTGACGGCGTTGCGGTGTATTGCGGAAACCGCCCTAAGACAAAACTACCCGGCACTCGCGGTGGTGAATGCGCATGTGTTGCGGCAGTATTAGCCGTGCGGGGCAGTGCGCAGGTACTCTCGGAGTCGTTTGCGATACCTCAACGTCTTCCTGGCGAAGGAGCGGTCATGCATTGTCCGTTCTGCCGGCATCCCGATTCAAGGGTGATTGATTCGCGAGAAACTGATGAAGGCCAAGCGATTCGACGCCGTCGTTCGTGCCCCGAGTGTGGGCGGCGGTTCACCACTGTAGAAACCGCAGTGGTAGCTGTCGTGAAGCGCAGCGGCGTTACGGAGCCTTTCAGCCGGGAGAAAGTCATTCGCGGCGTTCGTCGGGCTTGCCAAGGTTGCCAGGTGGACGACGACGCGCTGAGTCTCTTGGCCCAGCAGGTGGAAGAAACCGTACGTGCTGCCGGATTGCCGGAGGTTCCAAGTCACGAGGTTGGCCTGGCCATCCTTGGACCGTTGCGCGAACTCGACGAGGTAGGTTACCTGCGTTTCGCGTCGATATACCGGTCCTTTTCGTCGGCCGACGACTTCGAGCGCGAAATCAAAGCACTTCGCGCTCACCGCCAGGTATCAACCCCACGTTGAAGGAGCGCGACGGGTGACCCGACCATATAGTTAGGCCGACTGCATGCCCTCCGACCTGTACCCTGATCTCGAAGCACTGGCACGGCTGCTTGGTTCGCTACCTCGAGGAAGTTGTATTTTACTATCTGAGTAAACCGTTCCTGACTTACCATCAGAAGGCCAGGGCAGCGATCGAATCGAAGTAGAGTTTGGTTACAACAACGATAGGGTTGTCTTCGACCGCCAAGCAGGTGACCGCACTTGGCCGCTCTTTCCGCACAATCGATGGCGACGAGCTTTTGTACTCCGGTGCAGTCGGGTAGCCGTTGCAGGATCATCTTGCCGCCGTGTTGTACCGAAAGCACTGAACTTTCGCTGTTCGGCAAGAATCGCCGCGCCGTCCTGTGATCAGGCCAGATGTGTCACACCGTCTTTGACGACCCGGCCCGCTACCTGAACCCAGCTTTCGGGATTCCAGGTGGTCGCGATTATCGATCCCTTACCCTGGATGATGATCAGATTGCGGCTGAGGTAGTCGGTCATCCGCATCGCCGCTGAGCCTGTCGCTTCGTCTTCTGGTACGCCCAGGTGGGTGGCAAACATTCGGGCACGCAGTGATCCGGCGGACCGGTCGTCCCAGGTCCACAGGTAGTGCGCTATGCCGTCAGGAAAATCGGCGGGGTCGGCGGAGCCAAGGGCATCGAGTGAGTCGAGGTTGTGGATGGCGAATTCAGGAGCCCATTCCGCGCGTGCGTTGATACCTGTAAGGTCGCCTGTTGCGCCGATGCCGTAGCTCACCTGCACGATGCTTGCCGGGACCTGCAAAGTGTTTATCGGCGTACCATTGGCGCGCAGCCACCACGACGCTCCGACCGTCGGGTGACCCGGCGAATGGGAGTTCGATTCGGGGGTGTGGATGACAGCGTACGCGGTCGTCGAGCCGGCAGTGGGAAGATCAATAAATAGCGTTTCACTGGAGCCTAATTGGGCCGCTAGGCGTTGACGGTTCTTTGGTTGGACTTGGCTCGCGTCAACCACACCGAACGGATTCCCAAAATTTCCGTCTGCATCTGTGAAAACCCGCAGCACCGTCACGTCGATACCCATGGCCCGACTGTACGGTCCTGCACGACGAGCGTGTGGCGGGGTTGCTCAAGTAGTGCTGCGTTCGTTGGAAGCGATGGCGTTTGGCAACTGCAAGGCGAATGTCGGCCGCACCTGTCACGGTTTCAATTGCCACCGGTGCGGAGCAATTCGCGAAGCACGGCTCGATCGTATTCAGCGAGGTCGGTGGTGTCGAGGAAGTGCTTAACGACATTGATTAAACGACGCGAATGATCGTGAAACAAGAAATAGCCAAGGCATTATAGAATCCCCAGGCAAGAACCAGACATCGCGGTGTGTGCTAGCCAAGTGTAATAAGTAATGAGGTTACTATATCACGTGGGTCCGAATGATCTGTGTCGGGATCGCCTGGGTCACATAACATCGATCGAGCATAGTGACGATCTGACTGGGCCAGTCTACGACTGTCCGCCAGGTGCGGCCGAACCCCGATGAGGCCATTGGTTCAGTTAGATCATCCAAAATCCGCAGTACATTCGGTAGCTTGCTACCCAAGTTCGTCATTCCGATCACCATGCCAACACTTAGCCGGCTAGCTGTACTGTCGGCAGCAACCGAAGGTAGTCGCAGCAATGCTAGAGCTTCGCTGCCGATCGGCGACGACGCACACCGGAAGACGAAGTTGACATCGTTTGGTGACGTCGTTGGTAGAGACTAGGTTGAGCCGGTCGACCAGCTGAGGGAATTGGTTAGGCGAACTGCCTTGCCACCCTGCCACCAAGCGAATGATCCACCGGGATTGCCTGCTCGATTCCAAGCACGCTGAGCAGGTCACGTACCCGTTGGCGTAGGCGGTGGCGGAGTTGTCGGCGCGTGGCTTCTCGGACTGACTGCGGCCAATTAGATCTGGGGCAATGACCTTGAACCGTTGGGCTAGCACGGCAGTGCAAGTGGTCAAATTGTCGTCGATGCAATGGATCAACAGCAGCGCTGGGCCGGAGCCGGCGATGCGAAAGACCTACTTGCAATATCACAGGGCTGTGCGGAAACGCAACGACGGCACGGTGACTTCTCGCACCGCGCGAAGATTGCGTTTTCGCGTGGTCATGTCACCAATCTGGTCAGGGTGTTCAGGTTAAGTCGCCGTCGTCGCGTTTCTTTTCTGTCTGCTGAGCGAGGAACCGCTCAAACTCTGCTCCAAGCTCGTCGCCGCTGGGCAGGTCCTGGTCGCGCCTCAGGAGTGACCTGTTCTCCTGAGCGTCGATGAACGCATCATACTGGCGCTCAAGAGCCGCTACCACTTGAGCGACTTCGGTGCTTGCCTGCACCTGCTCGTCGATCTTGGCTCGGATTTCTGCCGCCGCTTCGGCAAGTGGTAATAGCGGAAGCTGCAGTGCTCCGGTCTTGGCGACTTGCTCGAGCAGTGCTTGGGCGGCCGCTGGGTAGTCAGTTTGCGTCAGATAGTGTGGCACGTGCACGGTGAACCCAACAACCTCATGTCCGTGCTGGCCCATTCGATATTCCAGCAAGTTGGACGCACTGCCAGGGACTTGGATCTCGGTGATCCAAGGTGTGAAATCGGTGATTAGTTCCCCGTTGTTGGAGTGCGCGGTCAGTGTGATTGGCCGCGTGTGTGGAACCGCCATCGGGACAGTGCCCAGGCCGATGGTCTGCCGAACCCCCAGACGCTCGGCCAGCAGGCGCACTGCGGTGATGAAGCGCTCCCATTTCAGATCTGGTTCCATGCCGGCCAGTAAAAGAAATGGGGTGCCGATGCTGTCGCGCAGTGCGTACAAACTGAGCTCTGGATCGTCATAGTGGGTGAAGTGATCAGTCTTGAACGTCATCAGCGGTCGCCGCGAGCGGTAATCGAGCAATTCGTCGATTGCGAAGGACGCAACCAGCTCGGTGTCCAGGGTGGCCTTCAAGTGGGCAG
Organism: Mycobacterium uberis; assembly: GCF_003408705.1. Lineage (GTDB taxonomy): Bacteria > Actinomycetota > Actinomycetes > Mycobacteriales > Mycobacteriaceae > Mycobacterium > Mycobacterium uberis. The sequence continues at coordinate 207,781 of NZ_QAYL01000015.1, forward strand.
CAGCGAGTCGGATTGCGTGGCCGGCGTCAGAGAAGCCCTCCAAAGCATGTATCAACACCGGACCGCGGCCATCGGATGCCAATAACTGTGGTGCCGGGAACTCAAGCTCGTATATGCCGGGCTGCCCTGGTTGGTAGTACTGCTCGTCATCAGGGCCCTGATGGTGGGACATCGGTGTTGCCTCCTCTCGTGCGTCTGTCCAGGGTGCCGTAACCAGTGTCCCTGCAAATCGACGGTGACCCGATAATTCGAACACTAAAGCTTACCCTGCCGACGTTTTTCGAAAGCGCATGAGTGCGATACCGCAGTTGCCGCCAACACGCGGGTGACACTCAGTTTGCCGGTGAGTTCCTGCTGCCGTGTTGAGCAGCGTCGATCTCTGGCTACCGGTGCGCGGTCAGGCATGATGAGAGTTATGTGCGAGGAGATGATGTGGGTTTGCCCGTTGGTCAACCCAGCGACGTTGCTGATGTCGTAGGGCCAGCCACTTCATCACGTAGTTGTCACCCCCGCGTCAGTGCAAGCCGAGGAGTACGCCACCACTATAGGTTAGCTGACCCGAATCCTATCCAGGTGGCCGGTTCAGTAAACCTCGATCCCCGTGTTGGTGCAATTTTTGTCGACGGCGGCGCCGTGCGCGTTTACGCGGGCTCGGTGGTGCACTCAACGGACGGCGACCTTGTGTTGACCGCTCCGCTCTGCATGTCCGGGAGCTTCCAGGTAACGTTGACTCCTGGTTTGTCCGATGATGCCGCGCCCACACGACGTGCGACAAGTCGGTCAACCCTATTTCGATCCACATTAGATCGCCACCAAGGATCCGCGCGCTGACTCCGAGTTAGCGGCGCAGAGGGTGGTGCGGTAAAAACGCATGTCGGCGCCGCGCTTTCACTAGGCGCAGTGCCCATCTCGGACAGCCGGGTCAGCGTGACGGGTATCCGTCGGCCGTGGGTGGCATGCCCATCGGCGGTGAGGCCAGAACCGGGAACACCGAGAGTGGGTTTCCCGCGTTGTGGCGTGGCATGCGAAGGATTAATCAACGGCGCCTCGTGGATGAGGCGGTTCGACGGTCATCGGCTTGGTTGGTGGTCTCCACGGTGGTGGATGTGCGCAGAACATATCGTACTCGGCACCGTTCAACGAACTACACCACGCAGCTGCTGGTGCGCGCCGAAACTGGCAGGGACGGTGATTCCGTATCATCCGAATTCGATGTTTTCTGTTCGGGGACGGCCCTGATCAGCGGCGGAACTGGCTGAGCGCACGCATCTTGTTCATCACATCCAGCGCGGCGTTCTTGTAGGCCTCAGAGAATGTTGGGTAGTTGAACACCGCATCGACCAAATACTCTACACTGCCTCCACATCCTATCACGGCCTGCCCAATGTGCACCATCTCAGTGGCGTTGGTACCGAAGATATGCACGCCGAGAAGCTTGAGATCTTTGGTAGACACCAGCAGTTTGAGCATGCCGTAGGAGTCGCCGGCGATCTGGCCGCGGGCAAGCTCCCGATACCGGGCTATCCCTACCTCGTAGGGGATTGAGTTCTTCGTGAGCTTTACCTCGGTGGCGCCGACGTAGGACACCTCAGGGATCGAATAAATGCCGATCGGCTGTAGTTCGGTGATGCCGTCTGTCGGCTCGCCGAACGCATGATACGCGGCCAGCCGCCCTTGTTCCATCGAGGTCGCGGCGAGTGCGGGAAAGCCGATGACGTCGCCGACCGCATAGATGTGTTCCACCTTGGTCTGGAACTTCTCGTCGACAAAAATTCGTCCACGATCCACGGCTTGCAGGCCAGCGTTTTCTAGGTCAAGGTGATCGGTCTGACCCTGCCGTCCCGCGGAGTACATGACCGTCTCGGCGGGAATTTGCTTGCCGCTGGCCAGAGTAGTGACGGTGCCCGCTGAACCGACATCGACCGCGGTGACTTCCTCTCCGAAGCGGAATGTCACTTCTAGGTCGCGTAGGTGGAACTTCAGTGCTTCGACGACTTCGGGGTCGCAGAAGTCCAGCATGTCGTTACGTTTTTCCACCACGGTCACCTTGATGCCCAACGCGGCAAACATCGAGGCGTACTCGATGCCGATCACACCGGCACCGACCACGACCATCGAAAATGGTAGTGACTTAAGGTCGAGGATCCCATCGGAGTCGAGAACCCTTTCCTCGTCAAACTCGACTCCAGCAGGCCGCGCCGGCTTGGTGCCGGTGGCAATGACAATGTAATCGCCGCTGACGGTGGTCTTCTCGCGGCGGTCATAGTCTTCAACGAGGATCGTGTGTGGGTCAAGGAAGCGGCCGTGTCCGAGCAGCACGTCGACCCGGTTGCGCATCAACTGATTGCGCACCACGTCGATTTCCTTGCCGATCACGTGTCGGGTTCGAGCCAGCAGGTCGGCCGGAGTGATCCGGTCTTTCACCCGATAGCTTGCCCCGTAGAGCTCACGCTGATTCATCCCGGTGAGGTACAGAACGGCCTCGCGCAGTGTCTTTGACGGGATGGTGCCGGTGTTGACACACACGCCGCCGAGCATTCGGCCACGTTCGATGATTGCGACGGACTTACCTAGCTTGGCCGAGGCTATCGCGGCTTTCTGTCCGCCAGGGCCCGAACCTATAACCACGATGTCGTACTCACGCATCGACCCCATGAGATAGACAGTAGAACGCACAGCCAGGACTTCGTCGACAGTAGGACAGCTCCGCCAGGTCGCATGAACGCCGGTTGACGGTGGCGGTCGTCAGTGTTGATGTTCATGACAAAGCATCGACCCGACTTTGAGGCGAACCGTTCCAGTGCATTGGTTGACGTGCTACCGGCTGTCCTAGTTTTCGTACCGGAAAAGTCATTAGTCCTGGTGTTAGTGGGGGCGAACTGGTTACGGTGATGCGTGTCGATCTGTTCGGTGAGCTGGCAAACTGGATAGTAGCGGGTGAACGTTGGCATTGTGTGGATAGCTCCGGTTGAAGCGGCGTGATAGAGGACACCGTTGGCGTCTCTCTATCCGCGGCGTGCTGATTTGCAGGCTGTCATCGCGGTCGAGAACCCGGCGTGCTGCGCGGAGTTGGCCCTCGTGTTCAGACAGTAGGTAACCACGTGTGAACTTCTACATCGTGCGGATCCGCTCGTTTGTTGCCGCCGCGATGTGGGAAACGCGATAACTGCTACAGTTTAGTTTGCCAACGGCGAATTGCTTGCCGACGCCGAGCTCACCGAGTTGAGCTGCGCACTACGCGACATGCAGGTACGTGACACGCTATATACCTTTGCCGTCGGGCAAGAGTGCTGCCGAAGCTGAGTCATTGCAGGGCGGTATTGGCACGTCTCCTGCCGCAGTCATGGCGGGTCGAAACGTTGGTGTTGTTGGCGTTTAGCGCGTACACTCGCGCCGACGAACCGCTGACAGTGGCATAAGGGGAGGCAAGAGTTATATCCCAATCCGGGCCATCGGATGGCGGACATGCTGGACACGGTATTGCAGTCCGGTCTGTGTCCAGAGGACATCCGCGACTTTGCGCTCGCTGGCAACCGACTGGCTGAGTGACTCATGGGTGGCTACTGCCACGCCGAGCATTTGGCCAGCGTGCAGGCTAGCCGCGATTCAGACTTTCTCTACTTTGACCGCATGCGCCATCTCATGCGGCAAAGTGACGTTCTCATGGCCGGGGATCAGGATGGTCACGCCGCCCGCTGGGCTTGTCTCCACCATCACACGTGCGTTGGGCACGACGCCGGCGTCTTTGAGCCGAGTGATCAGATCGGTATCGCCCTGGACATGTTCGGCGAGCTGGCGGACGACCACTGCGACCGGCAATCCGAACGGTAACTCGGTCAACCGGACGAGGTTGGCGTTGGCGGCGCCAGAATCCGGGTCAACGCCGAGGTCTAATAGACCTGGAATCGGGTTACCAAATGGTGATGTCGTTGGGTTGTTGAGCACCTTAACCAGCCGACGCTCCACATCCTCGCTCATTACGTGTTCCCACCGGCATGCCTCTGCGTGAACTTCTTCCCATGGCAACCCGATGACATCGACCAACAACCGTTCAGCGAGGCGATGCTTGCGCATTACGGCGATAGCCATCGCTCGGCCTTTGTCTGTGAGTTCTAGATGACGGTCGCCAGCTACCCGGAGTAATCCGTCCCGCTCCATCCGGGACACAGTTTGGCTGACCGTAGGCCCGCTTTGGTCGAGTCGTTCGGCGATCCGGGCGCGTAGCGGTGTGACGCCCTCTTCCTCAAGGTCGTAAATGGTCCGCAGGTACATCTCGGTGGTATCAACCAGGTCGTTCATTAGCACCCTCCATTGGCTGACAAGTCTACTGGGCCAGCTGTGCCAATGGTTCGCTAATGCTCCGCGGCATCAATATGACCGCCGTGTGCGTACGACGGGCCTATTGTCTGCTAACTGGCTTCGGTTGGTGGCGGCCCTGCCTGAGTGGCCTCAGAGCCCCTCAACTCGCATACGAGCGCAGCCGATCAGCGCGTTCACCGTTACGGAGTTTGCACATCACGTCTCGCTCGATCTGGCGGACCCGTTCACGAGACAAACCAAACAGCTTGCCGATCTGATCTAGGGTGCGTGGTTGTCCGTCGTCTAGACCGAAACGTAACCGAATCACTTGGTGTTCACGCTCGTCTAGAGTGGCTAGCACACTGCGGATATCGGTGTGCAGCAGTTCGGCGATGACCGTGTTTTCCGCGGACATGGCTCCGGCGTCTTCGATGAAGTCGCCCAGCGGGGCCTCTTCCTCGGAACCGACCGGCATGTCCAGGCTCACCGGGTCGCGACTGTGCTCCAGCAGGTCGTTAATCTTCTCGATCGGAATACCCGATTCGACGGCGAGTTCCTCGTCGGTAGCTTCCCGCCCCAAGTTCTGGTGCATTTCCCGCTTGATCCGGGCCAGCTTGTTGACCTGCTCAACTAGGTGCACCGGTAGTCGGATGGTGCGGCTCTGGTCGGCCATACCGCGGGTGATGGCCTGACGGATCCACCAAGTGGCGTAGGTCGAAAACTTGAATCCCTTTGTGTAGTCGAACTTCTCCATTGCGCGGATCAACCCTAGGTTGCCCTCCTGGATGAGGTCCAGCAATGGCATTCCTCGACCCGTGTACCGCTTCGCCAGCGAAACAACGAGGCGCAGATTGGCTTCCAACAGATGGCGACGCGCTACTTCGCCATCACGCATCACAGCCGCCAATTCGCGTTTGCGACCCTCGCCGAGGCGCTTGCGCGTTTCGAGCAAGTGTTCTGCGTAGAGACCAGTCTCGATGCGCTTGGCCAACTCGACTTCATCGGCGGCGTTGAGCAACGCGGTCTTGCCGATGCCGTTCAGATATACACGCACCAAGTCCGCGGCGGGGCTTTGAGCATCTAGATCGCTGTCAACCCGGCTTGTAGTGGCTTCGGCCATGGCGCCCTCCCGATCGGCTTGTTCTATACATGTGTTTTAACGGCAGGTCCGCCCTGAGAGTTCCCGTCCGGCCGTCATCTCACATGCTTTGAAGTGCGGAAATGCTCCGATGGCCTGAGAATGTCCTGAGAAGTGCGGCTCGCGGATAGCGAGCCGGAAACCTTGGCTAGCATTGGTCGTTGGGAGCCGATGGCTCCGGTTCGGGCGGTGGTCGCAATCGTGACTCGAGGGCTGGACGCTCGACCGGGAATAACGGCGTGCGCTGTTGGCCGCTGTCGAACCGCCGTGGCTCTTCGGCACGGCGAGGGGGTCGGTCGTTGGCAATCAACACGGCCATCCACGGCAACGGCACCGAGGTCGCCACGATCAGCAGCGGGATTAGACTGTTGTGCCAGGTGCTGTAGGCGACGGCAGCCAAGACCAGCGCCGGAATTCGGAAAGCCATCAAGGTCATGTACTTGCGTATCCGCGTGTGAAGCTCCTCTTCGTAAGACGGTGCGGCGGTGGTGATGAGTACCAGCCGGCTATCGTCATCGAACATGTCGTCGCCCCCCAACTCAGAGCTACGCCTCATTTCTCCACTGTCCCATACCAGATCGATTCCGGCGTGTCCGGTTTCTGGTTCGGTTTGGGGCGAGTGTGGAGGCACAATGTTAGGCATGCAGACCCAGACGATCGAACGCACCGATACCGACGAAAGCGTCGGCGACGGAACGGGCAGCGACACACCGAAATACTTCCATTACGTCAAAAAGGATAAGATTGTCGAGAGCGCGGTCATGGGCAGCCACGTGGTCGCGCTATGTGGTGAGGTATTTCCCGTGACGCGCACGGCTAAACCGGGTTCTCCGGTATGTCCGGACTGCAAGCGGATCTATGATCTGCTTAAAAAGAGCTGATCAAGTCGGCGGCTCGGCCGTTGCGATGTTGGGCTGGTTGGGTGGCAACGATGTTGTCTCCTTGCCGGCACGCAGGTGCGCTATCAGCCATGTACGCAGCCGGTGGGTGTGTGTTTTCGGTGCGGGGAATTTCTCCTGGATTGCGGCATTAAGTTCAGCGCCCAGCATTATCGCAAAACCACCGAAGAACGCGAACAGTAAGAAGGCGATCGGCGTCGCCAACGCACCGTAAGTGTAACCAGTGCTGGTGATCCATTGTAGGTAAATCCGCAGGCCCAGCGTGGTGATCACAAACACTGCTGTGGCCAGGATCGCGCCAAGGACCAGTCGGTGCGTCGGCAGCGGTACTGGCAGCGCTACCCGGTAGAGGATCATGACGGCGACCATCAGGCCCAGAATCACCGCCGGGTAGTAGCCCAAGTGCAACATGTTGGCCCAGCTATGGGGAATGAGCTTCGCTATCTTGCGTGGGCCCACCACCACCAACGGCGCGGTCGCAACCACGAATGCCAACATCACAAGGTAGAGGAACAGTGCGAAGAGGCGCTGTCGCACGGGATGACGCAACGGCGTTTGGTCATGCGCTTCTACGACTGCATCGACGAACGCCGAGATCGCCGATGAGCCCGCCCACAGTGAGATCAGAAATCCCAGTGACACCACCTCGCCGCGGGCACCGTTGTTGACGTCACGGATTGTGGGTTCGATAATCTCGTTAACGACGTTGGGGGAGAAGAAGCTGTGTGCCATCGAAATCACACGTCGTTCGATGGTGGGCAACGTGTCCCCGCCGAACAGTGGCGCGACGTAGGCTAGTATACCCAGCATTCCTAACACCAGTGGCGGCAGTGACAAAGCCGACCAAAAGGCTGCCTGTGCTGACTCTGAAAAGATTGAGTCGTCCCAGCTTTTTGACAGAGTCCTCAGGCTGATTCGCCAGATGTGGTGGCGGGTCGGCTTGGGCACCTGGTCGCTCATACCACTAGAGCATTACCGATGATTGCTTGCGTAGCTGGCATGGGGTGCGGCTCATTGAAGTGTCGTTGTGGTATGACTCGGCAGGAATGCCGGTTATCTCTGCAGCTGCCACTGCCAGGCCACAACCAACCGGGTGTTTCGTGCTGAAGTAATTGTTGGGCTCTTGACGGTCATGTAGGCCAATAGGTGGACTCCGTCTGCATGAACGGGTTGTTGTGGGCGCTGGCTCACCTGTCTCTATTGGTGTTGATGTGTATCTGGAATGTTGGTATGTATCTTAAATTCGGGCTTTTGCCGATTCCTGCTTTGACTTGCGCCGCTGAGTTTAGGCGCACGACGATCTCATCGGTAACCGATGGGGCAAAGAAAAACAAGTATCTGTGATCGGTTTGTAAGTTAGTAGTGAATTTGGTGTATAATGATTTGGTGCCACCATTTTCTTGAGGAGTAACATTATTGCGAAATCGGCGCAAGGGATCTGAGAACGTTTACCAGTCTGTTATAGTGGTTTTTTGGTTTTAGTTGGGTTCTTAGCTTGAGGTCTGGGTTGTGGCCTATTGTTTGCGGGTGTAGGGGGATCTGTATCCGTGCATGTTGTTGAACCCGCAGCCGACGTTTTTGACCTGCTTGGTCAGGTTGTTGTAGCCCGCGGTTTGTGAGTTGGTAATGCCAGTGGTGGTGAAACGGGTTGATCTTGGATCACCAAGTGTTGACGGTGCCAGCCCGGATGATCAGTTCTGGGGTGTTGGAGTCAAGGCGCCACGTCAGGAAGCGGTGCAGGCGATGTCTTGTCAGATGCGGTTCCTCGCCAAGCCGCACGATAGACGATAAGGTGTACGGTTATTTTTTGGCGATCCACGTCTAGAGGATCTCGGACGCTGGGATCCTCTAGACGTGGATCTAGTTCCATATCTTGATAAAGCGCTTGTTGGATAGTCGTTCTCGTAGAGTTGAGTAAGCGTCACTGATTGACCCACTCGGGATCAAGCTTGTCGCCGCGGCGATCCCGCAGCTCCCAGGTGACCTGGCGGAGTACTTTGGTCAGTGCATCGTTAGCGAGCGTGTCCTGATGGCCGACAACAAGCGTGGCACCCGGCAGCACGGCGTGGATCGCCGACGTGTAGCCCGCGGCCGGATCGATGGCTAAGGATTTGATGCCATTGCAAAACTAGGAACCACGTTGGGCAAACTAGTCGATGTCCGGGTTTCGCGGTGCGGCCCTACAACCTGTCCCAACAGGTCCTGATTGCCGGCCAGGTCCACAAAACCGGTTCAATCCACACGGCGCCCGTTGCAGCACAACGCTACCAGTAACCTCGCGTGCACCGCGATCAGGTCTTGCGCTACCACGCCAGGATTAGCTCTGTACCGTAGAGAATAGAAAGATCTATCGGTGAACTGCTCACATATTCCTTGGCCGGACGTGAAGACCATTCCATATCCTGGACACCCTGGCGCTGACGGCTCATTGTCACGGTGTTAGACACGCTCCACCCATAACTCCTGGCAGCCTAAACAACAATGTCATCACCCCGGTCACAACCCTTAGCTCCCTTCATCAGCTGAACACTTAGCAACACCTAGACCTCCAAAAGCCAAGGGCCCCTCACCCCATAAGACACGCCGACCAACATCAAAACACCCCTACCCAGTCAAGTAGCAAAAAACGATTAACGTTGGCGAGTAGATACACGCTAGGGCTTACGGTCGGTCTGTACTGTCCCTATCGGGGGTCCAAATTCAGGAGTTATTGGCTTATGGTGGTCGAATTAGCTGCAGCAGAAAAATTTTCACGAGTTGATGATTGATGGAGTTGTCACCCGATTGGCGGTCCCGCATGTATTCGATCGCAAGTGGTGAACAGGGCTCTGAGTGGTTGTACGGAACCAAGTTCACGCTTATGTCCGTTACGGTCAGCGGAACAGGTCAGAGTTCTCGGGTGATCCCTTGTCAACAGCTCGGTTTGCCACGCAAAGCTACCCTTAGCGTTGGTCCGGGAGAGATTTTCCAGGTATATGTACGGGTTGGGCGCTTCGACAATGGCACTTGAAGCGTAGACTCCAGTACGTAGCTGTTATTGCCAAGAGCGTTGTGCAGCTTGGGCTCGCCTTCGTTGAAGTTGTGGGTGGTGCAGAAGATCTCAGAGATGTACTCGTCGAGCACCTGACTGTGAGGTGATCAGGTCGGTGGCGCCACATGCCAGGTATGGCCCGCCCCACCTGAACGTCTCCCCGTCCACGTTGCTGAACCCGACTGCCGCCAACAACGTGTTATCCAGATTGTGCTAATGCTGATTGATGGTGTGCGTCGCGGTCACCGCACGGCTGAGGGGGCATCACACAAGTCCTGTACGGCGTTGGCGTAAATGCCACCCAGTTCCACCAACCGTTGGTTGTCAGTCCGGATTTTGGGTAGCTGGAAGTTAACGTCATCGGAGAGCACGTTGCCATCGATAAGCACGGAACCGACCTGGTCGTTCAATCCGCTGAGTGTCTTGGCAGCCGCGCTCAGTTTCAGTTTCAACTTGACCGGACCAACTTTTTCGATGATCGTTGTTAACGCCTCGAACAACGTATTCATCTCTGTGGTGGTCGACGTTGCATCAATCGCCTGGGATGGCGTGAAGGATGGCAGTGGCGTGGCCGGCGGTGAAGTGAATGACACATGCGTACCACCAAACACGGTGGCCGCCTTGAATTGACCACGACGTTTCCTGGAATTAACCCGAGATACTTAGGACCCCAGTCTATACTGCATAGTTTCTATATCCATATAGTTAGGTGACTTTCGAACCCTCAGCAATCACCAAAACCATCCGCTAAACCATCACCGTAAACTTGATCTTAGGCATCAGGTCCCTGTGAAACTGCAACTATACGCTCAAGCTGACAAGCGTCATCATCAGCGACACCAGTTCGATGGCCTTGTACTGGTGGTGGCACCTCAACGACGACGCTCCATGATTCTGAGACCATAGGTTATGGCCGCTCGTGACAGAGCCGATCCGGCAAAGACCCGGCGAGCTGTCCTTGTTATTGCGGACTGGTTGGAGGATAAAACCCGGCCGGTGCCCGACCGGGACGCTGTGGCTACCGCGGTTCGGCTCACTGCGCGTATCCTCTCGACGCTGGCCCCCGGGGCCAGCGTCGAGGTTCGGATCCCACCGTACGTGGCGGTGCAGTGTGTTTCTGGGCCCAGCTGCCCCCGTGGGAAACCACTTAATGTTGTCGAGACCGATCCGCGGACGTGGCTGTTGATTGCTACTGGGCTGATGAAGCTAGCGGAGGCGGCGGCGGCCGGTGCGCTGCACATGTCCGGCTCGCGGGCCGGTGACATCGAGGCGTGGCTGCCGGTAGTAAATCTCAGGCGCACGTAGAAGGCTGAAATGCGTGTTTAGCCGTCGAGGTAGGTTACTGGCACCTACTACGCGCCGTAGATTCGTCGACCGGGTCGCGCTGGTCGTAGACTCCGTTACGTCACCAACTGCGCCCCAGGGAGCTGCCAAATTGTGACCGTTCAGCAACCTGGGCAGGACTTCAACTCGCCTCGTGAAGAGTGCGGTGTGTTTGGGGTCTGGGCTCCGGGTGAACAAGTCGCTAAACTCACCTATTTCGGCCTATATGCATTGCAGCATCGCGGCCAAGAAGCCGCGGGGATAGCTGTCGCTGGTGGATCGCAGGTGCTGGTTTTCAAAGACCTTGGCTTAGTTAGCCAGGTGTTCGACGAGCAGACGTTGACGGCAATGGAGGGCCATGTTGCCATCGGGCATTGCCGCTATTCTACCACTGGCGAAACTACTTGGGAAAACGCCCAGCCTGTCTTTCGCAACACCGCTGCAGGAACAGGGGTTGCGTTGGGGCACAACGGAAACCTGGTCAACACCGCCGAGCTTGCCGCGCGCGCCCGCGACGCCGGGTTGATCGCAAAACGTTGCCCAGCCCCGGCTACAACGGATTCCGATATCCTAGGTGCGTTGCTCGCCCACGGTGCGGCTGATGCGACCCTAGAACAGGCCGCACTGGAACTGTTGCCAACCGTGCGGGGTGCATTCTGCCTGACATTCATGGACGAAAACACCCTCTATGCATGCCGGGATCCGTATGGAGTACGGCCGTTGTCGTTGGGGCGACTGGATCGCGGCTGGGTGGTGGCCTCGGAAACGGCCGCGCTCGACATCATCGGCGCCTCGTTTGTCCGCGACATCGAACCGGGTGAACTGTTGGCGATCGACGCCGACGGAGTGCGGTCCACTCGTTTTGCCAACCCCACGCCCAAAGGTTGTGTCTTCGAATACGTTTACCTGGCGCGACCCGACAGTACGCTAGCTGGTCGGTCGGTGCACGCCACCCGGGTGGAGATCGGTCGTCGACTTGCCCAGGAATGCCCGGTCGAGGCCGATCTGGTGATCGGTGTGCCGGAATCAGGAACCCCCGCCGCGGTGGGATACGCGCAGGAGTCTGGCATCCCTTACGGGCAGGGACTGATGAAGAACGCTTACGTCGGACGCACTTTCATCCAGCCGTCGCAAACCATCCGCCAGCTCGGCATCCGGCTGAAACTCAATCCACTCAAAGAGGTGATCCGCGGCAAGCGGTTGATTGTTGTCGACGACTCGATTGTGCGAGGAAACACCCAGCGCGCGCTGGTGCGAATGCTGCGCGAGGCCGGTGCCGTCGAGCTACACGTGCGGATTGCTTCACCGCCAGTGAAGTGGCCCTGCTTTTATGGCATCGATTTCCCATCGCCGGCCGAGTTGATCGCTAACGTCGTCGAAGACGAAGAGGAGATGCTTGAGGCGGTACGGCATGGCATTGGCGCCGACACGCTAAGCTACATCTCGCTGCAGGGCATAGTTGCTGCTTCCGAGCAGCCTGTTTCGCGGTTGTGTTCCGCCTGCTTCGATGGCAAGTATCCGATCGAGTTGCCCAACGAAACTGCGTTGGGCAAAAACGTCATCAAGCACCTGCTTGCCAACGCGGCACGTGGAGCCGGGTTAGATGATCTGGCTGCCGATGAGGTTCCAGTCGGTGCGGACGAGAATCGCGCTTGGCGCTGACAAGGCGTAGACGTAAGAGCCTTTAAGAGGGGGCGTTTGGTGGGCAGCTGTCTAGATGTAGTCTCTGATTCGGGCGGTGCGCAACACCCGGTAGTCTTTATCGCGATGACGGATCCCGGAAAAAGCCCCGGAAGCCACCCTGGCAGTCACGGCATCACCTATGTGTCGGCAGGGGTGGATATTGAAGCCGCTGACCGGACAGTCGAGTTGTTCAAGCCGATGGTAGCAAAAACTGCCAGACCCGAGGTGCGCAGCGGACTAGGCGGATTCGCGGGATTGTTCGCTTTGCGCGGTAGTTATCGCGAACCGGTGTTGGCGGCCTCCACCGACGGTGTTGGTACTAAGTTAGCAGTCGCTCAGGCGATGGACAAGCACGACACTGTCGGTTTCGACCTGGTGGCGATGGTGGTCGACGATTTGGTGGTCTGTGGCGCCGAGCCGCTGTTTCTGCAGGACTACATTGCCGTCGGTCGGACGGTGCCAGAGCGACTGAGCGCGATCGTCGGCGGTATCGCCGAAGGGTGTATGCTGGCGGGCTGTGCTTTGCTGGGTGGCGAGACCGCAGAACACCCTGGTCTGATGGAAGCCGACCACTATGACCTTTCGGCAACCGGCGTCGGTGTGGTGGAGGACGACGATATTCTGGGTCCAGACCGCGTTAAACCCGGTGACGTAATCATCGCGCTGGGATCTTCGGGGCTGCATTCTAACGGATACTCACTGGCCCGCGCGATCCTACTTGAGATCGATCGGATGAACCTGGCCGGTTATGTGGAGGAATTCGGTCGCACATTAGGTGAGGAGCTATTGGAGCCCACCCGGATCTACACCAAAGACTGTCTGGCATTGGCTGCCGAAACCCATGTTCGCACGTTTTGCCATGTCACCGGCGGTGGGCTGGCCGGCAATCTGCAACGCGTCATCCCGCACGGACTGGTGGCCGAAATCGACCGCGGTACGTGGACACCCGCGCCGGTGTTCTCCATGATAGCCCAGCGCGGCCGGGTAGTGCGAGAGGAGATGGAAAAGACGTTCAACATGGGCGTCGGTATGATCGCGGTGGTCGCGCCTGAAGACACCGACCGCGCCTTGGCCATACTGACCGCACGTCACTTGGACTGCTGGGTGTTGGGCACCGTCTGCAAAGGCGACAAAGAAGGCCCGCGGGCGAAACTGGTGGGGCAACACCCGAGATTTTAAGGAACTCACCTAACTCGAACCACCAAAGTACTGATGTGTAATGCATCAGCACGGGAATTCTAGCGGCGCCAGGTATCTTCGTCGTCCCATGAGTCGTCACGCAACTGATCATCTTCGGCCAGCTGGCCGGAGTCGTTGGTGCCCGTCCCTGATAGCTCGCGCTGAAGCCGCTGAAAGTCGGTCTGCGGGGAGCTGTATTTAAGTTCTCGAGCAACCTTGGTCTGCTTTGCCTTAGCACGGCCGCGGCCCATGGGGGAACCCCCTCGCGAAATAACGGAGCGGCCTAACGAGTAGACGGCTCTGAATCTCTTAGTGTCGTTATTGTCCTGTAGACAGTTTACCGTGTCTTGCGGCAGGGCGGTTAGCGCCCCTCCCCGCTGTGGCGGATGCCTCGACTTTAGTACTCAGTTTGCCGCCTTGCGTAACCGCTCGACGGCCTGTCGTCCCGCGCCAATCTCGTCGGCAGCTGGCAGCGAATCGGCGTCGATTACCGCAGCGACTAACCCCCGCCCTGGGCTTTCCGGCTCGATAACCAATTCGGTTTCGGTCGGCAGTCCGCGTTTCAGCAGCGCCAGCGCGACTGGACCCAGGTCCACGTGCTCGACTACGGTTCCGAGGTGTCCGACAGTGCGATTGTTTGCCAACACTGGGTCGCCCGTTGAGGGCCGTTCCACCGAGCCGTCGAGATGCAACAACACCAGCATCCGAGGCGGTTTACCCAAGTTGTGTACTCGTGCGACGGTCTCTTGACCACGGTAGCAACCTTTGTCTAGGTGGACGGCGCCTTCGCCGGGACCACCGATCCAACCCACTTCGTGCGGAATGGTGCGCTGGTCGGTGTCGACGCCGAGTCGTGGGCGCAGCGCTGCTACGCGGTGGGCTTCATAGGTCCACACCCCGGCTAACCGGACGCCCGCCTCCGTCAAACGGTGCTGCCAGTCGGCCGACTTACGACGCGGTACCAGCAGGTTCAGTTCGATGTGGTCGGCACGGGTACCGTGTATCCTGCGCACGAAACCTCCGCTGGTCAGCGGAACTGCTGTCAATTGGGTAGGTAGCGCATCCAGGTGAAGCGCATTGAGCACCGCCGGTTCATTCAGTCGTGGACCTAGCAGCGACAGCACGGCCATGTCGGCGTTGCCCGGGGTTACCTCTGACCAGAACACCATTTTGCGCAGGTACTTCAGCAGCGGTTCACCCCGCCAGGGTTCGGTATCGAGATAAGTGGTACCCGCTAGCTCGGTCTGGATCCAGTGGTCCTCAACCCGGCCTTGACCATCAAGGCTGAGATTCTGCGTGCTGGCACCATCGGGGAGTTCGCTGACATGCTGGGTGGAGATACTGTGCAGCCAGGTTTGCCGGTCGCTGCCGATCAACGTGAGCACCGCTCGGTGTGAGAGGTCCACTAGCACAGCATCGGTTTCGGCCGCTCGTTGTTCGCCCAGTGGATCACCGAAATGCCAGATTGCGCCAGCGTCGGGTCCTGGATCAGGTGCGGGAACTGCGTTCACGCTTCAACTCTACGGACCGTCGACGAACGTGAAGCCAACTTTACGTTCGTCGACGAGCGCGCGGCTGACCGCACTTTCGCGGCGTCGGCCATTTAGACTACATTTCTCATGTCGAGTGTGATCCGTCACCCGGGACGACGAAATCCATACGCCGAGGACGCTGTTGTTGCACGCTTACGACCTCGCCGCAGTTCGCAGTGATGGCGTTTTTGACACGCTGCTGGCTTGCGACGGAAAAGCCTGTTTGGTCGAGCCGCATCTGCAATGGCTCAGCCAGTCGGTGCAATTAGTGGATCTACCTGACCCGGTCCTGTTGCGCTGGAGGCATGCGATCGACGTAACTGCATGACGATGGACTGTGATTACTGTTGACGAAAGCGCGCTGCGCTTGGATCTACATCCGCGGTCGGGAGATCGGCTTAGCGCCGACAATTTACGTGATGTGATGGCCGACCCTCTCCCTGATTGGGTGGCGGCGGTGCGTTGCGATGGGCTCGTGGCGGTCACATCGGACCAGCGGGTTGCCCGCCACCAGTGCAGCGCCACTCCTTGGCTGCTGGACAGCGCAAAAACACTGTCGTACGCAGTGAACATGGCAGCCTTGTGACACGCCGCTCGGGTAAGATGCCAGTGCATTATTTTTGTCAGCTCGGACGGCTATGTCCTGGAAGACCCGCGCTCGACGGTGGTGATAGCCACGAATTCTGAAGACGGGACGGGTAGTAGCCTTTGCCTGCTGACGCCGCCGTGGCATCCGACCCTGCATGTTAGCATAGCCTAGGTCCCCTTTGAGGTTGCCCGTGTGTCCACTCTTGACAGCCGACGACTGACTCACTCCCCAATGGCTGCAGACTTCGTCGAACAGGTCGACACCGCCATCATCAGCGACTGCTGAGCCGCTTAATTCCGTTGTGCCAAGACCGGAAGTGCGGGTACGGTCAGAGCCGTACACAGGGAAGTGAGGTGGTTCGTGAAATTCATAGCTTCATTAAAGATGCGAGGTAGCTGCGCGCTAGCTGCATCGGCTTCCGAAGAGCTGGCGTCAGCGCGCTGGTGAATTTCCGGTATTCACCTAGTCTCCGAACTCCTGATCTTGTCCAACCAGGAGAACGCTTGGGAGCCGCTCCATGTTATGGCACCCATTGGGGTGCGGGCGGGGCTATTGCGTGACGCTGGCGCATATCATTTTGGGCGGTCTGGCTGCTCTGGTCGGCGACATTCGCAGCGCACCTCTCGAGGTCGAAGACAACGTTGGACAGCGTACTAAGCGCGGGTTGGCAGGAGCAAGCCAACCGCCGACACGACCCCCGCGCTACGGGCGACGTATCCAGCCGACTTCCCGTTCCTAGGGATATCGACAGCTTAGACGCCAGACAGCACCACAGCATGATCGTGCGTAGGTGTCTTTCCCGGTAACCATGCTGCTACCCGGCGAATCGGGACAGTCTCGCTGATAGATGTGGTACCAGCTCTCCATCGGCATCCACTCGTTCTTCGACGTAAGCAAGATCGCCTCTTTCGATGATCCCGCAAAGTCGTTTGGCGCCACCGACGAGCACGCCGGATTTACTGCATGCCAGTGCATCGGTGACCAATTCCCACGATGACGCGTTGAGTGGCCGCCCGTAAAATAATTCGACGTAACCAGCTGAATGGGCTAACAGCAATTCGATCGGTTGAGATTCAGTCGAGTCATAGGGATCGCTGACAAAACGCCAGAAACCTGTCTCACGTAAGCCAGCTTCCTGGTACTTGCCGGCATTATTGAGCCGCCAGGACCGAGCTTCCCAATTCAGGTAATCACCACCGTCGTGCGAGACCACGATCTGCTGGCCGAAGTGGTAGTCGCCGTCGGGTCCGCGGCCTTCACCTTCGCCGCGCCACACGCCAACCAACGGCAACAGTGCCAGCAAAGTGTCTTTGAAGTTAGCGCCTTCGCGCAGATTCGCGGTATCGGAGGGAACTGGCAAGTCGTCGAAAGTCGGGATGTTTCGGGCTGCGCTCACCGTAGATCGCTCGGCCGCTTGAAACATCCCAGCAGTCGCACCCTCGCCAGATTCCGCGGGACCGCCAGGCCTGTCATGGATCTCGTCGGAAGTCACGTGCGCCGTTCTTCCCCGCGCGCAATAGGTTGTCCCACTCTATGGCTGCGCTCTGCATCGTCGCCGACGCGGGTCACGACTCGTCAGTAATGAGTCGGTACAGAGTATAAAGAGCAAACCACGAGATGACCACCACGGCCACGATCAACATGATCTCAAAGAAGAGCACCATGGGACCGAGTCTATTCGTCTTATCGGTCGGTGGTGGTTTCCGAACCAGGTCTGTCGGGCTAGTCAAGTGATCTTGATGTCGACCTCGTGAATGCCCGCGCTCGGTGGCGACACCACGGCGTCGCCATTACCGACTGAAGACAGCGCGCGCAGAGTCCAGGATCCCGGCGCGGCGAAAAACCGAAATTCACCGGTAGCCGAGGCAACCACCTCGGCTGTGAACTCGTTGGACGAGTCCAGCAGTCGAACGAATGCGCCACCTATTGCTCGACCTTCGCGGTCGACTACGCTACCGGTGATCACCGTTTCCTTTTCGAGGTCGATGCTGGCCGGCAACGGTAGTCCTTGTTTCGTCCCAGAGCACATATCAGCTTCCCAACTCGATCGGGGCACCCACCAGGGAACCGTATTCTGTCCAACTGCCGTCGTAGTTTTTGACGTTTTGATGTCCGAGTAACTCGCGTAACACGAACCAGGTGTGGGATGACCGCTCACCGATCCGGCAGTAGGCGATCGTCTCCTTCGTCCCATCTAGACCGGCGTCTGCGTATATCTTGGCTAATTGCTCGTCGGATTTGAAGGTGCCGTCCTCATTGGTGGCCTTGCTCCAAGGTACGTTGATTGCACTGGGGATGTGACCGGGTCGTTGGCTCTGCTCTTGTGGTAGGTGCGCAGGAGCCAGAATCCTACCGGAGAACTCTTCGGGGGAACGTACGTCGACGAGATTTTTGATGTTGATGGACGCTATGACCTCGTCGCGAAAGGCCCGGATGGTGTTGTCCGGTGCAGCAGCAGTGTAGGAAGTTGCCGGTCTGTTGACGGTGTCGGTGGACAGTGGGCGACCGTCGAGTTCCCACTTCTTGCGGCCGCCATCAAGCAATTTGACTTTGTCATTTCCGTACAACTTGAAATACCAGTAGGCGTAGGCGGCGAACCAGTTGTTGTTGCCACCGTACAGGATCACAGTGTCGTCATTGGAAATGCCGCGGTCACTCAGCAATTTGGAGAATTGCTGAGTGTCGACGAAGTCGCGCTTGATCGGGTCTTGCAAATCCGTGCGCCAGTCCAGCTTGATGGCGCCGACGATGTGGCCACCGTCGTAGGCGCTGGTGTCCTCGTCCACTTCGACGAAGACGATGTTCATGCTGCCGAGATTGCTCTCGGCCCAATCGGCGGAGACCAGAACATCAGAGCGTGTCATGCGTATCCTTTCCTTGAAGTTTGTAGTTGCAGTTACTTCGTGTTGTTACATTGTGCTGTGGCCTTGGTGGGTCGGGTGAGGCAGT
>NZ_QAYL01000016.1 GCF_003408705.1 Mycobacterium uberis
CGTCGGCAAGCACACCACGATTGGCCGCATCATTACTCGAGTCGAAGAGGCTCAACACGATAGAGCACCCATCCAGACCGTCGGCGAGAATTTCTCCCGCCGCTTCGGGCCTACTTCGTTCATTGTCTCGATGATTACGTTGACGATCACCAGAGATGTCCGCCGCGCAATGACCATGCTGCTGATCGCGTGTCCCTGTGCAGTGGGACTGGCCACGCCGACCGCAATCAGCGCCGCGATCGGCAACGGCGCCCGCCGTGGCATCCTCATCAAGGGCGGATCGCATCTCGAACAGGCAGGCCGGGTCGATGCGATCGTGTTCGATAAAACCGGGACTCTAACCGTCGCCCGCCCTGTGGTCACCAATATCGTTGCCATAAGTAAAGATTGGGAGCCAGAGCAGGTGTTGGCCTATGCGGCCAGCTCAGAGATCCACTCTCGGCATCCACTGGCCGAAGCGGTGATTCGCTCAACCGAAGAGCGCCACATCAACATCCCGCCGCACGAGGAGTGCGAGGTGCTGGTGGGCCTGGGCATGCGGACCTGGGCCGACGGTCGAACCCTGTTGTTGGGCAGCCCGTCGCTGTTGCGCACCGAAAAGGTAAAGGTGTCGAAGAAGGCAGCGGAGTGGGTCGACAAACTGCGGCACCAGGCGGAGACTCCGCTGCTGCTCGCGGTGGACGGGACACTGGTGGGGCTGGTCAGTCTGCGTGACGAAGTGCGGCCTGAGGCAGCCGAGGTACTGACCAAATTGCGAGCCAGCGGTATCCGACGGATCGTCATGCTAACCGGGGACCATCCAGACATTGCCGAGGTCGTCGCCAACGAGCTAGGCATCGACGAGTGGCGCGCCGAGGTGATGCCCGAAGACAAGCTCGAGGTGGTTCGCAATCTGCAGAAGGAAGGCTACATCGTTGGCATGGTTGGGGACGGCGTCAATGACGCCCCAGCGCTAGCGACCGCCGATATCGGAATCGCCATGGGCCTAGCCGGAACCGACGTCGCCGTCGAGACCGCCGACGTGGCACTAGCCAACGACGATCTCAACCGCCTACTCGACGTGCGGGACCTGGGCGCCCGGGCAGTTGATGTGATCCGCGAGAACTACGGGATGTCCATCGCCGTCAATGCGGCCGGGCTGCTTATTGGGGCAGGCGGGGTACTCTCCCCCGTGCTGGCCGCAGTTCTGCACAACGCATCATCGGTCGCGGTGGTGGCTAACAGCTCCCGGCTCATCCGCTACCGTCTAGGCTAACACGGTTAGGGGCTCAGCAACCACAGTTGTGGCCACGCCAAGCTCGGATGCCCTGCCACACCGCTACGGCGGCGATGGCCAGGCCGATCGTGGGATCAACCCACCAGCCGTCAGGCCCGCAGGCGGTGATCGCCAGGCCGATCAGCACCCCGGCGGCCTGGGCGGCGCATAGATAGTTCTGAGTGCCTTCGCCCTCGGTGGCTGCCGATGCCAGCCGGGCACCCACCTGATGATTGGCCCACCCAAGAATCGGCATCAACACCAAGGCGAGGACCGTTAACCCAATGCCGATTACCGACGCCTCGGCGTGGTGCTTGCCGATCAGGTCACGGATAGATTCGACAACGATGTAAGGGGCAGTCAGCCAAAACGACACCGCCACACCACGTTGTGCGCACCGCTCAGCGGTCTCCGACGCCGTGCGAGCGCCTGTGAAACGCCAGAGCACCATCGCACTGGCCAGTCCTTCAGATCCGCCACCGAGCGCCCACCCGGTCAATGCGACGGACCCGACTGCCAAACCTTGCCACAGCCCAACGGCACCTTCGATGAGCAACACGGCGAGGCTGACCCAGGCCAGCCACCGCGCCCACCGAGCGCTCCGCTGCCACCCGGCATCACGCATGGAGGTGCCGCAATCGACATGAGCAACTGATCCGACCAAATCGCCAACCGTGCGGGAAATCATCTGCATCCAGCGATGCTAAATGCCGTTTTCCCTACATGCGTTTTCAATTGTACTCACCGGCAGCTGTATCGCTGCACCAACGGACGCCGGCCACAGATGGGTGATTAATGTAACAATGACTACAAGCGCAGTAGATGAAGGGAACACGGATGGAACGCACCGAAAATGACACCTGAGACGCGGCGACAAGCGTGGGTACTACTGCGCCTAGGGTGGTCGCGGGACAGGCCAGGGCCACCAGGGATACCCTGATATTGACGACCGGTTTATATAACCGCTGGTATGGGCGGGTCGGCATCGATTTTTTTACTCGATGAGCGATCGACGAACTCAGCTCCGCTGCGGTCGATATCCTCGGCGTCCCCTAGAGCATGCAGCGGATGACCGATATGCTGGTAGTGCGTACTCGCTACATCCATGCATTTTTCGACGACGCCATGGTTTACCAAGGCACCTGGAACCCACTAGGCGGCCATTATGGCCTCTGGCCTCAATACTCTCGGCTATCAACTTGCCTGGCCGACAGGGATGGCGGTACGCGAGATCGACCAGCTGCGAGTCATCGCATTCAAGAGCACCACACTAACCGTGCTCGGTACTGCTCCGACGACTGACCTTCGGGCGATGCCAATCATCGACCTCCGCCACGACTGACCAGCGGCACTGCACCAAGCCGGCTTCGACCCGGGACGCCCTCCGTGCGGCTCGCCAAGGTCCTGCTCGCCTATCCTGTCCGCCGCAGGCACAGGATCGCTTGCTGGATGATATAACCGCGTTCCGCTCAGTGCCGACGATAGTAGATTTGGTAACGGATACGTTCCTCAACTCCCCAGATGCCATACAGGCGTTGGAAACCGCGAATCGAAAGGGGATACGAACACGGCTTGGACGCCGTGCTCAACAATCTGGGCTACCCCGGCGAGCGCAATGACGTCGCAATCTACCTAGACGTGCGCGGCTGGAACGTGACAGGCACGCAGCTAGAACAGCTATTCGCCCATAACAGATTACCGATTCCACCTACAAAAGAAAAACCTGCTTCAACAGTTTTCGCTAGTACACTACTCCACCGCGGTACTACACCTAGGAGCCGATACCTAACTAGAAACAGACTCCACCAGATCAAGCTAGGAGGAGTACGTCGATGCTAAACAACAACCCCGCCAAAACACTTGACGGCTTTCAGATACTCGATTTCACTCAAAACGTGGCCAGGCCGTTCGCCGGACAGACGCTGGCATAGCTAGACGCCGAAGTCATCAAGTAAGTATTGAAGCGGCCTACCAGATCATCACAGTACTGCCCAGACACCCACCGCTGACGACATAATTTTCTGTCCAACAACCGCGGCAAGAAGTCGGTAACGGTGACCTTGACTAACGACGAAGCCAAACAACAGATACTGCGCCTCACCGATACCACCAATGTCGTACTGGACGGTTTTCGGCCTGGGGTTATGGAGCGAATATGCTTGGGCTCCAACGACTTCCAGTCGCGCAACCCCAAGTTGATCTACATACGCTTGACGGCATTCGACGGCAACGGCACACACAGCAACCGGTTAGGACATTGATCTGCTAGTCGCTACCAAGGCCTATATTACCACCGGAATGCCCGCGCCGGACAGCACACCACAGATCATCCTGTTGCAACTCGTCGACAACTCCAGTCAGCCACGTGCTTGGTCCAAGCCGTACTGGCGGAGCTGCTCAACCGCAAACAGCACGGGGTATCCGACACCGTCCCAGTCGCGGTCTACGACGTAGTGATAGTAGCACAGATCAACCAATTAACAATACATCTCAACCAGAAGGACAGCACCCGTACAGCCGCCAAGCCAGCGCCGAAGCAGGACCCGGAAGCTAAGCAACCAAGATAGTTAGCTTTTCCAGCCAACCATCGGACGCCTTCTGAGCCACCGACGGATACGTTGTGGTCAGCGCTTATGCGCCCAGGAACTGGCAGAAGATGTTCCACATCATAGGCCGACCCGGTCTTATTAACGACGAGCGATCCAGGTACCAACGCGCTTGAGCGGTCAACTACCCCGAGTTGACCGACGAACTTCAAGCAGCACTGGCCGCCAAGACCGTTGCCGAATGGGTTGAGCTGCTACACCAGCGCTCTCTCATGACCTGCCTGGCCTACACCGGAAGCAGGCCGCGTCGACACTCCTTTTGTTCGCGGAGAACGACCTCACTCTGCACATCGGCAGCGGTGGCCCGCAGACTAGAGCTACAACGGCGATCCGCATACCAGCCCGCTACTCCAACTTCAACGCCGTTGTCACCGACAACCCGCAGGCCACGGGGCAGCACCACGACGTGTTTCTGATAGCACCACAGGACGATTCGTGACGATCCACGCCTTAGGGCTTCAGCTTGACTACCCGGTCGTTGCCACGGTCGGCGACGTAGACGGTCCCGTTTTTGTCCACCGTGACTGCCATGGGAGTGTTGAGGTCGTTAAACGGCAGCACGATCGGAGTGTTCGACCCAGCCGGCAATTTCACCACCTGGCTATTGTCGTGTTCAGTGACGTAGACGTCGCCGGCGGTATCCACCGCAATACCCCAGGGCACCGTGACGCCGGTGAACGCCAGCACGGTCTGGGTGTTTGTCCCGACATTTAACTCCAACACCCGGTTATTGTCGGTGTCGGCGACATAGACATTGCCAGCGCTGTCCACCGCGATACCATCGGGGTTCCTCAGACCGGCGAACGGCAGTACAGTCTGCACGGCGGACCCGGCTTCGAGCTTGACAACCCGGCTGTTACCCCGGTCGGCGACATAGACATCGCCGGCAGCGTCCACCGCAATACCCTCGGGGTAATTAAGATCAGAAAACGGCAGCACAATCTCATGGCTTGACCCGGCCGCCAACGACACCACCCGGTTGTTGAAATCGGTGACATACACGGTACCTGCGGCGTCCACAGCCAGCCCTTGAGGCTGATAGAGACCAGAAAACGGCAGCACCGTTGGGGTACTTGACCTCGGCGCCAACTTCACCACCCGCCCATACATGACTTCACTGGCGACATACACGTCACCAGCCTTGTCTACCGCCACCCCACCAGGAGACAAACGAAAGTCGATACCATTGAACGGCAACACGATTTGCCCGGTCGCCTGCCCAGACGACGACGAGAGGCGCGATTTCAGAACCTGCGTGATACCGATGGCGGCGACAAGCACGACCACCGTAGCACCGGCGGCGATCCATCGCATGCGTTTCCGACGGAGCCAAGAAAAGTCTGGGTCGGGCACAACGAGTGGTTGGCTAACCGTTGGTGGTCCAGCAAGACTGGCAGAGTACGGCGGCCCAGTTGGACGCCAACCGCCACCGCTGCTGTCGGTAGTTACTGGACGAGCCATGATCACCTCGCCGGGCAACTGCGCTGAAGCAACCATTGATCTGGAGTCGGTGCCCGAGCCCGGGTAATGGGCACAGCCAGCGTTGCCAAGCAGAGTCGCGTTGTCGCCGCGCTGCAGAATCGTGGCTTCCTGGTGCTGCTCGGATGCGTTCAGCGCCCAGTGGGCGGCTTTAGCCAGATCACCCGCGGTGGCATAGCGCTCTATAGGGTTTTTGGCCATGCCTTTAGCAATCACCTCGTCGAACACCGCTGGAACCATTCCCATTCGCAGTTGGCAGTGCTGCAGATCAGGCTCGAGCAGATGCGCGGCAACCAGTCGTTCGACGGTGTCGGCATAATAGGGCGGCGATCCGACCAAACACTCGCCCAACACGCAGGCTAGTGCATAGATATCAGCACGGTAATTGACCTCGCTGCCTGTGAACCTCTCCGGAGCAATGTAGTTGGAGATGCTGCTCTGAGTCGGACCGGTGTCAGACACGGCACGTGCAATCCCGAAATCCACCAGGTAAGCAAAGTCCTTGTCGGTGACCAGAATGTTTTCCGGTTTGACGTCGCAGTGTGTGACGCCGTTCGCGTGTGCAGCATCCAGCGCAGCTGCGATTTGGCGAACGATTGCCACTGTTCGCACCGTGCTCAGCGGACCGTACTGTGACAACATGATGCGCAGCGAAACGCCGTCAATAAGGCGCATCTCCACATAGAACTGCCCGTTGATCTCGCCGTATTCATGGATAGGAACGATGTGCGGCTCGGTCAAACGTCCCGCCGTGTCAACCTCACGTTGCATACGCGCATGAAATTCCGAATTGTCGGAGTAATACTGCGGTGAGATCAGCTTCAGCGCCACCACCCGGCGCTTACGCGTGTCTTCTGCTTCATAGACCTCGCCCATACCGCCACGACCAAGCAACCGCATCAGCTGATACGGCCCAAACTGCGACCCTGCCCGCGTAATAGCGTCACTCACCGTCGACGCTCCCTTCCATTGGCCGCCAATTCCGACTCTCCCAGTCCCGCTGCGTCGAAACCGGTGTTTACCACGCGGTAAATCCCCAATAACCGGGCTACAATAAAGTTGCGCAACACGAGACCTCTCTGCAGGTTCGTCGATGGACCTTCCAAAGTTACTAGAGCCCTATGAAATTGATAGGAATGGCTACTGTCCGGCATGTACATGTACAAAGAATCCGGTCCGGACACGCAAATTAAGCGATAGCATTCACCGCTGCTGCCAGTTTAGATTGGAACGAGCTCGGCAGTGGAATCGACCCATACTGCTCTAAACCATCTTGGCCCGCGCCAATTGCGGCCTCCATAAACGCCTTCACCGCCGTGCCGGTGGCAGAATCCGGATACGTCGAGCAGACGACCTCATAGGTTGCCAACACGATCGGGTATGCACCGGGCTGGGTCGGTTTGTAGAACGACGACGTATCCAACACCAAGTCATTGCCCTGCCCCACGATTCTGGCCCCGGCAATCGTCTTGCCGACGGAATCGATAGTAATCGACACCGGATCCGGACCCGCTGACGTGATGATCTGGACCATATCCAACTGCTTACCCACAGCGAACGACCACTCGTTGTAGGTGATCGACCCGTCGATGTTCTCCAGGGCCCCCGATGTGCCATTGTTTCCCGCGGCACCGACACCGACGCCCCCGTTGAACGTCTCGCCTACACCCTTACCCCACGCACCGTTAGATGCAGCATCAAGGTATTGCTGGAAATTGTACGTGGTGCCGGACTTGTCGCTGCGAAAGATGACGTGGATGGGTATTGATGGCAGCAGGGTTCCCGCGTTGAGCGCGGTGATCGCCGGGTTGTCCCACGTGGTGATGCTGCCGTTAAAGATCTTTGCCGTGGTGGGTCCGTCTAACTTTAACGACGCCACGCCGTTGATGTGGTAAGTGACCGCGATCGGGCCAAACACCGTCGGCAGATCCCACGCCGGCGAACCGCAGCGTGCCGCCGCGTTCTCGGTCTGACCCGTTGATGGATCCAACGGGATATCAGACCCCGCCAAATCGGTTTCGTTGTTGATGAACTCCGTCACCCCACTGCTGGAGCCGTTTGCGTTGTAATCCAACGTATAGCCTGGACAGGCCCGGACATAGGCGTAGACAAATTGCTCTATCGCGTTCTCTTGGGCGGTCGATCCGGCTTCCTTAAGCTGTCTCTTACCGCCGCAGTGCACCGACACCAGCGAAGTACTGGATCCAGATGACGAGGTGATGGTGTTGTTGTTCCCACACGCCGTTAATATCAGCGCGCTGACAGCCAACAGACTCCGTACAACGCCAGATCGGGTGGACTTCACGGAACTCCTTTCACGAGTCAAGACGACGAACGCACTTATTCCGCCACCGTAGATTTGTGTACATACAAGCCTGGCCAATTAGGAGCAAGATTTAGAGGCGCCTTTGAAGATTTTCTGGAAAGACTAGAAGAGTCTAGCCGCAGCGGTGCAAGTGAGCAGATACTAAGCGGGTTTTTGCAGATACCTATAAGCTAGCCTGTGTGACGACGTGCGCGGGGTCGCGAAGTAACTTCGGTGGGATGTTGATGAGCCCTGAACAGGTTGACGCTCAAACGGTACCCCGAAAACTGGTGCTGCTGATGCTGTTCCACCTGCCATGGCGACGGTGAACCTAACGTTCGTTTTCGCTGCCGCATGGGGCTGATATTGTAGCTTATCAATCCGTTGCCAATGTCAATCTTGGATAACGTGGTTGTCGGCGTGCGTACTCACAAGATGGTGCCGCGCAAAGAATTCAAAAACGTTACTGAAGCCCGGCTGGCCGAGGTTGGGTTTTAGGATGTGGTCAAGGATCGGCTTGGTGATTCACCGTCCTGAATCTCCGGTGGTCAGCAGCAGTTGTTGTGTCTGGCCCGTGCGCTTGTCAAAGGGACCGGAGGTGTTGTTGTTTAACGCACCCACTTCTTCACTGAACTCGACCACGACCAAAAGATCGAGTAGCTCATTCAACCATTGGCCAATCGGCTGACCGTTATCGTGGTGACCTATTATCTTGCCCAGGCCACCCGGATTGATCACCGGACGGAATTATTTATCGACGATAAACTGATCCAAGAAGAACCCACCGAACAGCTGTTCCCATCACCCAAACAGGCCGAAAAGGTCCGTTCAATCTCCGGACTGTTCGGCGACCGCAGACTCCTCGGTGCCAGAAAACAGCAAGTCAGAACCACAGCAGCAGATGACGGAAACCCGGCATAAACCGGCAATGGCAATAGATAGGGTCAGCTGTGTGATGGCTCGCTTACGTACGTTGTTGGCTACTGTACTACTGATCTTGGGTGGCAGCCTGCGGTTCGAACGCAACAAGTGGTTCGTCGAGTCCCAAGGCCGGCCGGTAACGTCGCCACCGCGCTCGCGCCGTCGAAGGCCACGTTGTCAGAGACCGGCAGCACATTGCTTAAAACCCCTCTATAGAATCTATGAGGTCCAGCCTACCAAATCGAAGTACCTAAACGTCACGATCACCGGTCAGGAACTGGGATCGCGCAGGTCACTGCCGGAGCGGTCGACATCAGCGCCTCCGACCGCGTGGTCCGTCATACGGTGACATGGCCAACGCACAAAGGATTGATGAAACATCGCGTTAGCCCATTCTGCCCAGCAGATCAAATACAGCCTGCCCAGTGCCAGTGATCAACTCAAACTGAATTGAACCGTATCGAGGGGTAGGTACCAGGGCGCGATCAAAACCTGGAACAACCCGGAGAGCGCCGCCATTCAACCCCTACTTAAACCTGCCTGACACCGCTGCCATTGCACTCCACCGTTCCGAGAGACCGAGTAATACTTTACTTGCTCACCCAGTATCTGGCCAAGCAAGACCCCGACACGGCTGGGGTAAGTCGTCCAGCTTCGACACCACCGTCGACTTACCGGCCGTGCCGAGCGTGCTGGGTGAAAACGGCAAAGGGAGCATGCTGACTGGCTGTTCCGAGACTCCCGGCTGCGTCGCCTACATCGGCATCAGCTTCCTCAACCACGCCAACCAGAAGGGACTGGATGAGGCCCAGATGAGCTCGCCCAGTGACAGTAAAGTCGGTCTCCGGGCAGAACCGCGACCTGGACCGGATAATACCTTTAGACGAAGGCGGCCAACACTAAATTTGGCTTTAGACGGCTAACGCCAGTATACAGCAGCCTTGCTGGTTCGGAGTTCGCCGCGTCCACCGCGTAAACCG
The DNA here is from genome assembly GCF_003408705.1 of Mycobacterium uberis. Lineage (GTDB taxonomy): Bacteria > Actinomycetota > Actinomycetes > Mycobacteriales > Mycobacteriaceae > Mycobacterium > Mycobacterium uberis. The sequence goes on from NZ_QAYL01000016.1 coordinate 9,547, forward strand.
GCTGTATCCGTGTTGTTGCAACACCCGTAATGTTACCTCAAGGAATTCAACCTCGCGCGGCGACTACGGTTAGAAGTTGGCAGCACGATCAGCCATCTCGATCACACCGCTCACCGTATAGCTGTGCGGACAGTACAACCTTGTACTGCACCGCTTTGCTTTTTAGGACCTGCGGCCAATTAGTCTGCCCGGGATTGGGCATGCTCGACCTGGTTGTGATTGCCTGTCAAGCAGGCGGTTTCGCTGGGCCAAACCTATATTGGGATCAACGCAGCAATGCCCGCGACATCACCACACGCTGAATTTGATTGGTGCCCTCATAGATCTGGGTAATCTTGGCGTCACGCATGAACCGCTCAACGGGGAAGTCGGTAGTGTAACCGGCGCCGCCAAACAGTTGCACGGCGTCAGTGGTGACCTCCATCGCGACGTCGGAGGCAAAGCATTTCGACGCCGCTGAGATGAAGCCCAGATCCGGCTCACCGCGCTCGGCACGGGCAGCTGCAGTGTAGACAGTCAGCCGCGCCGCCTCAACTTTCATCGCCATATTGGCAAGCATGAATTGAACAGCTTGGAAGGTGCTGATCGATTCGCCGAATTGCTTGCGATCCTTAGTATAAAGGACAGCAGCGTCCAACGCGCCCTGCGCAATGCCCACGGCTTGGGCCCCAATCGTGGGACGCGTATGATCCAACGTGGCCAGCGCTGTCTTGAAGCCAGTGCCGGGCTCACCAATAATGCGATCACCGGGAATGCGACAATTCTCGAAGTAGAGCTCAGTGGTTGGTGACCCCTTGATCCCGAGCTTCTTTTCTTTCGGACCGATACGAAACCCCTCATCGTCCTTGTGCACAACAAACGCCGAGATGCCGTTGACACCCTTGTCCGGATCGGTCACCGCCATCACTGTGTACCAGGTCGACTTGCCGCCGTTGGTAATCCAGCACTTGGAACCATTGAGAATCCAATCATACCCGTCGGCTTTGGCACGGGTCCGTATAGACGCGGCGTCACTGCCGGCTTCGCGCTCACTCAATGCGTAGGACGCCATCGCCCCCTCCGCCACCAACGACGGCAGCACCTGCTTCCTGAGCTCTTCCGAACCGCGCAGGATAAGGCCCATAGTGCCAAGCTTGTTAACTGCAGGAATCAACGACGCAGAAGCGTCGACGCGCGCTACTTCTTCGATCACGATACAAGCCGCGACCGAGTCCGCACCTTGACCTCCGTACTCCTCAGGGACGTGGACAGCGTTGAAACCGGATGCATTCAGGGCGGCCAGTGCCTCCTCGGGAAACCGAGCACGCTCGTCCACATCGGCGGCGTGCGGAGCGATCTCTTTTTCTGCCAACGATCGGATCACTGCTCGCAATTCATTGTGTTCTTCTGGCAACTTGAACAAATCAAACGACCGTTTTCCGGACCACCCAACCATCACGACCTCCTTTTAGTCTGACGACGATGCGGACCACTCACGGTCCGAGGTAGAGGCACACCCCCAGAGGGAAGCACCCCCACCCACGTGCGGGGGAGAATCAGAGAATTCGACATTAGTCGCCAGTCAACTTACCCTGAAACCGCTGCACATCCGCATCCTTGGTCCGTACGGTATCGGCCAACCGATCGGAGAACGCGACCAGCTGCGCTCGAAGCTGCAAGTCCGACGATCCCAAAATGCGCACCGCCAACAAACCCGCGTTGCGAGCGCCGCCGATAGACACTGTGGCCACCGGAACCCCCGCTGGCATCTGCACAATCGACAGCAACGAGTCCAGGCCATCGAGCCTGGCCATCGGCACCGGCACCCCGATCACCGGCAACGGAGTCGCCGAGGCGACCATTCCAGGCAGGTGAGCGGCACCGCCGGCACCGGCAATGATCACCTCAAGGCCGCGGTCTGCAGCACCGTGCGCATAGTCGAACATCTCAGCGGGGGCGCGATGCGCCGACACCACCCGAACCTCGATCGGGATATCAAACTCCACCAGTGCATGGACCGTATCTTGCATCACCGACCAGTCACTGTCGCTGCCCATGATCACTCCGACCCGGGGCTGCCTGGTCATGTGCGCCGCTCCTCCTTATCGCTTCGCTCTTTATCGTCGCTGGCGCGGTGGGAGTCCCACCCGTCCGTCCACTGCCCATGTGATAGCCAATGCGCCGCCAGCTCAGCGCGCTCACGCAGCTTAGTTGGGTCCTTCAGGTCTTTGTCGGTGCCGCGAAAATTGATGTGCCCGACCTTGCGGCCAGGCCGCTCAGCCTTGTCATAGAGGTGCACCCGGGCATCGGGCATCCGTGCAAACAGATGGTGCAGCCGTTCGTCCATAGTCATAGCGCTCAGCGCCGGCGGTTGGAGGGCACCTAGTACGTTAACCATCACGGTCACCGGCGCGGTAGCGGCGGTCTCGCCAAGCGGATAGTCCAGCACCGCACGCAGATGTTGCTCGAACTGGCTGGTACGAGCACCATCCATGGTCCAGTGTCCGGAGTTGTGCGGGCGCATTGCAAGCTCGTTAACCAGCAAAGCGCCGTCGGTGGTTTCGAACAGCTCGACCGCGAACACACCGACCACGCCGAGTTCAGCGGCCAACCACAACGCCAGCCGCTGCGCCGCCACGGCCAAGTCGTCGGCTAAAGTCGGGGCCGGTGCAACCACCGATACGCAAATCCCGTCCCGTTGCACCGTCTCCACGACCGGCCAAGCCGCACCCTGGCCGAACGTCGAGCGCGCTACCAGCGCGGACAATTCGCTACGCAGTTCCAATCGCTCCTCAACCAGCACCGGCATTCCATCGGCCAAATATCCGACGGCAATCTCGCGGGCGTGTGCCAGATCGCGGACCATCCGCACCCCCTGGCCGTCATACCCCCCGCGGACCGCCTTGACCACCATCGAGGCATCTTTCGAACCCGCCAGGCGCTGCGCAAACGCGTCGATTTCGGCCAAGTCGTCCACGCTGTCTAATGCCACGAAGCGGGGCACCGCGGCTCCCAGCGCCGCCAATCGTCGCCGCATGACCAGTTTGTCTTGAGCGTGTAGCAGAACGTGCGGCGGTGGTGCCACATTGATGCCGTCGGCCACCAGCTTGTCCAACAGTTCAGTCGGGACATGCTCGTGGTCGAAGGTCAACACATCGGCTCCGGTGGCGACACGGCGCAAGTCTTCAAGATCGGTGTGCGAGCCGATCACTACGTCGGGAGTAACCTGCGCGGCAGGTTCGTCGGCGGCGGTGGCCAATACCCGCAGGTTCTGCCCCAGCGCTATCGCGGCTTGATGAGTCATCCGGGCAAGTTGACCACCGCCGACCATAGCAACCAATGGGGCAACTCCTGGTGGACGTGTACTTGGCACAGCCATAATGGTGTCATGGCGACGGATAACATATTGACCCGCAGCAACACCTAATCGCTAAGTAGCATTTTGCGTCGATTTTGCGTCAATCCGTACACTGACGTGTTGTGTCCTTTGCCGATGCCACGGTCGCGTGCTTGCCCTCCGTACTCCAGCCGTATGCGCAGCGCCACCACGAACTCATTAAATTTGCCATAGTCGGCGGCACCACATTCATCATCGACTCAGCCATTTTCTACACCCTCAAGCTGACGATTCTCGAGCCCAAACCGGTAACGGCCAAGGTCATCGCCGGCATAGTCGCGGTTATCACGTCCTACGTGTTGAACAGGGAATGGAGCTTTCGGGACCGCGGCGGCCGCGAGCGCCATCACGAGGCACTGCTGTTTTTCGCTTTCAGCGGTGTGGGGGTGCTGCTGAGCATGGCGCCGCTATGGTTCTCGAGCTATGTGCTGCAGCTACGGGCACCCACGGTGTCACTGACCGTGGAAAACCTCGCCGACTTCCTCTCAGCCTACATCATCGGCAACCTGCTGCAGATGGCATTTCGCTTCTGGGCGTTCCGGCGCTGGGTTTTTCCCGAAGCGTTCGCCCGCAACCCCGAAAAGCTCTGGAATCCACCCTTACCGCGGGTGGCGTAGCCGAAGTCTTCGGGGACACCGCAGCGCGCGGCTTCGAAGACGGCAACGTCACCCTGTCGCGCGCCTGGCGCAATCCTCCCGACGCCTAACACCTATTGTCCCGTGTCTCAGCTGAGCGACTCCTTGGACCCTAGGTTGTCAAAAACCTCGTGATACAGCAGGGCATGCACCTGGCGCAGGCGCGGAATGTTGTAGAACTCCAATGGATCTTGTGACGCAGATTCAACAATCAGCGTTCCGGTGCGAAACATCCGCTCAAAAAGCCGGTCCCGAAACTCCACGCTGTTGATGCGCGCCAGCGGAATGTCGATCCCGCTGCGGGCCAGCACCCCTTGTCGAAACATCACCCTCCGGTTGGTGACAACGAAATGTGTAGTCAGCCAACTAAGGAACGGCCACAACGTGAGCCAGCCGACGATCACCAACCAGACGCCCCAAAAGACATCATAGATCACGTTCTTGGCGACCTGCGCCCAGTGCATCGAGTTGATGTACCCGGAACCAAACGCGACCAACCCGGTCGCCAAGACAAACACCGCAGCGGGCCAGATCAAACGCTTCCAGTGTGGATGGCGATGCACGACCACCTGCTCACCGGCGGCCAAGGCATTATCCGGATACCTCATGGTCACGACATTAGCCGTCGTTTGGTCGGAGCCCGCTGCCGTCCGCGCCGAAAATTATAGCTTGGCGCGAGAAAGCGCGACATAAAATCTCGCCAACTATCGGCTCAACGCTAGCGCAAATGCACCACGTCACCAGCAGAAATCACGACAGTTTGCCCCTCGGCCGATCCCTCAGTTTCCAAGCACAATCTTCCTTGTTCATCGATTCCGCGTGCGGTTCCGACCACGTCCTTGCCGCCAGGGAGCTCCACCCGCACACGTGTCCCGAGTGTCAGGCTGCACGCCCGATAGTCGGCCTTCAACTGCGGGTCGGTATTTCGCCACTGGCCAACCCGCGCATCAAGCGCCCGTAACAGCCCGCGCACCAGCTGGTCCCGATCGGGTGTCGGCACGCCGAGATCAAACAGCGAAGTCGCCCCGGGACTATCAACCTCTTCAGGAGCCTGCGTGACGTTTAGTCCCACACCGACGACGATGACTGGCCGGGCGACCTCGGCTAGAATGCCCGCGAGCTTGCCGCCGCCAACCAGCACATCGTTTGGCCACTTGAGGCCGGCGTTGACTCCGGTCGTGTCAATCATCGGGGTCACCGTGTCCACCACCGCTACCCCGGTGGCCAGCGACAACCAGCCCCATGTGGCAACCGGGATATCGGCGACACCCACACCGATTGACATCGTGATCTGTACGCGGGGGCTGGCCAACCAACCGCGACCGTGACGCCCGCGACCAGCGGTCTGGTGCTCGGCAATAAGCACCGCTCCGTCGATGTCGACACCTGACGCTGCCCGCGCCAACAGGTCAGCGTTCGTGGAACCAGTTTGTGCAACAACGTCCAGTTGACGCCACTGGAGTCCCGTCCCAATTAGCTCAGCGCGTAGTGCCGCTGGGTCCAGCGGCAGCTTGAATAGATCACGGTCCAAACTAAATCTCCCTGCCAGCCCAGCGTAACGACCACCACAGCTGTCGATAACATCGACTCCATGGCAAGCGTTATCGACCACTCGGCTCATTCGGCGGAACGCGCTGCCGAGCACACGATCGATATCCACACCACTGCAGGCAAGCTGGCCGAACTGCACAAGCGGACCGAAGAGTCACTGCATCCGGTCGGTGTAACCGCCGTCGAGAAGGTGCACGCTAAGGGCAAGCTGACCGCCCGTGAGCGTATCGATACCCTGTTGGACGACGACTCATTCGTCGAACTCGACGCGCTGGCCAGACACCGCAGCACCAACTTCGGCCTCAGTGAAAACCGCCCGGTCGGCGACGGCGTGGTCACCGGCTACGGCACTATCGACAGCCGTAGCGTGTGTATCTTCAGCCAGGACGCCACAGTGTTCGGCGGCAGCCTGGGCGAAGTCTATGGCGAAAAAATCGTTAAGGTGCAGGAACTGGCGATCAAAGCCGGCCGCCCGCTGATCGGCATCAACGACGGTGCGGGCGCACGTATCCAGGAGGGCGTCGTCTCGCTGGGCCTGTACAGCCGGATCTTCCGCAACAATATCCTGGCCTCCGGTGTCATCCCACAAATCTCGCTAGTTATGGGGGCTGCTGCCGGTGGACACGTGTACTCCCCGGCGCTGACTGACTTCGTGGTGATGGTCGACCAGACCAGCCAGATGTTCATCACCGGACCCGACGTCATCAAGACCGTCACCAGTGAGGACGTCACCATGGAGGAGCTGGGTGGTGCCCATACTCACATGGCCAAGTCGGGTACCGCGCACTACGTCGCATCGAGCGAACAGGACGCTTTCGATTGGGTGCGCGACTTATTGAGCTACTTGCCGCCTAACAACTTCACCGACCCACCCCGGTATGCCGAACCCACTCCGGACGGTTCCATTGAAGACAATCTGACCGCTGAGGACCTGGAGTTGGATACGCTGATCCCGGACTCGCCCAATCAACCCTACGACATGCACCAGGTAGTAACCCATATCCTCGACGAGGACGAGTTCCTCGAGGTACAGGCAGGTTACGCCACCAACATAATCGTCGGGTTCGGACGCATCGACGGTCGACCGGTGGGCATCGTCGCCAACCAGCCCACTCAGTTCGCCGGCTGCCTGGATATCAACGCCTCGGAAAAGGCAGCCCGGTTTGTGCGGACCTGCGACTGCTTCAATATACCAATCGTGATGCTGGTGGATGTCCCAGGCTTCCTGCCAGGCACCGAACAAGAATACAACGGCATCATCCGGCGCGGTGCCAAGCTGCTCTTCGCTTACGGTGAGGCTACCGTCCCCAAGATCACTGTCATTACCCGCAAGGCCTATGGTGGCGCATACTGTGTGATGGGCTCTAAAGATATGGGCTGTGACGTCAACTTGGCTTGGCCGACCGCACAGATTGCGGTGATGGGTGCCTCCAGTGCGGTGGGCTTCGTATACCGCAAGGAACTGGCCCAAGCGGCTGAGAGCGGCGCCAATGTTAATGAGCTACGACTGCAGCTGCAGCAAGAGTACGAGGACACCCTGGTGAACCCGTATGTCGCCGCCGAACGAGGTTACGTCGATACGGTGATCCCGCCGTCGCACACCCGCGGCTACATCGCCACTGCGCTTCGCCTGTTGGAACGCAAGATCGCACAACTGCCCCCCAAGAAGCACGGGAATATTCCGCTATGACAAAACAGATGGAGCACCCGCACGAACCTCATATCGAGATACTCAAGGGCCAACCCACTCACGAGGAATTGGCGGCGCTGATCGCGGTGCTGAGCAGCATCGGTGGTGCATCACGGGCCGAGCAGAGCGAGCACACCCGATGGGGCTTGCCGGTCGACAAGTTGCGGTATTCGGCCTTCAGTTGGCAGCGCATCACCCTGCACGAAATGGCGCATATGCGCCGATGACCCGGCTGGTACTAGGGTCCGCCTCCACCGGCCGACTCAAAGTTCTTCGCCAGGCCGGCATTGACCCACTGGTCGTAGCTTCCGGTGTCGATGAAGATGTGGTCACCAAGAGCCTCGGGTCAGACGCTTCGCCGAGCGACGTGGTATGCACACTCGCCCAGACGAAAGCCATGCAAGTCGCGACAGCTCTGCCCCCCGCGGTCGCAGCCGATTGTGTTGTCATTGGATGTGATTCACTACTCTACCTCGATGGCCGGCTGTGCAACAAGCCGCAGTCCGTCACCAACGCACGGCAACAGTGGCAGTCGATGGCAGGGCGCGCCGGCCAACTCTATACCGGCCACTGCGTTATCCGGCTGTCAAACAATGAAATCGCTTATTCCGTTGATGAAACATCAATAACCACAATATATTTCGGAAATCCATCGGCGGAAGAGCTAGAAGCCTACCTGGCGTGCGGCGAATCGTTACAGGTTGCTGGAGGGTTCGCACTGGACGGACTGGGTGGCTGGTTCATCGACGGCGTCGACGGCGACCCGTCAGCCGTCGTAGGGATCGGACTGCCTTTGACACGGTCACTACTGCGCCGTGTGGGGTTGTCTATCGCCGCGCTGTGGGTAGCCAACCCGGTTATCTAGCATTCGACCGTTACACCTTCGCCGCAGTCCTCAGCGGCGTTAGTTGGTATCTGCGCATAGTCACCAACAACATCGGGATGAGTAGGCTCTGAGGTATGTCACTACCCATAGATCCGAGTCCTTCCCTGTCGGCTTACGCCCATCCCGAACGACTAGTCACAGGCGACTGGCTGTACTTCCATTTGGGTAAACCCGGTCTGTCTATCGTCGAATCTGATGAGGACGTACTGCTTTACGACGTCGGACATATTCCAGGCGCGGTGAAGATCGACTGGCACACAGACCTCAATGACCCAAGGGTGCGTGACTACATCACTGGCGAGCAATTCGCCGACTTGATGAACCGCAAGGGCATCGCCCGCGACGACACCGTGGTAATCTACGGTGACAAAAGCAACTGGTGGGCGGCCTATGCGCTATGGGTCTTTACCTTATTCGGCCACCCCGACGTGCGACTACTCAACGGCGGGCGGGATCTATGGCTTGCTGAACGCCGGGATACCAGCCTGGTCGTACCGACCACAACATCGACCGCCTACCCCGTGGTAAGTCGCAACGACGCGCCTATCCGCGCATTCAAAGACGACGTGTTAACCACCCTCGGCACCCAGCCACTGATCGACGTGCGCTCTCCTGACGAATATACTGGCAAACGCACCCACATGCCCGATTACCCCGAGGAAGGTGTGCTGCGAGCCGGCCACATCCCCACCGCTAGGTCGATCCCGTGGGGAATGGCAGTTGACGAAAGCGGTCGATTCCGTAGCCGCGAACAATTGGAACAGCTCTACGATTTCTTAAACTTAGACGACAGGACCATCGTCTATTGTCGCATCGGCGAACGATCCAGCCACACATGGTTCGTGCTCACCCATCTGCTGGGCAAATCGGGAGTGCGTAACTACGACGGGTCATGGACTGAGTGGGGGAACACCGTACGAGTACCGATCGCTGTAGGCGAAAGCCCAGGAGACGTACCCGTCTAATGGCCGTTTCATGAGTATGCCCACGCCCTTGGCTGAAGTGGTGTCCTACTTCGCCGAAATCGAGGGCCAAGACAAGCTGAAACTGTTGTTGGAATTTGCCAATGAACTTCCCGTGCTACCATTTGACCTCGCCGAAGCTGCGATGGAGCCGGTGCCAGAGTGCCAATCCCCGCTTTTTCTGCACGTCGACGCACAGGACCCAAACCGGGTGCGCCTATACTTCAGCGCGCCTGTCGAAGCACCGACCACCCGTGGGTTCGCGGCTATCTTAGCAGCCGGCTTAGACCAACAATCTACTGCCGCCATCTTAGCAGTACCCGACAATTTCTATACCGACCTGGGCTTGGCGGCTCTGATAAGCCCGCTGCGGTTACGTGGAATGTCGGCGATGCTTGCCCGGATCAAACGTCGACTCCGGCAGGTCGGTTAAATCCCCACCACCTGGTCGCACCGCCGACGCGGCGCTTAGACTTCCCCCGACACAGTTGTAAGAAAGTCTCTTAGAGATACCGCCAAACAGGAGGCGCAGTGGCCAGTCACGCCAGCTCGAGGATCGCCAAGGTTCTCGTTGCCAATCGCGGCGAGATTGCTGTCCGGGTGATCCGCGCGGCCCGCGATGCGGGGCTGCCCAGCGTGGCGGTGTACGCAGAGCCTGACGCCGAGGCGCCGCATGTGCGGCTGGCTGACGAAGCGTTCGCGCTGGGCGGTCAAACTTCCGCAGAGTCCTACCTGAACTTCGGCAAGATTCTCGACGCCGCTGCGAAATCCAGCGCCAACGCAATCCATCCTGGTTACGGGTTCCTGGCAGAAAATGCCGATTTCGCCCAGACCGTCATCGACGCCGGCCTGATCTGGATCGGGCCCAGCCCGCAGTCGATCCGCGACCTCGGCGACAAAGTCACCGCACGCCATATCGCCGCCCGCGCGCAAACACCGCTAATGCCCGGCACCCCGAATCCGGTCCGCAACGCCGACGAGGTGGTGGCCTTTGCCAAAGAGCATGGGGTGCCGATCGCGATCAAGGCCGCCTTCGGCGGCGGCGGCAAGGGCATGAAAGTGGCCCGCACCCTCGAGGAAATTCCCGAGCTCTACGAATCGGCGGTGCGTGAAGCCACTGCCGCATTTGGCCGCGGGGAATGTTTCGTGGAGCGCTATCTCGATAAACCCCGACACGTCGAGGTGCAGGTGATCGCCGACCAGCACGGCAACGTCGTTGTCGCCGGTACTCGGGACTGCTCTCTGCAGCGACGTTTCCAGAAGCTGGTCGAAGAGGCGCCAGCGCCGTTTCTTACGGACACCCAGCGCAAGGAAATCCACGAATCCGCGAAGCGGATCTGCAAAGAAGCCCACTATTACGGCGCCGTGACCATCGAATACCTGGTCGGTCAGGATGGCCTGATCTCGTTCCTGGAGGTCAATACCCGCCTTCAAGTTGAGCACCCAGTCACCGAAGAGACCGCGGGCATCGACCTGGTTCTGCAGCAGTTCAAGATCGCCAATGGTGAGAAGCTCGAGCTGACCGAGGATCCCTCACCACGCGGTCACGCCATCGAGTTCCGGATCAATGGCGAAGACACGGGACGCAACTTCCTGCCTGCGCCGGGGCCTGTGACAAAGTTTCATCCACCCGCCGGCCCCGGCGTGCGGGTGGATGCCGGTGTCGAGACCGGCTCGGTGATTGGCAGCCAGTTCGACTCCATGCTAGCCAAGTTGATCGTGCATGGGGCCACCCGACAGGAGGCACTGGCGCGCGCCCGACGCGCATTGGACGAATTCGAGGTCGAAGGCCTTGCCACGGTTATCCCGTTCCACCGCGCAGTGGTACGCGACCCAGCGTTCATCGGCGATGACAATAGCTTCTCGGTACACACCCGCTGGATTGAGACCGAGTGGAATAACACCATCGAACCTTTCCCCGGGGGTCATCTCCTCGACGAAGAGAACATCCGGCCGCGGCAGACGGTAGTCGTCGAGGTCGACGGCCACCGACTCGAGGTCTCGTTGCCCGCCAATCTCGTGTTAGCCAACGGAGCCGGCTACGACCCCGCTGGGAGCATCCGAAAAAAGCCCAAGCCACGCAAGCGAGGTTCGCACATCGGCGCGGTAACCTCCGGTGACGCAGTAATCGCGCCCATGCAGGGCACCGTGGTGAAGGTCGCCGTTAAGGAGGGGCAGAAGGTCCGCACAGGCGATCTGGTGGTGGTCCTCGAGGCGATGAAGATGGAAAACCCGGTCATGGCGCATAAGGACGGAATCATCAGTGGGCTAACGGTCGACACCGGCGTGGCCATAACCCAAGGAACAGTGCTCGCCAAGATCAAGTAAGGCAGCTACTCCAGCTGATCCCGCAGCCGCACAAGCGATTTAGCAAACAACCGGGACACATGCATTTGCGAGATGTCAACCCTCTCAGCGATCTGTGTTTATGCCGTCGACTCGAAAAACCTGATTACCAACACCATTCGTTCCCACTCAAACAGCACATCAAGCAGTGGACGTAGCGCCTCCCGATTTTCGATTCATTCAAGGCCGGCGTTCAGGTCACCCAACGTATCAACGATAACGCTGGCGTCGCCGCCCACCGAGCTCTCGACGACCTCGTCGCGTTCCATACCAAGTGCGCTGGCGAGTTCGGATGCAGGTGGGTGTCCGACCAAGCTGTTGTCGCGGAAGTAACGTCGGACCTCTCCCACGATTGTAAGCAACACAAACAAAATGTAATACGACCTAGTTCCGGTGTCGAAACGCACTATCGCGTTGACCAATCCAACTCGCGCGACCTGAACCAAATCATCACGTGATTCGCTTCGGCCTTGGAACCACCGGGCAATGTAGTCAGCCAGCGACAAGTGACGCTTCACTACCTTGTCCGGCTGGCGGTGAAACTCCGCTGAGTCGCTGGCGTCTGCTCCACCCACATCAATCACCTGACTCCGAAAATCCTCGACATCGACGATCTATACAGATCGGATGACTGCGCTCGGTATCACCATGCTTGATGCCATCCAGTACCCGCCCCACAGCGGCATACTCAATGTGCTATTATGCCAGAACTCGTTTCGCGGACTCGCCGAGTCGAGCTTGTTCCACTAGTACTGTCCAGGGCTGTAAGCCGCCCTCACCCAGGGACAACTTCGAGTGTAGTTCGACGAAGTCAAGGCGCGCGGTGTCGCACCGACGCCGCACCACCATAAATGCTACGATGCTGTGATGGCAGTTGTTGAACTTGCCGCAGTGTGGAGCCATATATTTCCCACAGACCGATTATAAGGATGACCGCCCAAGGAGCTACCTACTATCCGTCGATGGCGACCCATCAACCTAGATTATCTACGAGGATTTCCTGCGCCCGCAGCTGGCATTTTTCGGTCCAGCTTGGATCGCGATACCCCCACTGGGGACGCCACCGACAGTTCCGGTTACGACACGGGTGGTTAGCTGGGGCTATCGGCCATTATATTCACAACCTGTACGCACTACATGAAGCGCTTTCCAAGGTGGCACCCCGGTCAAACGTGTCGACCCGCACCTACAAAACGATGCAGAGCCAAGCGATACGTGCGGAGCGGCGCAAATGGCCACTTACAAGTTGTTCACCCGGTTGAACAAGGCCCGCACAGGGATCAGTAGCTCAAGTTGAACTCACTGTGACGGTGCCTGGTATGGCCAATTTTATGAACAACACCATCTAGCCCGACGGCGAGGCCCGTCTGGTCGACCTGATCGAACCACACAGCTCACCCATCGTGTTTGCCAACTTGCGCCGGATCGCAGAGCGACTTGCCAAACAGTCCACGCTAAACTATGTGATGTCTTGCCGGCACCATCTGCTATCCCCCAGGTTCCCGATGACGCACCCGGGGTACCTGTTGGCCTGGTGCCAGGCGTTCGGTGCTCCTCCGGGTAACTATGCCGCGCTCACTATGACTCGGTGAGCAACGAACAGTGCGCTCAGATCGAAGACAGCATCAAACCCGAACAGCTCAAGGCGGTGGTGGCGACCTCGAGTCTGGACTTGAACATCGACATGGGCACGGCCAATTCACCTACCCGGCCAACCCCTAATAGCACGGCACTGCCTTGACCCACCTGCAACGGTGAGAGCTCGGGGCCAGCGGCTCGACCGAGCCGCAAGGCCGGGGTGATCGTCGTTTTGGTGGATGGCCAACTGACCTGGCTCGCCGAATACGGCGAGCAATCGTGTGACATTCACCAACGGTCCCACCGCTGAGCACGCCACGGCCATGGCCCTGGCCGAGCGCATCAACGGGATGCCGACCCTGCACCCCGGCCGGGTCCAAACCGGTGGTGGACGCACTTGCCGCCGCTGGTTTCTCCCGCATCCCACGCGCGTTGCGGCCGCGCTAAGCAAGGCCCCCCGAAGTAACACCGTATGACATATCGCGGCCACGCTGCGCGAGCACCTAGCCTGTCGCACGCTGACACATAGTTTGCCTATCGGTCGCCTAAAGTTTATCAGGAGTTAATCTATTGCTGATTTCGCCATAATGGCGGAGTCAACAGTGCAAGGAGTCGGTAATTAGCCATCCCCCATGCGCGTGTACGGGTTCGTTCACCATGAAGCGAAGTTGGCCATGACGGGTACGACAGATTCGCGTTCATGTGGTTGCCATCGAACCACACACGGCCTGGCTGACAACTGCTGTCGTGTCCTCCGTGATCGAGGGGCCTTCGACAAAGGGAGTAGCGTACCTGGTCGGGACCGCGACAACGGACCAACAAACCATCGCTAAGCCGACGATCCTTGAGCAGTTTGCAGGCGACCGAGGAAGAAACAACAAAAAACGATACCTATTAAGTAGGAAGCCTTACCAACCGAAGTCAACTCCGTCAACATAGCTGGCGGCCCGGGACCTTACTCTTTTTGCCACCGCCTGGATGTGGAACGCAGTGACGGAGGAGATGTATCCCCTAATTGAGTCGTTTACCCAAGTTTTCGAGGGATTGGAAGAGCGGTGTTCAGATCCGTCAGCAATGCAAATGGTTGAGGCGGCCAGGACGTTTTTGAGCTGGCTGTTTAAGCTTCAAAACCAACTCGACGTGCCCCTCAAAGAGATCGCTTACCTCGGCACGGAATATCCCAAATACGCTTCGTATGATGTTGTGCTCGCAAGTGATCGACACAAACCGCACTCGGGTACAGAAACTGTTAGCGAACAACGCGTTCAGGCAACATGCCACAGAAAGCGCAAATCTTAAGAAACAATACTTAGAACAAGGCTTCACGGTGATGGAGACCTATGACGTGGCCGTGTTCGACACGTTGTCAGCAATGCCTCGGTAGGTGCGGCCACCGATCATCACCGCAATCGAGTTGGCCCAGCAAGCCACCACGGTCTAGCCGGCCAGCCATAAGACCACGCTCAACCGCACCGGTCCGGCAACAAACAATACGGCGGCGAGCACCACAGGAGTTGGCGGGTCTGTAGCGCCTTGCTTCTCAAGTAGCAGCTAGGGCAGAATCAGGCTGGCTCGGTATCAGTCTCTGTAAGGAAATAGGTTATGGCATAGCATATTTCGTTATCTAGACTGTCAACTGTGCTGTCGTGACCTTAGTGTGGCGGCCGGTAGTAGCGACAGCGACTGCCACACCTAACCGCAATCGTCCAACAATGCGCCGGTACGCACCGGACCTACGCCGCGAGTGCGGCTCAGATGGATAAGTTAGCGGGGCCCGGTCGATCCCGTTTTAGCACGTTCCCGAGATGTGATGGCACCGCTCGCGGACGCTGCATGAAGATTAGCCGCGAGCATGCGCCAGGAGAAACTGCGCAATAATTTCCGACGCGTCGAACGCGCGAGTGGTGGACCCGATGACCACCTTGGGTAGATATTGCTTGCCGCCCGGCCAAGTGTGACCGCCTTTGTCGATCTTGTAGAAGACCACTTCAGCAGAATCGGCACACGCAGTGTAATCAAAGCGGCGGACGAAAGTTCCGTCCCCAACGTCAGGCAACTCCTGTTGCGACGAATCACCTTGGCACCCATTGGCCGTGCGCCACTTGTCCACCATGTTGGTCGCCGAGACCGCATGACTGACCCCGCCGCGACCATGCACGTCCCCACCATTGAACGGCACCAGCGGATCATCAGTTCCGTGCGCATCTATAACTGACACCGGCTGCGACGGATGGCAGGCCACGCCAACGCCCAACGTACCGGCCACTGGGGCGATCGCGGCGAACACATCGGCACGATCACACGCCAGCTTGTTGGACATGAAACCCCCGTTGGACATGCCGGTAACAAAGACATGCCCGGGAGCAACACCGAAATCGTTCTGCAGTTTGGCCGCCAGCGCAACCAAGAAACCGACGTCGTCGACGTGCCGACGGTCCGCCGGCGACGCTCCTCGTCCGTCGGCCCAGCTCTTGTCGTAGCCATCGGGATAGGCCACCAGCAGGTTGTTGACGTCGGCGACAGCGTCAAAGTCGGTAAGGCCCTGCTGCCCAGCTCCAGTGCCACCGCCACCATGCAGATTGAGCACCAGGCCGACAGGAGGGCCCGGCGGAACGTGCAGTACGTAGGTCCGATTCAAGCCGCCAAATGGAAATATCCCAGGTTGATCGCGAGCGCTGGTCGATACTTGACGCCCGACACATCCAACCAGGCAGACCGCGAGAACAGCGGACACTAGCCATCGCGCCGTGTTCAAGCTGCTGCGCCCTGTCCGACAACCTGGGCCGCTGCATGTTCGTCGAGCACCGTGGGGCCGGGAACGATCACCCAGTCACCCACCGACTTCGCCATAGTGCGGCAGATCGTACCGCTCAATCTCATCGGCGAGCCAGGGGTTGCCGGGTCGACCACGTCCTGCACTCATAACGAGACGTCCGTTAGTTCTCGGCGGCTGACAAACTCGCGACACGACCCAGTGACCGGATCGTTGAACTCGACGCGCTGCGCCAAAAACTGCAAATATTAGAATATAAAGGATCACCTACAATCCGCATGCCCAAGGACGCCATGCACAGCAGCAATGGGTGGGTGTGTCCGGTACGCGGAGTCAGCCGATACAGCCCATCCGGCGAAATCAGCTTCACCAGCTTCTCCACGTTAGACAAACCGGGCTCGCAGACCGCCTTCAAGTTGCCCCGGCGTTTGACGATGCGAACTTGGATTAGACGCGGCAATACCAGGGCCGGATCAACCGCCACCTGCTCTAGGTAAATCTTGCGCACCGCATCACGGGAGAATAACGTCTGGCACCGGCCACACAACTCACGCCGGGTGGTGAACAGCAGCACCCCAGCTGCCAGCTGGTCAAGTCGGTACGCCGGGTTCAGCTCCGATAACCCTAGTTCTCGGTTCAGCCGCACCAGAACGGTGTGCGCGACGTGTCGCCGCTGCGGCATGGTGACCAAGAAATGTGACTTGTAGGCTACAACGATATCCGCATCTCTATACAGCGCCAGGATTTCTAAAGGCACGAACATTTCTTCAGACAGGTCACGATAGAGGTAGACACTGACCCCGGTTGACAGCACGGTGACCTCACCAACCACCCTATCGCCAGCGTCGACAACTTCTCCGGCTAGCATTTTCGTGCGAGCCTGCGGGCCAAACTGAGTGGTCAGCTCAGCCAGCACTGGTCCGCCATGCAGCCGCACCCAGCCGGAGTCCATGCCATCCTTAACTGGCAACGGCGCGGGTCTCCGCGACACTTAATAGTCCGCTCAATTTAGCGGCACCGGCTCGAGGATCTCGGCGCGCGCCTCGGGCGCGCTGGCCCGCAACATGTCCGCCGAGACGTCGTCGGGCTGGGCCTGTGACAGTACCTCGGCCTCCACCCGCGCGTTATAATTCGCTACCTCCCGACCAATATCCTCAGCTGTCCAACCCAACACCGGGGCAACCGTATCGGCCACCTCCCGGGCGCAGGCAACGCCGCGGTGTGGATATTCGATAGAGATCCGCATCCGGCGGGCCAGAATATCCTCGAGATGCAGGGCACCCTCGGCGATTACTGCGTAGCGAGCTTCCACCTTCAAATAGCCCGGCGCTTCCTTAATTGGACTGAGCAGGTCGGGTGCTTCTGCCGCCAAGGCCAAAACGTCACCGATGAGCGCACCGTAGCGATCCAATAGATGACGCACCCGGTACGGGTGCAGACCCTGCAACGCGGCTACATGTTCGACCTGATTGATCAGCGCAAAGTAACCATCAGCACCCAGCAGGCCCACTTTCTCGGTGATCGACGGAGCGACTCGGGCCGGAACAAATGCAACCGCAGCGTCAATTGCGTCGGCGGCCATCACCCGGTAGGTGGTGTACTTACCGCCGGCGATAGCAACCAGGCCCGCAACCGGCACTGCGACCGCGTGTTCGCGGGATAGCTTGGAAGTGTCGTCGCTTTCGCCAGCGAGCAACGGGCGCAGCCCAGCGTACACCCCATCGATGTCGGAGTGGGTCAACGGAGTAGCCAACACGGTGTTGACAGTCCGCAGGATGTAGTCGATATCCGCCTTGGTGGCCGCAGGATGGGCCAGGTCGAGATTCCATTCGGTATCAGTCGTTCCGATGATCCAGTGGTTACCCCACGGGATGATGAACATCACGGACTTCTCGGTGCGTAGGATCATCGCGACATCACTGACGATTCGGTCCCGCGGTACTACCACGTGCACACCCTTCGACGCGCGCACTTGAAATCGTCCACGCTGCTTGGACAACGCTTGAATTTCGTCGGTCCAGACCCCGGTCGCATTGACCACGACGTGGCCGTGGACCTCGGTAACCGCGCCATCTTCCGAATCACGGACCCGCACACCGACTACCCGATCACCCTCGCGCAGCAACGCGACCACCTGGGTAGAGCACCGCACGACTGCGCCGTAATGCGCAGCGGTGCGTGCAACGATCATGGTGTGTCGGGCATCGTCGACGACAGTATCGTAGTAGCGAATACCACCGATCAAGGAGCTACGTTTTAGGCCAGGACTCAGCCGCAGCGCACCCGCACGAGTCAAATGTTTTTGCGCCGGAACAGATCGTGCACCACCAAGGCGATCGTACAGAAAGATGCCGGACGCCATGTACGGGCGCTCCCACCAGCGTTTGGTGAGCGGAAACAAGAACGGCAACGGCTTGACTAGATGCGGTGCCAACGTGGTCAACGACAGCTCACGCTCATAGAGTGCCTCACGCACCAGACCGAACTCTAGTTGCTCGAGGTAACGCAACCCGCCGTGAAACATTTTCGACGAGCGGCTAGACGTGCCCGAGGCCAAATCCCGCGCCTCAACCAGCGCCACTTTGAGGCCACGCGTGGCAGCATCCAGTGCACATCCAGACCCCACCACGCCGCCGCCAATAACCACCACGTCAAACTGCTCAGTACCAAGCCGCTCCCAGGCCACCACGCGTTGCTGCGGTCCCAGCGCGGAATCCGGCCATGTTTGCCCGCTCTCCGGTGCGTGCATCGGGTCAGTCACGACCAGGACTCCTCAGTAACTCGTTGGTAAGGGTGCTCCACCAAAGCTAGTTCCTCAGTCGGCCACGGATCAGGTCTTAGTCCAGATTCATCGTGTGCCTTCAGCCGGCACGCGGCCTCTACGATTGAATCGGATAATGAAAATGAAGGGGAAACAACGAGCGTTTGCGTCAACCCATTGACGGTGATCCGGTTTTGCCCCGCCACAACGATCGGCAGGTTCAACTCAGAGGCGATCGGCGCCACCATGTCGCCGATTATTACACCAGTGGACGGGCAGCAAACATCTTGACGAACCCATGACGCACTGCGGACATCTTTGCACGCGCATTGGCCCGCAACGGCAGCATGGTGGTCCGGGCAAACACCGAGCCGTTGTCTATCGCCAATTACGGCACCCCTACCGCTGCGATCTAGGGCCTGGTGAACACCATCACCACGATGGTGTGTAACCGGATCAGAGTTGAAGCTCTCACCCAACGCGTACTAGGCATCCATCCGGATCTATACAGCCACCACCTACACCAATGGCTAGCGAGCCGCTGTAATCATCTGCTACATAAACACTGGGTGCTGATATCCATAATACCCGGTCCACGGTCAGTTAGCTGCCCCACCCCAGCGCGATACCGACCGATTTCAGGGCAAAGCCACTGGTGTTGCGGACCGACCTAATGTTCATCAGGGCGTGGCTGCCTTCGACGGTATGGCCGTCGGTCATCGCCAACAGGACACCAGCGTCGATGCGAGTAACCGATTCCGCACCTGTTCTTGAACAACCGGACGCTACGTTCGGCGAATGCCACTTCCAGGACCAACGCCGCGTCGGTGTCCTTGTACGGCAGCACGGGGTCCTGACTGACCACCACCGCCACCGGCACACCCAGTTCGGTGTAGACGTTGACGCACTCCGCGCCGGTGACCTCTAAGCCCACCACGATGAGGTGGTCGGGCAACGCCGCCAAGTCGTAAAGTTACCGCCAGTTCAGGATGCGTTCGCCGTATGGAACAACCGACAGGAGGATCCGCGGACTGGCCTCGGTGGCAACCAACACAAAGTCGGTGTCATGTTCGCTGACGCACCCATCTGCGGCGGTCGCTTTGAATGTGGTGATGAGCCAGACCCAGGGGGGGCAACCAGCTCATCCTGGCAAGCGATCACGTCCACTCCCATGTTGCGCAACTGGGTGGTTACGACAGCCTACTGCGCCACGGCCAGTGTCTTTACCCGGGCATGGATCTCGGGCAACGAAATTTTGGCATCATCGATATCGATATTGAAGCCGAGCGGTTGTACTCGGCGCAGTATGATAAATACGCTAAATTTTTGAACGGCGTGCAGTCGTCCAGTACGGTCGCTCCATTGATGCCATCGGAGTCGATCACGATGACTCGAACTTTTTGCGAGTGTGAGGTGGTCGCCGCCACCAATGCAGCTTCGTCAATCGGCCGGACCTCTACCGAAGATCATGATGCGGGTCACCACAGCCCGTAGCCTAGTTTGGCGACTCCAAGTAGGCGAACACTCTGCCGCGCGGAGTGAGCGCACGGCACGACCCTGCGACTCAGCCAAACCACTGGTTGAACGCCAGACGGGCGTGTGCCGTTTAAGCTTTCCTCGTGCCGCTTTACGCCGCTTACGGATCGAACATGCATCCCGATCAGATGCTCAAGCGCGCACCGCACTCGCCGATGGCCGGAACAGGCTGGCTGCCCGGTTGGCGCCTGACCTTCGGAGGCGAGGATATCGGGTGGGAAGGCGCACTAGCCACGGTCGTCGAAGACCCAGATTCGAGAGTTTTCGTCGTCCTCTACGACATGACGCCAGCGGACGAGATAAACCTGGACCTGTGGGAAGGCTCCGAGTTTGGCGTCCACAAGAAGATTCGATGCCGAGTAGAGCGCGAATCCTCCGACACCACGATCGACCCGGTGCTTGCGTGGCTATACGTGCTGGATGCCTGGGAGGGCGGATTGCCGTCGGCGCGATACCTGGGTGTCATGGCCGATGCCGCCGAAATCGCCGGCGCTCCAAGCAATTATGTCCACGATCTGCGGACGCGCCCTGCCCGTAACATTGGTCCAGGAACCACCGCCTAGCTCTCTGCCTGCGAGCATGCGTGTCTGTTACAGCGACACACCGTTGCGGCCGTCATTTCGCAGACACGCTCACGCCGCCCGGCACAACGTCGTCTGAAGCTAACAGATAAGTTCGTTTGGCCGCTATTTGACGTCATCGGCGATGATGGGCACCACCACACCCAGGCACAAATCCGGTAGTGTGTGTAGTGCACCGACACGTCATCAGTGCCACAGAAATGCGTCCGGGCCGCTGTACCAGTCGAGATCGTTATGCTCGGTCACAACGCGGTATTCAGGCCAGGCGAAGTGAAATCAACAGACCCGCCCGCTCAGGCCCTCGATCTCATACTGCAGTACCGGCTGAGACAATCCACCATTGAAAGTGACTAACCGCGCCTTGCTCTCCACCTGCGACAAAGCCATACTCGACAACTCGCGTAGCGCGATGCTACCACGCCAGCCAGACTGTAGGTCGAACGCAGGCAGTGACCGCCCGGATTCAGCACATGCACATCCGTGGTTCCTTCGGTGTCAAAGCCTTAGGCAGCGGCAATAGCGCCTAGACACGCCGCCACCGTCGTGCCAGCCGTCACATCCAGCTGGCACAGCCTTAATGCCGTGGTCATTTCACCGTCACCATATGATTCCACGCCAAACCCTCTCCAGCGTAACGTGGTCCACGTGTTCCTCTCAGACCGCAACGGATGAGTAATGTCAATACCTGAGCTTGAGGTAACCACTTCACTTTGGACGTCGAATAGCCGACTGAACTCTACGTGCATGCTGACAATCGTCAAGTCAGGCGCCCATGCCCACAATCAAGTCACCTCATGAGTGCCCACAAAATGCCAAACAATACGGCGTGTCGTTATGCAGACACGCACTCTCACGATCAGAAGGTCACAGCCTGCTCGATGGCGTTTACGATCACCCGCAGCTCAATCGCCAACGCCAGCTCGCCGAGGCTGAACGCCGGCTCATGCAGATCCAACTGTAGATTCCCCACCAGACCACACGGCCAGTCACGCCACCACACCCGGGAATTTACTCCAGGTAACCAGGAAAAACCCTCCTCACCGCCGAGTAATAGCCAAATATATCAGGATCAACGGCTTCAAGCCTGTGGGTCAGAATTGTGTGTCGAGACATCCTCCTGGACGATGGACAGGGACGGCACGCCAGTACTGCAGGGTGTGTTCGATCTCCAATGGTGACAGCAGCGCGGACACAGACTGGCCGGATGATTTCGTCGAGGTCGACCCAGGTCTGCCGGCTGGCGGTGCGCACGGTATCGGATAACATTCTGGCTTGGAGTATCACTTTAGCGGCTACGTCCGTGTTGGCCGCGTCCCGCACCAACACAGTGCTGTTTCTCGGATCGATGTGGTATATTTACATACAGTCACCCCGGACAGCTCGGTTATGAGCGTGTCTAACTTGTAAGTCAGGTCGGCGGTCGGGGCATGTGTCCGCCAGTTGAGTACAGCATGATCTCGAGCGACTCGGTCTCCGAAGTAATGGAGCCGTGTCTGACCGCGATCTTGCCCACTTTGAGCCGAGAATCGCAGTGCAAGGCGAAGATGCGGGTCACCTCGGTCAACACCTCGACAGCGATGGCATCGATCGCGCCGCCGGCGCATCAGCTCTTTGGCAGCCTAAAAGATCAATCGCACGCCGACCGGCAGCTCCTACACCGACACTAACGCCACCACAGTGGCCAACAAGATGGCAATATACGCATCATCGCCACAGACATGCGCGACATTAGGCATCATCGATACATAACTTAGAGTGTCGGCGCCTTCCGCTAAAGTGTAGTGTGTCCATATCGGCGCACAGTGTGATCCTGGGCTCGTGTTCAGAGCCCAAAACGCAGGCCAATCCGGTTCCACCGAGCAGCACCTTGGGTGTCAATCGGGCATCGGCCAGCCGTTCGGCAACGAACTGGTATGGTGGCGAACTCCTGGTGACTCAGCCACGACCAGCGGTAGATATGGCAACGCCAGGTGACTAGGTCATCAATGCTAGTGGGCGGCGCGCCAGGATTCGGCTGTGTAGACAAGGCTCAAAGCACTGCCCTGCCACGTCTGCACTGCCAACACCCCGTCCACACTGAATCAGTAGTTTCGGCGAGGCGAACAATCTCGCACGCCAGGATGATCACGCCGTCGATGACTGCGCGATCGGTGCTGAGACCAGCGACGGCCAAGGCGAAAGCACACTGATGCACCGTGGCACCAGCGGCGTCGATACCGAGATCCCCGGCAACACCTATGTGACGTTTCCGATATCAGTACTGCCCAGCGGAAGCCGCGCCTCGACGTCAGGTACCACCAGCTCACGTCCGAGTCGGCCTAAACTCCTCGCGGCACATGTCGGCTAGCCATCGGCCGAGTTTAAACTCCGCATATGCCGATACTGCATGAGCAATTTCATATTCACAGTCGGCGGCTAACACACTCGCAGCAAAGCACACTGCCATTCTGGCTTCCCGCTCATGAAGCAAACCCGATTAGACCACCCGCATCGGATATTGCAACGTCGCGTGCCCGAGGATGACATTGATCGCCTGCACGCCGTTTAGTGACCATGCCATGCACCAGTTGACCGGACCCCAGCTGCTGCCGCACTACCGCAATGGCCACCTGTGCGACAGTGACGGCGCCGGCCACGTTGACCTCCAGATACAGCGCGCACGGAAGCATGCGATTCCTTACCCCGGTATTTGACCGTGACCTCAGACAACGCTAATGAACAGACCGCAGCGCTATCAGTCGGCCCCCGGTACGCTTTCACCGCCACCATGACATCGCCGTAACGTCCCGGCTTGCAATACAAACCATCAACATTTTACCACTGCCCAGCTTCCTCGGCGGAAATTCCCGGCAAGTCCAAGGTGAGACCCGAGTCGTCGGCTACCTCAACAAGCGCCATCGCAGCGCTTACCACCGACGCCACGATGATAGTGTGGCCGCAGGCATGTCCGATCTCAGGCAACGCACCATACTCTGCGCATACCCCGACGGCCGGGAGTCGACTACCAAAGTCAGCACGGAACGCCGTATCTAGACCAGCAACAGGCGTTGCGATTGCGAAACCACGTTCGGCGGCGACTAACGGGTATATCTTAGAGCAGCTGCGACGTTCGGCGAACGCCAGCTCCGGCTCAGCATAAATTGCGTGTGGTAATTGAATAAAATCGGCACCACGACGCTGCACCATATCCTCAAAACTGAATCAATGCGATTATAGTTGGGCACCTAATCCAGTATCGCACCGACCAGCAGCTGCTGTGATCGTAACGATAGCCCACTTCTCACTCACGCCGTTCCGGCGCACACTGTCGCCCGGCTAAGTTCATCCATTGTGACCGAACCCCTACTCGATCCCGACGAACTCGCTCGGCGAGCGGCTCAGGTGATCGGTGAGCGCACAGGGATCCTTGAGCACGACGTCGCGGTCATCCTCGGATCAGGGTGGTCGCCGGCGGTTGCAGCGCTAGACTCACCGATCGCCGTGTTCCCTCAGGCCGAGCTACCCGGGTTCACACCACCCAACGCAGCCGGGCATCCCGGTAAGCTGTTATCGGTGCGAATCGGCACGCATCGTGTGCTGGTGCTGGCCGGTCGCATCCACCCTTACGAGGGGCATGACCTTAGGCACGTCGTGCATCCAGTACGAACGGCGTGTGCCGCCGGTGCACGTACCATTGTCCTCACCAACGCTGCCGGCGGACTGCACGCGGACATGGCAATCGGCCAACTGGTGCTGATCAGTGACCACCTGAACCTGACGACACGTTCACCGTTGTTCGGCGCGCACTTCGTCGACTTAACCGACGCGTACACACCACGACTACGAGAACTCGCCCGCGACACCGACCCGGCGTTGACCGAAGGCGTGTATGCGGCCCAACCCGGTCCGCACTATGAGACGCCCGCGGAAATCCGGATGCTGCGGATGCTGGGCGCCGACCTGGTGGGCATGTCGACGGTGCATGAGACCATCGCCGCGCGGGCGGCGGGCGCCGAAGTGTTGGGCGTGTCACTGGTTACAAACCTGGCGGCCGGGATCACCAGTAAACCACTGAGCCATGCTGAGGTGCTTGCCGTGGGGGCTACGTCAGCGAGCCGGATCGGGTCACTGCTGGCCGACGTCATAGCCCGGTTCTGAAGGCTGCCGTGACACCCGAGGAGTGGATCAAGCACGCTCCCGACCCACGGACAGCCGCAGAGCTGGCCACGTGCGACCCCGACGAACTTGCGGCGCGGTTCGCCCGTGCACTGCGCTTCGGCACCGCGAGCTTGCGCGGACCAGTGCGCGGCGGTCCCGACTCTATGAACCTCGCAGTCGTGTTGTAGGCGGCCTGGGCCCTGGCGCAAGTTACTCGGTGCACGAGCGGGCTCACTGTCCACACCGGTAATCGTGGGGCGCGATACTCGGCACGGCTTGGCAACATTCGTGGCTTCGACTGCTGAAGTACTTGCCGCTGAAGGCTTTTCCGTGCTGCTGCTCCCCGATCCTGCGCCTACACCGATAACAGTGTTCGCGGTGCGCAATACCGGCGCCGCGGCCGGAATCCAGACCACGGCACCGCACAACCCGCCAACCGATAACGAATACAAAGTGTATCTCGACGGCGGCATCCAGATCATCTCTCACACCGACCGCCAGATCGAAACCGCAATCACCGCCGCTCCCTTGGCTGACCAGATCGCCAAGAAGCCCGTCGAACCTAACTGATACCGATTTGGTTGACCGTTATATTCAGCGAACAGCCGTGGTGCGGCGCTGCACCGGTTCAGTTCGGGTTGCACTGACACCAATACACAGGGGTGAGCGGTGCGGTTGCCGTCGAGACACTGCAACGCACTGACTTCGACGACATGCACACCGTTGCGACACAGTTCGCACCCGACCCCGATTTTCCCACTGTCGTGTTCCCAAACTCGGAGGAGCCCAGCGCCACCGACGCACTGTTGACCCTGGCCACCCAAGTCGGGGCCGATGTCGCGATCGCACTGGATCCCGACGCCGACCATTGCGCAGTCGGGGTACCCACCAGCTCGGGATGGCGGATGCTGTCTGGAGACGAAACCGGCTGGTTACTAGGCCGTTACATTTTGTAACATGCCAACAAGCCGGAAGCCGTCGTATTAGCCAGCACCGTGGTGTCGTCGCGGATGCTAGCAACGATCGCAGCACATTACCACGCGGTCCACGTCCGAAACCCTTACCGGTTTCAAGTGGTTGGCACACGCCGACCGCCAACCTGTCAGGCACCCTCGTATACGCTTATGAGGAAGCGATCGGGTATTGCGTCGACTCTACCGCCGTACGCAGCAAAGCAAAGACGGTATCGGCACCGCGGTGTTGGTGTGCGATCTGGTGGCCGCACTGCACAATAATGGCCGTTGGGTGCCTAACATGCTTGACCAACTCGCCCGACGCCACGGCGTGCACGACGTGGCGTCGGTATCGCGTCGCCGACGTCAACGCCAACAGGGTTGCCGACCGGATGCAGCGACTACGCGCAACTCCGCCGAGTCGGCTGGCCGGATTCACCACGACCACTGATATCACCAACGCGCTGATCTTCACCGACGACGACATGTGGGTCCAGGTAATGGCGCGGCCCTCAGGGACCGAACCGAAACTGAAGTGCTACTTAGAGGTTCGCTGCTCGACGGCTGGCAACTTACAATCCGCCAGGAAACGGACTAGTGCACTGCGTGACGAGCTGGTTGCATCGGTGCGGCAATGGTGATTCTCAGACGAGTCAACGGAACCCGGATTGGCGATCGCCGGCATCGTCGAGACCTGGCATGATATATTTTGCTTTGTTGAGCCCTTCATTGATGACGGCGGTGAAGAGCCATGTGTTGAGCGCTACTTCCCCAACTGCTGCAATGCCTTCCGTCACAGCCAGCATTACAGAGAACGGTGACCTCTGTTGCCTAACGACGCAGCAACAAAGCAGCAACAGATCGGTAGTGTGTGTCATCGACCCGCCAGTGGTCAGCATCGGGTCGAGATCCATTACCAACTGGCCGTCAGGTTGTCGAGCAGCAATTCGAAATACGGGATCGGCTGGTGCGTCACCCTCGTCACAGACAATACCGACAAACCCGACCCGGGCCTTGGATAGCGCGACATACGCCTCGTCGACTATACTCGGGCCAGCGCGCAGCACCAGAACTAACAGCAGCGGCCTGGCCAACCGGACACCCAACGTCTGGGTCAAGGCGTGCGGATCGCAAATGTCTCGCAGGGCGTATCCTGGCCCTGGCTGGCCTCTATAGACCAGCATCAACGTCAGTCCACGCAACGCGTCCTAGAACGCGGCGTGCCGGTGCGTTCGTCCTGCAAGCACCGCCAGCCGAGCAACGGCTAGGGGTTGGTCGATGACATGGACATCCACCGGGGTTTGACTCTAGTACAGTATAATAATCGGAACTCGCCCAGCTGACACCGTCCTCGGGGGGTTACCCCCGCCTCATATACTCCCTGACTGCTCTCCCGAGAAGGCTTACGCACCGAGCGTATCGGACTTTCCAGCTGTTCAGCGCTGTGCAGGTGTGCGAGCTTATCGGCCGCCCATCGGTCCCCGGTGTCGACCTGGCCACGGCAGGCCTTCCGACCTCCGCACAACGTGGTCACCGTAGTGGAAGAAAACCACTCGTTAGGCCAATCATCATCAGCAACAACAACCAGTCAGCTCTCTTCATCAACGCGCTGGCAGCTAACGGCGCAATGATGGCCCAATCATTCGCGGAGGCACACCCGAACAAACCGTACTACCAGGCGCTGTTCGCCAATGACACGTTCGGTATGCGGAGAAACCCTTATGCCCGCTCAATGACGATACCTTGTCCAACCTAGATTCTGAACTACTGGCCGCCAGTTACACACTCACGGGGTTCACCGAAGGCTTGGCGCCGGTCATGGCCGCTGACCGCGTCGTTCGTCGTTACCCAATGACGAACGACAACCTACATAGTGGCTTGATCACGGTAGCCAACACCTGGCTCAACCGCAACCTTTCCAGATACGGCCAACTGGGCGGTGGCCAACAATAGCCTGCTTACCGCGACCTGGGACAAGTACGACAACACCAATCGCAACCAAGTCCCAACTGTGTTCTACGGTGCGCATGTGCGGCCCGGAACCTACAACAAGCAGATCAGGCCACTACAGTGTGCTTCTACTCTGAAACAGATGTACGGGCTACCCAAAACGGGTAACGCGGTCAACGCTGCGGCAATCATCGACATTTGGGTTGAGTAGTCACCGGCGGTCTACGTTACCCGTGTACTAGATCCAAAGCCACAGCAGGCCGTCGCTATTCTGTGCCGCATGGTTGCAGATCTCGTGCCCATACGCTTGAGCCTGCCCGCTGGTGATCGCTACACCGTGTGGGCGCCTCGCTGGCGCGACGCCGGCGATGAATGGGAGGCGTTTTTAGGCAAGGACGACGACCTTTATGCCTTTGAGACAGTCGCTGACCTGGTCGCATTTGTACGCACCGATTCCGACAACGATCTGGTTGACCACCCCGCGTGGAAAGACCTGACCGTCACGCACGCACACAACCTCGATCCTGGCGAAGACAAGCAATTCGATCTGGTCGCTGTTGAGGAACTGGTCGCTGAGAAACCCACCGCCGAGTCGGTGACCACGTTGGCAGCGACGCTGTCAGTCGTGGCCTCCATCGGATCGGTATGTGAGCTACCCGCGGTATCGAAATTCTTCAACAGTAACCCTAGCCTGGGTATGGTTTCAGGCGGAATTGAACATTTCACCGGCAGAGGCGGGCAGAAACGCTGGAATTCGATCGCCGAAGTCATCGGACGAAGCTGGGACGACGTGCTAAACGCAATTGACAAGGTCATCAGCACCCCAGAGGTCAACGCCGCGATGTCGGCCAAGGTCGTCGACGAGCTAGCCGAGGAGCCCGTCGAAGCGGAAACAGAGCCAGACGACGAGGACAGCGCGACCGTTCAGGCAGACTACTCTGACAACACCGACAACGAAAACGAGGCCCGTGAGGCCGACGATAGCGTCGTGCTAGGCAATGACGAAGACTTCTGGCTAAAGGTGGGTATCGACCCGGTCCGGATCATGACGGCGGCCGGCACGTTCTACACACTACGCTGCTACCTGGACGATCGCCCGATCTTCCTGGGCCGCAACGGTCGGATCAGCGTGTTCAGCTCGGAGCGGGCGCTGGCCCGCTACCTCGCCGACGAACACGACCATGACTTGTCCGATCTGAGCACCTACGACGAAATCCGTACCGCCGCTACAGATGGCTCGCTGGCAGTTGACATCACCGACGACAACATCTACGTACTCACCGGGTTAAGCGAGGACCTGGCCGATGGGCCGGACTCCGTGGATCGTGACCAGCTGGACCTGGCCGTCGAGCTGCTCCGCGATATTGGCGAGTACTCTGGGGAAAGCACGGTAGACATGGCGCTGCAAACGGACCGACCGCTAGGCAAGCTGGTGGCCCATGTGTTGGACCCCGGCTCAGTTGGCAAGCCAGTCACCCCGCATTCCGCGGCGGTACGGGAATGGGAGAAATTGGAGCAGTTCATAGAGTCACGGCTACGGCGCGAATGATAGCGAGTTCTGTTGACAGCAGCGTCCGCCAACAGGTTGATCGTCGGCCAAATTAGGAAACCCCCTACGGTACTTGAGGTCTAGCAGTACCTTTTCAACGCCGTCAAACACCAAGAAGATCCGCGCGGGCGACGGGCCTTCACCGCCTCTCATCACCGAACTGACGCACTCCGGCGGTGAGTTAACTTCAGAGCGACATTAGACCCAACAAGAGCGACCTCATGTCTATACCCTCAGACCGCATAGCCTCATGTCCGCCAAGGGCGTTCCGCTGCTGCCGCTACACGACCAGAACCGCGAACCGCGGCTTAATCACCTCATCGATTATCGCCAACCGCTGATCAAATGGAATGAACGCTGACTTCATGGCATTGATGGTAAACCGTTCGAGATCACTCCAGCCATAGCCAAACGCCTCCACCAAGCGGTGCATCTCGAGGCTCATCGACGTGTCACTCATCAGCCGGTTGTCGGTGTTGACGGTCACCCGGAAGCGAGCCCGGGCCAGCAGATCGAACGGGTGCTCGGTGATGCTTGCCACCGCACCGGTTTGCAGGTTCGAACTGGGGCACAGCTCCAGCGGTATTCGCTTGTCGCGCAGGATCGAGGCCAAGCGGCCCAACCGGATGCCACCATCGGGATCGACGTCGATGTCATCGACGATCCGCACCCCGTGACCTAACCGGTCAGCACCGCAGAACGCGATCGCCTCGTGAATGGATGGCAGTCCGAACGCTTCACCCGCATGAATAGTGAAGCGCGCGTTACTACTACGCATGTACTCAAAAGCGTCAAGGTGCCGGGTCGGAGGGTACCCAGCCTCAGCGCCGGCGATGTCGAATCCAGCTACCCCTTTGTCCCGGAACCGGATCGCTAGCTCGGCGATTTCCCGCGACCTTGCCGCGTGTCGCATCGCGGTGACCAAGCAGCGTACTGTAATGGAGTGGCCCTTCGCGGCACAAGCCTTTTCACCATCAGCAAAACCTGCCAGCACACTGTCGAGGACTTCATCAAACGACAACCCTTCGTCAATGTGCAGCTCCGGAGCGAACCGGACTTCGGCGTAGACCACCGAATCGGAGGCGAGGTCTTCCACGCACTCGTAGGCAACCCGGTGCAACGCCTCTGGCATCTGCATCACCGCGACAGTATGCGAAAACGGCTCCAGGTAGCGCTCCAACGAGCCACTATGCGACGCGGTGCGAAACCAGATCGCCAGTGACTCAACATCGGTGGCAGGCAGCCGATCGTAGCCCACCTGACCGGCAATATCCAGCACAGTCGCCGGGCGCAGCCCGCCGTCAAGATGGTCATGCAGCAAGGCCTTCGGCGCTTGCTTGATGTTCTCCAGGTGCAATGGCGTACTCATCGGGCGACTCTATCGATGGCCAACAGCCGCCGCGCCGGCGGTGTGCCACCAACGTTACGTCCGCACTGCAGCTCAGCCTTTGCAGCTTGCACTCAAGCACACAGATCCTCGCCCTTACGAAGACCCCGCTCAGATGAGACATTTTCCACACACACACGGGTATGAATCGGTCTGTTGGTACCGTGCACATTCTCGCCACGTTAAGCTCGGTTGCCCAACTAGCTACTTTGATGGCGGTATTAAATGGCGGTATTTAAAGAGGTGAGGACAACGGCAACACCCGCGGATCCGACTGTATCGAGGCCAGTAGGGGAATCAGCACGCAAGCGGCGACCACCTCGCACCCTGTACCGAGGAGATCCTGGTATGTGGTCGTGGGTGTTGCATCGCATCAGCGGCGCAACCATTTTTTTCTTCCTATTCGTCCACGTGCTGGACGCCACGATGCTGAGAGTGAACCCACAGACCTACAACGCGGTGCTTTCCAGCTACAAGACCCCGATCGTCGGCTTGATGGAGTACGGTCTGGTGGCCGCGGTGGGATTCCACGGATTAAACGGGATCCGGATTGCCCTGATCGACTTCTGGTCCGAAGGCCCCCGCTACCAGCGGCTGATGTTGTGGGCCGTCGGTGTCATCTTCTTGCTGCTCTTGGTGCCGGCCGGGGTGGTAATTAGCATCCACATGTGGGAGCACTTCCGATGAGCAGCAGCCCCAATCTTCAGCTCAGCCCTCAATTTCAACGAGGTCCACTAGCCCCGGTGCGGCAGCGTAGCTACACTCGCCCAGCCAGCCTGGACAGCCCTCGCTCGCCGCGCCGACGCGCCGGTATCCCCAACTTCGAGAAGTTCGCCTGGCTGTTCATGCGATTCTCCGGCGTCGCGTTGATCTTCCTGGTGATCGGGCACCTATTCATCATGCTTATATGGGACAACGGCGTTTACCGTATCGACTTCAACTTTGTGGCGCAGCGCTGGGCGTCGCCGTTCTGGCAGTTCTGGGATCTGGCGCTGTTGTGGCTGGCGCAAGTCCACGGCGGCAACGGTCTGCGCAACATCATCGACGATTACACCCGCAAAGACCGCACACGGTTCTGGCTCAATAGCTTGCTGTTGTTATCGATGGGGTTCACGTTGATGCTGGGCAGCTACGTACTGCTGTCATTCGACCCCAACATCTCCTGACCCGAATATCTCCAGTACAGCGGCGAAAGGCAAGCTTTGATCCAGCAACACCGATATGACGTGGTGATCGTCGGCGCGGGCGGTGCCGGTATGCGGGCAGCCGTCGAGGCCGGCCCCCGGGTGCGAACCGCGGTCTTGACGAAACTCTACCCGACCCGCAGCCACACCGGTGCCGCCCAAGGCGGCATGTGTGCAGCGCTGGCCAATGTCGAAGACGACAACTGGGAATGGCACACCTTCGACACTGTCAAGGGTGGCGACTACCTCGCGGACCAGGACGCTGTGGAGATCATGTGCAAAGAAGCCATCGACGCAGTGCTTGACCTAGAGAAGATGGGGATGCCGTTTAACCGCACCCCCGAAGGCCGCATCGATCAGCGTCGCTTCGGCGGTCACACCCGCGGCCATGGCAAGGCTCCGGTTCGCCGGGCCTGCTACGCGGCCGACCGCACCGGCCATATGATCCTGCAGACACTCTACCAGAACTGCGTCAAGCATGACGTGGAGTTCTTCAATGAGTTCTACGCACTCGACTTGGCCCTTACCCAAACCCCGACCACTCCGGTGGCCACCGGGGTGGTCGCCTACGAGTTGGCGACCGGCGATATTCATGTCTTCCACGCCAAGGCCGTCGTGATCGCGACTGGCGGTTCGGGCCGGATGTACAAGACCACCTCCAACGCACACACGCTGACCGGCGACGGCATCGGTATTGTGTTCCGTAAGGGACTTCCGTTAGAGGACATGGAATTCCACCAGTTTCACCCGACCGGCCTGGCCGGCCTGGGCATCTTGATCTCCGAGGCGGTGCGTGGCGAGGGCGGACGGCTGCTCAACGGCGAGGGCGAACGGTTCATGGAGCGCTACGCCCCGACGATCGTCGACTTGGCGCCCCGTGACATCGTCGCCCGCTCAATGGTGCTCGAGGTCCTAGAAGGCCGCGGTGCGGGCCCGCACAAGGACTACGTTTATATCGACGTCCGTCACCTCGGCGAAGACGTGCTGGAGTCCAAACTGCCCGACATCACCGAGTTCGCCCGCACATACCTGGGCGTGGACCCGGCGCACGAACTGGTCCCGGTCTACCCGACGTGTCACTATGTAATGGGCGGCATCCCGACCACCGTGATCGGGCAGGTGTTACGGAACAACACCTCGACCGTCCCCGGCCTGTACGCAGCTGGGGAGTGTGCGTGCGTGTCCGTACACGGCGCCAACCGGCTGGGCACCAACTCGCTGCTGGACATCAACGTTTTCGGCCGCCGAGCCGGCATCGCAGCCGCCAATTATGCTTTAGCCCACGGCTTCGTCGACATGCCGCCGAACCCAGCGGGAATGGTCGTAAGCTGGGTGGCCGACATCCTCTCCGAGCACGGCAATGAGCGCGTCGCCGATATTCGTGGCGCGCTGCAACAGACGATGGACAAAAATGCCGCGGTGTTTCGTACCGAGGAAACGCTCAATCAGGCGCTCACCGACATTCACGCGCTCAAAAAACGATACTCACGAATCACCGTGCACGACAAAGGAAAACGTTTCAACAGCGACTTGTTGGAAGCCATCGAGCTAGGCTTCTTGCTGGAACTAGCCGAGGTAACGGTGGTCGGCGCGCTGAACCGTAAGGAATCCCGCGGCGGGCATGCTCGCGAAGACTATCCGCACCGGGATGATGCCAACTACATGCGCCACACCATGGCCTACAAGCAGGGTACTGATCTGCTCAGCGATATCGCGCTGGATTTCAAACCCGTCGTGCAAACTCGTTATGAACCCAAGGAACGGAAGTATTGATGACTGTTGAGACCGAGGTCACACCCGGAGATCCGCCCTTGCCGCCGATTCCGGATGGCGCAGTGATGGTGACCGCGAAAATCGCACGGTTCAACCCGGACGACCCTGAGGCATTCGCGGAAACCGGTGGCTGGCAGAGCTTCCGGGTGCCGTGCCTGCCCAACGACCGGCTGCTGAACCTGCTGATCTACATCAAGGGCTACCTAGACGGTACGCTCTCCTTCCGGAGATCCTGCGCGCACGGGGTGTGCGGCTCCGATGCCATGCGGATTAACGGTGTCAATCGGCTGGCCTGCAAAGTGCTGATGCGCGACCTGCTGCCCAAAAAGCCGGGCAAACCGCTAACCATCATAGTCGAACCAATCCGCGGGTTGCCGGTGGAGAAGGACCTCGTGGTCGACATGGAGCCGTTCTTCGACGCCTACCGTGCAGTGAAACCCTACCTGATCAGCAGCGGTAACCCGCCTACCCGAGAACGCATCCAAAGCCCGATCGACCGCACCCGCTACGACGACACCACCAAGTGCATCTTGTGCGCATGCTGCACCACCAGCTGCCCGGTGTTCTGGAATGAGGGCACCTATTATGGTCCAGCCGCGATCGTCAACGCGCATCGCTTCATCTTCGACAGCCGCGACGAAGGCGCCGGTGAGCGCCTCAACATCCTCAACGAGGTCGACGGAGTGTGGCGGTGCCGAACCACGTTCAACTGCACCAAATCCTGCCCACGTGGCATCGAGGTAACCAAGGCGATCCAGGAGGTCAAGCGCGCGTTAATGTTCTCACGTTAATCGCGCTGACGCTTGACGGTCCCTGCAGCAACATGCACCTCAGGAGTGCCAAGCTGCGAACACCGCCACACGACCGACGCATGCAATATCGCATTCGAAGGTCACCTGTCGATCTGCAGGCTAAGGCTCGCGCTGCTATCGGCAGGCCGTGTGCTGGATGACTCGGGCAAAGCTGTCCAGGTTTGGCTGGTGAATGGTGTAGTGCGTGGTATCCGTAGCGATCGCAACTGGAGCGTCGGTGTTGGGCCATCTGAGGAACGGTGCCGTAGGAATCTGGGACAGCTGCAATATCTCTATCTGTTATCACGCAGTTGCCGTGTTGCCGGACGATCTTTTCGGCTGCACCGTGGCGATCTTCGATGGGCACCACGGCTTGAACCAAGGTGCACCATTCGAGTTGATCGGCACGGTAAACGGCGCAGTTGCGGACGTATGAAATGCGGTCATCGATCTCGGCGAGAGTAGCGAGTCGCATCGACCCTGGTCCTGACCGTGGATGTGGTATATGCCGGCGATATCGACGCGCTCGGCGACCAGCTGCAGCATCCGGTTGCCAATGCCGCCGGTAATTAGCGGCAGTCCGGAACCGTTGAAGCCGCGACGTTGAGTCAGCCGAAGGACGGGAATGTGACGTGTCGCTCACATTTCACTATGTTGCGGATAGCCGTCAAAGCCGAACTGGCGGATAAGTTTATCGATGGTTGCGCGTAGCCATCGCGCTCGGGCAGCGAACGCGTCAAAGCCGATGTTGGTCCTCGTCGTATTCCCATTTCATGTGTCTGCTGCTCAGACCGACGTCCAAACGACCGTTTGTCAAAACATCGAATGACGATACCGCGAACTAGCAATATAGGGCCCCAGAACCCAGTGTTGAGCACCAAAGCGCCAACCCGTACCCAGTCTCTAGTCGCCGCGTCGGATACAACCAGAGTGAAAACGACGACGGCACTCCAAGGCGATCAGCGGCGAAAATGACTTCTTAACAACGCTTTTAGGCATGCTACCAGGAAGCGACGAATGTGCCGAATAGCTTTACCACAAACACACTGAAGGAGAAACGGAGAGCTGTAACGAAATTGCTTTCTAACATCCGAACTCGTGCTCTCTCATTAGGCAATCACGTTGTAGCAGAATGTCTTAGGCCCATGGGCATGACACAAAATTCGCATCGAGCCGCTGCCCTCGCAGAACGCACCGCTTATTGTCCGGTTGAATACCGCATCGTCAAACGACGCTACAGCGAGGTACCCGAACCTTTTGCCGTCTATGCGCATAATCCCGATCGAGCCTTATACTAGCACCATCTATGAAACCGCTCTAGAACAGGCGTCACGCAAGCCAACGGCCAGTGTTCGTAGGCTAGTCGTGTAATGTATCGCCCGCACCGTCAGTTGCTTGTGGTATGTCAACTTCAGCATTGCACCATAGTTTTTAACGTCATGGACAGCGAGCGATTGCAGGACGTGAATGATTCTACAACATATGCGTATTTCACCGACGGCAATCACACTGCCAGCGCATACACCAACGCAATAACCACCGACCCGTGCTTGGTGACCGACACGCCCACGTCAGCGACACCGACGTGATCGAACTGAGCTAACAGATCGGCATCGAGAATATACGGGCACGCATCTACACCGCGTTAGCCATCACCGATGCAAAGCATCAATTGCGTTGAAGAAGGATAGATTCAGTGAATTATTGAAGAATATGCCGCAACGAGGAGCCGATGGATTTATATGGATTGCTAATAGACCATAGAGCACAAACTTCCCCATTGTGTACCGTCATCACGGTGATCCGCGGGGTCATCTCTCGGATAGCTATCGACGCCGGGTCGGCCTTCGATGTAGGCGCCTAGATCACCGTTGAATAGTGCCAGCTGATTGACGGTAAAGAACGCCGAGCCATAGCAGCGGGCCAGGCCGAATATGAACCAAGCTACCTTGTCAGCTCCGCTAACGACATGAAATATGTTAGTCACCTTGCCGTTTGACCCTCCGATGAAGGTACATCGGGATGAAGCAGCGACACCACAGCTTCCAGGCCACCTGCGGCCATGACTGCCATCAGCTGGCTGACCACCTCGTTATGAGAGAGATCGGGTCCCAGCTGCAACTCTGTGGCAATAGCTTTACGGGCCCACGGGGCCAGCTGTCGCGCGGCGGCCTCGTTGATTCCCAGCAACTAGTCCGGCGATGTCGGCGAACAGTACAGCGAACCCGTCATGCAGCACGAAAGCAACCCGCCGATCGGGGCTGAGTTGCTCCGGCACCACCATCGCCACAAACCACGCGTCCCTACTTAGGCCACCACGGCGAACAACGGATCGATGCCGTGAACACCGTCCAAACTGACGATCACGAGCTCAGGCAGCCAGTTTCTCGCGCCGGTGCGTCAGCCGATCGCAGTCGGTCGAGGTCGAGCCTGCTTGCCATCGTGATCAGCCAGGCCTTGCAATCCTCGATCACGGTCTCGGCGTCGGCCACAGTTCCGGTTTAACCGGTAAGCGACTGGCATGAGCTGTGATCGCAGTTCCTAAAATTCGGCGACCTACATTAAGATCATATCGCCAGCCTAGCGTTAGGCTCGCGAATGACATGACTGACAATCTCTGGCCGCATTTCGCCCAGCACGGCGTTGGTATCAAGCTGCCTATCATCACTCGTGGTGAGAGTGTGACCATCTTCGATGACCGCGGTAAGACCTACTTCGACGTGCTGTCCGGGCTGTTCGTGGTGTAGGTCAGCCACAGCCGCGCCGAGCTCGCCGAGACAGCCGCTCGGCAAGTCGGCACACTGGGGTTTTCTTTCCACTGTGGGGATACGCGCTATCCCGCCAACGATCGAACTCACTGAGCCGCCCGCTCCCTAAGCGCAGGGCGACTTGAACTTGGGTGTTCTTTACCACCGGCGGCTCCTAAGCGATCGAAGCCACGTGGAAACTGGCCATGTAATACTTAAAAAACATAAGACTTAAAAAACATAAGGTCATTTCCCGCTCGATCACCTACCACGGCGCCATACAAGAGGCACTGGTTATTATCAGGCTACTGCTTATTCACGGCATCTTTCGAACCGGTGGCACCCGGCAGTTGCCGGGTGTCCAACACGCATTTTTACCGCGCACCGAAACCATTCGACACCAATATCAAGGCCTTCAGACAGTGAGCCGACCACCGGACCGTCGAGGCGATCGAGTGCGAAGACCCGAATACCATCGCCACGGTGTTCTTGGAACCAGTGCAGAACGCGGGCGGCTCCATGCCTCCTCCCTCGGCTATTTCGAGCAGGTCCGCCAGATCTGCGACGAGTACGACGTGCTCCTGGTTGTCGACGAGGTGACCTGTGCGTTCAGCCAGATCGGGTCGACGTTCGGCTGTGACGACTTCGGCTACGTGCCCGACATGACCACCTGCGCTAAAAGCTGACATCGGGCTACTCGCCGCTGAGCACTACGCTCGCCAGCAACTGGCTGTTCGAACCGTTCAACAACGTTATGGCGTTGTTCGAGCATGGCCACACGCTCGGCGGCTACCCGGTGTTGGCGGCCGTCGCGCTGGCCAATCTCGACATCTTCGAACACGAGAGTCTCAACAACCAGACTAAACAGCACTGGCTCGCCTTGCGAGCTACCGTGGAGAAATTGTGCAATCTGCCAATCGTTGGTGGTGTCTGCGACGAAGGATATTTTTTCGGCACCGAACTGGTCAAGGGCTAGGCGACCAGTCAGGCCTTCACCGGTGAGGAACGCCGCTCGCTGCTGGGCAGCGTATCGTCGGCGCTCTTTGTGTTGTGACCGGGCTGTATTGTCGCACCGACGACCGCAGCGATGCCGTCTCGTCTAGTCGTCGCCGCTGCTAAGTGGCCGGATTAGGTTCGACACCATCGAATCCATCTTGCGCGGCATACTCACCGAAGGCGTGCAAGCGACTGTAAGGCGCACACGGCCATCGCTGGACGTCGCGATGGGCCGGCCCGGCAGAATCAGCGCCGTGCTCCAGCAGAAAATTTGGGGCGGCTGACGCAGCCCAGCAGTATGACACCCTAGGCACCGGCATGTTCGAGCCTGGGGTACTGGAGCAGCTCTTCGTCGACCTCGCGGTCGATAACCAGACGCTGGAATTCGCCCCGAGTAGGCATCCCGCTAACCGAGCACGGTGTGTCAGTTACCGGGATCGAGCTGTGGGTACCCGAGTTGCGCACGCTCCCGCCCGGACAGCAGGCGACGGTGTGCGGTTGCGAACCTGGCTACATCAGCCTGGACATCTGCAACGTCCTGCACCAGCCGGTAGGGCTTGCATCACTTTCGTTTCGACGAGGGTAACCAGGCTCACCGGTTGCGTAGTCCACACCTCATCTATATCTGGCCCGTCAAGCTTGACCTGATGGCGCAACTCACCAGACTCCAGTTGGCGAGTCGGCACGCAGACTGGTAGGGCGCCACGTTTAACGTGGAGTCCCGTTCGCACGTTTCCGTCTATCGCCTTCCCCAAGTGGATTAGCTACACCGTACAACTTCTGCCCTATCAGTCACAGCGTGGCATTAGGGAATTCGGGCGCTCAATCACCTATTCTGCACCCACGATGTCTCTTTTACGTTCCGTATCATGCTTGGCAGCAGTGGTTTTGATGTTCGCTGGACCAGTTGCGCTGAGCCTGCCGACCGCCGCACCAGTCGGACATGCCGAGCCGAATGCCGGACCCAACGCCGGTCCAGCAACGTGCCCGTACCAGGTGTCTACTCCGCCGGCGGTGGACTCGTCGGAGGTCCCCCAGGCCGGGGACCCACCGATACCACTGGCGGTGCCTCCCAAACCGGTCGGCGGTGAGGCTCTGAGCAGCTGCGGTATTATCACCGCTCCCGACACACCTCCAGTGCCAGGTGACGTCTCCGCTGAGGCGTGGCTAGTGGCGGATCTGGACAGCGGTGCCGTCATTGCCGCCCGCGATCCACACGGCCGGCACCGCCCAGCCAGCACCATCAAGGTGCTAGTCGCCATGGCGTCGATCAACACGCTCAACCTCAACAAATCGGTCGTCGGAACTGCCGAGGACGCCGCCGTCGAGGGCACCAAGGTCGGCATCAACGACGGCGGCACGTACACCATCAACCAACTGTTGCACGGGTTGTTGATGCACTCGGGCAACGACGCCGCGCACGCGTTGGCCATGCAGCTCGGCGGAATACAGCAGGCGCTGGAAAAGATCAACATACTGGCCACCAAGCTCGGCGGCCGGGATACGCGAGTGGCGACACCATCGGGACTGGACGGGCCGGGCATGAGCACGTCGGCCTACGACATCAGCTTATTCTACCGGTACGCCTGGCAGAACCCCTCGTTCAGCGACATCGTCGCGACCCGGACCTTCAACTTCCCCGGTCACGGCGAGAACCCGGGCTACCAACTGGAAAACGACAATCAGCTGCTCTATAATTACCCAGGCGCGCTGG
The DNA here is from genome assembly GCF_003408705.1 of Mycobacterium uberis. Lineage (GTDB taxonomy): Bacteria > Actinomycetota > Actinomycetes > Mycobacteriales > Mycobacteriaceae > Mycobacterium > Mycobacterium uberis. The sequence continues at coordinate 49,403 of NZ_QAYL01000016.1, forward strand.
GAGGCAAGACCGGCTACACCGACGACGCCGGTCAGACATTCGTGGGCGCCGCCAACCACAACGGCCGACGGCTGATGGCGGTGCTGCTGCATGGGACACGGCAACCGATTGCGCCGTGGGAACAAGCGGCGCACTTGCTGGACTATGGCTTTGGCACCGCAGCCGGTACCCAGATCGGCACACTGATCGAACCCGATCCCACGGTAGCCGCTAAGCACGACGGTCCCGCGGGTCGGCACTTTGACGCCGCGGGCTTAATGCCGTCGAACGACGCACTACCGGTTCGGGTAGGCGTGGCGATCGTCGGCACGTTGATCGTGTTCGGGCTGATCCTGGTTGCACGTTCGTTAAACCGCCGACTGCAACACTGAATGGGACTGCACGATCCGGGTTTGACCCACCATATTTAGTTTGACCCACCATATTTAACTGTGGCAGCGTCTCTGACGTGATGAAGGCCCTTAACCCGGACACGGTGTTCTGATGTTCGATGTGTACTATCCCCGAGTGCTCCGACCGTGTCATTAAATGCGCAGCGCTCGGATGCCGGTCAGCCGACTCGTTCGTCGCAGCGCGGACTACTGCTTGGGCTCACCGCGGCTAGCGTCGGCGTCATCTACGGTTACGACCTTTCCGGCATGGCCGGCGCGCTGCTGTTCATCACCGACCAATTCGGCCTGACCACACAGCAACAAGAACTGCTGACCACAATCGCGGTGATCGGCCAGATCGTCGGAGCATCCGGTGCCAGCGTGCTTGCCAATGCGATCGGACGTCAGAAGTCAATGGTGCTGATCGCCGTCGGCTATGCGATATTCGCGCTGATGGGTGCGCTCTCAGTCTCGTTGCCTATGCTCCTGGTGGCGCGACTGCTGATTGGCTTGACCATCGGCGTGACCGTGGTGATCGTACCGGTATACGTCGCGGAATCGGCACCAGCTGCGGTGCGTGGATCGTTGCTAACCGCCTATCAAGTGGTGATCGTCAGTGGGGCCATCCTTGGCTACCTGACCAGTTACCTGTTGGCCGGTACGCACAGCTGGCGGTGGATTCTGGGGCTCGCTGTCGTGCCCGCAGTGCTGTTGCTGCCGATGTTGGCGCGCATGCCAGATACTGCCCGCTGGTACCTGTTGAAGGGTCGGGTCGCCGACGCCCGCCGGACACTGAAGCGAGTAGAGCCCCCTGACCGCGTCAACACAGAGCTTGCCGAGATCGCCCGTGTCCTCAACGAAGGAAACGGTGGCGTGTCCGAAATGCTACGACGGCCATATCGGTGGGCCACCATTTTCGTGATTACTCTGGGCTTTCTAGCCCAAATCACCGGCATTAACGCGATAGTCTACTATAGCCCCCGGCTATTTGCGGCCATGGGCTTTCAGGGCAACTTCGCGCTGCTGGCGTTGCCGGCACTGGTGCAGTTCGCTGGTTTGGCGGCGGTGTGTACCGCACTGGTTCTGGTCGACCGGCGGGGACGGCGCCCAATCCTGTTAGCCGGCATCGCGGCCATGATCACCGCCGACGTCGTGCTGATTGCTGTGTTCACCCAAGGATTCGGCGGCGCTGGGCCGATATTAGGGTTCGGCGGCGTGCTACTGTTCAGCATCGGCTTCCGCTTCGGTTTCGGCTCACTAGTGTGGGTGTACGCTGGCGAGGCATTTCCAACTCGGCTGCGGTCGATGGGGTCAAGCGCCATGATCACCTCCAATCTGGTAGCCAACGCGATCGTCGCTGCCTGCTTCTTGACGATGTTGCACTCACTCGGCGTCGCAGGAGCTTTCGCGGTGTTTGGACTATTTGCGGCGATTGCTTTCGCCGTTGTTTATCGGCACGCACCAGAGACCAAAGGTCGCCAGCTCGAGGAGATCCAGCACTTCTGGGAAACCGGCGGACGCTGGCCTGACGAGACACCCGCCGCAACAAATAATCGATTGTGACCGCTTCGGGTCGGCTGATGACCACAGAGATCTCCGAGCAAACTACGGTGTGACGACAGCTATTATCTGACGGCGCCAAAATCCACATAGACGTGCTCGCCGGGACGGAGCATTTGGTTGCCGCAACCAAGTCAGATACAGCCGAGTTGCTAGTGCTGTATTAGCTGTTCGGTCAGCAGCGTGTTTCCCGCGGTGCACACCCGACTCAGCTGTCGGAAGTGGGTGAACACGTACCGGCCATCCGATGTCAGCACCTCGCTCAGCGCTACCGGTTCGCTCAGCGGCTGATCATTACCGAGGCGGCTACTCCTATCCCACCACCTGCGAGGTAGCACTCAAACTGATGGAGACGTGTCACCTTTCTACTCAGGAATTTTCGTGTGCCGAATTGCTACACGGCCCGCTTACCGCAGTAGACCACCCAGATGCCGGCGTTGGCCATCGTTCCCAAGGGCGATAGCGACCGAATGATACTGTCGATGTTGCCCCGCTTAACAAAACAATGGACCAACATTTTCGTGATCGACGCTGGCCCCGCACCCGGACACGTGGCAGGTCAGATCGCGTCTCCCGCCAGGCTGCCCGACGCACTTCGCCGTTGCTGAAAACCCTTACAGTTGCGGCAGCTCGCACTCCACCTAGCGATTGCCCGCGGCGAGGATCCCAATAGTCCGCACAGGCTGCACAAGATAATTCGGACTCTATGACGCTGGTCAGTGCCGGAACAGTAGCCATCGACGGACAAATCTGCCGATTAAGTTGGCTCCAGAAAACCTGCCGACAGATCTTAGCCTGCGGGACCAGCGCACCTCCCCGGCCAGACAACAGTGATCTCCCTAATGATTTATATTGTATTTTTTGGCTTTATCGACATACACATACACGGCGGACAGCGGATTGTACGCCAACGTAAACCGCTAAAAGGCGGCCAAAGCCACCGCATTACACCTGCGGCACGACACCACAACGACGCTGGCCAGTTTGGTCACCACCACACCTGAAGAACTCGCAGGCTCGGTACAAGATACTCGCCGCAATGGCACACCAGGACATCGTGGCAGGCATCCACCCGGAGGGGCCGTGGTTGATCACGGCCCAGTGCGGAGCACACCAACGCACGTAGCTATGTGATCCAGGCCTCGCCTACATCGACACCGTGTTCGCTGCCGACGTAAGCGTGATACAGATGGTCACGCTGGTGCCCGAGCAACGCGTAAGCGATGCAGTGACTTAGTGCTTTCGTGATGCAGGTGTTGTTGTCGCCGTGGTACATACGAATGCGGAGTGCGAGCAGACAAAACAAACCCTCGACCTGGACGTAACCGCCGGCACCCATCTGTTCAACGCGATGCTGTCGTTGCTAGCCGACTCAGGTGTCACCGGTAAGCACATAATCTAAACTATATGTATGCCATCTTACCGCAATGCACACTGTTATCCAGGCCACGGACCCTAATCGGGTCGTCGTCATACCAAATGTAATCGCCGCGTCCGGCTGTCTCAATGGAGCTTTTCGGCTTGGAGCAGTTCCCGTGTACGATGTAACGCGAGTTCAGGGCACGTCAACAATCACCGGCAGCACTGCCGTCATGGGTCAGTTCTTCCGCAGTGTTCTCCAGCTCGGCTCAGCGTCAGGCTCGGACTTTGATGCGGCACTGGCTGCCGCGGTCCAGATAACCGCAGCGACACCGGCCCGGCCCCTCGGATCCGACAGCGTGAGCCGGCTACAGGCAGACTTAGACGCCAGTCTTATAGTGCTTTGCAGATGACAGCTGTCATGGTGCACGGCAACTGGCGACTGAGGCTGATAGCCACCCACACCTGGCCGCTGTCACGGTAACCGTGAACCGAGCGCTCTGTGGACTAGCCGGGAACATGCCAGCGCACCAACGACTCCCACGACCACCGCGGCCAGCGCTTGGCTTGTGCGCAGACCCGCATTCACCGCTACCCGAGGAAAAATCACCACAGGAGCGGAACGCTCGACGGGCTTCGCTGGGGACTCCGCTGCCGCTGTCGCCGCCCATGCGGCCGCGAACAGGACCACATACGCAGTAATATAAACGAACACCATAACGCCAAGCACCGGCCCGAACGCGCGGCCCGCCGGGCTGCGTAGCACAATCTGCAGGTAGATTAATCCCACTTGCTTGAAAAGTTCGAACCCAACAGCGGCTATCCACCCGCCTCGTACCGAAGCAGCCAAACTGACGGACTCCCGTGGCAGCCGAGCAATCATCCAAGTGAACAACAGCCACGACACCAGCGTCGACACCAATATCGAAGTACCCTGAAAGACCACGCCAAACACTGAAAAATCAGGTATTCCAAACCATCTCAGTATCGTCGTCATCGACGCCCGATGGCCCAAAACGGTGAGCGCGAGAGTGGTCAGGATAACCACGAATGTCCCCACCATCGCCAAGAGATCCGACAGTTTATTACGTAGAAAACCAGGTGAATCGATACGATGCTTCCACCACATTTCGGTCAACGCCGAACGTAGATGCGACATCCAACCCAGGCCTGCCCACGCCGCAGTAGCCAGACCGATGACGCCGACAGACGCGCGTGCATCGATCGCCCGATTCATCAAGTCGACCAGCTCCTGCCCAAGCCGACCAGGTGTCGCGGACCGAATGTGCTCGTCAATTGTGGTCAACAACTCCGGCCGACGGGATAACACGAACCCAACCACCGAAAAACTGATCATCAGCAACGGAAATAGCGCTAAGATCGTGTAGTAGGTAAGGCCGGCCGCGAAAAAGCCACCATTGTGCTCATCGAAGCGATGGTAGGCACGCACGACATGGCCGAGCCACCCGAACCGGGATCGCAACCTATTAACGATACCTGTGTTGGCCGGTTCCGTCATGGTGGTACGCCTTACCCTCGTTACGGAAGAAAGCCCAGCCGGTCATAGACCCGCTGCATCGTCTTATTAGCCACATCTTGAGCGCGCTGCGCTCCGACCGCAAGTACGACCTCCAATTCGGTAAGGTCGGCCATAAATTCGTCGACCCGGGCCTTGATCGGGTTGACAAACTCGACAACGGCTTCGGCAGTGTCTTTCTTCAGGTCTCCATAGCCGTAGCCAGCGTAGCGCTGGACAAGGGTGTCGACGTCGACCCCGGTAACCGCGGACTGGATACGCAGCAAGTTCGACACCCCCGGCTTAGCATCCGGGTCGTATCGGATCTCCCGTTCACTGTCGGTCACCGCTGAGTGGATCTTCTTGGCAGACAACGCCGGATCGTCTAGAAGGTTAATCAACCCAGCATCACTGGCCGCCGATTTACTCATTTTTGATTTCGGGTCCGCCAAGTCGTAGATCTTGGCGGTAAACTTGGGGATAAGCATATTAGGAACCACGAAAGTGTTCGGAAAGCGGCTGTTGAACCGTTGCGCCACATCACGCGCCAATTCCAGGTGCTGCCGCTGGTCTTCACCTACAGGCACCAGATCGGTGTCGTAGATCAGCACGTCAGCAGCCTGCAATACCGGGTAGGTGAACAGACCGACGGTGGTACTGTCAACGCCCTGTCGCAGTGATTTGTCTTTGAACTGTGTCATCCGCGACGTTTGCCCGAAGCCGGTGAAACAACCCAGCACCCACGCCAACTGTGTGTGGGCGGGCACGTGACTTTGCACAAACACTACGCTGCGCCCAGGATCGATGCCTAGGGCCAGGTATTGCGCGGCGGTCACCAGAGTCCGGCGCCGCAATGCCTGAGGATCCTGCACAACGGTGATAGCGTGCAAATCGACCACACAGAAAAACGCTTCGTATTCATCCGGATGGTCATCCTGTAGCGCGACCCACTGGGAAATGGCACCCAGTGCGTTACCGAGGTGAAGCGAATCAGAAGTAGGCTGCACGCCGGAGAAAATCCGGCTAGATCCAGTAGTGGTGCTCATTATGTCCCGATCTTTTCACGTGAGCCTCTGCACCCGTGTCGGCCTGGTCAACACCGGCGAGATAAGCCAGCAGTCGCTTGCGGTACCGCCGGTATCACCTTTAGTGTCAGTAGCATGCGACGTCTACTCGACTACGTACTCGTGAACTCCGCTCACCCGCCGTCGTCTTCTTCGTGTCGACCACCGATTCACCTTGGTGCTGGAGAGCCGGTCCTGCTGTTACACCCGTTCATGATGTCCCAAATAGTGTGGGAAACCGTGGCCTCGCAGTTGGCCAACACCGGCCGGTACGAAGTATTCGCTCCGACAATGGCTGCCCACCACGGTGGACCATCCCCGAGTAGCTGGCTAATGAGCGTCTCTACGCTAGCCGACCGCGTCGAGCAGCAACTCGACGAACTGAGCTGGGAGACCGCCCATCTGGTCGGCAACTCGCTCGGCGGCTGGGTTGTCTTCGAACTCGAGCGGCGTGGACGAGCACGCAGCGTCACTGGCATCGCCCCGGCAGGCGGTTGGGAACGCTGGAGCCTGGTCAAGTTCGAGGTGATCGCTAAGTTCGTCGCCGGAATGCCCTTGGTGGCGGTGGCCAAGGGGCTCGGTTCACGGGCGTTATCCTTACCGCTCAGCCGCCGGTTGACCAGCCTGCCGCTGACCGGATCGCCCGGAGAGCTCACCGAACACCAGCTGCACGACATCATCGAGGATGCTAGGCAATGCCCGGCCTACTTCCTACTGCTGATCAAAGCGCTGCTGCAGCCTGGGCTACAGGAGTTGGTGCAGATCACTGTACCCGCTCAGTTGGTGCTCTGCGAAAAAGACCGAGTGCTCCCCCCGTCAAGATACAGCCGTTATTTCACCGACCGCCTGCCCGAAGACACCCAGGTCACCATGCTTAACAGCATGGGGCATGTTCCGATGTTCGAAGCGCCCGAGATAATAGCCAAGCTTATCACCAACTTCGTCGACAAATGTAGCAAGCCAACTGAGACTGCTAGCCCGGCGAGTTAGCCGAACGCTTTACTTGAGGTTGTCGACGATCAAATTTGAGAAATTCCTCACTATTTTGTCAATCTTACTCTGAAACGATGAGGATGGCCAGGTCCTTGGTCGTCGTCCCACTCTATGACCGTGCCGATGACCACCCCTTCCAGTGTCTCGGTTGAAGTCGACCACTTCTCGAAGGCCGTCCAGCTTGCCGCGGTGCTGCAGGCCAAGCGTCCAAGCGAAGAGCGCGGCGATCGGATTTATTGAGATCGGTTTGCTGGCCTGCTACTGCCGTAAATGCCGGGTGACGGTGCCGTGCGCGACCTCGACCATCTTACCGTCGGCCGTCATCAGTACCGACATCATCAGCCCCAACGAACCGTAGCCCTGCGCAATAGTGTCCTATTACACGTCACCATCGTAGTCCTTGCAGGCCCACACGTAGCTACCCTCTCACTTGAGGCAGGCGGCCGACCATGTCATCGATTCGCTGATGCCCGTAGGTTAGCCCGGCGGTTTCGAACCTGTCCTTGAATTCCTCGTCTTAGATGCGTTAGAACTTGTCTTTGAACATGACGTCGTAGGCCTTGAGGATGATGTTATTGGTCGACAGGTACACTGGCCACTTAACCTTCAGACCGTAAGAGAATGGCGCGCGCAAAACCGCGGATGAATTCCTTGGAGTTGTACATACCCATCACGACACCGCTACCTTAGACGGAGGAACACCACATCGTGCACGACTGGCTCACCGCCATCGATAGGGATGCAAGTCTTTGTAAGCGTTACAGTTTAGCCGACATTGAAGTTGATCACCCAGTATTGGTTACCAAAAGCTTTGCAACCGATGACGATTAGACTCGCTCAGAACAGAACTATTAGCGGGGCATTGGATATAATTATATCATTCGCAGAATACCTTACTTACCAAGATGTTTCCTACAACTTCGTTGTGCGGCAATTCTATCTTCTTCAGATTAAATTCCTGAACGCGGACCTCGCCGGAGGTGATTGTCGGGCGCTTAACACCCACACCGTGCTTCATTAATGGCATGGGCGGCGTCGATCGTTACCTGGCCGTCAGTGCAATCACGCGGCTCGATACCCAGGGTCATAGATAGTCCAGGTTGATGTCCGGAGGCAGCAGGATCAGCACATCTTTAGATGAGCTTGCAGATGACGCGGGTCATCTCATCACCATCGAACTCTACTACCAGACCTTTGACTTTAGATCTTGAGTTCACCGGACATGCTTAGGTTCGAATCCTCCGGCCGTGTCAGCTAATGCCTGTCACAACCAGCCTACTAGCTAGGGTGGAGGGGCTAGTAAGGCCGTTAAACGGCCAACTAAGACCATCATAGTTGACGTCGGATCGGTGCCATGCGATAGGCTGCAAAGTGGTCATGAGTGCCAGCGTCAAGCCCCGGCTTGCTGGCCGGCAACCCTCCAGCCGCGGTGGGGTGCCCCGGGTGATAACCAGGTTGAGTAGCCAGAGCCGGCTACACGGCAAGCGCGGGTCCGCTATGACGGGCCCCTGAGCAGACAGGGAAACGTGATGGGCCCCATGCAGTCACAGTGTGCCGCTACTAGTTGGCTATGACGTCCTAGCCCTAAGTATCTCAAGCGCCAGATTAGCCCACTTCCAACAGAAGGCAACCCAAGTGAGCTCTGAAAACAGCACCCAGGCCGACTTGATCGCGCACTGGGCATTCGAAACAAAACAGATTCATGCTGGGCAGAGCCCCGACTCGTCTACCAACGCCCGTGCGCTCCCCATCTACCAGACCACTTCCTACACGTTCACAGACACCGCACATGCCGCCGCGCTGTTTGGGCTGGAGGTTCCAGGCAACATCTACACTCGGATCGGCAACCCCACCACCGATGTCGTCGAGCAACGCATCGCCGCGCTCGAGGGCGGCGTGGCCGCCTTGTTCCTTGCTTCTGGGCAGGCTGCAGAAGCATTCGCCATCTTGAATGTGGCTGGAGCCGGCGATCACATCGTATCCAGCCCCCGGCTCTACGGCGGAACTTATAACTTGTTCCACTACTCGCTGGCCAAGATTGGCATTGAGGTCAGCTTCGTTGAGGATCCCGACGATCTGGATTCGTGGCAGGCGGCGGTTCGACCGAACACCAAGGCGTTCTTCGGCGAGACCATCTCCAACCCACAAATCAACCTGCTGGATACTCCCGGTGTCGCCGAAGTCTCCCATGCCAACGGGCTACCGCTGATTGTCGACAACACCATCGCGACGCCCTATCTCATCCAGCCATTCACCCAGGGCGCCGACATCGTGGTGCACTCGGCAACCAAATATCTTGGTGGGCATGGCGCCGCGATTGCCGGAGTCATTGTCGACGGCGGTACCTTCGACTGGACACAGGGCCGCTTCCCCGGATTCACCATACCCGATCCCAGCTATCACGGGGTGGTGTACGCCGAGCTCGGGCCGCCGGCGTATGCACTCAAGGCTCGCGTACAGCTGTTACGTGACTACGGATCCGCAGCTGCACCGTTCAACGCATTCCTGGTGGCCCAAGGTCTTGAGACGCTGAGTCTTCGGGTGGAACGACACGTCGCCAATGCGCAGCGGGTCGCCGAGTTTTTAGCCGACCATGATGATGTGGTGTCCGTGAACTATCCAGGCCTGCCCAGTTCGCCATGGCATGAAAGGTCAAAGAAGCTGGCGCCTAAAGGAACTGGAGCAGTTCTGTCGTTCGAGTTGGCCGGTGGCGCAGAGGCCGGCAAGGCGTTCGTGAACGCGCTGAAACTGCACAGTCATGTCGCCAACATCGGCGACGTGCGCTCGCTGGTGATTCACCCGGCTTCTACCACCCACGCACAGCTGACGCCGGAGGAGCAGCTGTCTACCGGAGTCAGTCCAAGCTTAGTAAGACTCGCCGTCGGGATTGAGGGCATCGACGATATCGTGACCGACCTGGAGCTCGGCTTCGCGGCGGCCCACCAAGGCAGTGATCCACAGGCTGTGGCGGCCTTTTGAGGGCTCCTAACTTGATAATCCCCGACATCGGAACCCAGACGCTGCCGACCGAAGGCGAAGTCGGCGTGGTTGGCATCGGCCGATTCAGGCTGGAGAGTGGTGCGGTGCTTGATGACGTCTGCATTGCTGTGCAACGCTGGGGCAAGTTGTCGCCTGCACGAGACAACGTGGTGGTGGTCTTGCATGCGCTCACTGGTGATTCACACATAACCGGACCTGCCGGACCCGGCCATCCCACACCTGGCTGGTGGGACGGGCTAGCCGGTCCCGGTGCACCGATCGACACCAATCGCTGGTGCGCGGTAGCTACCAACGTTCTGGGCGGTTGTCGTGGCTCCACCGGCCCCAGCTCGCTTGCACGCGACGGAAAGCCTTGGGGCTCAAGATTTCCGTTGATATCGGTACGAGACCAGGTGGAGGCGGATATCGCCGCACTTGCCGCCACGGGAATCACCGAGGTTGCCGCGGTCGTTGGAGGATCCATGGGCGGCGCGCGGGCGCTAGAATGGATCGTCAGCCACCCGGGCCAGGTCCGGTCTGGGCTGTTGTTGGCGGTCGGTGCGCGCGCCACCGCTGACCAGATCGGCACCCAGACCACCCAGATCGAAGCCATCAAGACCGATCCGAACTGGCAGGGCGGCGACTACTACGAAACGGGAAGGGCGCCAAACGTCGGTTTGACGATCGCCCGTCGCTTCGCTCACCTGACCTACCGTGGCGAGGTCGAGCTCGACAACCGGTTTGCCAACGGCAACCAAGACAACGAGGATCCCGCGACGGGCGGCCGTTATGCGGTGGAAAGTTATCTAGAGCACCAGGGTGACAAGCTGTTGGCACGCTTTGACGCCGGTAGCTACGTGGTCTTGACCAAAACGCTAAACAGCCACGACGTGGGTCGTGGCCGCGGCGGGGTCTCCGCGGCGCTGAATGGGTGCCCGGTACCGGTGGTGGTGGGTGGCATCACCTCGGATCGGCTCTACCCACTGCGTTTGCAGCAAGAGTTAGCCGAGCTGCTGCCGGGCTGTACTGGGCTGCAGGTTGTCGACTCCATCTACGGGCATGACGGCTTCCTGGTGGAATCTGAGGCCGTCGGCAAATTGATCCGGCAAACTCTCGAATTGGCCGACATGGAGTCTAGGGAAGGCGCATGTTCGCGGTGACATCACTCATCAAACCGAGGCACAACCACTCCCTGTCGTTCGGCTCCGCGGCAACTACCTATGAGCGTGAACGCCCATTTTACCCACCTGAGGCGATCGACTGGCTATTGCCGGCCGGTGCGCGCCAGGTGCTCGACCTAAGTGTGGGCACCGACAAACTGACTACCCGGCTGGCCGAACGCAGCTTGGACATCGTGGCCGTTGACCCGATTCCCGAAATGCTGGAAGTACGGCGCACCTCGCTGCCAGATACTGGTGTACTACTGGGCATTGCATAAGGTATTCCATTGGAGGGCAATAGCATTGATGCCATCTGAATCACCCAGTCCTGGCACTGGGTCGATCTCGTGCGAGCCATTCCCGAGGTGGCCCGTGTGCTCCACCCGGGCGGACGGCTGGACATGGAGTGGCATACCTGCGCCGATCAATTCAGCTGGGTGTGCGAGCTAGATCAGATCATCAGACGCGACGGCGCCCGATCCACAACAAGGTAACGATGCCGGTACCGTTCATCGACATGGCGTGCCAGCAAGTCAAATAAACAAACCGTCCTACACCAAAAGCATTGATCGACTTAGTGGCCTCTCAGAGCTACTACATCACCTCCCCGGCAGAAGTACAAACCAGCACACTCGACCGAGGTACACGTGTGCTGCTGTCCATCTGTCCGGCGCTGGCGAAGTCAGCCGGCCTGGCGCTCCCCCCTTATGTCACCATGTGTATTTGAGCGACATTAGCAAGATAACGCAAGTTAACTCGCTTTGTCTGTGTTTGTGTGGTTGTGGTGGGGGTATTTGTTTGGCGGTGTTATCGGTGGGGTTACATATCCCGGGAGCGGCCAGTTTGGCTAACATGTCCTTCAGTATGGTGCGGGCCTCAGGGGTCAGCTAGGTGTGTAGCGCCGACATGCCGTCGGCTTTTTGCTTAGGGCTAGTCTGCGTCGGCGGGCCCGATTCATGGTCGGTGTAGATGCCTGTCGGGGTTGAGGCAGTCGGCGAGACGATCGGCTAACCCGGCCAGGTGTTCGGACCGGTATTGGGTGTCTTGCTTGGCCGGATCAGCCTTGGCGCGTTCACGGATGGCCGCATCGATCCAGCCGGGTAGTTGGTGGCAGAACCGGTGGATCACCGCGAGATCTGGTCGGCACCGAGTCGTTCGGCACGCTGGGCTGCTGTGGTGGCCGCTAACTGTGGCGGTAATGGTTTGCTGGTGAATCACGTGCCGTTCACCAAGATCGGTGGCATCACGGATGCGTTGGGGAGACTTCGGTACGGCTGATCCGCGTCCACTCGGCAATCGCATGCAAGAACCTGCCGCCACGCTACCCCGTACCGTGGTATCCAACGTATCCAACGCAGCCGTGATCACCTTCCTATCCACGACACCACAATGAACTCAACTCACAACACCAAACTATCGGAAGACACCGACATTTAAAGTTGCTGCATGCTCACAGGCGACCGAGGCAACCAACCTGCCGAGCGAGGTCCTGCGACTTGTCGGAGTAACGCCCTACACTCACGTTGTCTCGACAGCCGCGCAAATTTCTCGGAGAGACAGAATGCGATTCCTACACACCGCCGACTGGCAGCTCGGCATTACGCGGCATTTTCTTTCTGGCGACGCCCAGCCACGGTACTCGGCGGCCCGCCGCGACGTGGTGGTTGGGCTAGGCGCGTTGGCTGCGGAGGTGGGCGCCGAGTTCGTCGTGGTGGCCGGTGATGTCTTCGAGCACAACCAGCTCGCGCCGCAGGTGATCAGCCAGTCCTTGGAGGCTATACGTGCCATCGGTATTCCGGTCTATTTGCTGCCGGGCAACCACGATCCGTTGGATGCATCGTCAGTGTACACCAGCGCGCTGTTCACCGCCGAGTGCCCGGACAACATCACTGTGCTTGACCGGGCGGGGGTCCATCAGATTCGGCCCGGACTCGAGATCATCGCCGCACCATGGCGGTCCAAGGCTCCGACTACGGATCTGGTGGCCGAGGTCTTAGAGGGTCTGGCGGCGAACACCGTCACGCGGGTGCTCGTTGCCCATGGCGGGGTTGACGTGCTGGACCCGGATCGCGACAAACCCTCGCTGATCCGACTCACCGGGATCGATGATGCGTTGGCCAGTGGCGCAGTGCACTATGTGGCTCTGGGTGATAAGCATTCGCTCACCCAGATCGGCAGCAGTGGCCGGGTGTGGTACTCCGGCTCCCCGGAAGTCACTAACTTTGACGACATTGAGCCTAACCCCGGCCATGTTTTGATCGTTGAGATCGATGAAAATGACCCACGGCGCCCTGTCACTGTGACGAGCCGGCATGTCGGACATTGGCGATTTTTAACTTTACACCGTCAGGTGGACACTGGCCAGGATATCGCGGACCTTGACATGAGCCTGGACCAGATTACGGACAAGGACCGCAGTGTGGTGCGACTCGCCCTGACCGGTTCGCTCACGGTCACTGACCACGTCGCGCTAGATGCTTGTCTGGACAGATACGCAAGGTTATTCGCATGGCTCGGTCTGTGGGAACGTCGCAGCGACCTAGCGATGATACCCACTGACGGCGAATTTACTGATCTGGGCATCAGCGGGTTTGCGGCCGCCGTCGTCGATGAACTGATCACCACCGCACGTGAAGGTGGTACGGAGTCCGCCGTCGACGCCCAGGCGGCGTTGGCTCTACTGTTGCGGCTCGCCGATAGGGGGACGGCATGAAGCTGCATCGGCTGGCGTTGACGAATTACCGTGGTACCGCACACCAGGAGGTTGAGTTTCCCGACCGCGGCGTGATTGTGGTGTGCGGTACCAACGAGATCGGCAAATCTTCGATGATTGAGGCATTAGACTTGCTTCTGGAATCCAGGGACCGGTCGACGAAAAAAGAAGTCAAGCAAGTCAAGCCGGCTAACGCTGACGTTGGCTCCGAGGTCTGCGCCGAGATCAGCAGCGGACCTTATCGCTTTGTCTACCGTAAGCGCTTTAACAAAAAGTGCGAGACAGCGCTGACGGTACTGACACCGCACCGCGAACAACTGACTGGTGACGAAGCCCACGAGCGGGTCCGGGCGATGTTGGCAGAGACGGTGGACAACGATCTGTGGCATGCCCAACGGGTGCTGCAGGCGGCGTCGATTGCCGCGGTAGATCTGTCCGGCTGTGATGCGCTGTCACGTGCACTCGATCTCGCAGCAGGCGATAACACTGAATTTTCCGGTACCGAGCCAGTGCTTATCGAGCGGATCGAAGCCGAGTATCGACGCTACTTCACGTCGACCGGACGTCCCACTGGGGAGTGGGCTGCTGCGATCTCTCGGCTATCCGATGCTGAGGCCGCGGTGGGGGAGTGCGCTGCGGCGGTCGCCGAAGTCGACGACCGGGTGCATCGTCATGCCATCCTGACTGAGCGAGCGGCCGAACTGTCGCAACGACAGCTCGCTGCTGGACCGCGGTTGGCCGTAGCTCAGGCCGCTGCCGACAAGATCGCAGTCCTCACCAGCCAAGCGCGTGAAGCCGAGCTGGTCGCAGCCGCCGCAGCCGCGACGAACGTTGCAGTCGCAGCCGCCCACACTGCGCGGCTGCGACTGCTCACCGAAATCGACGCTCGCGCCGCTATTCTTGCTGCCGCCCAGACCGAAGCCCAAGAGGCCGCCGCCTTAGTGTCGACGACGCGCGCTGACACCGAGGCGTCTGATGTTGCAGTGAAGGAGGCTACCGAGGTCCTGGCGGCTGCTCAACGACGCGTTGACATCGCCCGGCGCACCATAGACCAGCTTGCTGACTGCCAGGAGGTAGACCGGTTGAGCACCCGGCTGACCAAGATCGATGCTATCAAAGGTGAGCGTGACCACGTCTGTGCCGAGCTATCCGCGGTCACGTTGACCGAGCAGCTACTGCAGCGCATCGAAAAGGCCGCGACCGCTGTGGATCACACCGGTGACCAGCTTATGTTGATCTCGGCGGCAGTGGAATTCACCGCTGCCGTCGACATTGAACTCACCGTTGATCAGCAACAAGTGTCGTTGACGGCAGGACAAAGCTGGTCGACAACAGTCACTGATACCACCGAAGTCGAGGTTCCCAATGTCTTGAAGGCCCGTGTGATGCCCAGCGCTACCGCACTCTATGCTCGGTCCAAATACGCTGCAGCACAACAAGAACTTTCCTCAGCGCTGGCCGTTGGCAATGTTGTTGATCTTGCGGCGGCACGATGTGCCGACCAGCGGCGCCGTGAACTGCAAAGTAGTCGAGATCAGTTGAGTGCTGCTTTAGCCGGCCTGTGCGGTGATGATCAGATTGACCAATTGCGGGTACGGTTGGCGCAATTACGCAACGATCACCATTGTGAACCTGATCTCTGTGCGGAGGACACCGATTCCGCTCGTGCTGAACTCAAAGCGGCCGAGATAGCTCGCGCGGCCGCTGACGCTGAACGTGAAGTGCGTCGTCGTGCTGCAGCGGCTGCAAGTTGCCGGCTTGCCGAAATATCAGCTCGGGAAAGGATTTTGCTGGACAAAGTAGAAACTCAACGCACCGAACTTGATCAGGCTATCGACCAGCTAGCCCAGCAGCGAGCGTCAGTCAGCGATGAAGACCTGGCGTCAGCGGCAAAAGCTGGGCTACGGGCGGCGCAAACGGCGGAGCAACGGGCCGCCGAGCTGGCCGAGGAGTTGGCCGCCGCGGTACCCGACATGGTGACCGCCGAATTGGCGGCTGCCACCGAGGCGGCCGAGTCGTTGCGTGATCAGTACGACGATGTTTCCAGTGCGTTGCGCGAGATCAGCATCGAAATCTCAGTTTTCGGCACTGAGGGGCGCAAAGGCAAGCTCGACGTCGCCGAGACGGAGCGTGAACACGCGATCAGCCAGCACACGCAGGTCGGCCGTCGAGCGAGGGCCGCACAGCTGTTGCGTTCAGTAATAGTACGCCACCGCGACGCCACACGGCTGCGTTACGTTGAGCCTTACCGCACAGAATTGCAACGGCTTAGCAGACCGGTGTTCGGGCCCACTTTCGAGGTCGACATCGACAGTGACTTGCGTATCCGCAGCCGTACCTTGGACGGCATTACTGTGCCTTTCGAGTCCCTATCAGGTGGGGCCAAAGAGCAACTCGGAATCCTGGCGCGGCTTGCCGGCGCCGCTTTGGTCGCCAAGGACGATAGCGTTCCGGTAGTGATCGATGACGCGTTGGGATTCACCGATCCAGATCGGCTGGCCAAGATGGGGGAGGTATTTGACGCTGTGGGGGCGCACGGACAGGTGATCGTGCTGACATGTAGTCCTGACCGCTACGACGGCGTCACGGGCGCGCACCGTATCAATCTAAACGTTGAAAAGTTACGCACCAGTAAGACTTGACGTGCTGCCGCGCTGAAGTTCGGGGACGATCTCGGCAGAATAGGACCATGACGGGCTGATCTTCTTGAGGATGAATGCGAAGCGTTGAGTGTGAGAAAAGCTGACAGGACTGTCCGGTGTGCCGGCCGATCTCGCCGGGCAGAACCGAAGGGGTCGATCTGTACTATGTCAGTACCGGCCGCAAGTCTGCGCATCCGCTGTTCATCATCTCGGAAGGAGGGTCATTGCAGCGATACCAAGGGGCTGCGGTGCCGGACCGCCGCTGCCGGTCTCGATGTCAACATGATTGAACATCGCAGGGTAGGAATGTCGCGCCTTTGGGACTGACTTGCTGCCCCAAGTACTCTCCGTCGGTCATTTTGTCGACAACATGGCCGGGGCTTGGTGCTGGATGACGCCCACGTGGACTCAGCCGTCATCTACGGCACCTAATATCGCGGCGGGAATTGGTGTCCGTCACTCCGGCAGGGTGTCGGTTATGATTCGCGATTTACCGTTACTTTCATGGCATACCACCACGGTGGTACGCGACGCCATTCGGGAGGGGGTTCTTGCAGGACGATAGTCTAGAAACCACCGCATTGACGCCCAAGGCTCGTCAACTCGTCGATACAGGACTAATGACCACGTTGGCGGGCCAGATTGCCGTGATAATTTACGGCTTCGGCGGAACTTCGCTGCTTGATCGCCAATGCAGTCTATTGTTGGATGGTCAAATTACATTATGGCAGAGAATGTCTCGGCTCGTAGCGATAACGAACCGCATGGTGTCATACCGTTACGCAGTCGATCCGGTGAACCGCATCACATTCTGTGAATTTGACTATACCGCTGGACCGGATAGTCTTCCGCTAGAATCTGCTGCGGCCACACGCGAAATGTTCATCAATGCAACTACTTTCGAGGTAGAGCTTTACAACTTGGTGACTGAGTTGCCAAGATTTGGCTGACCAACGGTGGCGGTTTCCGGTGGCTACGATCTCATCATGCCACTTACGGTAGTCGTGCGCTTTGCTGCCGACGAATGCGGTGTTGTTGATGCTGTACGGGTTCCCGGTGCGTTCAGTCGTGCGGCTGCTGTAGAAGGGGATCGACGTAACTACCGCAGCTGAGGGTGGTCTGCCGGTGGTACCGCCGCTGCAACGCCGTCTCAGCTCTGTATGAATCCGATAGCGGTGTAGTTGAGGTCGCCGAGTCCGGTCGCACCAAAGTTGGCTAGTGTGCTGCGGACGGCGACGTCACCCGGAGATTGGGTGAGCGGCAAACTAAACCCTTCGGCCCAGATCAGCTTGTCAACTTCGTTGGCTAACACGCGCGCCTTAGCGGGATCTAGTTCGGCCAGCGTTCGCTCGATAGCGGTGTCTACGGCCGGGCTACCGATTTTGCCGAAGTTGCTCTCCCCGTAGGATTGGTAAATCTGGGTGAGCGCTGACAGTGGAAACGTGTCGCCGACCCAACTGAACTGCACGATATCGAAAGCACCCACGTTGACATAGTTGGTAAAGAAGCCATTGCCGGCTCTGGCTTGGAGTTCAAGTTTGACGCCTATTTGTGCGAGACTGTGCTGGGCGATCTGAGCAAACTCTCGACTGCCCTGCGTATCGTAGAACAGATCGCGGATGACCAGTTGACGACCATCCTTCTCCCGGAACTGACCATTGAGCTTCCAGCCCAGGACATCGAGTTCTTGTTTTGCCCGTTCTGGGTTGTAGGTGACAACGCTGCTGTTGTCCTGGTAGCCTGCCTGTCCGTCGACGTAGACGTGGTTGTTCAACGGCTCGGGGTTCTTGCTTAAGCCGTACTGGACTACCTTGGCGATGGTCCGCCGGTCGATGCCCTTGGACACCGCGAGGCGCAGTCCTTTGTCGGCGAGGATGGACCCTGAGGCTCCGTTGAACGTGAAGTGAGTCCAGCTGGGGGCAGGGGCGTGCCGGATCGAGATGCCGTTGGTGCGCGTTGCGATGGTCAACTGGTCTAACGTATTGACTCTGGTCGCATCGATTGTGTTGTTTTGCAACGCTGGTAGCCGTGCGGCGTCATCGAGAACCAAGTAGGTGATCCTATCCAGGCGGGGTGTTGTCCCCCACCATTTCGGATTACGGGTTAACACGATCCGCTGTGCGGTTCGATCCAGTGACGACACGATAAACGGACCTGCTGATGGGCCCGGCCCGTCGAGCTGGCCCTTGTTGAAAGCCTCAGGTGTAGCGGTCATCGTGGCGGGCAGCAGCATGCCGTTCCCGGCGAACATGCCGCGCCACTCAGCGTACGGCTGGGAGAAAGTCACAATGGCCTGCCGGTCGTTGACACCGGGGCGTACTGAAGCTACCCGCTCGCAGCCGCTGGTTCCGGCGATCTCGAATGCCTTGTCCTTACCGCTATTGGCTTGGATCTGGCGGTCGATGTCTCGCCAAGTGATTGGCGTACCGTTGGACCATACCGCCTTTGGATTGATAGTGTAAGTGATCGCTTGCGGGGAAGTGTTAGTGAGTTCGATGCTGGTGAAGTAGTTGGTGTCGACAGTCGTCGAACCGTCCTGACCGATGATAAATGCTCGCGGCATGGTGGCTTTCATCATCGAGGCGACCTCGGCGTTGTTGCCGTCGATGTGCAAAATATTAAAGTTTGGTGGGAAGTCGGTTAAAGCCAGCCGCAAGTTGCCTCCGTCTTTTAGCGTGGCTGGATTCTGCGGGTTGATATCGCTAGTTTTGCTGAGCACAGCGCTTCCTTCGACAGAGGGCACAAGGCGGATGTCTGCCGAGCATCCGGTCAGCGTCAGGCTGACCACCAGCAACGCCGCGATGACCCGACTAAGCATAATCATCCACTTCTGGCTGTGGTACCGCGTCCAGCAACCGCCGAGTGTAAGCGTGCTGCGGATTGCGGAGGACATCGTGACTGTCGCCTTGCTCGACAATGGTGCCAGCGAACATCACGGCGACTTGGTGCGCGAGATGTTTGACTACCGAAAGATCATGGGAAACAAAAAGATACGACAGTCCGAACCGGTCTTGGAGATCAAGCAACAGGTTGATGATGCCGGCTTGGATAGATACGTCGAGCGCGGACACTGGTTCATCAAGCGCCAGAATCTTGGGCCGTAATGTCAGCGCTCGAGCGATACCGATGCGTTGCTTCTGTCCACCGGAGAACTCAGCCGGATAACGAGCTTCGTCGGAGCGGTGCAATCCGACGATATCGAGCAGTTCGGCGACCCTTGTGTATGTATCGATCTTGTTGAAACCGTTGGCGTACAATGGTTCAGCGATCAATTCGAAGACAGGAAGTCGCGGATCCAGCGATGCTACTGGGTCTTGGAAAACGATTTGGATGTCGCGTCGCAGCGATCGCCTGCTTGCCTGGTTCAGGGTGGCCACATTGGTGCCGAGCACTTCGATCGATCCCGACTGTGGCGCAGCGAGTCTCAAGATCTCATGTAGGGTTGTTGACTTACCCGATCCGGATTCACCGACGATGCCTAAGGTGCGACCTTGTTGCAGCTCGAAACTGATACCATTGACCGCGCGGACTTCGCCGATAGTGCGGCGCAGTACCACACCTTTGGTTAGCCGGTATGTTTTAACCAGGTCCCGAACCCGCACCACGACCGAAGAGTTACTGGTTGCTGATCGGTGGGTTTCGATGTTGATGCCGTAAATATCAGCGGCACTACTCCCATCGACCTGATCGGTGCGGATACAGGCTGCCCGGTGATCAGCCCTGACTTCGACTAATTCTGGTTCACGCAAACGGCATTCGTCGACTACTAGCGGACAGCGGGGTGCGAATGGGCATCCTTGCAAGAGGCCGGCCAACGAAGGTGGTGAACCAGGTATCGGAATTAGCCGAGTGCCTTGCGCAACGTTCAACCGAGGTACCGAGCCCAACAGACCTACAGTGTAGGGCATCTGGCACTCCCGATAGAGATCGTTCACGCGGGCCGATTCGACGATCCTGCCGGCGTACATGATCAGCGCCCGGTCGGCGAACTCGGCGACCACACCGAGGTCATGAGTGATGATAAGTACACCGGCGCCAGTGACGTCGCGCGCTGTCTTAAGTACTTCCAGGATCTGCGCTTGCACGGTGACGTCTAGCGCGGTGGTGGGCTCGTCGCAGATCAACAGGTCGGGATTGTTGGCAATCGCGGTGGCGATGACCACCCGTTGCCTTTCGCCGCCGGACAGCTCGTGTGGAAAGGCGCGAGCGCGACGCCCTGGCTGTGCAATTCCAACCAACTCAAGCAGTTCCACGGCACGTCGGTGGGCAGCCTTCTTTCCCACCCGCGGCTGGTGCACCTCGATTGTCTCGGCGATCTGGTCACCAACGGTGTAGACTGGGGTAAGCGCAGACATCGGATCCTGAAACACGGTGCCGATTGCTTTGCCACGAAACCGTGACATTGCCTCATCGGCGAGTCCCACGAGTTCGGTGTCGTGTAACCGGACTGAGCCGTGCACTTTGGCATGTTCCGGTAGCAAGCTCACCACCGCCATCGCCGCCGCGGACTTACCCGAACCTGATTCACCGACCATGGCCACAACTTCTCCGGCATCGATGCGATAGCTAATGCCGCGCACTGCGGTCACCGGTTCGCCATTCGTTCCGAACGTAACGGCCAGGTCAGTTACTTCCAGCAGCGGCCTCATCGCAGCAGGGTCTCGCTGCCTGGGTCGAACGCATCGCGCAAACCATCGCTGGTTAGATTGGCACACAAAAGAATGACCACCAGCACGCCGGCTGGAAACAGGAACACCCAAGGGAAGGTGGTTGCGGACTGAGTGCCGCTGGCGATCAAAGTACCCAACGACACATCCGGTGGCTGAACGCCGAAGCCAAGAAAGCTTAATCCAGTTTCGGCTAGGATAGCGGAGCCCACGTTGAGTGTGGCGTCGATGATCAAAAGCGACGCTACGTTGGGTACCACATGGCCGACGATGATTTGGCGGCTGGATAAGCCCATATATTTTGCTGCCCGGATGAATTCGCGTTCACGCAAGCTCATGGTCATGCTACGTACCATGCGAGAACTGACCATCCAGCTAAAGCCGGCGAGCAGCAGAACGAGCAGTATTATGTTGGCAGAACTCTTGGTTCGTGGTGACACGATGGCGATGAGGACAAAGCTGGGCATCACCAGCAATAGGTCGACCACACACATCAGAATCCGATCCCGCCAGCGCCCGAAATAGCCCGTGATCGACCCGACGGTGGCGGCAATGCCGGTGGAGATAAACGCCACGCAGACACCGATCAACATCGACTTCTGCATTCCCCGTAGCGTCTGCGCCAACAAGTCTTGACCTAGCGCATTGGTGCCTAGCCAGTGCCGGGTGTTCGGTGGCTGCAGCAGCGCGTTAAAATCAAGGTCGTCGTAGGAATAAGGCAGTAGCGAGGGCAGTAAGTAACAGGTGGCGAACAGCAACGCCAGCAGTGCCAGAGCTGCCGACGCGGTTCGGTTGCGCGCAAATCGGTGCAGCACCAAGGTGCGGCGAGAAGTGAAACTTATTTCCTCCGAACTGGATAAACTTTTGGAGAGGTTCATGACACGCGGACCCGCGGGTCAAGTGCAGCATAGATGATGTCGGAGAGCAGGCCGGCTATTAAGACGACCGTGCCGAAGAACACCGTGATGGCCGCTACGATATTGGTGTCCTGAGTCGCGACCCCTTGCACCATCCATTCGCCCATGCCGTGCCAGCCGAAAATCTTCTCAATGAACAGGGCTCCGGTGACCAGGCCAGCGACCCCATAGGCGAACAGAGTAGTCATCGGGATCAGTGCCGTACGCAATCCGTGTTTCAGCAGCGCGCGCCGACGGGTGAGCCCTTTGGCGCGGGCTGTCCGAATGAAATCCTGGTTGAGAACGTCGAGCATTGTGTTGCGCTGATATCGACTGTATCCGGCAGCACCAACCAATGCCAGCGTCAGCGTGGGCAGGATTAAATGCCGCAGCCGGTCGATTAAGTGAGCCCACGTCCCACCGTCGACGCTCGGTGACGTTTCGCCAGTGTAGTCGAACAGCTGGATGCCAACGGCCCAGTTCACTCGCAGCGCGCTCAGGATCAACAGGTTGGCGATCACGAATGTCGGTGTGCTGAGTACCAGCAACGCCAGCAGGGTGACCGCGCGGTCGCTGAGTCGGTACTGACGGATAGCACCCCACACCCCAGCAGTCACACCTAGTACCGTGCCCGTTACGGAGCCAATAATCAACAATCGTAGGCTGACTCCAACACGGCGTCCCAGGGTGGCGCCTACCGGCTGCCCGGTTATGGTGGTGCCGAAATCGCCTCGTATGGCGTGTGATGCCCAGTTTGCGTAACGGATTGGTATGGGCTTGTCTAAGCCGAGCGCATGGGTCTTGGCGTCAATCATGGCTTGCGGCGGTCGGGGGCTGCGCTGCAGCAGGCTGTCCAATGGCGAGAACGCGGCCGAGGTGAGGCAGTAAGTTAGAAACGATGCCAGCGCCAGCAACACGACGTAGTTGAGCAACCGGCGTGCCAAAAAGCGAATCATGGCTGACTATCCCGCTTGTGTCGCATTGGGACAGGTTAGCGGGCTGACACGAATACGGTGGTGCCGCACAGCACGGCAGTGTGCCAGCCTGTGCCATATTTAATTCGGACTGGTTCTCATGCATGGAATCCGACTGGCAAATTGTTTAAAATCCACCACGGTATTGATCTATGCAGCAAACTGCATACCGCGATACTTGAGGAGATTTGCATGACGGTTACCGATGACTACCTGGCCAACAATGCTAAATATGCTAGCACCTTCGTGGGACCGCTTCCGATGCCGCCGAGCAAACATGTCGCAGTGGTCGCATGTATGGATGCCCGGCTCGACGTCTACCGATTGTTGGGTCTCAATGAAGGGGAGGCTCACGTCATCCGGAACGCCGGAGGGGTCGTCACCGACGACGTCATCCGCTCGCTGGCTATCAGCCAGCGGTTGCTCGGAACTCGGGAAGTTATCCTGATTCACCACACCGACTGTGGGATGCTTACCTTCACCGACGACGACTTTAAGCGTGCTATCCAGGAGGAGACTGGTGTGAAACCTCCGTGGGCGGCCGAAGCTTTTCTCGACGTCGAGGCAGACGTCCGCCAGTCGTTGCGGCGCATCAGAAACAGTTCATTCGTGACTAAACATGTGTCCTTGCGTGGGTTTGTCTTCGACGTCGCCAGCGGTAAGCTCAACGAGGTCCCGCTCTAGCTCGGAGACGATGAAGCCGGCTCAGTGTCAGTCGACCTTATTAGGTCAGCAGGGCATGGGGCGAGTAGTCGGCCGTCCGGATCGACGATCTTGGCCTCATAGTTGATTAACGGCCAGCACTTGGCCCACTCTGATCACGTCGGTGGCCCGGACAGGCGCTATAGAGTCCAGTGTCGTCGATAACCGTCAAACCGCGCAGCACGGGAGGTGCTTGCGGGCCGCACTATGCTGGCACCATAACAGTCAGATCGGCGAGGGTAGCAATGGCGCCGCCATGGACCATGCCCTAAACGGGGACGGGGACATGGTACGGCTCCCACGGCAGCCGCAACCAGACTTCGCACTTCGTCGTACAGAGAGGTCGGTCGGCGACGATTTCCAGCTTGGCCGACGAATGGCGACTGAGGTAGGAACTGCGCGATTATGTTGTGGCCACTGTGCGGTCCCGCAGGATCGAAGGGTCTGTCATTCGTCTATGCAGTCGCACCACTGGGTGTCGTCGAAAGGAGATGCTTTTGGCCTGCCGCCTGTCGTGACCAGTATCTGGTATTTAGGTCATGGATGGCCTTTCATTGACAGGGCTGGAAAAGGCTAACTTTACTGATGGCAGTGAAAATACACTATTAGGTTGTTTCTATCAGATTTCATGGGGAGTGCTAGAGAAGGCCGTGATCAGCGATGTAAAAGTCTGACCCTGCCGGTCGACCAATACGATATTGAGTCATCTGCGCTGGTTAGAGGCTGAAGTGATCTACATCATTTAGAAGGTGGCTGCCGAATTCGAGCGGCCGGTGCTGTTGTTCTCGGGTGGTAAAGATTCCATCGTCATGCCGCATCTGGCGCTCAAGGCATTTTGGCCTGAGAGACTGCTGTTCCCGGTAAGCATGTCGATATCGGCCACAATTTTCGATGAAGTTATCGCGACTCGCGATGAACTCGTCGCGGAGTCCGGGATGCGCCTGCCCATAGCGTTGGTGTCGGGTAATACTGGGTGTAGGATGTGTTGTTGAAGCGATCGCATCGAGAAATCTAATCCAGAGCAGCGCGTTATTGTGTGCCATCCGAGAAAACAAAATTTCGATGCGATATCCGGGAGTGTGCGTCGCAAAGGAGAAAAGGTACACTCCACAGACCGGGTGTACAGATTCTGCGACGGATTCGGCTAATGGGACCCCAAAGACCAGTGGCCGGAACTGTGAAGCCTGTATAACGGTCGGCATCACAAGGGCGAATATAATCCAGTTTTTCCGGTGTCCAATTGGGCCGATTTTGGCATTTGACCATATTTCGGAGTCAAGAAGGCCAAGCTGCCGTCGATCTATTTTGCGGACCGGTGCAAGGCGTTTAAACGTGATGGAATACTGCTCGCGACATTGGAGCCACGCGCCGAAGGGCCGGTGTTCGAGGCCACGGTACGTTTCCGCACTGTCAGCGACGTCACCTGCATCGGTTGTGTGGAGTCGACGGCCGCCACCGTTACGGAGGTCATCGTCGAGACCGCGGTGTCCCTACCTACCAAGGGTTGCGTGACCTGGACCGACGGCCAGATCTCGGCGGTCGGGAGGGAAGGGCGCAAACGGCAGGGTTATTTCTGATGACATCTTTGTTAAGACTCGCCATAGCTGGATCTGTCGATGACGGCAAATCCACTCCACACTGGTTCAGGCGCCTGCTCTACGATTTCAACGCCGTGACGGAAGACCAGTGAGCCTAGGTGGAGCAGATGTCCAGGAATCGCGGACATGAGTCTATTGACCTGGTACTGGTCACCGATGGGTTGCGGGCCGAGTGTGAGCAGAGGTGTCATGATCGATGTCCCCTGCCGTTGTTTAGCCACTCTCGAAAGAAAAATTCAGTATCAATGGTATCTTTGGTCACATCCAGTACATATGCAGCATGGTGGTCGGTGCGTCCATTGTCTAGCTGATGCTCGTGTTGGTCGACACGCGGGACGGCCTGCAGGGGCAGTGCTGTCAGCATACTTTCCTAGCATCGCTGCTGGGCGTTTACCACCTGATGCTTGCGGTGAATAAGATGAGCCTGGTCGACTGGGAAAAGAAATTCGAAGCGATTTGCGATTAATTTCATGCC
The DNA here is from genome assembly GCF_003408705.1 of Mycobacterium uberis. Lineage (GTDB taxonomy): Bacteria > Actinomycetota > Actinomycetes > Mycobacteriales > Mycobacteriaceae > Mycobacterium > Mycobacterium uberis. The sequence continues at coordinate 75,072 of NZ_QAYL01000016.1, forward strand.
TTCGCAGTATGCCTCCACGGACAGGATGTCACCTCCATTCCGGTTCCTGCGCCGCACGGCGACAACGTGGTGACCGAATCCGACCTGACACTGTGGTACTATAGGTCGAGTGGTCCGGTGGGCGAGGCGCTTCTACTGATGGCTGTCTCGGTCCGTCCGCCCTTCGTCGAAGTTAAAACTCGCTAGTGTTGTGTTGTTGGTTGGTGGTGTTGAAGCGAGGTTTTGGTCTGTTCTTATCTGGGGAGAGTCTAGCCAGTGTGACCATGGTGATGTCGTGATGCAAGACCGTCGCCCCTTACGGTACATGCGCTAGCCTTCACCTCATTTTGATGAAGACCAGCGCAACCCCCCGCCAGACAGTGTGCTGCGAGTCGCTACCCCAACCCCCGCACAGATACATCCCAGACACCTAGTCCCGGCCAGTATCCCAATCTACATTTACATGTAGATTCCAACAGGCCCACAATCTCCTCAGCCGCGTACCGCAACAACCACAAACCCACCGCCAAGCACGACACACCAGCCATAGCGG
>NZ_QAYL01000017.1 GCF_003408705.1 Mycobacterium uberis
TAGACTCTCCCCAGATAAGAACAGACCAAAACCTCGCTTCAACACCACCAACCAACAACACAAAACAACACAAAACAACACCAGCGAGGTGCTTGAGGACCGCCTAGCATAGTTTCGACTGGTAAGATTTCTTTGAAAAATGTTGTGGCACAATAGTAATATTTATCTATATTTTGACTGGTGATCAAATAGCGTGAGATTACGAGGCCATTTGGGCCAGATGCCTGAGCTCACTACCCGTGTGGCCGTCAGGGTTGCCTGAGGATCATCGGTTTTGTACCGACTCCCGCATCCGCCGCCCAGATGGGGTTTGCAGCAGATGGTAGCAACCCTGATCCGGGTTACGGCCGTGGTTCAGTACCCGAGGACATTTGACTATTCAGTTATGATTATCTCTGCCGTCTTGTGGTGGTTGGTTAGACGATGGAGGTTTTGTTCATTTATGGGCACTTTGCGAGGTTGACAACTGTGGTAGACGGACAGTGCTCGTGTCGTGGACTGGGATCATGACGCGCAGGACTGGTTACCTGAGTGATTCCGAAATCTTGATCTGTTTGTTGACGTGGCTCCCGTTGTCGACAACATCAACATCGGTTAAGTGATCTTTGGGCGAGGGCTGGTTTGGTATGCAAAGGCCTATACCATTCATGTACAAGCCGACGAGCGGCGGTTGCACAACGTGATGGTCGGCGGCGGCTTCAGCCGGTTCCGATATGTCTACCCAGACGTCATTCAATGTGGTCTTCAAAGCCAGGACCTGACGCGGAAAAGCGATAGTAGTTACCGCCCAGCAGAGTCCGGATGGGTTTAGCAGTTCTATCTATTTAGCTATCTGGCTATGTCGGCGAGAGTCCATTCCAGTCTGTGCTCGCCACCTCTGCGCTCGGACATCGTTGCCCTGTCTAGGGCATCGCTCGGCAATAGGATACGCTGACGGCAATGTTGGCGTTACGTAACAGTTAATAATACGTCTGCGGAGTTGCAGCGGCCTATCCGTTGATCGATATAGATCCGGCTTGGAAACTTAGACACCACAATGTGCACCGGTGTTCGATCTCCACGTACGGGGCATTGTCGATGTTTGCTCGATATATATTGGCTGGGTACAGCTTTAGGATGGAACGGGTTCCTCGGGTCGTGTTGTCTCTCCGGTGGACGTCGATTTGTCCTTGTTGCCGCGAGTAACTATTCACGAAAAATTCGGTGAGTTATTGCGTTCTAGATGCCGAACTCATGGCGAAACGTCTGAATGCAACGGGAATCCGTGGTGATCTTCCCCTGTGGGACGGGCAGGTTCACGGGAGTAGACATCTTGCTCGAGGAAAGATGAGTTATTAGATACATCGGGTAATTCGTCAAAGAGATTACTCTGGACAACGCCTCGGCCCGTCGGGCGTCGCGAAAATGTCCACATGCCAAATCTGTGGCGACAACGAACTAACAGGCATTGGATCCTCGGGTTATCCACGGCTTCAAAGCCAAAACTGCTAAGCAACAATACAATATTATACGCTATGGTGTCAGCTGGCTGAGCAGCCTGCGGATGGGGTGCTCCGATCTAACTCCACCTGCGCGCTGAACCGCCGGAATAGCGTGCCGTAGCGCCGATACCGATACAGTTGGTCCTGATGAGCCGAACAGCCCCACCTGTGTTGACCGTGCGATATGCTGGGTCTGAGCGCACTTTTGCAGCTGGTAACGATGTCGTTATTGGGCGTGATCTGCGGGCGGACGTCCGCGTTGTGGACCCGTTGATTTCCCGGGTACATTTGGTACTGCGATTCAACCAGGACCGATGGATTGCCGTCGATAACAACAGCCTGAATGGTCTGTATGTCAATGGCCGTCGTGTGTCGGGCGTTGATATCCGGGACGGTCAGCAGGTCAATATTGGCAAACCGGACGGTCCGACACTGTTCTTCGCGGTTGGCCGCCATCAGGGTTTAGTAGGGCGGCCCCCTGCGACGACGTCGATACTCTCCATCAGTCAGTCCAGCGGATCACTACCAACCCAGAGCCCACTGCAGGGCAGTCCGTCCTGGTCGTACCAGCCACTGTCGCTCACACTGTGGCCCCAGCGAGGGTATTCGCCCACCGGGCCGCAGCCAGGCCACTCGTCAACGGGACCGCAGCAGGCGCCGCATATCTACAGGCCAGCCATGCTCCAGGCTGGTGTGGCTGACCGGCTCAGCGGGGACACTGGAAACATCGCGACATCGATTATGAAGATATTGCGGCCGAATCGCTCGGCAGTATTGTCCACACCGGGTGCGGTCAAGATTGGCCGAGCTAACGACAACGACATCGTTATTCCCGAGGTGCTGGCATCACGCTACCATGCTACTCTGATCCCGACGTCCGACGGCACAGAGATCCACGACAACCAGAGCATTAACGGCACCTTTGTCAACGGCTCTCGCGTCGACGTGGCACTACTGCATGATGGCGACATTGTCACGATCGGCAACATCGACTTAGTCTTCGCCGTTGGCACGCTAGTACGTCGTGACGAAACCGCGGCTGTGACGCGCACTGGTGGCCTTGATGTGCGTGGGGTGACGTGGACGATCGAAAACAACAAGATGTTGCTGGACGGCATCTCGTTGACCGCACGTCCCGGGATGTTGACTGCCGTCATCGGTCCGTCAGGTGCGGGCAAATCGACCTTCGCCAAGCTGGTGGCCGGGTACACACACCCAACCGATGGCACGGTGGCGTTCGAGGGCCACAACATTCACGCCGAGTATGCCTCGCTGCGCAGCAGGATCGGCATGGTACCGCAAGACGACGTGGTTCACGGTCAGCTCACTGTGAACCAGGCGCTGATGTATGCAGCCGAACTGCGGCTGCCGCCGGATACCACCAAGGCTGACCGCACCCAGGTGGTCGCCCGGGTGCTCGAGGAACTCGAAATGATGCAGCATCTCCAAACGCGAGTCGACAAGTTGTCCGGTGGTCAGCGTAAACGCGCTTCGGTGGCACTGGAGCTGCTAACCGGGCCGTCGCTGCTGATCCTAGATGAGCCGACGTCCGGTCTGGACCCAGCGCTAGACCGGCAGGTAATGGCCATGCTGCGGCAGTTGGCCGATGCGGGTCGCGTGGTCTTGGTGGTCACCCACTCGTTGACTTACCTGGATGTCTGCGATCAGGTTCTGTTGCTGGCCCCTGGAGGTAAGATCGCCTTCTGCGGGCCACCTAATCAGATCGGTCCGGCGATGGGGACAACGAACTGGGCAGACATATTCAGTTCGGTCGCTGACGATCCGGATGGTGCGAAGGCTCGATACCTAGCCTCGACGGGTCCCACTCCGCCACCACCACCCGTGGAGAAACCCGCCGAGCTGGGCGATCCGTCCCACACTAGCCTGTTGCGGCAGTTCTCCACAATCGCCAGACGACAACTACGGTTGATCGTATCCGACCGCGGCTATTTCGTCTTTTTGACGATGTTGCCGTTCATCATGGGTGCGTTGTCGATGTCGGTGCCTGGCAACGTTGGCTTCGGTATCCCGAACCCACTTGGTGAGGCACCTAACGAGCCTGGACAGATCTTGGTGCTATTCAATGTCGGTGCGATCTTCATGGGGACCGCCTTGACCATCCGTGACCTCATCGGTGAACGTGCCATCTTCCAGCGCGAACAGGCGGTCGGTTTGTCCACCACTGCGTACCTTTTAGCGAAGGTCTGCGTCTACACTGTGTTTGCGGTCGTTCAGTCGACAGTCGTGACCGTGATCGTGTTGCTGGGCAAGGGTGACCCTACGCAGGGTGTCATTGCGCTGGGCAAGCCCGGTCTGGAGTTGTTCGCCGACGTCGCTTCAACGTGCATCGCCTCGGCGATGCTCGGGTTAGCATTGTCGGCGATAGCTAAATCCAACGAGCAGATCATGCCTTTGCTTGTAGTGGCGGTCATGTCGCAGCTGGTTTTCTCTGGCGGCATGATTCCCATTACCGCTCGCGTTCCACTTGACCAGATGTCCTGGGCCACGCCGGCGAGATGGGGTTTTGCGGCGTCGGCCGCCACCGTCGACCTGATCAAACTCGAGCCCGGTCCGGTAACCCCGAAGGATTCACACTGGCATCACGCGGCCGGCACTTGGTGGTTCGACATGGCCATGCTGATATTCATCAGCATTTGCTACCTCGGCTTCGTGCGCTGGAAGATCCGCCTCAAGGGCTCCTGATCAAACGGGTTCGATATAAGCAGGAGCTTCGCCAAATCGAGCTAAACGTTGGACAATTGGCATGACAAGTGTGAGGGTAGCGCAACGTAAGTGTGGTGACCACCCCGTAACCAAGATGAAACACCAGATCGCTAATCTACCCTACGATGTCCCAGGTCTGCGGGTCGGTCATGCCCAGCACGGTCATCGGTCCATTGTTACCAATCCGGGTGATTATCGTTTATGACCAACGTGGCGAGGGAGCACTCTGGTTGTTAATCGAACGAAATAGGCCATCCCAAGTGCTAAGTTCATCCCAATACCGGCAGCAAACCTAGATGAGGCGTGCCGAGGCCCGAGAGTCGATTTGTCAGCACGTCATCGGGTCTTGGGACAGTGAGGCTGAACAACCTGGCCATGACCTCCATGGTCCTTTTCGGCGTTGTGCTCATAAGCTGGCTGTGTACCGTGATGTTCAGGCAGCTAATCACATTGAGGGCAGTGGTGCCCGCGGCGCCGGTGGCAGCACCGCTCCGTACGTTCGGCTAACCCCGCGCAATCCGTGCGGTTTTCATTGCCACTGCCTTCCGCTGTTCAGCGTGGTGTTTGTTTGGTAATGGTAGTAATAGTGCCGATGCGTCTGGTCGCGTTGGTGTGGCAGTTAGCGGCGAGCTAAAAAGATCGGCTAACACGTACGCAACCTAAAAATCTTCAACGTCAGACAAACTGCAGCTCTTCCATAATAAGGTATTCACACAGACGTGTGTGTGCAGAAGACAGGTTTGTAGATTCGCCATATCCTACAATTACTTATTTGCTCCGTGGTTTGCCGGATAAAATCACCTCTACAGTTACCATTCTTGAGCAGCATACTATGCTGGTTTTGGGCAGGATCGATGCTTTGCCAGTACTTCCGGCGACCAAGACAAATCAGCGTAAGTTGGCCAAGCGTTCCCACGGCGGCTCACGGGAAGAGGTACAGGTCGTACAAGATAACTAGGGTATGGGCTGGGCAGTACGCGGGCAAACTGTTGGTTCTGCTGGACGCTGAGGTGGTTCAGGTCGAAACAGCATACAGCCCAGAGGGGAAGTATGCCTATGGCTGCAACGACATTAACCATGAGCCCTATATTTCTTATAGCATCAACCCCGAGACCTTCAGGGTAGAACTCGATATCAAATCAGCAGTGAGCATGGCGCGGCTGCGCGAGCTGACCGCCCGCAGCGACATCGTCATAAACAACCTGTGCCCGGGCATGGTGGAGCGTCAAGGCTTGGGTATTAGCAGCTCAAGATGATCAAACCGGACATTATCTCGGTATTGATCAAAATGTGGGGTACCGACGGGCCGCTGGGTAACCAGACAGGCTACGTGCCATGTTTTGCCACGCTGAGTGGCTTCGCCTCTTTGATCGGCTACCCCGGTGGGCCTTCTCTTGAGACGAGCATACGCTGCTGTGGTGACATGGCTATATTGTGAGTTAAGTAGCGCAGGGTAGTTCGTCGACATGTCGGCCTTCAAAACTCTACCTTGGATTATGAGATACTGTCTGCTCGGGCAGGATTTTACCGGTAGGCGCGTCGAGCCTGGCGGCACCTACTACCCTGATATGTGCCCACGCGATTGCTATCCCCGTTCTGATGGCTCTTGGTTCACCATAGCGATGGCCAATGACGTTGAGTGGCATCGACTTTTGCTAGGTGTTCGATTGGATAGTCGACCTGCTTGGTAACGGCTCCGATGTTGACGCTCCGGGCGCTCTTGCCGACCCCTAAACCTTATGGCCCGAGGCCCTGCTGGAAGCCACCCATGCCGTTACACATCCGAATCTTTGTCGGGCGTTCCATCGGTGGTCAGTGCCTGCGATCGGTTTCCACATTAGAGGTGAAGTCCTAGCTAGGGCTTGGTGCTCGTTGGCACTGCCCTTGGTGCCTCCTGGCTACCAAGGTTCGAGCAGATGATGCGCAACAATCCACTGTCGGACATCGAACAAGCCAGCGCCCGTTATGAATCCGATCCTAATAACGAACACCTATGCTTGCTCGTTAGCGAGTCTGCACCGTGGAATTTCACCAGTCACGGCGTGGCCCAAGTGGCAGAAATTCTGGTGCGAATGCCCTGTAGCAGTCATGCGGTGAAATGGTCGGACGCCAATTTTGATCGCACCTACCAATTGTCCTAGTGGTCAACACAACTACCCGCACTTATTGTGATTTGGTTCAGCCGACCACGTTGTGATCCAAACATTGTCGCAGGACAAGCGTTTCCAGGCTCCGAACACGACCTGATGCGTTATCATCGAAGCCGGCCATTTCCCCTGGGTCGAGTAACCAATCGCCGTACACGACGCTTTCGCAGCACTGGCGGAGCGGATTCGCATCCGCGGTGTCACGTCATGAATCCGCCAGAAACCGACAAGCGAGTCCGCATCGGTGTCGTGGGTTTCGGAACAGCCGATACCGAGGCTAGTCACTCATCTGCCAGCACCGTCATGAGAGATGTTCGGGCAGCAGATCGCCGATACGGTTGAGTTGCGGCCAGATGTTATCGACGATGCGGTGGTTTACATGGTGACCCGCTACCGCTGAGTGGCGGCCAACCAGATGTTGGTCTGTGCGGTCAAACAGACTTGGCGATCTGTGCTGGAAGTCGGCCGTGGCGCTGTTAGCCGGCTCGGCGGCCATTATCTTAGCAAACATCGATCAATATTAATTAAAGCGATTTGCTTGATGGCGGCAGGGTTGGCGAGGGAATTGGCGGTCGGGTCAAAAGGTTGAAAAGTCGCACCGGGTCGGCGACCACTGTAGTGATGCTGATCAAAGGGACAGCATAAGGGATGTGGTCCAATCTTGGGCGGCAAGAATAGTGCATCACTATGATCCTCAAGGGGTCGCCATACAGCCGAGAATTATGTTGCTTAAGGTGCGTTTTGCTCGTGTTGGGTCCGTCAAGGGGTATTTAGGGTATTAGTTAACAGATCGTTACTCCAACGAACTGGAGGGTACAGTGACGATCACATGGATGGTCGTGGCGGTGATTGGCGAGCGTGATCGTGGTTGCGGTCGGTAGCGTCAGTGCGCCGATCTCGTCAGCTGCCTATCCGATCGTAGGCAAGTTTGGTATCCCAACTTGACGATGACCAGTACTGTCGGTCAGGTCTTTCTTAGCTGGCAGGTCAGCCGGCTCAAGCCCGGCACTGACAAGATCCCTGGCTATGCTGTAGTCGGCAACCTGTGGGGAGCCACCGCCACTGTCAATGCCATTCGGGTCAGCATCTACCCCGCTATCTCGCAGTTCAACGCCGTCACCCCAACCAAGACGCTTACCGGGTTCTGTGGCAAGTCGCCAGCCTGGTCAACATTAGTGGCGCTCCTATTCCCAAGGTGCAGAATCGACTGGCAGAACCCACTTCGACATCATCGGTTCACCGCCGGCCCTCGTTACCGTGAACAACGTCATGGAAGACCTTGTGGTTTGGACGCCATAGCTGATACCGCAATCAAGCGAAGCGGCCCCGAATTCAGGGCCGTGTGATATGTGCCTGAGGAGTACTAAGAGCAGCATGGCTGAAAACACCGATAACTAGGTGCTGGCTCTTGCTGCCGATTCTCTAGCAAACCGAGTAGCAGCGCGACGACTCGGTGGCCGGTGAGCATGCCTGCCGCAAATTCAGGATAACCTTGAGTCGTTGTTTGTGATTGTGAGTAAGCAGGTCTTGAGTTGCTCCGGCGGGCGGAGTGCGTCCGTTTACCCAAATTGCTCGAAGAGCTCGTGCCAAGTTCAATTTCGGGACGGCTGCCATGCGCAGACGTCCTGTCGCAAGGTTGTCGGCAACCGTAAGCAGTCTCATTACCGCGGGTCTTGCATCGGTGACAACGGCGGCGCGCATCGCAGCAGCAGAGTGCAGTTCGAGCACCGGTTGTGTTTATAACGCAAAATCCCCTAATGCCTGCTGTAGCGAAATGGTCAACAAATCGATTTTTCTCAAACAGTTTTCGTGTGTGGCCAGTGGCATTTAGCTCAATTCTACTGTGCTTAATTAGTGTTGGCGGCGCGTCCACTTGCGGCCAGCTGAGACGACGACCATAAGCCCACCTTTAGCAACTAAGCGATTTCTAACAATGCTGGACTATAAGTGATTTCGATAAATCCGAGATCGGATGATCCATCGCGGAAGGCGACAATCGCCTGGTGGCTGTTGGTGGCGGTCATAATGACTTCGGGTGTGGTGGTGCCTTGTTTATTCGCCGTAACCTGTAGCGAAACCAATCAGTGCGGCATGAGATGCTCGGCGTTTGTGCGGCTAGTCGATACTTTGATGCGTTTATGTCTTTCCGATCGCAGTGAGGCCAGCCCGGCGTCCACGCAGTGGGTGACGTTGAGCAATCTCTTCGCCCACTCGGCGACAACGATTCCGGCGGATGTCAGTTGCGATCCGCGTGGGGCCCTGAGGACTAATGCCATACTGTTTGGGGCCTCGATCGATTCCAATCGCACCGATACCGACTACTGTGTCACCCCGCATTCTCGGCTTGCAGCACACAGGCTGTCTGTCCGGGTGGTCGTCAAGAAGATTTCGCATGCTGACAAGTCGGGTGTGTGAGCGCTGAGAGGCGGCATCTTGCTCTTTTGCCCGCCAGCCTAGGGTGATCCAAAAAGCAATAAGACACAAACCAAGCTTGTTGGTACATAAGGACAAACCTTTAGCGTACGCTCGCTAGTTGGTGCACGCTGTCTAGCGTGAGAGCGACCACGTAAGTCGTTGCGAGATGGGGTAAGCGCGACGACATGATTGTTCCTGGTCATCTGTACATTTACCATTGAGCCCCCGGCAGCAGTGCGGGCCTGTTCAGCCTGACTCAGTAACGTCCCTGTGGATCCGCGAGTGTACGACAACAACGTATGGGCCTGCGTCGCAGTCAATGTGATGTTGAGGAGTGCAAACTCCACATCAACTGACGAGCATCCTTTTGATGGCCGCGTCTTGCTTTTGACTGACGTCAGTGACGAAGTCCGGCGGTGCAAGCGACTGCGGTGGGCCATCGGAATTCTAGCGTGACGAGCGCCGCGCCCTTGGTGAACAGCAGTATTGTCACGCCTGTTGAGCTGTCCAGAGAAGACTCGGCCAGCGCCGTTCCTTCGGTACCCATGTCGGCTGGGCCCGTGGCCGGGTTTTTGACGGCGTTAACTTGCCCGGTCTTTGTCGAGTTAACGGATTCGTAGCAGCAGGACTGGCCGAGATTGAGACAGCCTTGTGTATAATATGAATGCTGTCTTATGCGCTGAATGTCGTTGGAAGCTCGGTTGGTCGTTGTCGGTTTCTTGGATCAGGAGTCCACTGTGGTCGGTAGACTGTGCCGGAGCCGAAGAAGTCGGCGTTGAGCTGCCGGTGGTCGCGACCAGGGTCGCTCATCCTGACTTTGCCGTCTGATGGCGACTGATTACGTCCGCATCAATGTCCGCGCCACCGCGATCCGTTGCATTTGCCCTCCGAACAGTTCCGCTGGTCGGCATTAGGCCGGTTACCCAACCTGGTCTGGTTCAGCAGCCGAACAGCAGCTGGTTTGGCTTTGCACAGTCGGACACCGTCGAGCAGTTTGAGGATTGCTATGTTCTCCCACGCCGACAGGGTCAGTAGTAGATTAAAGAACTGGAAGATGAACCCGACGGTGATGACGGCCGGAACACCGACTGCTGTTCGTTGCTCAGGCAGCTAATCCCATCGTCGTTGAATCTGATCGATCTAGAATCAGGGGAGTTGAATGCGCTGAGCAGATGCAGCAACGTGTTCTTGCCGACGCTGAGCGGTCCGACGATCGACACGAACCGCCTGCCATTCAGCAGCAGGTTGATCGCGGTGAGTGCTTACACTGGCCGGCTATCGACGTGGTACTCAACGCATTACGTCGCGGAATTCGACGGTCAGTGTCTGTGCGGGATTACACGAAGATGCCGATTGGTCTGATCATGATCCTCCCGCGAGGGCGCATGACCGTAGGCAAGCGCTGTCTCCCGCACGCTATCGGGTCCATGGCCACTCAAGTCAAGAACATGCGCAACGACACCGACATGAGATAGAACGAGCTCTGTGTCCCTGATCGGTTCAAAGGTCGGGCAATCGTTAGTAGCCGACGATGCAAACGGATCGGGGTATGACGTTGCGCGCTCTGCTGGCACGACATCGCAGAAGCAGGGAGTATTTTAGTCCGAAATTGGCACTGTGGCCATGGTGGTGCCCAGACGGACAACCTGAGCTATCAACCTGGATGGCGTGGTATATACTTAGGGGTGTAGGTTTCTGTATTGCGATGATGTCGCTTAGGAGGCCCTCTTAAATAGCGAATGTAACAAGCAGGCATCCTTGACTCGTGAGCATAACCAATCTTGTTCAGTCTACTGGCGTTGTGGCAGTTACGATATGTGCGTTACTGACCGCGTCTGTAACATCGGTATCTGCTGCCCCATGGGCAACTGCTGGGCCGTGTCCCGATATCGAGGTGGTGTTCGCCCGCGGTACCGGTCAGCCACCTGGCGTAGGTGACGTCGGACAGATGTTCGTCGATTCACTACGCTCAAAAGTCGGCGAGAAATCGATGAATGTGTATGGAGTCAATTACCCGGCATCCACTGATTTCTCTACTGCTATGGTCGGTATCGATGACGCGGGCTCCCATATTGAGCACATGGCCGCGGGTTGCCCCAACACCAGGATGGTGCTCGGCGGCTTCTCCCAAGGCGCGGCCGTGATAGGCTTTGTGACTTCGGACACAATACCGGATGGAGCGCCTTCGGATGCACCTAAGCCGATGCCACTCGATGTTGCAAATCACGTCGCCGCGGTCGTTCTTTTCGGCATGCCCTCCGAGAGTTTGATGCACTCGATCGGCGCACCGCCGATCGCGATCGGCCCGTTATATGCGCCCAGAACCACCCAGTTGTGCGCCGCAGGTGACCCCATCTGCTCTGATGGAGGGAACTGGGCTGCACACACCTCGTACATCGATGACGGGATGGTCGAGCAGGCTGCAGATTTCGCAGCGCGTCGACTTCAGGCAACTGGGTCGGAGGGACGACCACCAGCACGCTAATTCTGGCGCGGTCTAGTCCGAACTAGTCGCTGGCTGTGTGGGTCACGAATCAAACTGATCTACAGCTCCCTAGGCGCGGACAGCTGGGTCAGTGGTCGTCTTTTGTGTGGCCATCGAACAGCTATCCGGCGCCCCGCCCAGATCTATAGGCAGTCCAGCTGTAGGGTGGCAGCGGTGATCGGGCATGATCAGCACCGCTGGGACCAACGTTATGCTCGTCGGGGCCCAGCGCGGGTCAATGCTTTTGCACCGCCTGCTGTATCTAGCGGCGCACGTGGGGGTGCTCCCGACTGCGGGACGGGCCCTTGATCTTACCTACGCCCCGGGGTGTGGCACTTTTTGGCTGGCCCGCCGCGGCTTGGATGTTTTGCTTCGGGACGTCTCTGCGGTGGCTATTGGTCAGGTTCGGGATCTGGCCCGGCGCACTGACGTCATCGATCGCTGCTGGTTTGACGTTTTCGACCTTGACCCGGATCTGCCGACCGGGCCGCCGGTCGATCTCATTCCTTGCCACGAGTTCCGCGATCATAGCTTCTACCAGGCGGTCGTCGAGCTTCTAGCGCCGGGCGGACTACTAGCGATCGCTGCATTTAGCGAAACTCACGCCGCCTGAGGTCGGTTTTGCACGTCGCCGGGCGAACTAACCGTTGTGTTCGCCGAACTAGACATTGGTGGCCGCCGGTGGAGGTCAAGATTATGCATGGCTACTAGCGCGGGCTGGACAGTTAGTCTTCCAATCTGGCCTGCGCAGCCGCCAGTCGTTCCGCCGGCCCAGCCTCATCAATAACGTTGTCTATCATAACGAGTGTGCCAGCGCAACTAGCCGGCTCTCCGGATAAGGTCTAGGGTAGAATAAACAGTTGTGGACTGTATATCCTCTTCGGTACGTCTGTAGACAAAAGTGAGTGTCTGTGTACTGCAGGCGTGTAGGTCGAGTGCGCCGCAGATTCCGTCACGGTTTGTTTTCCATGGCGACGTCTGATTATCGACCCCCTAGTCATCCATTATGTTGATCCAGACTTTTTGTGGATAGAAACGCCATCGGCGCGATCGTAACGACCTCGATTGAATTCAGTCTGTCCGATGTATTCATTTGTGCTCCTATAACTCAGTGGTCGACCGAGTTGATGGTCGGGCTGGTCTTGGTGATCACATTCGTCGTCACGCACCGACCTTGGGCAATTCGAATGCCGATACGACAATCTCGAATTTCAATGTCGTATGGTCGTACCGGCATCACTGTGAAACGATGCTTCTGATTGGAATCCTCCACTCGGATCTCGACTTCCTTCGACAGGTACAACCCGAACTCTACGAGCACCTGGCGTGACCAGTGCACAATACGACGCCGCTAGTTGGGCATGCGTTATTGCTCAAGTGAATTACCCGGAATCGGACGCGGATAACAGGATCACAGCGTGCAGAAAAGTGCGTGGTGCAGTGTGGTTGCGCCTTCGAGCACATACAGTGCGGTGAATTCGCTCTGCGTTCCGAAACCAAGGTGGATTGCAATCAGGTGAAACCCACTTCTCGGTTAGCGGCGAACGTATCGGTGAGTACCAGTTGCCTGTACTTCGAATCAAGCCAGGCCCGGATCACCATGCGTGTGGCTATGCCGGGCCGATCTGTTTAGCGAATTCGGTGAAGTGGCGATGGTGCTATGCGGTGAAAAATCCTTTTGTGATGAATAATTTGCGAATGGCGATCTCGAGGACTTCGAAGTCGGTGCTCTCATCCGCTATGGGTTCAGTGGTACGGTCGTGATCGTGATAGGTTAGGATAAGTATGAAGTCGATGACCGAAAGTTGTTGGCTAGATTTCCGCTTCGAGCTACCTCTCGAGGATCTCGCTCTGCAACGTGCCGTTGACTGGCCCGGTATAGCCGTGCCAGAATTCAGAGAGGTTAAGCGAACGGTATAAAACCATTCGGGCTTTTGGTCAGGGCTAGCCTAGATCTCGTCTTCGGCGGTAGGGTTTTCGTACGAGACCACCGCGATATAGTCTTTCGTACCTCATACATACTCCTGGGTGCAGGTGTAGAACAAGTATTTAGGGAGCTCCTGCACCATGACAGTGTCCCTGACTTTGAACTTCGACTTACTGGCCTGTCTCGTAAACACTTGTCGATCGCCTTTACTGACCGTATGTGTGGTGCCTGGTTGCGTTTCACTTTCGGTGGGTCGCTCTCGAATTTGGCCCTAGCTGTTAAGGGTTTTTCTGCGGTCAGCATCAACACTTACGGTGCCGAGGAACAAAAGAAGCGCTGGCTGTCTAGCGTCATCAGCAGGTAGACGGTTCTTGCCATTGCAATGACCGAGCTGGGCGCCGGCTTGGACCTGCAGAAAATCTATACCACCGCGGTTCGAGACGGCTCACACTATGTCGTCGATAGGTCAAAGACACTCATCTCCAACGGAACCCACTGTGATCTGCTGGTCATTGTCATCAAGATCAAGTCTGCTGCAGGACCGGCCGGAATTTCCTTGATCGTCGCCGAAACAAAGGACAATCTGAGTGAGTTCGAGCGCGAGTGAGTTTTGGACAATATCGGTCAGCGCGGTCAGGACACGCGTGAGTTGTTCTTCTCCGATATGCGTGTACCGACGACTAGCATGCTCGGAGACAGCGAGGGCTTGGGTGTTTTATCAGCTGATGGAACAGCTGCTGCGCAATCGGCTGATCATTTCTCGTTGTGTGCTGTCCTGATCAAAAGTGCAGTGCTGGAAGCAGTCCGCTATGCCAAGCAACGAGAAGTGTTTGGCCACACGCTGATCAAGTTCCAGCACAAAAGATTTGAACTCACACAGTTTAAGGCTAAGACGTTGTCTATCAAGACCACATTCAACTATAGCATCCGGCAGTATATAGGCAGCCATAACAACCCAGCTACTTCGTCAATGGCCAAGCTGATTGCCGCTAGATAAGCGTGTCGCGTCGTTGATCGGTGCCTACAGCTCTTGGGTGGCTACGGTTCCATGATAGAGTGCCCTGCTGCGTGGGCTTATGCGGTGGTGTGGGTTAGCAAGATCTATGGCGGCACAAGAGAAATCATAAAGGAGATCATCAGCTGTTCGTTATAGCTTGGCTCGAGGCGGATTTTGAACTCTTTGCTATTCTGATGTTCAGTGAGTTGTACTAAAACGATTGTTGTTACGGGCGTTCTACCCGACCGTACTGGGTGCACCGGTCATTGCGATCGAGCCATAATCGACGATGAACTGATACCGGAGCATGAACCGGCTGCTATTAGCATCGACCCTGTCCGCATAGTAGGCCCTCGATTTAAGCCTGTTCGACAGGTGTTGCTGCGAGGCGGTTTCGCCGGACGTCGTCAGAGGAGCCTGCGCAATGTGCTGGCCGATTGCCTCTACTCGTGCGTCAAGTTGGTCATAAGGAACCACCTCGTTGACCTACCCCACCGCCAGTGTCTTCTGGACCCTTGAGCTCGGCATCTACTGGGACGACATCGCGCAGGCAAAGGATCTCAAAGAGACACTGTAAAAGAACTGTGTTCATCTGTGTTGCTGGGGTCTTTCCGGCGGAATGTGCATTGTTGGAGACAAGCGGGATTCGGTTCAAGGAGTGGCGCCAACCATGTCGCGGTAACTGGTGACTGGATCATCCATGAAATATCCGAATTATCGGGACACATTTCAGCCGTGACAGTCGAGGCTTGCCTGCGCCACTGTCAGCAGCAGTGGGAGACTGGCGGTCCGCTTTGAGCCTTCGTCATCCGCGCAGGTACCGAGGACTGACTGGCAGCGTTGATCTGGGGTTCCAAGGTGAGGGACTGGCTGGCTGGGCAGGTCGACGTGATTTTCTAATTCTACCCGCTCTGGCGCGGGCTAACAATCCGTGTTGTCGACCTGGCGTGCCAGTACGCAGCCGAGCACGGTGCAACTACCGCAGTGGTGAACATGGAGCCGGAGAACGCGGCGTCGGCCCGGATCGCATTATGGACCGGCTCCACCTAAGTCGGTCGGATCCGAAAACTAAACGGTACTCTCTATCATCTTAGACTGCTATGAGCTAACCTTCGTCAAAGGGCTGGCGGTCAGTTATGGCCGGCGAGGCCGAGCTCAGGATCACCCAAGAGGAAGTGCGACACGCTGCAGGTATCCCTCTGTTGGTGGATTGCTGAGGCTAAGGGAAAGGTTGCCGGCTTTGCGATGGCGGACGCTGAGGTAAGGCAATGTCTTCGCCTATTTCGTCCTGCTCTTTACACGGGGCGCAGTTTGGGACGGTTACTGATGCGAGTGCGTGGGAAGTGTTCCTCTTCGAACGACACGTGACGATCTGACTGACCTCTAACGCCTCAAGCTACACTCCCGGTTTTTATCGCAAGCTCGCCTGGACAGCGATGGCAAGTATATTGGACAACAGTATCAGCTTCGAAAATTGCCGCGCAGCACTCGTCGTTGGCAAAATGCACGGCTACGAAGTGAATATCGACGAGCACCTGGTGCGGTACATGCTTAGGGTCTAGTTTCCCTAGTGCTTGGGCCAACCTGATCCGCAGGGAAGGAAACGCTGTTTACCAGCTCGGCGACAACCTCGCCGTTCGGATTCCCCAGGATCCACTGGGCCGTCGAGAACCTGCGATCGCTCCGCATCTCCCCGGTGCCCAGCCCCATTCTGATGGGCCCGAGCACCCCGGCGGAGGGCTTCGAATAGCCTTGGTCCGTCTGCCGATGGCTCGAAGGCGAGAATCCAGCGGCCGGTCGACTTATCGACCCGACTGGGCTCGTCCAGAATCATCACCGTCCTGGCTGTGCTATCAATCCTACCGGCGGGGTCGCCTGCACATCAGAGTGCGCTCTTGGCGGTATAGGACGAGGAGGTTCATGCTGGGTAGTCGCCCTCTGAACGGGCTCACCGACGTCCAGGCGGCGACCTTACTCCTGGGAAGAGCTACTGGTCCCGGTGTTATCCCCGTTCAACCTTCTGACTGTCCGGGGTTGACTGGTTGACGTTATCGACTTCGGTCTCATGGGAGTAGGAGACTCCAATGCCGACCTGATCCTCGCGTTAAGTCTGCTACCTCCAGTCGTCCGTAAGAAATTTCGCACCCCGCTGAAGATCGATGACGGAACCGGGGCATGCAATCGAGACTGGGTGCTACCATATGCGCCCGTCGCACTCCCGTGCTACAAGGACACCAACCCACGGTTCGCGAACAACACTTGCTGCAGCATCCGTGAAATCCTCGCCGACCGCTAGCATGACAACACGCCAGGACCACCTCGGCACAGCGAACGTCGATGGCTTCGATGGCCATGGTGTCGGACGCGCCCAATATTAATGTCGTGTTGAGTAAGGTGACGGCGTGCAAGAGTTGGCTGGTCACCAGCGATGTTCAGGCAGTGCGGTCGGACTGGACTTGTACAGTCGACTGCGCCGCTACGAGGAAGCATTCGCTCACCACGATGCGCCATTTGCGTTCGTTGACCTCGACGCGATGTGGGGCAATGCCGAGCAAATGCTCATGCGGTCAGGCGACAAGCCAATCCGGGTGGCGTCGAAGTCTGTGCGCTGTCGGCCGCTGCAACGGGAAATCCTCGATGCCAGTAGACGGTTCGATGGCCTGATGACGTTCACTCTTTCCGAGACACTCTGGCTTGCGGAGCACGGTTTCTCGAATCTGTTGCTAGCCTACCCGACGATTGACCGGGCGGCACTGCGCGAGCTCGGTGCCATCACCGCCGACGACCCAGACAAGGCGCCAATCGTGATGGTCGACAGCATCGAGCATCTCGACGTAATTGAGAATGCGACCAGCAGCAAAGTGCGACTGTGTCTAGACCTCGATGCTGGGTATTGGTGTGCTAAGGGGTGCGTGAGGATCGGCCCGAAGCGCTCGCCGCTGCACACACCGGAACAGGTGCGCACGCTGGCGGTAGAGATTGCGCGACGGCCGACGTTGACACTGGTGGCGCTGATGTCCTACGAGGGCCATATCGCGGGCTTTGGTGACAAAGTGGTCGGCAATCGCATCCAAAATACTGTCGTCAAATGGATACAGCGCCAGTCGATCACGGAGTTGCGCGAACGTCGTGCCCGCACTGTTGAGCTCGTGCGCGAGGTCGCCGACCTGAAGATCGTCAACGCTGGCGGCACAGGTGACCTACAACTCGTCGCCCAGGAGCCGGCAATCACCGAGGCGACTGCCGGGTCGGGATTCTACGCGCCGACACTGTTCGACTCGTATTCCACCTTTTCCTTGCAACCAGCGGCAATGTTCGCCCTACCCGTATCGCGTCGGTCCGACGCAAAAACCGTCACCGCGCTCGGAGGCGGCTACTTGGCCAGTGGGGTCGGCGCGAAGGACCGCATGCCTACGCCGTACCTGCCGGCAGGACTGCGACTCGACTCGATGGAAGGCGCCGGCGAGGTTCAAACGCCGTTACATGGCGACGTGGCTCGTCGACTAACGGTTGGCGATAAGGTCTATTTCCGCCACGCGAAGGCCGGCGAGTTGTGCGAGCGATTTGATCGTCTGTATCTGATCCGGGGCACGCAGATCGTTGACACAGTGCCGACGTACCGCGGTGAGGGCCGCACTTTTCTCTGATACGGAACGTGTTCTCTGATGCGAACTTCCCGTGGGCAGCGGTGGAGCTAGCCTATCAGCAAAACTCACCAGGATGCCCACCGGACACGTGTGACACAGTCTGACTGTACAGTCCAAGGCGCGCAAGAAGAGCTGCCATGATCGTGATCACCGCATTGCCGGCAGAGCTTGGACACCGTGCGCGAGGTCGTCGATCCGCTTGCGCTTATCGATCACGCCGGTAGTCAGCCGTGTGAGCAGCAAACAGCCAGATAAGTCGTCGAGCGTTTAGGGACGGCAACTGTACACAATACACACGTCAAAAAAGAGCAATTCTACGACAACCACGTTAACATTATACGCTAAGCCGATAATGGTCGGCGTAGCAGGCTTGCTTAGTCGCCGTTTGTGGAGTTCAGTGTGCTCGGCGAGATTGACTGCTGGACTAGCTAATCGCCGACGGCTCCTTACAGTGGGGCACGGGTGGTACACAGGACATTGCAGAAACCCCGGACGATGTGGAACGTGGTGGCTGAGGGCGGTGACCTCGCCAGCACACGGACGGTTATGGTTGTGTGCTTATCACGACGTGGCACATAGCGGCATGTGTTTTGCGGTCGACTTTCAAAAGGCACTAGTCGATCGATTTCCCGGAACCATTGATCGCATCGATACTTCACTACCGAACTGGTGGTCTGCCATCTTCGCACCGGTTGTTCCGGGCGTCGGCGCGCTGTGGGACAGTCGTGAAATGATGATCACCAGCGCTGTAATGAACGCGATCGCCACCGCATTGTTCGCCAACATCGCTCGCAACTCGATTGTCCCGGGGCAACGATAATTTCTCTGCCTTCGCCCTGCTTGTCGCATTAGCCGAGTGGTTGCGCGATCGGCTGGTGCACAGTGTGCGGATAGTACTGGTTTCGTTTGGTGCAGAGGAACAGTGGCAAGGCGGCATCTACGGTTTCATGGCGCGTCACGAATCCGAGCTTGACCACGACCAAATGTACTTTCTGAATTGCGAGGCGATCGGCTTACCGGAACTGATCATGCTAGAAGGCAAGGGCACTACGATTATGGAGGACTATTACCATTGACCGTTCCGTGATCAGGTGGTACGTGTTGCCACGCGTCGCTGTGTCGAGGCATGCGGGTGCGCAACAGCACCGACGCCGTGTGGATGAGTAGCGTGGGTTATCCAACCGTGTGCTTCTCGTCCATCAACAGCTATAGGGCGCTTTCGAACTATCATCAGATGTCCTACACGCCCGAGAGCCTGGTCTACGAGACGGTGGTGCCCGTGGTCACTGCGGCTGAAACGGTGGTGCGGGAGTTGGCGCAGTGAGCGTCAGGTGGGGCAACTGGTCCGGTGAACAATTCTGCGCACCGTCGGCGATCGTACGGCCGACCTCGGAGGCTGAACTGGTTGAGGCGGTCGCGCGGGCAGCGCAGCGTGGTGAGCCAGTACGGGCGGTGGGCAGCGGGCATTCATTCACCGACTGTGCATGTACTGGCGGGGTGATGATCGACATGACCGGCCTACAGCAGGTCATTAGTGCAGATCCTGCAACCGGTTTAGTGACGATCGAGGGTGGTACGAAGTTGCATGCTCTCGGTCCGCAACTAGCTGAGCGCGGACTCGGGTTGGAGAACCAGGGTGATATCGATGCGCAGTCGATCACCGGCGCCACAGCGACTGCGACGCATGGGACCGGCGCACGCTTTCCGAACCTGTCTGCGCGGATCGTTGCGGTGCGGCTCGTCACCGCAACCGGTGCCGTGCAGACTTTTACGGAAGGCTGTAACGATGACGTCTACTTAGCGGCGCGGGTGTCGTTGGGTGCGTTAGGGGTGATCTCGCAGGTCACCGTCCAAACGGTACCACTCTACACGCTA
Source organism: Mycobacterium uberis (assembly GCF_003408705.1). Lineage (GTDB taxonomy): Bacteria > Actinomycetota > Actinomycetes > Mycobacteriales > Mycobacteriaceae > Mycobacterium > Mycobacterium uberis. Next base: position 19,699 of record NZ_QAYL01000017.1, read on the forward strand.
CATCGCCGCGACGAGCGACGTGCACTGGCCGAGACCCTGGAAAACCTCGACAAATATGTCAATGACAACGACCACTTCGAGTTCTTCGTCTTTCCCTACGAAGAAACGGCTTTGACGCGCACCACTCGCCGCAGCGACGAAGAACCCACGTCCACGTCGAGGTGGAAACTCAGGTTCCACGAGCAGGTGGAAAACGGGGCACTGAGTGTGATTTGCCGGACCGGCCGGCGCTTTCCGCGTGTTGTGCCTACTCTCAATCGCTTGATGACAAAGATGATCTCGAATTCCACAGTTTCTGACCGCGCTTACAAGGTGTACGCGAACGAACGCAAGGTCAAGTTCACCGAGATGGAATATGCGATCCCTCGTGAGTATGCACGCGTAGCGATCCAGCGGGTCATCGACCTCGTGCGTTGTCGCAACTTGCCTATCATGTTTCCGCTTGAGGTGCGCTTTGCGGCGTCCGACGACGCCTTCCTATCTACTGCGCACGGACGTGACAGCTGCTACATTGCCGTCCATCAGTACACTGGGATGGAATTCGAAACCTACTTTCGTGCTGTCGAGGCCATCATGGATGAATATACCGGTCGCCCACATTGGGGCAAGCATCACTATCAGACTGCCGGTACGCTGCGTGAGCGGTATCCAGGATGGGACCGTTTCGCCGCCGTGCGTGACCGTCTTGATCCCGACCGCGTCTTTCTTAACGACTACACTCGGCGCGTGTTGGGACCCTGACGCGGTGGGAGCATATGAATTCTTAAAACGCTCTGCCATTGGCAATTACGTGATGCCGCGACATGATGGATAGTCGGGGTCCAGCAGCCCAGATATCGTTTAGCCATAATTTTGGTCAGACTTGCGACACCGCTGCGCGGCAGTCTTGGCCACATCGTGACCGAAACTGCCGCGGGCCGCAGCTACCGCCGAGTCGGGTGGGCTGGCGAGCTAGTGCCTAACACACTGAGCTGACATGGCGGCATATGGCATCTGGCATCGGCAGGGCACAGCCGAGACCAAATTTCTGCGACGCGAACAAATCAACAGTCGTTTCGGCAGGGTGACGTACGGTATAAGCCTATGCGAAATTACGAATACCTTACCTATGAAGAGTTCGGTCGCAAATTCTTCGAGGTTGCTGTCACACCGGATCGGGTTGCCGCCGCATTCGCCGACATTGCCGGCAACGAGTTCGCGATCGAACCGATTGCTCAGGGCCCTGGCAAGATCGCCAAGGTCAGTGCTAATGCCAAGCTCCAAGAGCCTCGGGTCACACGTCGTCTAGGTGACAGCATCACGTTCGCCATTCACATACCGCTGTCGATCGATCTACTAGTCGACCTTCGGCTCGATAAGCAGCGGTTTATAGTCGCCGGCGACATCGCATTGCGAGCAACTGCATACGCCGCCAAGCCGCTGCTTCTCATCGTCGACGTTGCGAAACCGCGGCTGTCCGACATCACGGTCAACGTGTCGTCTAAATCTATACGCGGCGAAGTGTTGCGCATTCTCGCGGGCGTTGACGGTGAGATCCGGCGATTCATCGCCCAGTACGTCGCTGCTGAGATCGACTCACCTAAATCCCAAGCCGCACAAGTTATCGATGTCGCCCACCAGTTGGATGCCACCTGGTCTGGACTCTAAAAGTAGTGTCGAATCGGTACTCGTTGGTCGCCAGAGAGTTTGGTGTCGTCCGAAATACTTGTGGTCTTCACTGTAATCGCTACCAAATATAAGGAAGAGTCAGCGACGAATTCAATCCCTTTCAACCACTTTACCAGTTTGAAGCCGTGCTGTAACTTATTACGCAGCCACAGCGGCTTGCCATGCAGATTAGGGGAGTGGCTGGTCGTTCATATTGTAGGCCAGCGTCGTCATATGGTGGTTTATTGTACCTACGTGTTGCGCGTTGTAGTAGATGCTGCCGGTCGTGCTAAGGCCCATAGAGTAGAGCACTGTCCCCTTCGCCTCGGGTAGCACCCTTACGATGTTCATGATCTTCTTCAATCTATACACCAACCCATTTGGCGAAATCTGACCAGGCTTGGATACAGAAATACTGACTGGTCTTATCGTGGTAGGACAGCGCCTTCAAGCTGTCGGGCGAGAACTCCGTCGAATGCTCGACGAGATTATCGACTTTCAGCAGCCAATCACGAAAGTCTTTTTGCTCCAAATTCTTTGTATTCGAAGATATTCGGCAGGATACCATTGTGCCAGTAGTGCGGCGAACTGTCTTTTTCGGTGAAGTCCGATGGCGAACAACAACATGTAGAATATCGCTTCGTTGAGCAACCACAAGACATCGACACCTAGGTGACACCAGCGCGCCAACCTAATGGAGTGCTGGAACCTGGGCAGCTCGAGCTGCGGCAGTGTCGGTGTTGGATATGCACAACTCATCGTCAGGAACTGGTGGGCCCAACTCGCAGCTCCTCGTCCTTGCTAGGGGTCGTGTTGCGACTGAAGTACAACCCGGAGTGGTCACAGAGAATCTAAATTCCCATTCTGGGGACAAACGTCATCAGGAAGAGGTTGAACAAGTGAGTCCATCTGATCCAGGTGGGCAGGCCCGGGTTGATGCCAGAATGAATGCCGATCCTAGGGTACTGCTGGATGAATGATTGCACTGCCAGCATGTTATACAGCCCTTGGTCGGTCCGCCATCGTGGCTACCAACAAGTGCGAAGCCGAGCGGAATCAGCCACATCAGATTGAACCACTTGTCACGGCTTATCTGTAGCCGTGGAGTGGTTGTCCGTCTGGTTAGATCCAATCCGCCACAGTAGATTTCGATATCGACGATGTCTGTGGCGGTATGTATCTCGTTGCGGTAGTTGGGGTCAGCTGCCAGCGTCTCTTCAACGGCCAGGGGCGAGTCGACGTCCTTGGGTGTTGACCGTCCGGCGCCTGTTGCGTGCAGATTAGCGCCTCTGTGTTTGATATCAATGTCACTCACGCAGCTGAAAATGTCCTTTTACCTCCCGCTGGATCTCAAGCGAGCCCATCCGTCCGCACAATCACTGTTCAATACCCTTGCAGGCAATGGCGCGTGCGGCCACAGTTGCGGACTGGCCCAAATTTCCTCGGCACATAGCTGTTTTCTTCGGCAAAACACGGTCCTTAATGGCCGTTGTGAATTTGTGCACAATCGTCTGCACGGCGATTTCTGGTGTTGTGTGGTGTTGTTTTGTGTTGTTGGTTGGTGGTGTTGAAGCGAGGTTTTGGTCTGTTCTTATCTGGGGAGAGTCTAGCCAGTGTGACCATGGTGATGTCGTGATGCAAGACCGTCGCCCCTTACGGTACATGCGCTAGCCTTCACCTCATTTTGATGAAGACCAGCGCAACCCCCCGCCAGACAGTGTGCTGCGAGTCGCTACCCCAACCCCCGCACAGATACATCCCAGACACCTAGTCCCGGCCAGTATCCCAATCTACATTTACATGTAGATTCCAACAGGCCCACAATCTCCTCAGC
>NZ_QAYL01000018.1 GCF_003408705.1 Mycobacterium uberis
CAAGCATACCTAAAATTGCTGGGCCCTAACCGCATCCAAAGGCCACTCGAACGAAGCAACAGCTGCTATACGAGCAAGGACAATTCAACACCCACAGCGGTAATAACAGTCGATCCCCACATAAAGATCGTAGACCACAACGACCGCACGACGCTGTCCCCGCGCCATGATAGGCAATCAAAAGCACGGCCAGTCTCGGGGCGCCGCTGACCGTTCGCCTGCGAAACGATGACATCAACACCGTCGAAGCCCCCGTCAAACTCCCAGCTCGGATCAGATTGCTCTCGATAGGACACGGCCAAAAGAGCGACGAAGCTAACACCGTGTCGGTCGGTATAACCGCCCAAACCTCCGGATCACTCAACCTTGTCGAAATCGGCTCGAGCACAAAAACATTACATGCTCCGGTCGAGCACCTGGACAACTTAATTCAAGACCAGAACCCAGACCATCAACCGACTCCACATCGTTCTCACACACCTGGCTTCTGGTGACGCAAGCCGCATACTTAAACGCCGAACAAGCCGCTGATCTGTTGCGCACCGTGGGTCCCCGCGATACCGCCAGCAAGACACTGCGCGCACTGGCTGCTGACCCAACCGCTGAGTTGCACAGGCTCGACCGCGAGATCGACAAAGCCACTCTCTCCGACGTCGAGACTGCCATTCAAGCCTCCGACCCATCTCCACGGCATCGGCGCCTCTACCGCCGCCAAGATCCTGTCCAGAGTCGGATCCATCCCGCAGTTCGATTCGCCAGCGACTGTTCACCAACTATCCCGACACCGCACCGATCGAAGTATCTTCGTATCGTCCAGAAACGCCGTCTATCACCGGCTTTCCCGAGCCTGCGACCGCCAACTCAACTTGTGCCTCCACATCATGGCTACCACCCAATCCGACGAAACACCAGCGGCAAAACTTACTACCTACGCAAACCCGCGAGCAGCAAAAACCACAACGAAACAATGTACTACCTCAAACAACAACTCTCCGACACCATCTACCGACCGCTCCGCAACGACACCAACACCACCACTTAACACAAAGAAACACCACCTTGATGCACACAACCCTCACCACCGCAGACACATCAGAACTGCTGCAACGGTCCCCCAAAGGCCTGTACACACCGCACAAATGGCACCGCTACCACAAACTCGGATGTAGCGGTCTGAAACACTGCCGCAGCATCTCCGACAAAAACGTCTGTGCCGACAGTGCAGATTACCCGGCTTCATCGATCGCGCTGCAAATCTACGCCGCACTGGCGGCAAACTCCAAACTGATGAACTCAGCCTTCGGGTCATCCATTCGACATCGTCGACTATAGGGTCACCGTACTTCGTCGATTGCCTTCTGGTCGGGGCCCCAGGTGCCCGGGACCATCGGCATCGTTGGGCTACCGCCAAAGTCATCACCGACCAACGTGGTCAACCCAGCCACCTCAACAACGGTCTCTTGGCGTACCGTGCCAGCAAACCCAAAGAATCCCGCACCACGATCGGACGTCCGGGCATCCGGCCGGTCCTCTGGGGACGAACCTACCACATCGAAACCTGTGTCCATCGTCATGGGCTCTTGACGGTGGACACGTTCCTCCGTCGCCGAGCGTCGCCGCCGCCGAGCCCTCGCCTGATTACGCGCCGAGGCCTGGACGGCCGCCTCGGCCGCAGTGGAATCGGAGGCCGACGCTGAGGCATTGGTGTAAGCCGACTGTCCGGAGCCGAATCCAATCCCTGGACCGCCACCACCGACGAAGTAAGAAGGGAAATCTCCGAAACCAACAGCCGGTGGTGCCGGAGCAGCTGTAGCAGCGCTGATTACCGACGCTGGGGCTGAGGCTGGGGTCGAGGCCGAGGTGGGCGGCGAACCTGGCGCGACGATTGCCGGCACTCCCCCGGTGACCGCCAACATGGCAGGCACAGCCGCAACAGGTGCCAACGTCGGAACCACCGCAGACGGAAAAGTACCCGGGCCAGATAGCCCTGCCAAGCCGGCTACCACTCCCAGGCTAGCGCTGGTACCACCGAGAGCAACCGCCAGCAACTGTGGGGACTCGGCCAGCCAGGGCGCAAGCTGGGCAATATGCGTAGGCCAATCCAACACGAGAATGTAAAGGAGGAACCGAAAAGCCGCCGTCGGATCAATGAACAACAGTTCCCAAAACTGTTCACCATCTTGAAAAAACTCAAGGCCTCGAGCAAGCCACCACATCGGGTTGCCTGAAAAGACATAATCGTCGTAGTCCAGTCCATTCAGAGTGCCGTGGAGGGGATCCCAAACTAAACGTCCTGCACTGACGTTACGCAGGATTTCCGCAAAGGCGTTATCGATCACGCTGGCATGACCGCCATGGCTGTGACCGCCATGGCCGTGACCGTCATGGAAGAAGGCCTCCTCGCCGTTATCCAGTTGCGCGTCAGATTTCAGGATCAGCGGCGGGGCGCCGGTCTGCGGCGTCGAAGCCAACGCCGACTGAGAGATTGCCGAATAGGTCGCCATCGTGGTGGCGGCCCGTACCCACATCTGCACATACTCTTCCTCATTAATCGCAATGGGGATGGCGTTGACGCCAAAGAAATTGGTCGCAGCCAACACCTCACGCATGACACGGTTGGCGGCCAGCTCAAGCTGAGTCGGCATGGCGGCTACCGCAACGGTGTAAGCCGCAGCCACGACCTCTTGTTGTGTAGCCACTTCTATGCAGACGGCGGCAGTTTTCATCAGCCATGTCAGAAACGGCAGGCACGCGGCCACAAACGCCTCGGCAGCTTGCCCCTGCCATCCCCAGGACCATACCTCTCCTAATAATGCCTCAACATCTGATGCCGCCTCTTCATATTTCATGGCAAGCTGTGAATTGCACGAAGCAGAGTTCAACATAGGCCCGACCCCCGCACCGAGGTTCAGCATCGCTGAGTGTACCTCTGGAGGAAAGGCCATCCACGGGTCCATCACAACCCACTGCCGAGGTACGACGCTGCCGTCAGCATGTCCCCCATCACATAACTAGCACCCGATTCAGCTACCCCGGTCCCCGAGCGGCCAAGCTCCTCAATCCCCTGAACGGCCATTGCCACATGCTGACAACCATGAACACTGAACCCAACCGCGTTCTGCACCGACACCGGATCGGACCCAGGCGGGATCACCGCCGCGATAAACGGAGCCGCCTCAGCGTGTACCGCGGCTAGCCGAGTAACCAACGCCTCGATAGCAGCACTGGCACCTTCCAAGCCTCCGGGAACGACTCGCAACGTCATGACAAACACTCCATCTATTAAGGATGCAACAGGGATTCAACAGGCAGTTCACACCACTATTGCATATGAATACCATTACTAGCGAGAGGTTAGGGCACAACATAGCGCACTACCAAAGACGGTTGAGGAGTGTACACATTACCGCTTACCTCGAGACCTCGTGTCTGCGGAGCTGCGGCACCCACTAAACAGTAGCGAGATAGGCGACGGCGTCGCGCATCCGCTCACCCGCCGCTCGCAGCTCTGAGACGCCGGGGCCGGCGCGTAGCACTGCACGTGACACCGCAGGCAACAGCTGTCCCGGTGCCGCCCCACCTAAACCGCCGAGCGCCTCGGGACACCCACCCTGCGCCCCAATCCCAGGCACCAGCACTGGTCCGCCCAGCGCACTAACATCGGGCGCCTCGAAAACCGTTGCCCCTACGACTACCCCAACGTATCCCGGCTCGGACAGATTGGCGGATCGGCTCACTTCCCCATTGATCAAAGTGGCCTGGTCTACGATCAGCTGAGCCACTGCACGACCGTCAAACGTGGCGCGTTGCACAGTAGCACCCTCGGGGTTGGAGGTTGATGCCAGCACGAACACACCCCGATCGTGTGCCGCAGCGGTTTCCAGCAGTGGCCGCAACGAGCCGAACCCGAGGTAGGGCGAGACCGTCACCGCGTCAGCGGCCAGCGCTGAATCGCCCACCCAAGCAGCGGCATAGGCCGCCATCGTCGATCCGATATCTCCCCGCTTGGCGTCGGCCAACACCAGCACGCCGACAGACTGCAACGCAGTGATGGTGCGCTCCAGCACCGCAAACCCGGCGGCGCCGTAGGTTTCAAAAAACGCTACCTGCGGTTTGACGATGGCGAAACCGGAAAACGCCTCTACACAGATGTCACAGAACATAGCCAGCCCGTCCGCGGTGGTCGGCAAGTCCCATGCGCGCAGCAACTCGGGATGTGGATCTATGCCCAGACACAGCTGCCCACAGCGTGACGTCGCCTCAGCCAGTCGCGCACCGAAACCGGTCATTGGACCTCCTGATCGGCCCTATCAGCAGCACTGCCCGCCCCAATAGCACTGTGCAGCTCTTGCAGTGGCCACACTCCAATGTCGCCGCGGATCCCCGCTTCGATGCCCTGCACCGCAGCGGAAGCACCCTGCACCGTAGTAACATATGGAATATTGACCGAGATTGCGGCCGAGCGGATCTCGTAGCCGTCGACACGCGGACCGAAGTTACCATAGGGCGTGTTGATCACCATATCAACGTCACCAGCCCGGATCGCATCGACCGCAGACAACGCGGGGCGACCCGCTTTCGGTTGCTCAAAATGCTTACGAACCTCATCGCAGGGAATGCCGTTGCGGCGCAACATCTCCGCGGTTCCCTTGGTGGCTATAACATGAAACCCCAGGTCAGCCAACCGCTTAATGGGGAACACCAACGACCGCTTATCCCGATTGGCCACCGACACAAATACCGTACCTTGGGTCGGCAACGAGCCATACGCAGCAGTCTGGCTCTTGGCGAATGCACTGCCGAAATCGTGGTCGACTCCCATGACTTCGCCGGTCGATTTCATCTCTGGACTGAGCAAGGAGTCGATAGCGGCTCCGTCGGTGCGCCGGAACCGGCGAAACGGCAACACGGCTTCCTTGACCGCGACCGGGGCGTGTGGCGCTGCGTTGCCACCGTCCCCGGAAGCTGCCAACATGCCTTCGGAACGAAGCCGGGAAATACTGGCGCCCAACATGATTCTAGCACAGGCCTTGGCGAGCGGGATTGCGGTCGCCTTAGAAACGAACGGCACAGTACGGCTCGCACGCGGGTTAGCTTCCAAGACATAGAGCACGTCGTCTTTAAGAGCATACTGCACATTGAGCAGTCCCACCACGCCGATCCCCCGTGCTATAGCTTCAGTCGCCTGACGCACCTTCTCGAGGTCGCTGCGACCCAATGTTACTGGCGGTAACACGCAGGCCGAATCACCAGAGTGGATACCGGCTTCCTCGATGTGCTCCATAACTCCGCCGATGTACACCTCGGTGCTGTCGCATAGTGCGTCGACGTCGATCTCGACCGCATCCTCGAGAAAGCGGTCCACCAGAACCGGGTGCTCGGGTGACAACGCGGTGGCACGCGTGATGTAGTCCCTCAGCGTCTCCTCGTCGTAAACGATCTCCATGCCACGACCGCCCAGTACATACGAGGGTCGCACTAACACTGGGTAGCCAATCTCAGCAGCGATGCGGCGTGCTTGCGCGAAAGTCGTTGCAGTGCCATACTTTGGTGCTGATAGCCCGGCGGTCGCTAGCATGTCGCCGAACGCGCCGCGATCCTCGGCGAGGTCGATGGCAGGCGGCGGGGTGCCCACAATAGGAACCCCAGCATCGGCGAGCCGTTGCGCAAGCCCGAGCGAAGTTTGGCCGCCGAGTTGCACGATAACGCCGGCGACACCGGCGCCACCCGCCCCAGACTGCTCTTCGGCACGGAACACCTCAAGGACGTCTTCGAACGTCAACGGCTCGAAGTACAGCCTGTCGGCAGTGTCATAGTCGGTGGATACTGTCTCTGGGTTACAGTTAATCATTACCGTTTCAAAACCAGCTTGCGACAAAGTTTTTGCTGCATGAACGCAACTGTAGTCAAATTCGATGCCCTGGCCGATACGGTTGGGGCCGGACCCTAGGATCAACACTTTGGGCTTCGCGGTTTGCGGAACCACCTCCGTCTCGGCGGCAAAGTCGAGTTCGTAGCTACTGTAGTGGTAGGGTGTCTTAACCGCGAACTCTGCGGCGCAGGTATCGACCGTCTTGTACACCGGGTGGATGTACATCCGCTCTCGCAACGACCGAACTCCGTCCTCTCCGGCTAACTCCGGTCGCAACGCGGCCACCTGGCAATCTGACAGCCCGTTATGCTTAGCGCGCCGCAGTAGCTCAGCATCAAGGACCGGGGCAGCAACTAGCTCGCCGCGCAGCTTCACCAGTTCGCCGATCTGCGCAACAAACCAGGGATCGATGCCAGAGACCTGGGCCACCCTTTCAATCGAAGCACCTAACCTCAACGCCAGCTCGACATCATAGAGTCGACCTTCGGTCGGGATCTGCAGCCGGGTCATGGCTTCCTCAACGTCGCCCTGCGGGTCAGGCGTAGTCCAGAACCCGACACGACTAGTCTCCAGCGACCGCATCACCTTGCCGAGCGCCTCGACAAAATTGCGGCCCAACGACATTGCTTCGCCAACGGATTTCATCGTAGTAGTCAAGGTGGGATCGGCACCCGGGAATTTCTCGAACGCAAACCGGGGTGCCTTGACCACGATGTAGTCCAGGGTAGGCTCGAAGCAGGCCGGCGTTTCCTTGGTGATATCATTGACGATCTCGTCAAGAGTGTAACCGATGGCCAGTTGGGCCGCGATCTTGGCGATCGGGAAACCAGTGGCCTTGGACGCCAACGCACTAGATCGCGACACCCGTGGATTCATCTCAATGACGATCAGCCGGCCGTCGCGTGGGTCGACCGCGAACTGGATGTTGCAGCCGCCGGTGTCCACACCAACCTCACGCAGAATCGCGATGCCCAGGTCGCGCATCCGCTGGTATTCTCGGTCGGTCAGCGTCATGGCTGGTGCGACAGTGACCGAGTCACCGGTGTGCACACCCACCGGATCGACGTTCTCAATCGAGCACACCACCACCACGTTGTCATGGCCATCGCGCATCAGCTCAAGTTCGAATTCCTTCCAGCCGTAAATCGATTCCTCGATCAACACATTGGCGCTGGGGCTGGCAGCCAGCCCGGCACCAGCCATCCGCTCGACTTCCTTGGCGGAGTACGCCATACCCGAACCCAGGCCACCCATCGTGAAGCTTGGTCGCACCACAAGCGGAAGGCCCACTTCATCAACCGTCTCACGGACCTCATTCATGGTGAAACAGACCCGACTGCGGGCAGATTCACCGCCGACCTTGACGACGATGTCTTTGAACCGTTGCCGGTCCTCGCCGCGCTGGATCGCATCGAAATCGGCACCGATCAGTTCGACACCATAGCGCTCTAGCACCCCGTTTTCATACAACGCAACCGCGGTGTTGAGCGCGGTCTGACCACCCAAAGTGGCTAGTAATGCATCGATCTTGTTTCCGCGCTCGGCCTGCTGAGCGATAACCCTCTCGATGAAGGTCGGGGTGATCGGTTCGACGTAGGTGAAGTCTGCGTACTCCGGATCGGTCATGATGGTAGCGGGGTTAGAGTTAACTAGACTGACCTGCAACCCTTCGGCACGCAGCACCCGGCATGCTTGGGTGCCAGAGTAGTCAAATTCACATGCCTGCCCGACGACGATCGGCCCCGAGCCGATCACCAGTACGTGATTCAGGTCAGTCCGCCGCGGCACTAGCGACCCCCTTTCTGGGCACGAGCGTACCCATGTGCACGACGATCGCGGCACGTCACTGTACAGATATGCGCGTTCGCGGTCATCGCTGAGCCGCCATGAGTTCAACAAAACTTTCGAAGAGGTACTCCGCATCGTGCGGTCCAGCGGCCGCCTCCGGGTGATACTGCACCGAAAATGCGCTACCGTCAACAAGTTTTATACCTTCCACCACTCCATCGTTGGCGCAGGTGTGACTGACCATCGCTGGGCCGAAAGGCGTGTCGAAGTACTGACCCGCCTCACCTTCCAGTGCAAAGCCGTGGTTTTGCGCGGTCACCGCGACTCGCCCGGTAGCGTGATCGATCACCGGGATGTTGATCCCGCGGTGGCCGAACATCATCTTATAAGTCGACAGGCCTAACGCCCGGCCCAAGATCTGGTTGCCGAAACAGATGCCGAACAAAGGAATTCTGGCACCCAACACCTCCCGAGTGAGCGCTACGACGTGGTCGGCGGTAGCCGGATCGCCGGGTCCATTCGACAAAAACAGGCCACACGGTTTGATTTCGGCAATTTGGTCGAATGTCGCCGATGCCGGCAGCACATAGCTGCGGATCCCGCGTCGGGCGAAGTTGCGCGGCGTGTTGGTCTTGATCCCAAGGTCGAGTGCAGCCACCGTAAACCGGTGCAACCCTTTGGGTTCAACAACATATGTATTCGGTGTGCTGACTTCGCTGGCGAGATCGGCACCCAACATCGACTGCTGGGTCCGCACCCGCTCCACCAACGTTTCGATATTTAAAGGTTCGGTCACTGCCCCGCCAGAGAACACCCCTGCCTTCATCGAACCGTGGTTGCGCAGATGACGTACTACCGCCCGGGTATCGATGCCGGAGATCCCAACGACATTCTGGCGCACCAGCTCGTCTTCCAGCGTGCCGGTGGCGCGCCAATTCGACGCGCACGGCGACGGGTCGCGCACTGCGTAACCGGCGACCCAGATTTTGTCGTCGCGGCTCTCGCCATCTTGGTCATTCCAGCCGGTGTTGCCGATCTGCGGTGCGGTCGCCACCACGATCTGACGGTAATAGCTAGGATCGGTCAACGTTTCTTGGTAGCCGGACATGCCGGTACTGAACACGGTTTCACCCAACGTTTGGCCAATCGCACCAAATGACGTGCCAGTGAAGACTCGGCCGTCCTCAAGTATCAGTAGGGCTTTAGTCACGCGACCTCCTCCCGAAGCCAATCTGAATACTCGTCACGGTTGTTCGCCCGAAACCCAGCATCGATATCAACGTCTGAAGGCAGCCACCACCGGATCGCAAATATCCCATTGCGAGCAACGACCTTTCCGACGATGCCACGCTCGATACGGATGACAATAACCGAATCCTGCGGAATCCAAATCGGACGGGTATGGATGCGCTGCAGCATGATTACTCCGGGATAGCGGGTCAACACCGCTTTGCTGCGATATCCAAGGTTGCCGGCTGCGATCCGCTCATTCCAGGCTGGCACCATCGTGCACCCGACGTACATGCCGCGGGTAATAATAGTTACCGAGTCCACCTCGTCGGGCGTGTCGGGCAGGATGTCGATCAGCTCTGTCTGCCGCTGCCCACGACGCCGCCATCCGTGCATCATCAGTTGGATCGTCACTGCGATCAACACCACCAGTACTGCCGCAAAAACCAGCAATCCCACCAGCGTGCTGGAGTTCACACCGCACTCTTCTGATCCCGGGCAGTGACCTTCCCGCGCAGTAGGGTTGCAGTCACAGTGGCTGGCAGGGTCATCGACTCGTACGGTGTGTTTGACGACCGGCTGGCCAAGCCGTCGCCGGTGACCGTCCAAGTAGCGTCCGGGTCCACTACCGTCAGGTTAGCCGGTTCACCCACCTCCAGTGGCCGACCATGATCAGACAACCCGGCGATGCGAGCCGGATTCTCGCTCATCACCCGGGCGACATCGCGCCAACTTAACAGGCCAGGCACCACCATCGTGTGCGCCACCACCGACAGCGCTGTCTGTAAACCCAACATACCAGGGCGCGCCGCAGAAAATTCGATACATTTCTCATGCTCGGCATGCGGGGCATGGTCGGTAGCCACACAATCGATGACCCCGTCGGCCAACGCCTGTCGCAGTGCGACTGCGTCGGCGACTTCCCGCAACGGCGGGTTGACCCGATTCACCCCGTCATAGCCGGCTAACCTGCTGTCGTCGAGCAACAGGTGATGTGGAGTTACCTCAGAAGTTATCGAAATACCTTGTTCCTTAGCCCATTTCAAGATCTCCGCGGTGCCGGCGGTAGAGACGTGACAGATGTGCACCCGAGCGCCAGCGTCTCGGGCCAGCAGAGCATCGCGGGCAACGATCGATTCCTCAGCACCCCTGGGCCATCCGGACAGTCCCAGCATGGCAGCAGTAGGCCCCTCGTGCGCAACAGCGCCGACGGTCAGCCTCGGCTCCTCGGCATGCTGGGCGATCAGCACCCCCAGACCAGTGGCATACTCTAGAGCACGGCGCATCACCAACGGGTCATGCACGCAGTTGCCATCGTCGGAGAAAATCCGCACCTGCGCGGCCCCAGCAGCCATCATACCCATCTCGGTAAGCTCGGCTCCGTCCAACCCGACGGTGACCGCACCAACGGGGTGAACATCAACCAGACCAACCTGCTGTCCGCGGCTCCAGACATAGTCGGTCACCACCGGACTGTCCGCTACCGGGGTGGTATTGGGCATCGCGAAAACAGCAGTGTAACCACCGAGAGCCGCTGCTGTTGAACCAGTTTCGATATCTTCGGCATATTCGCGTCCCGGTTCGCGCAGGTGGGTGTGCAGGTCGACAAATCCAGGTAGCAGCACCTGGTCTGTTGCATCAATGACGTCAGCGGTGTCAGGAATATCAAGACCCGCACGAATGCTGATGATCTGACCGTCCTCAACTAGGACATCGACTCGTTCACCCTCACCATAAAGCCGAACACCGCGAAGTAACACGCTCATGCCACACCCTCGTTTTCGGTCGACTCGGTCCCAACCAACACATGGAAAAACACTGCCATCCGCACATACACACCATTGGCAACCTGTTGCAAAACAGCTGATTTCGACGAGTCAGCCACAGAAGAGGCGATCTCCATGCCACGCAGCATGGGCCCCGGGTGCAGCACCACGGCATGGCCAGGCAGCATTGCCTGGCGCCGCTCGGTTAGCCCGTAGAGATAGGAATATTCGCGGACCGACGGGAAAAACCCGCCATTCATCCGTTCAGCCTGTACCCTCAGCATGAACACCGCGTCGGCGGCGGGTAGTTCGGCGTCGAGGTGAGCTGAGACGGTGGCGGGCCAGCCGTCAACCCCAATCGGCAGCAAGGTTGGCGGCGCCACCAGCACCACCTCAGCGCCCAAGGTGTCCAGCAGCACAACGTTGGACCGCGCCACCCGACTATGCAAGATGTCGCCGACGATCACGACGCGCCGGCCTTCGATGCCGCCGAGCCGCTGGCGAATGGTGAGCGCGTCGAGTAGCGCCTGGGTCGGATGCTCATGAATGCCGTCGCCAGCATTGATCACCGCCGGGCCATCGTCTTTCATCGAAATCCACTCGGCGAGCAGATGCGCAGCACCAGAGGCCGGGTGCCGGATGACCAGCGCGTCGGCCCCGGCCGCACGCAGAGTTAGCGCGGTGTCGCGCAACGATTCGCCCTTACCCACCGACGATCCGGCCGCGCTAACGTTGATCACGTCGGCGCTCATCCACTTGCCGGCCACCTCAAACGACACTCGAGTGCGAGTCGAGTTCTCGTAGAACATCATGATTATCGTGCGACCACGCAGTGTCGGCAGCTTCTTAATCTCGCGACCCACTAAAGCCTGCGCGAAACGGTCAGCGTCGTCGAGGATTGCGGTGGCATCGTCGCGGCTCAAGTCACCGGCGGCCAGCAGATGTCTTGGACTCATCGGGAGATCACCACCCCGTCGCAGCCGTCGTGCTCACGCAGCAATACATGCACGCTCTCACGGCGCGAGGTAGGCACGTTCTTACCCACGTAGTCGGCACGGAGCGGCAGTTCCCGGTGACCGCGATCGACCAGCACGGCCAACTGGACAACCCGAGGCCGACCTGCGTCACGCAACGCATCAAGAGCAGCGCGCACCGAGCGCCCAGAGTACAACACATCGTCGACAAGGATCACCAGTGTGTCGTCGACGCCACCGGCCGGGATCGACGTGACCTCTAGCGGCCGCGGCGGCTGCATCATCAGGTCATCGCGGTACAGGGTGATGTCCAACCCTCCGCAACCCACCTCAATTCCGCTGTACTCGCCAATGTTGCTGGCCAAGCGCTTGGCCAGGATGACACCGCGAGTTGGGATTCCCAGGAGCACTACCCGCGGCGCATCAGGGCCGTCTAACGCGGTCTTTTCGATGATCTGGTGAGCAATGCGGGAAATGGTGCGGCCGACGTCGGTCGCGGACATAAGACCTCTGGATCCCAGGCCAGGACTGGGGTCATCCGCGGCAGCCATGGGAGACATAGTGGTAAGCAGACCTCCTTCTCCGTCTCTCCGGACGGATCGTTAAAGGACGTCGACTGCTCTAAGCATTGTAGCACTACTGACCCTCGGCGACGATGCGGAGCACCCGGCGGGATCGACAGCTAATCCCTGCCAAGCCATTCTGTCGGCCCACGATCTAGTACCGTAAGTATGTCCTAGTTAGGGGGCTGACGGCGACGGGTCTGCATGCCGATGAGGCTATGCTGGTCGCTCGGATCGCTGAGTTGGAGCAAGTGGAACCGGCAGTCACCGCAGATCAGATGCGGGCAGCCGCGGTGCTGGCTACAGCGCGTCGCTCACACAAGGCTGAAGTGAGGATGTCAGCAGCGTGACTGTGGGGGTAGCCACTGAGATCGCTTTTAGCGCAGCGGGATTCTCCCGTTCGGGGTAGGCGGCATCTTGGTATTCGCGAAGGTGTGGATGTACGAGATGTCAAAAACGCTCGCCGCGTTGGGGGCCGGGTGGCTGTCTGAGTAGCAGGACACACTGATCGTACGGGAGTCAGCGTGCTTGGACCTTGAGAATCGCCACGCACTGAACGTAGAGCCCTGCGCCGACATGTCGAAACTGGACAACATGAGTGATGCGCGCATCGCGGCCGCAGCAAAACAAATTGCTTATCGACTCAACGCACAGCAGTGATGGATCAGGCCGCCAAGGCCGAAGCCGAACACATCGTGACTGTTCGGCCAGCCTCGACGCCATGAACTGGATGACGGCGTTACTTCCAGTCCTCCACGATGTGTCGGTATATGCGGCGCTTTAGCGGACCGCCGATACCGCATTCGACGGCCACGCACGTGGATAGACGATAGCTTATACGTTAGTCAAGCGCATCACGGGTCGACCTAGGAAGTGGCTCAATCTGTAGCAGTCAACCTGCTCATCTCCGACGAGACGCTACTAGGTAGTGACGACATCGCGGCGGTGGTCGACAGGCACGGTCCCATCCTGGCGATGACGTGCACCCTGGTCATCGACGCAGGCACCGATACTCGGTCGCGAGCCACACTGCGCCAGCTCTAGTGTCACCCGCGCTCAGGAGCCTTGATAGTCATGGCATCGCGGACACGCCGCTTGCCGAAAGGGCTGGCTCACTTCATCGAGTTACGGAATCAGCGCTGTCACACCCCTACTGGGATGCCCCAATCCGTCACCGCGACCAAGCCAATACGCGTCACCGCGGTGGACCAACCACCGTAACAAACGGAGTCGAATCCTCTGACTGCTGCAGCCATATCAAGGAAGCACCCGATCGGCCTGTCAACACAAGGATAGACAAAAACCGCTGGCGTAGAGACACATTAACCACGCCCATCAGAATTAACTACCACTCCACCGCACCACCATCACCGGTTCGGCTGGAGATACTCGTCAGTGAGGTACAGACCAGAATCGCTGTTGCACTGGCCGAATTTCACGTTGCCTAAGTAATCCAACAGCCACGCTAGGCTACGAACTTCCCCCGGACGGACGGCGGACTTCGATGTCCGTTTTCGTGAGTGAAAGCCCGGGCAACGGCATCCTGCCGATGTCCACACTGCCATGGGATAGCAAGGCGGATAAAAATAATGTCATCGAGTGGCACAGTAGCGGTTGGGTGGAAGGCGATGTTCTCGACACCGGCCACAGATTTGGCGACAACGCCATTTACCTGACCAAAAACGGCTTTAAAGTGAACGGGTTGGATATTTCGTTGACTGCGTTTATCGCCGCCGAGTGGCGGGCCAAGGACGCCGAAGTAGAGGTAGCATTCGCGGTGACCGACTCCACCAAGCTCGACAGCTACATCAATATTGTCATCAACAGCGGCATGTTCCACTGGCCGAACGACGATGGCAAACGCAGCTATGCTGCCACGATTTATCGTGCGACCAGGCCCGACGCCACTCTGTTGATCAACTGCTTCTCCGACGACAACCCGTCGGACGTGGAACAGCCACTGCTCGCTTTCTCCCGGAAGATGTCACAAGACGTCCTCGGCGGCGCGAACTGGGATATTGCGTCACTGGAACCCACCACGGCTCGCCGCGAACAGGACAGTGCCGAAATCGAAATGACGTTCTGGTATGTCCGCACGCAGCGACACGAACTGGGCTGAACCAGGTAGAACCTCGATGGTAATCAAACCTCTATCCGCGAGGTTTGCGATGCTGGCCTACTGGCCAGCGCGCTGACTGTGGTCTGGTATTATGAAAAAAACTGCAGTTCAATGAGATCGGCTACCGAGACATAAGATGCAGTCCTGCCGCTGCTAAAGAGACACGTTGTTTCGTATCGCGTCGATGATCAAGCCGGTCACGGTGGCCGCGACGATGCGTCTGATCGACGAAAACAAGCTGGCACTGCACAACCCAATCACCCGCTGGGCGCCGGAATGGACCGAGCCGTGAGTGCTCAACTAACAGGGCAATCCGCTAAACCAAATATACCCTACGCGGCGCCCCAGACTGCTCGAGAATCTGCTCACCCATACCAGTGTCCTGGCCTACAGATTTTCGGCATTCGAACCAATCCCACGGACATACCTGCAACTGCCATTCGGTCTGAGACTCAGACGCCTGGTTGACCGAGCTGGCGACGCTCTCGCTAGTGGATTAGCCCAACAACCAAGTCATTTACAACCACTCGACAGACGTGCTGGGCGTCATCGCGTTCCGCATCGAGGGGCAAACCCTTTGACCAGGTTCTCGACGAACAAATCCTGGGCCCAAAATATCATGCCTGAAACCAGATTCCTCATCTCTGCTGACATACGACGCACAACGACCATGTACTAACTCAACGAGAAAGACCAGTTACGACACAAAGTCATAAGACCACTCTATGTCAAATTACCATCATTATGTCATACCGACGGCAGATTGCGGTCTACCGCCGACGACTACATGCGGTCCGCGCGGATGCCGCTCTGCGACGGAATGACCAACGGCGTGCGGCTGCTATCCGCAGAGTCGACGCGCCTGATGTGCACAAACCGACGAACATGCAAAGACACACCTTCCTTGGGGTACCACCCCTGGGTGGTTGTGGGTTTAGGTTGAAATCTGTTGATGGCAACCGACCCAATAAAGTATGCGCCACTATCTAGGCCGGGCGGGCTCAGAACTTTCAATTAACCTGATGCCTAGGGGACGTGGGTAGCAGGCCGACCTGATTCTACTAGAATTTGCCTATGCTGTCCTCCGACGCCGTCGATAACACTTCGCAGGCGAAACTGCAAACAGCACAACTCAAGTTCGTCCATCACACCTAGTCGTACGCTAGGGCTGTAGTGGAGATGGTTGATTACCCACCTAAACAGATCACCGGGCCGCTCTTTCAAAGAGTCGACCACGATCCTAAGATAACGCGATGCCTGCTGTGGACGCCACACCCTGACGTCGCGACAACGCGACGGGTCATCGCCGAGCGCACCAATGTCAGTTACAGCAAGCGGACCTAGCCATCACGCTACGAAACAGCAGCTAAGTCATCGGACTGACCAGCTGTCAACACCCGGTGCAGCACTCCGTCGAAATCGGTTACTGCCTCAGTCGGCAGTGGTGGAATAGAGATTTTGATAGGAAGTGCTCACCGTATTGCTTACTGCGCTTACCATCGACTCGGATGTGTACCGAGTCCGGGCTACCTGCAGTGTCGACAACACGCTCTCGGTGCAATGACGAAACAAGCCGGCTTCGCGTTAGTAGGACAAGCTTGCCCGCCACACCGTCTACCGGTCCATGGACTCTTAACCGCGCGACAACCTGCTTTACTCAAATATCTTGAGTTGACCTAGCTGGCTGTCAAGACACTCGCAGTCGACACATTGTGCCTGTGACCAGAATGACCTTGCGACGCACTAAAACAAGTTCTAGTTATGTTGCCATAACCTTGATTATCTCCGGTCCCGCTGCGGATGTCAGTAACGCTGTTTTTGACCAATGCCAGTCGTCATTGCACAAGCTAGATAATTTTCTGTGAACTACGATATCGCGGAATACCAAGTGCCATACAGTCTTTTTCTGGTAGACGAGGTAAAGCATTCATCTGTCGGTAAATCGGCACACCCATCAATAACGTGCACACAACCCGCATAACAAACTTTCTTGATACCGTTACACAGCAATTTTGGTAGTCAAATTACCCTAATATACCTATAAAAGTAATGTTTTTGGCACCATGTTTTCATCATGTGGCCGGCGTATTTATTTGGAATCACTGAGCTGGTCATGACAATGACGACAGCCCTCATAATGGTCCTATATCCTACAGAAATCCCGAATTTACTTGTCAACCCGAACACCGAATTCTACGACCCGTTATTGTACGGATCCAGTTCGATGTCCATCTCAGGCTGGACTGTGACCGACACACCGACAGTAATCAAATACGGCACCACGTCCCGTTCGCCATCACACCTTTCGGTTCCGACATTACCACTACCGTGACCGCTGGGATTGTCCCAGTCACCCTCCCAATGTCGGCAATCAATTTTTCGGCTGCGAAAATGTAGAAACTTTCACACTCACGCAAACGATAAATCTCCACCGCACGGTGTCCGAGATTGACGCCGACAGAGTGCCTTACACATTAAGCGGACGGTGCTGCGGTTGGGTAAATGACCCGTCGGAGGCGTAGATCACCGTCAATTTTCTGGCGCCGGACCAGCAGCGGTCGGGCACCGGAAAGATCAGGCCGGTCGGAATGCTGGATCGCCGGTTTCTGATTGCGCTGCTTGAACGCAGTACCTAATAGAACTACTCCGACAGACACCCGCAGCGCGGTTGCGATCGTTATCCTGAAGAATCGCAACCCGGCACCGGGCATCTACAACAGTGCCTACACCGACAGCTTGTCGTTTACCATCGGCGCACCATTCCCGCACCACTGGTGTCGGAGGTCAGAACTCTTGATTGCATATTCGTGGTTTACACAGTGTGTAACATATTGTTGGCGCTTTTAGCACGCCCGATATCAAGAGCCTCATAAACACTTACGGATATGGATCGAACTACTTATGTCTGACTCACTTCAGCGATCTGAATTACACGGTGGTCATTGGTGGATCCTACTTCGGCATAAGCACGAATTGGTCGGACCGCCACGCCTCATTCCACTCCGCCAGGGCACCTTGTCGAACCTGGCGGTACGAGCTAACCGCAGACGCCCGGTACTCGTCGGGCACCAGGTCGGACTCGTCGAGGATACGGAACCACTTGCTGATCAGCCGATCTTTGCGAACGCGGTGACGAAAGACCAGCGCCATGTCGTACACCAGTCGGACCAGCTGAAATCCCTCGATGTCAACCTGGCGGCGCGCCAGATCCAACGACACGAGAAGTTGCTGGTTCGGCGACGTCGAGGTGTGCGTCAAAAATGCCTCACCGAACGCGTCCCGGGCCAGCGCATTGAAGTCTTGATCGCGGACATGGATCATTGACGCCTGCCGAAGTGCCGACAGCGACTTGTGAGTTGAGTGCGTAGCGTAGACACGAATCCGCGCGTGATTGGGGTCCGGAAGCAGCCGCTGGTCAACCCACTCTGACCGGGGAACCCCGTCCATCGATGCACACCAACTCCGGTACTCCTCGGTGTATTGGGCAGACCATAACTTCTGTTCGAGTTGCTCGGCAGACACCATCGCGGTCCGCTGCCGGGCCCACGGCACCGCGGTGGCAAACGCATACCACGCCTCGTCCCACAGGAAGCAGATATCTGGCTTAATCGTCAGCACCTCCTCCATCACCCGCTGCGGGTTATAGACGACACCGTCGAAAGTGCAGTTGGTGAGCAACAACATACGGACCCGGTCCAGTTGCCCGGCTGCCTCGAGATCCAACAGTGCCTTCTTGATCGTGCGTAACGAAACCGCACCATAGATTGCGAACTGCAGCAACAGATAAGCGTCCAGGTACATCGGGTATGCACCGGCCAATACCAGGCCATAGTGGTGCGACTTGTGGCAGTTACGGTCAATTAATACGATGTCACCCGGCCGGGTCAATGACTGTACGACAGTTTTGTTGGCGGTGGAGGTTCCGTTAGTGACGAAGTAGGTGTGGTTAGCACGCCAGGTAACCGCGGCTTTGTCCGTCGCTTTCTTGATATTGCCGTGCGGGTCCAACAACGAATCTAAACCACCGGAGGTAGTCGACGTCTCGGCCATAAAGATGTTGCGACCGTAGAATTCGCCCATGTCCTGTAACGACCTAGAGTTAAAGATGCTGGCGCCACGCGCGACCGGAAGAGCATGAAATTGGCCAACCGGAGCCGCCGCGTAAGCACGCAAAGCGTCGAAAAATGGTGTGGCGAAACGATTACGCAAGCCTGCCAGTATAGTGCTGTTCAGGTCGGTAACGTCGTTTAGCCGATAAAACGTCCGATCGTAGACATCGGGTTCGTCATCATTGCCCGCCGCAATCGACTCGTCGGTGAGCAAATAGAGGTCGATATGGGGACGCAGCTCCCTGATCCACTCACCACATTCGACCCAGTCGTGCGGACGATCGATGGTAACCAGCGCACCCTCCGAAACGTTGGCTCCCAGCAAAGTGTTCATCAACGGCACCCGGTCACGGGACCGCAGCGGCAGGTCATGGCGGATGATCGCGGCCTGAATCTCGCCGTTCACCGCTACTGCGGTGATGGCGTCTTCAACACTGGATACCACAAGGAGCTCAAACTGCACATCGTCGGATGGATTGCGCAGCTCCCGCAAGCTCTCTGCGAAACAGTCGGGCGCCGTGGACGGAGCATCGTCAGCGAGCAACACAGTGTAGAACTGCTGCTGCTTGGCTTGAGCCACCAGTTCCTGGTCGGCCAGCGGCGCTGAAGTATCGAAAAGAGCTGTGCGGTCACCATATTCAGACAACAAGCGTACGGCCAACGATAGCCGAACCGTCGCCATGGCGGCAAGATAGCCGCGGAAAGCCGCCAGATTCGCCGCGCCAGGGTACAGCCAGTACCGCTCGTAGGCACCTATGCGGTCGAGCAGGCGCTTGATCCGCGCAACGTCGTGGGCGGTGTCTAACCCGGCGCGGTCGATCTCAGCCAGGTGACGGCATGCGTCGTCGAGCACGTTCCACGTGTCGATGCGCGTGTATGACGGGTTTGCTACTGCCGCTAACGCGGAAACACGAAGTCGTCGCGGATGGCCACTGTCTCGATTCATGTCGTCACCTCTTCTGGTGCAGGTAGCCGCCGTCAGTACAACTCATCATTATCGTGGGTATCGGGCGAAGCTGCGTGACCCATGTGCGGTTTCGCGGTTCGTACACATTCGACGTTCGTCTACGGCGATGCAACAACGGGTTATCCGCATCGAGTTTCATGCTGCTTCCGTCCAAGCCACTTGCTGGATCCAGCAAGTATTGTGACCCGCCTGCGCTCAGCACGCGATCATTTCGCGGTGCGATTCGGCCGGGTCGGTCAGCAACCTGCCCATGACTGCGGTATGTGGTTCTCAGAAGCGCCAGAGGTCGTGCGCACTGTCTGCTGGACTGCTTGAGTGGCCACGCGGATCTGCGGCGTAACCAGCATGACCTGGCCCAACACTCCATTGACGAAGCCGGGTGAGTCGTCGGTAGAGAGCTCCTTGGCCAGCTCGACCGCCTCGTCGACAGCGACCGGTTCAGGTACGTCGTCGGCGTAGAGCAACTCCCACACCGAGACCCGCAGAATGGCGCGGTCCACTGCTGGCAGCCGATCGAGCGTCCAGCTCTGTAGATGTGAGGTGATCAGTTCGTCGATATGGGCGGTATGCTCGCTAACTCCGTAGGCGACGACGACTGTATACGGATGCAGCGGCGCCACATCCGGCTGAGACTCCGCCAGTGCGCTACGAACCTCGACCACCTCGAGTGGGCTTAAACCACGGGCCTCGGCTTCAAACAACAGTTCGACGGCACACTTACGGGCCTGATGGCGTCCCTTGACCGGCTTAGACATGATCAGGCGTTCGCGCGTCCGAGATAGCTGCCATCGCGCGAATCCACCTTGAGCTTGTCACCGGTGTTGATGAACAACGGCACATTGATCTGGGCGCCGGTCTCCAAAGTGGCCGGCTTGGTGCCCGCACTGGACCGATCGCCCTGCAGTCCTGGCTCGGTGTTAGTTACCTTTAGTTCAACGGTCACCGGCAGCTCGATGTATAGCGGCACACCGTTGTGAAATGCCACCTGTACCGGCATCCCCTCCAGCAGAAACCGTGTCGCTTCGCCAACCAGGGACTCCGGCAGTGAATACTGCTCATAGTCCTGGCTATCCATGAACACAAAGTCGGCACCGTCGCGGTACAGGTAGGTCGTGTCGCGCCGGTCGACGGTGGCCGTATCCACTCTCACCCCAGCGTTATACGTCTTGTCGACGACCTTGCCAGAAAGGACGTTTTTGAGCTTGGTGCGCACGAAGGCCGGGCCCTTACCAGGTTTGACGTGCTGGAACTCAATGATTGTCCAAAGCTGTCCATCGATCGCCAGCACAAGCCCGTTCTTGAAGTCAGCAGTAGTCGCCACGGTCGATGAGTCTCCTACAGGATGGCTAGTTCTTTGGGAAACCGGGTCAACAATTCCGGCGTGAGCCCGGTGAGTCTAGACGTTATCGGCGTCTCTGACATTGCCTTAGCGGCCACCACTAGTGTGTCTTCGATACGCACACCGCCGCGGCCGGACAGGTAGACGCCAGGCTCTATCGTCACGACGGAGCTCTCAAGTAGTGTACCTACAGAAGTGGCGCCGATACCTGGTGCTTCGTGGATTTCCAGTCCCACACCGTGGCCTAAACCATGGCTGAACTGCTGACCGTAGCCCGCGTCGACTATCAATTTGCGTGCCGCGGCGTCCACGTCGCACAGCTTGGCACCCGGTCGTAACGCCTCCCGACCGGCACGCTGTGCATCAGCAACCAACTGATAGATTTCCAGCTGCCAGTCAGCGGCCGGTCCCAGCACGAAGGTGCGGGTCATGTCGGAGTGATACCCAGCGACCAGCGCACCAAAGTCAATCTTAACGAAATCGCCTGCCGTCAGTACCGCGTCAGTCGGCCGATGGTGTGGAATCGCCGAATTCGGCCCAGCGGCCACAATCGTCTCGAACGACAGCGCGTCAGCACCGTGGTCGAGCATCAACCTCTCCAGCTCGCGGCCCACTTCACGTTCGGTACGGCCAGGACGCACGCCGCCACGCGCCACTAGCTCGGCCAGTGCGGCGTCGGCCGCCTCGCAGGCCAGCCGCAGTAACGCAAGCTCGCCAACGTCCTTGACTTCGCGCAGCGTCTCCACGGCTCCGGAGGCGCGCACCAACTCGGTGTGGCGACCCTCGAGCTCGCCGGTTAACACGTCCAGGCTGTCGACCGTGACCACATGGCTTTCAAAGCCCAGTCTGTGCACACCGTCGTCAGCTGCTCGGCCAGCCAAATAGCGTCCGCAAGACCGCTCGATGACAACCTCGAGCCCAGATGCTTGCTGTGCGGCCTGAGTTCGGTAGCGGCCGTCGGTGGCCAACACGGCGGCACGTTCGTCGGCGAACACCAGCAAAGCGCCGTTCGACCCAGTGAAACCAGACAGGTAACGCACATTAATCAGATCTGTAACCAACATTGCGTCTAGCCTGGTGGCAGCCATTTGTGATTTGAGATTGTCTCGGCGCTGGGAATGTGTCACAGCTGTGACGCTACTCGCTGGATTGAATTGCTCGGCTCCTCCTCATCGCTTCGCTCTGAATCGTCACCAAGCTAGGCTGAGACCCCATGGGTAACTGGATGCTGCGCGGGTCGGTGTTCGCCGCCTTGATGGTCGTCATCCGCTTGGTTCAGGGGACGATGATCAACGCGTGTCAAGCACAGTCCGAATTAATCAGCGTGGTGTTGCTGGCCGTGTTCATCATCGCGGTGATCGTGTGGGCGGTGCGCGACGGCCACGCCGACGCCACCGCGAGCCTAGATCCGGACCGACGCCAGGATCTGGCAATGACCTGGCTGCTAACTGGCATACTAGCGGGGATCTCCAGCGGCGCGGTCGCTTGGCTCATTTCGCTGTTGCACAACGGCATCTACACCGGAGGGTTGATCAACGAGCTGACAACGTTCGCGTCGTTTACCGCCCTCATTGTTTTTCTGTCTGGGATCATCGGTGTGGCGTTCGGGCGTTGGCGCGTTGACCGCAGTAGCCTCCAAGCCTCGAGCACGGTAGATCCAAACAGGACCAGGCTGACACTGACATCTTCACCGCTGCCCGCGCCAACTGGAGAGCTCGCCGAGGCGCATCCTGAAGAACAGGGCGCAGCGGTTGTCACGGCCGAACGCGAGACATCCAGTACTGGCGAGCAGGACGACACACCCACCGAAGTGATCCGTACCAAAGACGACGCTGACGCTACCGCGCCGCGCGATATCCCGAAGAAAGACTAACTCCCAAACGTCTCCGCCAGATAACGCAAAGCAAGCAGATAGCCCTGGACTCCCAGACCGACGATTACTCCTGTCGAGACCGAGCTGAGATAGGAATGGCGCCGAAACTCCTCACGGGCATGCACATTGGAGATGTGTACCTCGATCAGCGGGGCACTAAGTTCAGTGCACGCGTCGCGCAGCGCCACTGACGTGTGCGTCAATCCGCCGGCGTTGAGGATCACCGGTTCCCCGGCATCAGCGGCCAGATGAATCCACTCCAATAGCTGATACTCACTATCGCTTTGCCGCACAACAGTTTTAATCCCAAGCTCGGCGGACTTACGCTCGATCAGAACCACCAGCTGGTCGTGAGTGATGCTGCCGTACACATCAGGTTCACGCAGGCCCAGCCGACCCAGGTTCGGGCCGTTAATGACGTTTACGATCGTCATCAGGCACTCAGTCCCGCATAGGCCATCACTAATAGCCTGGGATCCGGCCCCACTAACCGCCCCGGCTTAGCCAGCCCATCGAGGACTACGAATCGAAGTACGCCGGCCCGGGTTTTCTTGTCCCCAGCCATATATTCCAGCAGCTGCGGCAACGCGTCAGCGTCATAACTGATCGGCAAGCCAAGCGAAGCCAGGATGGTGCGGTGTCGCTGCGCCGTAGTATCGTCGAGACGGCCCACAAGTCGGGCCAGCTCCGCGGCGAACACCAAACCCACCGACACGGCCGCACCATGACGCCATTCATAGCGCTCCCGGCGCTCAATCGCGTGTGCCAAAGTGTGTCCATAGTTCAGGACTTCACGCAGCTCCGATTCCTTCTCGTCGGAGGAAACGATATTCGCCTTGACGACAACAGCCCGCCGGATCAACTCCGGCAACACATTACTCACCGGATCCAAGGCAGCCTGCGGATCAGCTTCAATGAGGTCAAGGATAACTGGGTCGGCAATGAATCCGGCCTTGACCACTTCGGCCATCCCAGACGCGATTTCTTCGCGCGACAACGTTTCCAGAGTAGCTAAGTCAGCCAACACGGCGAGCGGCTGATGAAAAGCGCCGACTAGGTTCTTGCCGGCCTCAGTGTTGATACCGGTCTTGCCCCCGACGGCTGCATCGACCATGCCGAGCAACGTAGTGGGCACATGCACAATCGAGACGCCGCGTAGCCAAGTAGCCGCCGCGAAACCAACGACATCGGTAGCGGCGCCGCCACCAAGGCTGACCAGTGCATCTTTACGTCCAAGTCCGATGCGGCCCAATACTTCCCAGATGAAGCCCACGACAGGAAGATCCTTGCCGGCCTCGGCGTCGGGTAGTTCGATGCGGTGCGCGTCGATGCCCTTGCCGACCAAGTGTCTTCGGATCGCCTCCGCGGTTTGGATCAGTACCGGTTGATGTAGTATCGCGACACGATGCCGGTTAGCGAGCAGTTCATCCAACTGGTCAGACAGCCCAGTGCCGATTACCACTGGGTATGGCGGGTCAACGGCCACCTGTACGGTGACCGGTGCGTCGATACTTGTCATTTGGTGACCCGATTAAATTTGCTGAGCGACGCCCCACCGCACTCGGCTTCGCCGCGCTTACGATTACCACGAAAAGCAGGAGTGACCAGTTTGGCCTGCAACCGCGCCACGATGTAGCGGACTACCGCACCCGGATTGCGGCTGGTGGTGTCAACCCGGATGGTCGCAACTCGCCGATACAAGGGAGTCCGTTTGACCGTCAACGCCCGGAATTTTTCCGCCCGGTCGGGCCCGGTTAATAACGGCCGTGCGGCGCTGCCGCCGGTGCGGCGCACACCCTCTTCGGCATTGATTTCCAGATAAATAACGGTGTGACCGGCGAGCGCCGCACACACCCCAGGGCTAGTGACAGCACCACTGCCAAGCGACACCACACCGTCATGCTCAGCTAACGCCGCCCGCACCACACCCTCTTCAATACGACGGAACTCCTCTTCCCCATCGGCGGCAAAGATGTCGGCGATGCTGTGACCTGTCTGCTGCTCAATAACCGCATCAGTATCGAGAAAACTCACCCCCAGTGCTTTGGACAGCCGCCGCCCAATGGTGGACTTGCCGGATCCCGGCAAGCCCACAAGTACCGCCTTGGGTGCCATCGCGCCCATACCCGCCTATCCCCGGCTCGCCGGGGTCTGCGCAGCTGGCGTTTCCCGGTCGACAACCACGCGCTGGTACGCCTCCAGGTTGCGACGGATTTCGCTCAGTGAGTCACCGCCGAACTTTTGCAACGCTGCGCGGGCCAGCACCAGCGCAACCATGGCCTCGACAACAACCCCGGCGGCCGGCGCCGCACACACATCCGAGCGCTGGTGGATTGCGACAGCTTCCGCACCAGTTGCCAAATCGACGGTGGCCAGCGCCCGTGGCACAGTGGAGATCGGCTTCATTGCTGCGCGCACCCGCAGCGGCTGACCATTGGTCATACCACCCTCAACTCCGCCTGCTCGATTAGTGGAGCGGACGAAACCGTCAGGGCCAGGATACATCTCGTCGTGGGCACGGCTGCCGCGGCGACGCGCAGTCTCGAAACCGTCGCCGATCTCAATACCCTTGATCGCCTGAATTCCCATCACCGCTGCGGCCAGCTGACTGTCGAGCCGGTCGTCACCGCTGGTGAAGGATCCCAGCCCGACTGGTAGGCCCAGCACCACAGCTTCCACCACTCCGCCGAGAGTATCGCCGTCTTTCTTGGCCGCCTCGATCTCAGCAAGCATGGATTTTTCAACCTGCCCATCAAATGCGCGCACCGGGCTGGCGTCGATCGCGGTGAGGTCTCCTGGGCCTGGTGGTGGCCCATAGTAGGGTACCGACGCACCGATCGAGATAACGTGCGAGAGCACTTCGACCCCCAACGCTTGACGCAAGAAATGCCGCGCGACCGTTCCCGCCGCAACGCGGGCGGCGGTCTCCCGGGCGCTAGCCCGTTCCAACACCGGTCTGGCATCGTCGAAACCGTACTTGAGCATACCCGCATAGTCCGCATGGCCAGGACGTGGCCGGGTGAGCGGGGCGTTGCGCGCAGAATCTGCCAATTCCGCGGGGTCGACCGGATCAGCTGCCATCACCGATTCCCACTTCGGCCACTCGGTGTTGCCGATCTCGATGGCTATCGGCCCCCCCATAGTGATGCCGTGGCGTACCCCGGACAGCACCGTCACCGCGTCACGCTCGAATGCCATCCGCGCACCGCGACCGTAGCCGAGCCGGCGACGCGCCAGCTGATCAGCGATGGCGGTAGAGGTGACTTCCACGCCGGCAACCATGCCCTCGACAACGGCCACCAACGCACGGCCATGCGACTCCCCTGCGGTGATCCAGCGCAGCACTTGACTATCCTCCCATGCCGTTTTGGATCCGCCCAAAATGCGCGCTTTCATCGAAACCGGCACCAACGTATGGTTCTCTCGCACTTTCCGTGCTGGCGTGGATTTCAACAGTGAGGTCACACGAAAGCCGGCTCACAGCGCCTACGGCAGCCAAACACATCGAGGGACCACACAACAAAACCCTGGCGGCACCTAAAAACCGAGCGGCCACATCCAGCGTTACCAGAAACCACACTTCGACGCCAAAACAGCCAGTTAGTCCGCCCAGCCCGATCGCCAACTTGACATCTACCGACCTCTATCGCTGCCAGCGCCATCAAGATACACCCCCAGTCAATGCTGCCGCACCGGCCAGCACGGACCCTCCGCGGCCGACGCTGACGCCGATCAACAGAATCACACCCCCTCCGAGTAACGTCAAGACGTTCGGTAACCGGTTGTTCGGCGATGTCATAAACAGCTCAGTACCGCCGGCTAGACCAGCAACACACGCGACTCCAACTCGCATACGCGGCACGCTAATGGAGAGCCGCCAAAGCGCAAGCCATCGCCTCTCGCGGTGCAGGCATACCAGTGAATTGCTCCACCTGCGCGAACGCCTGATGCAGCAACATTTGCAAACCACTGATCACTCGACCGCCTGCCTCGGCCACCGACGCGGCCAGTGGCGTGGGCCACGGATCATAGATAGCATCTAGCAGCACCGGGATCCTTGCGAAGGTAGTGGCATACTGCGCAGCCGCGTAGGCCGGGATAGTGCTAACCAGAACTTCGGCGGCTGCCACCGCATCGGCTAAGCCACCGCTGTCCAGACCGCAAAATCGGGTTGCCACACCGACCTGCGCCCCGAGATCGACCAACCGAGCCGCTTTGTCCGGATTGCGTGCCACAACGGTGATATCGGTGACGCCGAGTTCGGCCAACCCCACCACAGCCGCCGGGGCAGTGCCACCCGACCCACACACCAGAGCACGCCCCGCTAACGGCCCGATCGCCGCCAGCGCCCCTATCACGCCGTCGATATCGGTGTTGTCGGCCCGCCAGCCGCGCGGGGTCCGCAGCAGTGTGTTAGCTGATCCAACTAGGCCGGCACGTGCAGTGTGCTCATCGGCGAACCGCAACGCGGCAAATTTGCCCGGCATGGTCACTGAGACGCCGACCCACTGCAACTCCAACCCACCGACGACAACCGGGAACTCGTCGGCGCCGCATTCGATCCGTTCATACGTCCAGTCCTGCAAGCCCAGTGCACAGTAAGCGGCCCGATGCAGGCACGGAGAACGGGAATGCTCGATTCTCGAACCGAGAATGCCAGCTTTTCGGGGCATCGTATTAACGCGTGCTGTCGAGGACACCATTGTGTTTCGCGAGTTCGATATTGGCCAAATGCTGCTGATAGTCCCTAGTAAACAGCGTCGTCCCCTGGGCATCAATAGTGACGAAATACAGCCAGTCACCTGGCTCAGGATACTCGGCAGCGTGTAGCGCGTCGATGCCGGGAGAACAGATCGCGGTGGCTGGCAGTCCTTGCGACACATAGGTGTTCCACGGCGTTCGCAGGCCACGATCAGCATCGCTGGTAGCCACCTCGCGGCGGTCTAACGGATAGTTCACGGTCGAATCAAATTCCAGCGTGCGATGCTCATAAAGACGGTTATAGATGACACGCGCTACCTTCGGGAAGTCCTGCGGGCTGGCCTCTTGTTGCACCAGCGACGCCACCACAAGGATGTCGTAGGGCGACAAGCCCAGGGAATGCGCGGTGTCTACCAACCCGGATTCCGTATACCCCACGGCGCTGGCGCTGATCAGATTGGCCATCGTACTCCCGGCTGAGGCCGACGGATCAACATTGAACGTTCCCGGCGCGATGAGCCCCTCGATCCTGCGATGATCGTTGCCCAACTCCATCACCGGTTCAAGCGCCCAAGCTGGCACCGACAGCTTGGGCGGTGAGGTTCCGCTCGTCGCCGCGCGAAGGTCGTCCAGCGAGACGCAATGTCTATTGCCGTCGAGATCCACGCAGGTGGCATGAGAAATCAGCGAGAATATACCAGGATTCACCTTGCCGGTCTTCATGTCGGTGGTGTCATCAAGTTGACGACCTTCCGGGATGACCAGCTTCCCCACCCGGTTCTTCGGATCAGCAAGCCGCGCGGCCGCAGCAGCCGCCGGGATTTCGGTGCGTATCCGATAGAAGCCCGGCTGGATCGACGAAATCGCGGCGTTACCGCGCGAAGCGTCGACGAATGCCTGGACCGAGGCGACCACCCCCCGGTTGTGCAGCGTCTCACCGATCACGGTAGTTGAGTCACCAGCATGGATTTGAATCATGATGTCGTGCTTGCCGGCGCCCATGTAATCGTCAGCAGACCTGAACAGCGTGTGCCACAGTCTGACTCCAACAAAGGCAGCGACCACCACGACCACAACGAGCAAGCCAAAGGCTACTTTGCCTGTGAAGCGCCGCCGACGATGTCCGCGTTTTACCAGATAGCGCCCACCCCGGTCCCTTCTGCTCATCTGGTGACGACCCATCCCGATCGCCTCAGGCACGGTACGGTGGCGCGCTAGGTAATCAGCCATCGATGACTTCTTCAGCCGCCGATACAACTATAGACGCAACCGCCGACGCACGGCGTTGATCTAGCCAACTTTGCAGGATCACCACCGCCGCCACCTGGTCGATCACCGCCCGCCAGTCTTTGGCTCTTACACCTGCGGCGCGTAGCGTTCGCTGCGCGCTGACGGTAGTCAACCGCTCATCGGCGAGTCGAACCGGTATCGGAGCAACACGGCGTGCCAGCGCTTCGGCGATTTCGATCGCGTCTTTCGCCGACGGGCCGGTTCGATCGGCCAGCGTCCGCGGCAAGCCGACGATCACCTCGACCACCTGCAGTTCAGCTACGAGTTCAACCAATCGGCGCAGGTGCTTGGCGGAACGGTCGCGGCGCAGTGTCTCCACCGGGGTGGCCAGGATGCCGTCCGGATCACTGGAAGCCACACCGATGCGAACACTGCCCATATCGATGCCAAGCCGCCGTCCCCGCCCAGAGGCTTGCTGTGACGATATCACTCAACCAACCCGCGCTATCTGGGCACGTATCGCATCAAGCGCGGCGTCGATGCCAGTCGGGTCTTTTCCCGAACCTTGCGCTAGGTCGACTTTACCACCACCACGCCCGTCGACGACCATGGCTAGCCGTTTGACCAGATCGTTAGCGCGAATTCCCAAATCCTGGGCAGCGGGATTGGTGGCGACCACGTACGGCACCGTTGAGGTCGGCCCGTCCGAAGTCACCGCAATCAGCGCGACCACCGCCGGCTCACTTCCTAGCTTGCCGCGGATATCGCCAACCAGGGAACGCAGATCGGCCTGTGTCATTGTACCGGATATCTGTTGCGCCACGACCCGCACATTCCCGATCCGTTCCGCACCTGCCGCAGCGTTGGTCACCACCGCCTGGGCGTTTGCCTGCCGAGCGCGCTCAAGTTCCTTCTCAGCGATCTTCAGCCGCTCCACTAGCGTGGCTACCCGGGCGGGCACCTCTTCGGAAGGCACCTTCAGCGACGCGGCCAGCCCGGCCATCAGTGCACGCTCCTTGGCCAGGTAGTGAAACGAATCCAGTCCGACGTAAGCCTCCATCCGGCGCACTCCGGAGCCGATCGATGATTCGCCCAAGATCGTCACCGGGCCGATCTGCGCTGTGTTGTGTACGTGCGTGCCACCGCACAGCTCCAGCGAGAACGGTCCGCCCATCTCCACCACCCGCACCTCGTCGGGGTAACTCTCACCGAACAACGCCATCGCTCCCATCGCCTTGGCTTTGTCAAGCTGCTCGGTGAAGGTATGTACCTCAAAGTCCGCTTGCACGGCCTCGTTAGTCACCTCTTCGATGTGGGTGCGTTGCTTGTCGGTCAGTGGACCCTGCCAATTGAAGTCGAAGCGCAAGTAGCCCGGCCGATTCAGCGATCCCGCTTGCACAGCGTTGGGCCCCAGTACTTGGCGCAGCGCGGCGTGCACCATGTGGGTGCCCGAGTGTCCTTGCGTGGCACCCCGACGCCAGTCCGGATCTACTGCCACAACGACGGTGTCGCCCTCGACGAATTCTCCGAACTCGATGTTAACACGTTGCAAGTAAAGAATTTTAGCGATCTTTTGCACGTCGATTACCGCCGCCCGGGCGTTCTCGCCGGCACCAGTTCCTCTGATAATGCCGACGTCCGCGATCTGACCACCCGACTCGGCATAAAGTGGAGTGCGGTCCAACACCAGCTCCACCCGATTGACGATGCCGGCTTCGCCGCGGACGGTGTGCGCGACTACCGGAACTCGTTTGCCATCGACGAAAATTCCTAGAATTCTTGCCTTAGTAGTCAATTCGTCAAAACCAGTGAACTCGGTTGGACCAACGTCGACCAGATCGCGGTATGCAGTCAGGTCGGCGTGTGCGTGCTTGCGGGCGGCAGCGTTGGCTTTGGCAAGCTGACGCTGTTGCAGCATCAACTCGTGAAATCCCTTCTCGTCCACGGTCAAGCCGGCGTCGGCCGCCATCTCCAAAGTAAGCTCAATCG
The DNA here is from genome assembly GCF_003408705.1 of Mycobacterium uberis. GTDB lineage: Bacteria > Actinomycetota > Actinomycetes > Mycobacteriales > Mycobacteriaceae > Mycobacterium > Mycobacterium uberis. The sequence continues at coordinate 30,521 of NZ_QAYL01000018.1, forward strand.
GGAAGCCGTAGGTGTCGTGCAGGGTGAAGGCATCCGAACCGGCAACCACGGTGGAGCCCGACGCCACAGTGGCACCGGCAACGTCGTCAAACAGCTTCGAACCTGAGGCCAAGGTGCGGTTAAACGCCGTTTCCTCGGCGACGGCCATGTAGTCGATCCGATCGAAATCTTCAACCAGCTCGGGATAGGACGGACCCATCGAATCGCGTACAGTGGCCATCAGGTCGCCCATGATAGGGCCATCGATACCTAGCAGCTTGGCCGAACAGATCACCCGGCGCAGCAACCTACGCAACACATAACCACGACCATCGTTGCCGGGACTGACGCCGTCGCCGATGAGGATTGCGGCGGTGCGGCTGTGGTCAGCGATGATGCGGTAACGAACGTTGTCGACGTGGTTAGCTTCTTCATTTTCGGGGCTATACGGGTGCAGCGCACAAGTGGTCACTAGGTCGATCACTGGCCGCAGCAGGTCGGTCTCGTAAACGTTCTGCACGTCCTGCAAGACCAACGCTACCCGTTCGACACCCATGCCAGTGTCAATGTTCTTGCGAGGCAACGGACCGCAGATTTCATAGTCCTCCTTAGTGATGCCCTCGCCACGCTCGTTCTGCATGAACACGAGGTTCCAAATCTCAAGGTAGCGGTCCTCGTTGACGATAGGACCGCCCTCGGGGCCGAACTCAGGACCGCGGTCGTAGTAAATCTCTGAGGAGGGACCGCATGGCCCAGGGATGCCCATCGACCAATAGTTATTGGCCATACCGCGGCGCTGGATTCGCTCGGGTGGCAGCCCGGCGATCTCCTGCCATAGGACGACAGTTTCGTCGTCATCAAGATACGCCGTTACCCAGAGCCTTTCCGGGTCAAGACCATATCCTCCATCAGCAAAACTGTTGGTCAGCAACGTCCAGGCCAGTTCGATAGCCTGGCGCTTGAAGTAGTCTCCGAACGAAAAGTTGCCGGCCATCTGAAAGAAGGTGTTGTGCCGAGTGGTGATACCCACCTCATCGATGTCGGGAGTGCGGACGCACTTCTGGATACTGGTGGCCGTCGCGTACGGTGGTGTGCGCTGCCCCAGAAAAAATGGCACGAACTGGACCATGCCAGCGTTGACGAATAACAGATTCGGATCGTCGAGGACCACCGACGCACTAGGCACCTCGGTGTGGCCCGCCTTCACGAAATGATCAAGGAACCGCTTCCTGATCTCGTGTGTCTGCACTCTAACTCTTCTTCCCTAGTTCCCTTAAATTCTGGTAGTTCTGCCGGGACAGCACCCGGCAATGTGCTTGAAGTCGATTTCCAAACCTATGTGCCAGACAATTGAAAGGCCGTCTAACGACACTTTCGACCGCACAGATTACCGGTCTGACGTTATCGACGTGTGCTCCGTGTAGCGCCAGTTATGCCTCCACGTAAAGTCAACCACACCGACCACCGCGGGTTATCTCGGTTGAGATCGATCAGAACGACGCTTTACCAGGTCCCCGGCAATAACTATGGTCGGGGCCGTGGCTCACGGAGCCATGTGTATGCCGGTAACAACCGTCGCGCGGCAATAGCCGTTCCAGCATGTCGATCAAGTCGTCGTCTGAGCCCACACCAGTTTCAACGATCGCCAGCTCCGCCGTGGCGTGCGAGACGAACATGTTGCATAGACCGACGCTGTGAGCCGCACAGAATCCGCATACCGCGTCGATGAAATCCACGATGCGGCGATGGGCGGCGATGGGCTGTGTCTACCTCCGGCACCTCGGTATGCACGCAATCCAGCCGACGGGCGCGGCTTGCCGGCCTGCCAATCCGATGCGCAACCCTCAAGAAAGCCCACCAAGAAGCACTGTCAGGTTGGAGAAAAGAAAAGTAGTTGGTAGGCCGCCACCGGAGCGCTGCCCCAATAAAATAATTAAGATTAATCGTGCACGCACACTCTAACACCATCCAGGCGTAACCCCTGCCGGTCGACATTAGGGAATATTGTGCACGTTCGCGATGTCATAATGCTGCGTACCGCAGGAGATCGCCAGGTGTGTCGAATTGTTACTGTTGGTCGACCGGTAGTTCGGCAGATGCATCGCCACCAGCTCTTGAGAGAGCGGCCAGGCGATGCATCTTAGCGCTGCGCGGGTAGCACCTCTTCGCCGATCAGGCTGCACTAATGTTCGACGGCAATGCACAGAATCGAAGATAGGAGATTGCTCTACTACATCGCGACTGTCGCTTGCACTAGGGTACATGGGTGCGGGCCACCTAGTTCAAAATGGTATCGGACCAGCGCAGCCGATCGCTGGATTTCTACCGAACATCGATGCTTCCGAAACTAGAGAAACTCGACGGGCTCTGCAGCGCCAGCCTAGTGATCAACCATCCCGCATCCCGGCGTGCGGTGTCCTGTTCGACATTCGACAGCGTAGACACAATGACACGCAACCGCAATCGGGCGACCAAGTGGTGCAGCAAGCGAGTCCGGGATTTGGGAGCCGAGGTACTCGACGTAGCCGAATTGAACCTGGCAATCGCACACTATCAAGGTGCCCGAACTGGGCTGATGCCGAATGTGTGGGCCAGCGGCACACTCGAACGGCTAGCTCTGCCGGCCGCGGATGATCGCTCGTAGCCAGCCCAATCGATCGGCGATCCCACGTTCACTGCCGCGGCCGGTGGGCCGGTAATAGTCGACTCCCACCAGCTCATCCGGCGGATACTGTTGGGCGATAACACCATCGGGGTCATCGTGGGAATACTTGTAGCCTTTAGCGTCGTCCAGCGCCGCTATATCAGAATAGTGCCCGTTGCGCAGATGAGCCGGCACCAAACCGACCTTGCCGGCTTTAATGTCGTCGATCGCGGCACCCAGCGCGGTTGTGACGGCGTTCGACTTCGGCGCAATGGCCAGATGAATGGTGGCATGTGCCAGCGTCAGCTGGGCTTCGGGCATGCCGATTAGCTGCACAGTCTGCGCAGCGGCGACCACAAGCGGAAGCACGGTTGGGTCAGCCATACCGATATCTTCGCTAGCTAAGATCAGCAGCCGGCGCGCGATGAACCGTGGATCCTCTCCGGCGATCAACATGCGCGCTAGGTAGTGCAGCGCAGCATCCACGTCGGAGCCACGCACCGATTTGATGAAGGCGCTGACGACGTCATAGTGCTGGTCGCCGTCCGGGTCGTAGCGCACCGCAGCTTTGTCCAGGGATTGCTCGATGGCCATGACCGTCAACTCGTCACCGGCTTGGACGGCTGCAGCAGCCACCTCCAACGCGGTCAAAACCCGGCGGGCGTCGCCACCTGCCAACCGCACTAACAGATCAACAGCTTCGGGCGCCACTGCGACCTGTCCGCTCAGACCGCGGGGATCGTCGATAGCCCGCTGCACCACAGCACGGATATCGTCGGCGGTCAATGGCCGCAACTGCAGAATCAGTGATCGAGACAGCAGCGGCGCCACCACGGAAAACGACGGGTTTTCGGTGGTTGCGGCAACCAGCAAAACTACCCGGTTCTCTACCGCGGATAGCAGGGCGTCCTGCTGGGTCTTGGAGAACCGGTGCACCTCGTCGACGAACAGCACAGTCCGCTCACCGCGAAGCAGTGCCGTTCTCGCACTCTCGATAACAGCTCGAACATCTTTGACACCCGCCGACAACGCCGACAGCGCCTCGAACCGGCACCCAGTCGCCCGCGAAATCAGCGCTGCCAGGGTCGTCTTACCGCATCCTGGCGGACCGTAAAGGATGACCGACACCACACCCGAACCTTCGACGAGACGACGCAGCGGCGACCCAGGAGTCAACAAGTGACCCTGCCCGACCAGCTCGTCCAGTGATGCCGGACGCATCCGCACCGCCAGCGGGGTCCCAACTGAGGCCTCTGAAGCGTGATCGGTCGGCTGCGGCGCCTCAAACAGGTCAAACAAACTGTCGGACACGACAGTAGAAATACCACGAAGAACAGACACGTCGTTCGGGGATAAACCCCTGATAGTCAGGTTCCCGACGGGCGCTGTAGCAAATCTCTCATAAGATCAAAAGTATGATTTCCATCATATCTGCTAAGTTCCAGATTGCCAAGTCCCGCACACGTACTGAGCGCAGTAAGCCATAAATCAAATCAGGACGGTAAGTAACTAGCCAGCTCCAGACTATAAAACAATTAACCCACCCGACCCACAGAGCGGGAAGAATAGAGCCTTCCCGGCTATCCACCACCGCCGAGCCACCCGTTGACACCGCAATTCGATGTCGATGACAGAATCAGCTGATCGTAGAACACATTCCAGCACACTAGCGTAAATCAGTCCTCGCCTACCGAGTAACGGTGGCACTATTCGCCGGCGCGGCTGTGACGTTGGTCTTCGACCTCTCGAACAGTACGAGCACCACATCAACATAGGCGACTACGATGTCACCGGCGAACCAATCAACATGGCGCTGACTCCCGCCGCGATCGTTGTCTTGATCGTCCACTATACGCGATGGGGATCTTCATCCACACCGGAATCACCACGGGCTGCCTCGATAGTGCGGACAAGAAACCAGTGACCGTCGGGACGTTCATCAAGCCGCGCAATCTAAGCAGTGTCATGGTAACCGGTCCACTGTTGCTCGTTGCCACCGCAATCCTCGCGCTGGCGTGCGTCATCCCGGCGGTGCCTCTCGAGTTCGTAAGCTAGTTCACTATCACGTTTGTGACCGATCAATCCCTTGCGCCCGCCAATGCTGTGAAGACCAGCTTCTCGACGATCCGTGGCAACCTCGACAACATGCTACTGTCCTGACTGGTGCAGGTTACTGCGGAGCTCGCTGATGAAGCGCTCGGCGTGATAGGTCTGCTCGTCGCCTTCCCGATGTCCGCACTTATTCAGACCTACACCTAACAGAAAGCTTTCCAGCGGTCAGGTCGTTGCGCTGAACCAGCCGGTACACCAACCTGGACCCTCACCCCGCATACGAGCTGGGCCAACCCCGGCCACGTACCTCGATGCTACCGTTTGGACTGAAGGCACCTCGTCGATGACGGCGTGGGTAAACTGAATCTTGTCTAAAACGTTGAGCAGCAACACAAAAGGATCTAGCTCGTCATGGCCTACCGAACGGTTGACTATGCTCAGCGACCACAACAATGGTAGCCACACGTGGATGTGGCAGGAAAGCACTGGGAAACAATGCTCGTCGCTCAAAGGTTGCTGGCACCAAACCACACCAAGCTGAAATATGCCAGGGCGTCGTGGATCTGCAGGTAGTGAGCGAATATATCGGCCCCCAATCCTTGGCGGCGTGCATGCCCACAATACGAAAACACGAAATGCTCCTGCCAATACGCAGGCACACCGTCACGGTAATGTTAGTCTAACACCTTAGAGTAGTCGGTGCCAAGATCACCAAGATAGTTCACAGAAGTACTCCAGGGACACACTCGAGTTGGCGATCAGCCGGTAGAAGTTATGTAATGCGTCGATCTCATGGCGGAAGTGCCCGAGCCGGGTGCAGTAGGTCTCGTCCATCTCAACCCGTCACTGCGCGCGGTGAACATCGCTGCCATCGGCCAAATCCAGTGTGATTACGCCGCCGTCATGCCCGATGACCACCTTCTCGTGCTCACTGGACAACAGATGAAACGTCAGTCCAAAGTCGGGATCCTGATTACGCCCAAAAACCGGCAGCTTCAGCTCGTTGAGCTCCACGATCAACCACCGCTTAGCTGCTTCGGCTCGGGTGAACTCCGTCAGACCAATAATGTCCACATCGTACGGCCATTGTTAGTGTCAACACACATGACGTGCATAGCCCGCCAGGTTGGGCGACGGTGACTAGCCAGTTCTTTTCGGCTAGAAGAAGATTGGCAAACAGTTGATAATCGCCGGAAGCAACGGCACCGACGTGATCGGCGTCGCCAATCACCAGCAACACCATGTCCTTCAGCGAAAACCCTAACACGCTGCCGCAAGACAAACACAGCGGAGTTCTCGAACGCCAGGCGTTACCCACAATTTAGGAAATCGTAAACCACACATATAACACGTTACCTTCGCACTGCGCTACGTCAACAGCAACGTTGATCGCACTGTGCTGGGAGTCCGTGTAAATGATGCCGCGCAACGGCAGCACGTCCGCGTTGTCGCCGGCCCCGGCCGACGACGACGTATCGCTCATTGACCAGCTTGTCATTAGTGAGATCTAGTCCCAGCCACTCGAACTGGCCGGGCTGTTGCAGCATCGACACCGAGGTCCAGGCATGGGTCACATCGAGACCAAATCATCCGATCCTTACCCAACAGAGGTTCGGTGCCAAGTACTCGGATATGTAGGTGGCTGTCAGACCGTTGGCCCGCAGGCATACAATAGCCAGCCAAGTAAAATTCTTGCATACCCTTATCTCGGGCCAGCAGAACCTCGTTGACTCCGATGGAAATCGTCGTGGAACCCGATCGATAGGTGCAATCGATATCGATGTAGATACGCGTGGTGAAGTCACGCATCACCTCAGATCAATGGACACTGCGGCTCGAAACTGAGCGTAGTGTATTATATGTGCTTTTATCTCCGGTGGATTAAAATTCAATGGTGAATTCAGTTGCTAGCACTCCCCGCGGCCAGGCCAGCCGAGCTGCTTACCATGGTGCAGATGCCGACCAGCTGGTCAACAGTTCGGGCGAGGTCGGATACACGTCGACGATGGATTCGCTGGTGACGGTCAGAGCACGATGCGGCTTGGTGACGTAGAAGTAGGAGCTGACGTTTCCGTAGCCATCGCGGGTAGTTGAGCTGTCGGCGGGGGTTTGGCGCGATCTGCAACCGATAGCCAACACAGCGTTGGCTCAGTGAATCGCGAGAAGTAAAAAAAATCCGCAGCCGTGAGAACTGGCGACAACGTCAGAACAGCAGTGGTCAGTATAGCGGGCAGGGGCATAGCGCCAGATCGCCGCGCTGTCAACTGCGTTCATCTATAACATCACCTGACGCTGATCTGGGCCCCACAGTGGCTGCATCCCGCTAGGCAGCGAGAACTGGGGGTGATGGTGATGGCCAGGTCAAGCAGCCCGTTGTAGATTCCGGTCAGCAACCTGGCCAGTTCGGTGTGCTCCCCATCGGCGGTGACCACCTCGAGGTCTGCCGGATCAAGCCGATGCAGCCGGGTACTGATGTCGTCGACCAACCGTTCGGCTCGCAACGAGCCCGACGTCCCAGAGAACGCCCGCAGCCACTCCAGCTGGCAGACCAGCGACCGCGGGTTCTCCATCTCGAAAAGCACCAACTCGGCAACCGTGACAATGCTGACTGCGCCGAAGTTGCGCCGCATGTAGATCACCAACGACTCGCAGGCCAGCAGCATGGACTCTATGCTCTTCGCTCGGCAGCGCGGCTGCGTACCTTAAGCAAAGTGGCCTCCAACAGCACAGCCAGCTACTGCCCGCGTTCGATCCGTTTGCCGATATCAGTCATGGCCCAGTCGACATCACGCACCACCGATTCAACCACCACCCCCAGACAACACCAGCATGCCGGCCAGCATCATGACCTGCACCGCGGCCAATTCGGCGTTGTCGGCGAGTATGGATGATTAACCAGAGTAGCTAGCTTGAGGGACTACCTAGACACCGCCTAGACCGGTGTCGACAGCTACGCCAGTGACCACTCGACACTGCCGAGCACCATCCCAGGTGCCCTTCGACACTACAATCCCGCACCGCCAACGCAGCCAACCCAAGCCGTGCGACCGACTACACTAGCGATTCTGGACGCCTTGGGTCAGCGGTCAACAACCACAGCGTCGCTGACACACCGGTTCCGGCGGTATCGGTGCCAGTAACCTGCCCAAGTGCTGCAAGCAGTACCGACACGCATTCACTGCCGTCGGTGTCCTCGCGGTGATGGAATTTGTGGTACCGCTCGCAAATAGCGGCCAGTAATCAAGCCATGCCTTCAGCGCGCTTGGCGCAACGTCCGACTCAAAACATGTCAGACAGCACCCGTGGTGAGCTGATTCAGTGAGTGCCACCGGGCTTCGCCGTCAACTCAACCGATGAAATGGCGACCTCAGCACGGGCCCGGGTCGGCGGCCTGACCCAGATATCTTTAACCGCAACGGCATCTGGGCTGTACGCAACGTTACCCGAGATAAAGTATACCCCAGGCCAACCGGTCATCGGTGCGTAACTACTGCGTTGGGAGACAGTAAACAACCGCATCCCAACACCGGCAACAGTCAACCTGCCCAGGTAGTGGCTCGGTGGGCGCGAAAGAAAACTGTGTCAGCTCCTGACCGACCCACTGCCAGGGCCCGGCTTCAATGCAACACACGCACGGCCAACTTCTGGTGCTGCATCAACAACAACATGGGACCGACGATCGCCTCGCCGCCGACAGTCGACTTGATGGCCAACAACGACAGAGTGTGTCAGCAGGTACGAAAGCTCACTATCGATACCGGGGTCCGGTACAGCGTGGCCGTCGGCAGCAGTGGGGCTGCACCAAGCAGCTATAGCGGCGACTCGGAAGGAACCGGATGAGCCCCGCATGTTCCAGGACGCCACTGTCCAGTGTGTTGACCCACAGCCCTGCGCCACAGCACCTCGACCAACCTCACCACGCCTAGCTTCAAATCGGATCGCAAATCCAGTGAATCAGTATAGGCAACGTCGACCCGGCGCAATACCACGTCGACCTGTTTCAGGGTGCCCAGCGACCGCACCCACAGCTTGCCGTCGCACACCATCAGGTCAGCGCTTCCCACCAGCGGGAAACCCGACACGGATGCCAGGTAGACCTGGTCGAACACTGTCTCGGAGTGAATGTCAGTGGTTACCATCACGACCACCGGATCCTCGGCAGCTTCGGGTGCGGCATCAATCAGCGCCAGCCGCAATGTCTGCACAAACAGTTACGCCGGACACAGCCCGACCCGTTCGTATCGGTCGGGAGCTGCGTACGCGACGACCTGACGGTCAGCCAGCGCACATCCGGCTCCCGACGGTGCCTGCATCCAGTCCGCATTGACCAGAAAGCTCCCGAACCAGTTCCGACTGATGTCGCAGCCGCGCATAAAAAGCTGGTGCTGGCCCGGTACTTCGATGGCATTGACCGCCCGAACGCAGTCAGGGTGACCGAGCAGCAGTGTAGCCGGCAACATTCCACTGGTGACGCAGCCAGTAGAGGTCAGCAACACCACATCGAGCAACCTGTTGTGTTGCACAACAACGAATTCCAGCGTGGCCCAGTCTTACGAAGTAAGCGAGAACGGTAACGCATCTAGGCTCCAGGATACAGGCACGCTGGAGTGCCGACCGGACAGGTCGCTGCGATTGATAGCAACATGATGATGTCATCGTTGCCAACCAACGCACTTACCGTTGCGCACAGCAAGCTCAGGCAAGCACGTCCGTGCTCGCCAATGACTTCGGCCAGCTCGCGCCAGCCCGGCCGGACGTTGCCGGCGGCAGTCAACGCACTCGTCGTATTCAACGAAACCGAACTGGCTATCGCGCACGTCAAATAACGGCTTGTGCGCCCACACCGGGCAGTAACCAGCCAACAACTGGCCAGAAACCTTGGGACCGACCGACCAGATGCGTGGCTAGCGACAAGTCTAACAAAGTATCAGACGACAATGTGCTATCTCCTGGCAAAAAGCAACTTCCTGCGTTTCGATACCGACCTACTCCACGAGACAAGCTCGGTAGATGGTAAAAGTCGATCACATCACACTCATACCTCGCGTGGGCTCGGCCGGCAAGCGACACTAAGCGGACCATAGCTGGCGCACAATCGGTAGGGTTTGCCGTAAGTCGCCCAACGGATCAACACTGCCGAAGATCGATCACCCTCTGCAAGTCTCGACGCAGGCCCGGATAATATTCGGCGAACAGCACATACACACTGATTCTGCTGCCCGCTATTGCACGCGGCACAACGACATCTTAACCAGCTTGGTCTTAGAATGCTTTGCGGCGTATCCGCACGCAGAATCATCCACGACAGCACAGTTGACACCTCTTTAGGCATGGGTCTTTATTACCTCAGAGCCATTTTCCTAGTATTGCTAGGTACATGGCCTTTTTGTCCGCGATCAATGGATAATTTTCTCCGAACCGATCCTGAGCGATCTGCAAGTCAATATCAGCACGGAAGTGCAGTGCAGGTCTGCGTGGGCACCATCGCCGCAGCGTAGGTTACAGCGATACGCTCGATCTGCGCCTCAGTCACTTCGACATAAGTTGTGGTATCCAACAGCCAAACCAAGCACCGCGTGCCTGCCTTGACCATTCCCGTCGCTGTAGGACCATCCACGCTCTCGACAGTGCCCTAAGCACCCGTAAATATTGCCCACCGCTATCCACAGCTGACGTTACAGGTCACACCAAAGACCTTAAAGCAAGAAACAACGACTTAGCACCCCCAGCGTCACCCAGTAACTCAGCGTTCACCTCTGACGTTAGCGCACTAAAGTCCACCAAATTCAAATTCAAACAACCGCTTTGCCCCGTTTAGCTAGTAACAGCTGCCACTATTCGTGTCGCGTCAGCTTGTGCAGGAATCGCCTACAACGAGGACCTGGCATTCTCCTCAGCGGTCAAATAGCTGTCCTCGCAAACTGGTCAAGAATCCCTGACCAGGATCGGGTGCTGACTTCGTGCTAAATTTTTTGTGTGCGCGACCAAGAAACGCTCTACATGTTTATTATTGGGACCACGTCGTAACCTGGGGCACGAAACGCTGGTCGTTACTGGTACCATCCTAAGCTCGATGCTAACCACCTCATTGCTTGTCAACTTGCCTCAACACATTAGCGACTGCCTGCAACGTCGTCGGGTCTACGATCACCAAAGACATGCCAACCTCCACTCCTGCTCAACATTACGAACGAACTGCCAGGGAGTGGTCAATGCTTTTCGCTTGTACTGTCCGCACCACCGGAGCTCACGATGCCAAGTCGTGACCGATGCATCACAGGGATGCGACAAGCACAACAGGTTAAATCCATCTACACTCCCGGCATCTAACATGAAAACTGTTACAAAAGTGCACAGCCCTGAAGGGGTACTCTCCTCCCCCTATCCGTGACAGTGGGGTTGACCTCTGGGAGCAGGTTGTCCGCCTCCAACACCAAACGGTCAGGTTGGGCTATGCTGGCATAAGCTGGGTGTTAATGCACGCGCAGGATCTGATCCCCTACGCCGTGAAACCGCCGAATTGTGTTTAGAACGTGAGCTTTTGCAAAGCCACAAGAGCTCGTCCCGATTACCCACCGCTAGACCTGGCACAGCTCGAACAGCGGGATCACCCGGCTGGTCTTGGCCTGGCAGTAGGAGAGTCCCTAGTGCCACCGCGGTAACTTTCGGGAAGACCTGGTCGTACTCCGGCGACAGAAGTTCGCGCCCTGTCACGTCGAACGCGTCCACCCCGATCCCGATGTGTGCCGGCGGGCTAGCACGCAAGTTGTAAACCCAGGCTGCACTGACCGGGACACCGGCGAAGGACCCAATGTGCCGTCGATGTGGAAATAAGCCAGCGACGAAGCCCGGCGTTGGCCGGACTTGGCGCCCGTCGTGATGAGCAGCAGCAAACTCAAATTGACAAATTGCCCGCTGACCTCACTGCCGTTAGCCCGACATTCGTCGACGATGGTTTTGTTGAATGCATTAGGGCATCAGCGTCCGGTAATTCGATCACGCCTCGTTAACCTCTTTGGGATTAGCGTCTATTCCGGACTCCTCGCGCTGTTGGGCGGTGATCGGTGCCGGCGCATCGGTGAGCGGGTCAATCCCACCGCCGGTCTTTGGGAACGCGATCACCTCACGGATTGAGTCCATCCCGGCCAGCAAGGCATTGATACGATCCCAGCCGAATGCGATCCCTCCGTGCGGAGGTGCGCCAAACGTGAACGCCTCCAACAGAAATCCGAATTTCTCTGCTACCTCGGCCTTGTCCAGGCCCATCACCGCAAACACCCGTTCCTGAACATCGCGGCGATGAATACGAACCGAACCGCCGCCGATCTCGTGACCGTTACAGACAATGTCGTAGGCGTCGGCTAGCACGCCGCCAGGATCGGATTCGATGCTGTCCTCGAATTCTGGTTTCGGCGAGGTGAAAGCGTGATGCACCGCGGTCCACGCTCCAGAGCCCACTGTCATTTCACCAGCCTTAGTGGCCTCTTCGGCGGGTTCGAAAAGCGGCGGGTCTACCACCCAAACGAATGCCCACGCCTCGGGGTCAATCAGGCCCAGCCTGTTGGCGATCTCGCCACGAGCAGCCCCCAGCAGTGCTCGCGACGACTTAGCTGTACCCGCTGAGAAGAAAATGCAGTCCCTGGGTTCGGCACCCACGTGAGCAGCCAGCCGAGAACGTTCGGCGTCGCTGAGGTTCTTGGCCACTGGACCACCGAGTGTGCCGTCGTCGGCTACCAGCACGTAGGATAGACTGCGGTGCCCGCGCTGCTTGGCCCAATCCTGCCATCCATCCAGCGTACGTCGCGACTGTGCAGCACCGCCAGGCATTACCACCGCACCGACATACGGCGCCTGAAAGACACGGAACGTAGTTTCGGAGAAGAACTCTGTGCATTCCACGAGCTCCAGCCCGAACCGTAGGTCGGGCTTGTCAGAGCCAAACCGTCGCATGGCATCTGCATAGCTGAGCCGTGGGATCGGCGTCGGAATCTGATAGCCGATAAGCGCCCACAGCTCGGTCAGGATCTCCTCGGAGATCGCGATGATGTCCTCAGCACCAACAAAGCTCATTTCCACGTCAAGCTGGGTGAATTCGGGCTGACGGTCGGCGCGGAAGTCCTCGTCGCGGTAACAGCGGGCGATCTGATAATAACGCTCCATCCCGGCCACCATCAACAATTGCTTGAATAGTTGCGGGCTCTGCGGCAGAGCATAGAACGTACCTGGCCTCAACCGGGCCGGCACAAGGAAGTCGCGTGCCCCCTCCGGGGTCGAGCGAGTGATCGTCGGTGTCTCGATCTCGACGAAGTCGTACCGCGCCAGCACCACACGCGCAGCGGCATTCACCTTGGAACGCAATCGAATTACCGCACCTGGGCCGTCACGACGCAGATCGAGGTAACGGTACTTCAACCGTAAGTCCTCGCTCGCGGGCTCGTCGAGCTGGAACGGCAGTGGTGCACTCTCGCCGAGCACGGTCAACGAGATGGCGTTGATCTCAATCTCTCCGGTGGAGATCTCGACGTTGGCGTTACCCTCCGGGCGAATCTCGACTACACCGGAGACCGCGACACAGAATTCAGCGCGCAACCGATGCGCCTGAGTCATCACTCCGGGTTCGCGGAACACCACCTGCACAATGCCCGAAGAATCTCGCAAATCGATAAAGATAATACTGCCGTGATCGCGGCGGCGAGCCACCCAGCCGGCTAATGTCACCTGTTGCCCGGCATCGCTTTTCCGCACCATGCCAGCACCGTGGCTACGCAGCACAAACACCTCCTTTGTACTTGACAACTAACGACTACCCAGTCTAGATAGCGGTGTAATTTCGACCATGCCGCCACCAACCCCACAACCAAAATCAGATTGGTCGGTCCCGACGCTGCCGGAACGACGGTCACCGCACTTTTGCATACGGCCGAGCATTTGGTACTGGTATGTGGCCACGCTTCGCGCGACAGCATCAAATTGCGACCCGACGGCAACAATCGGATCATGGTACCCGGTCCGATAGGCATCGATCCCAACGAAGTGACCAGCCCGGTCGATGTTCTGGTACTGGCAGTCAAAGCCACCCAAAACGAATGATGCACGCGGGTGGCCAACTGGGCTGTGTGACGAGAACACCATTGTCGCAGTGTTGTACACGGCCATGCCAGTAGAGCTCACGGTATTGGCCGACAAGCTCGGGAGACGCACCGGTCAGCCAAGAAATTGAGCCACGCAGATGTAGGCCGAAAACCGTCACATCGGTGGTGCCAGGCAGCCGCGATCTGGCCAAGCAGCCGATTGAGGTGTTCTATGGAGTCAGTGCGATGCGGCCAGACTCGGTGCCACTATCACATGGTAGTCCAAGCTGACGTCGCAGATCGCGCTGATCAGCCCTAGACGCGCCTGCGGCGTTGGTGTGCTCGGTTCGACGTCACGATGCAGTTCCACGTCAGACACCGACACCGGGATCTGTTGCGCCGCGTCGGCGACGAGCGGCAGGTCTCAGCGCAACAAGGCGGCCTTGGTCAAGATTGACAGTGGCGTAACGGACCCGACAAACGCACTGGTTATACCGGGTATCAGGGCATAGTGGCTTTCGGCACCCTGGTAAGGATCGGTGTTGGCACCCAGGGCGACCGTTTCATGCCACCACCACGGTGGCCGCAGCTCACGGCAAAAAACATCGGCAACGTTGGTCTTCACCACCACTTGGGTGTCCAAGTCGTTACCGCAGTTGCAATCCAGACATTCGCGGCTGAGAAGCTCGAAACAATAACGACAGCCATGCGAGCAGCCATCGTAACTGTTAACAGTATATTGAAACGGCAACGCGGCCGAGTCTGGCAGCTTGTTCAGCACTGATTTACATAGCACCTCGTGAGAGATGATGTCCGCAAAACGCGGAATGCGGACACTTCGGACGAAGCCAATCCGCTGCAGCCCCGGAAGCGTCCCCGTCATCGACGGGCATCCTGTTGACCGCGACGGTCTGATCAGCCCAGCGTATGCCCATAGACGAACATTTGTTCGATAATTCGTCAAGGTCTCGACCGAAAGCGCTTTATCACCTCATTCATCCCTGAAGTGCCCGGCAATTGACCGCCATTGCCACCATTGCCATACAACAAGCCTCCGGGCTCTCGCTGGGCTATGCCGCCGTCTCCGGAGATACCGCTGCCAATCAACGCGCATCTCAGCAGCGCCTTGGCGGGAGCGTTGATCAGATCAACAGGTCCTACTCCAGGGTCTGCAACTGCGAGACGTTCGTCGCCTCAGCGCCGGCGTACTGCGCCGCACCGGCATTTAATGCCTAGGCTAACTGTTGGTGAAATTGCACTATCTACGTGCTGAGCGCTTGATGTAGGACTGGCCATATCCAGAAAACAACGCCGCAATAGCTGCCGACACCTCATAAACTCCGGCCGACAGCACTCCGGTTACCTGGGCAGCAGTTGCGGCATTGGCTTCGCTCAGCGAAGTACCGATCTCGTGCAGATCCGTCGCTGCGGCCGCCACCAGATCGGGGACCGCAATCACAAACGACATGCCCCTGCTCCCAACACCTAAGCATCCTCACGAACCGGCTTCTACAGCCGCATCAATTCCTCAATCGTATGGCAAATAACGGCAATGCCTGGTTCAGACGAACGATAAGTTTCGTTCGACGAGCTCGGCCGAGCTAACCCAGCGTCAAAAGCGAAATCACTTTGGCAACAACAGAATCTACAGATACTGAGACCTGCTCACCGGTGGCCAGGTCCTTTACCCCGACGCTGCCGGCCTCAATATCGCGATCACCGACTACTAACGCAACGCGGGCACCGGAACGGTCAGCCGCGCGCATCGCGCCCTTGAGCCCGCGATCCCCATAAGCCAAGTCAACACGGACCCCAGCAGCACGCAACCGTCCGGCCAACACCGCCACCTTGAGCTTAGCGGCTTCGTTCAGCGGCACGCCGAACACGTCGCAGCGAGTGGTTTCCGCCACGGTCTTGCCCTCGGCGTGCAGCGCCAGCAGGGTCCGGTCCACCCCGAGTCCAAATCCGATGCCCGACAGGTCCTGTCCGCCGAGTTGGCGCATCAAACCATCGTACCGTCCACCGCCTCCGATGCCGGATTGCGCGCCTAAGCCAGGGTGGACAAACTCGAAGGTTGTTTTCGTGTAGTAATCCAGCCCTCGCACCATCCGTGGGTTGATGACGTATGGCACTCGCAGGGCGTCCAGATGAGCCAGCACAGTATCGAAATGCTGCTTGGCGACATCGGACAAGTGGTCAAGCAGCACCGGCGCTGCGGCTGTCATCGCTTGAATCTGGGGTCGTTTGTCGTCGAGCACCCGAAGCGGGTTGAGCTCGGCGCGTCGGCGGGTGTGCTCGTCAAGATCGAGCTGAAAGAGGAACTTCTGCAACAGTTCTCGATACTGGGGGCGGCAGTTTTCATCACCCAGCGAGGTGATTTCCAGTCGGAACCCGTCCAGACCCAACGACCGGAAGCCTGCGTCGGCGATGGCGATCACTTCGGCGTCTAGGGCCGGGTCATCGACACCGATCGCTTCGACGCCGACCTGTTGCAATTGACGATATCGGCCGGCCTGGGGGCGCTCATATCGGAAAAACGGACCCGCGTAGCACAACTTCACCGGCAGCATGCCGCGATCCAGACAGTGCTCAATCACTGCCCGCATCACCCCAGCGGTGCCCTCGGGACGCAACGTCACTGAGCGGTCACCACGATCAACGAACGTATACATCTCCTTGGCCACCACGTCAGTGGATTCACCAACACCACGCGCGAACAGCGCAGTGTCCTCGAAGACGGGTAACTCGATGTCGCCGTAACCGGCCCGACGGGCGGCAGTAAGCAACCCATCACGTACCGCACCAAACTGCGCCGAGTCCGGCGGAAGATAGTCTGGCACCCCTTTGGGCCCAGAAAACGCAGTAAACACCTCTATCACAAGCTATAGACCCTCGAGAAACAGATTGAAACGACGCTCAGCGCCTATAGTGGTGGAGTTGCCATGCCCGGGTAGTACCACGGTCTTGTCGTCGAGTACCATCAATTTTTCGACGATGGAGCGGTATAGGTCACGGCCACTGCCACCGAACAGGTCGGTGCGGCCGATGGTGCGCTCGAACAACGTGTCGCCGGTCAACACCACATCGGTGTCTGCCGTGACCCGGAAGCACACAGAACCGCGGGTATGTCCGGGTGTGTAATCGACATTGATGGTCACACTGCCCAAGTCGAGCTTGTCACCATCCCGGTCTAACTCGACGACCTGCTTAGGCTCGCGGAAGAACGCCCCCGTGACGACCTGTGCCATCCGCGGACCGAAGCCGAAGATCGGATCAGTCAGCATGAACCGGTCCTTGGGATGAATGTACGTCGGGCAACCATAGGTGTCGGACACTTTCTGAGCCGACCACATGTGGTCGATGTGTCCATGGGTGAGCAGCACCGCAACCGGGGTCAAACGATTCTGGTCGAGGATGCGCCGCAGCGGACCCATCGCACGCTGGCCAGGATCCACGATAACGGCATCCGTGCCCGGCCGATCGGCCAGCACATAACAGTTACACTGCAGCATCCCGGCGGGAAATCCGGTGATTAACACGGCCCCAGTTTCCCATCCCTAGCCGCCGTCGACGATGCGGGCTGCGACGGCCCGCTCAGCAGCCGGACAAGATGCCAGGAAATGAAGACTTGACACGGGTCAAGGCGACCACATTAGCCTGGGCTGGCAAACTCGGCTCCCACTATCGGATAACCATGGAGGCATACCGGACATGCCGACCAACGAACAGCGACGCGTGAGCGCCAAACGTAAACTCAAACGGCAGCTGGAACGCCGCGCTAGGCAGGCCCGATGGCGCCGAGTCCTCGTGATCAGTAGTGGTGTGGTAGTGGTGGCGGCCATGATCGCCGCGGTAGTGGTTACCATCGTGGCCAATAAGCATAGTCATAAGAGCGATGCCGCTTCGACGACCGCCAGCAACTCGGCGACAACGACTAAGGCTTCCGCTGTCACGCCGTCGGTTCCACAGTTACCATCGTTCCAGCCGTCGGACAAACTGGGCGCCAACTGCCAGTACCCGCCATCGGCGGACAAGGCCACCAAGCCGGTCAAACCGCCACGGACCGGCAAGGTGCCTACCGATCCAGCCACGGTGAGCGCGAGCATGGTTACCAATCAGGGCAATATCGGGCTGCTGTTAAACAACGCCAAATCACCTTGCACGGTAAACAGCTTCGCCAGTCTGACCGGCCAAGGCTTCTTTAACGACACAAAATGTCACCGGTTGACCACATCCCCGATGCTGGGCGTCTTACAGTGCGGCGACCCGAAAGGTAACGGTACCGGCGGCCCGGGCTATGAGTTCGCTAACGAGTACCCTGCTGATCAGTATCCGCCTAATGACCCCAAATTGCAGCAGCCTGTTCTATATCCCCGTGGCACGCTGGCAATGGCCAATGCCGGTCCGAACACCAATGGCAGCCAATTCTTCTTAGTTTACCAGGATTCACAGCTACCGCCCGAATACACCGTCTTCGGCACGATCCAGGCCGACGGGCTGGCTACACTGGACAAGATCGCCCAGGGTGGAGTCGCCGGCGGCGGTGAAGACGGGCCACCAGCCATCAAAGTCACCATCAAGTCGTTACTGCTCGACTAACCGGCCAGTCGCCCGCATCGGGGCACGGTGAGCTTACCGTGTAACCGCAACGTCAGGACGCAGACGTCACCCGATAAACGTCATAGACGCCTTCGACATTGCGGACCACATTGAGCAGGTGTCTGAGATGCTTGGGGTCACCCATTTCGAAAGTAAACCGGCTGATCGCTACCCGGTCGCCTGACGTGGTGACCGACGCCGACAGGATGTTCACCTTTTCGTCGGCCAGCGCGTGTGTTATGTCCGATAGCAGCCGATGCCGGTCGAGCGCCTCAACCTGAATCGCCACCAAAAACACCGACGACAACGACGGCGCCCATAGCACCTCGATGATGCGCTCGGCCTGCTGCTGCAGAGATGCGGCGTTGGTGCAGTCGGTACGGTGAACACTGACCCCGCCGCCACGGGTGACGAATCCCATGATCGCATCGCCGGGCACCGGCGTGCAGCATTTGGCTAGCTTGGTCAACACGCCTGGGGCGCCAGGGACCGAAACCCCGACATCGTCGGTACTGCGTTGACGGCGCAACACAGTCGTCGGTGTCGACCGTTCGGCCAATTCCTCTTCAGCCTGATCGATACCACCCAGCTCGGCCAACAGTCGGTACACGACGTGCCGGGCGGACACGTGTCCCTCACCGATTGCGGTATACAGCGCGGACACGTCAGCGTAATGCAGCTCGCGGGCCACTGCCGCCATGGAATCACCATTCACCAAGCGTTGCAACGGAAGTCCACCGCGACGCACCTCACGGGCCATCGCATCCTTACCCGCCTCCAGTGCTTCCTCACGTCGCTCCTTGGCGAACCATTGGCGGATCTTTGTCTTCGCACGCGGCGACACCACAAACTGCTGCCAATCCCGCGATGGTCCGGCATTAAGCGCTTTGGACGTGAAAACCTCAACGACTTCCCCGTTTTCCAGCTTACGCTCCAGTGCCACCAGTCGCCCGTTGACTCTGGCACCGATGCAGCGGTGCCCGACCTCAGTGTGCACCGCGTAGGCAAAGTCCACCGACGTCGAACCCGTCGGCAGCATGATGACATCCCCTTTGGGGGTGAAAACGAAAATCTCTTGCACCGCAAGGTCGTAACGCAACGACTCCAAGAACTCGCCCGGATCGGCTGCCTCTCGCTGCCAGTCGAGCAGTTGCCGCATCCAGGCCATATCATCGATCTCGGCGGCCGCATGTTGATGAAGAAGACCGTTGCGGCCCTTGGCTTCCTTGTAGCGCCAGTGCGCAGCGATACCGTATTCAGCTGTACGGTGCATGTCGCGAGTGCGGATCTGCACCTCCAGCGGTTTGCCCTCAGGCCCGACGACCGTGGTGTGTAGCGACTGGTACACACCATATCTCGGCTGAGCGATGTAATCCTTAAATCGTCCCGCCATTGGCTGCCACAACGAATGCACCACGCCGACAGCAGCATAACAGTCTCGGATCTCGTCGCACAGGATGCGAATGCCGACCAAGTCGTGGATGTCGTCAAAGTCTCGCCCTTTGACGATCATTTTCTGATAGACCGACCAGTAATGCTTAGGCCGTCCTTCCACCGTCGCCTTGATTTTCGACGCACCCAAGGTGCTGATGATCTCGGCACGGACCTTGGCCAGGTAGGTGTCACGCGATGGCGCACGACCCGCAACCAGCCTAACGATCTCCTCATACTTTTTGGGGTGCAAAATCGCAAAGGAAAGATCTTCCAACTCCCATTTAACATTAGCCATACCCAGCCGATGCGCAAGTGGCGCAATGACTTCTAATGTCTCTCGGGCCTTGCGCGCCTGCTTTTCCGGGGACAGGAAGCGCATAGTGCGCATGTTATGCAGCCGGTCAGCTACCTTGATCACCAACACCCGCGGATCGCGGGCCATCGCGGTAATCATCTTGCGGATGGTCTCACCCTCGGCGACGCTGGTCAGCACCACCCGATCCAACTTGGTCACCCCGTCGACGAGATGGCCTACCTCTTCGCCGAATTCTTCGGACAGTGCTTCCAGCGTGTAGCCGGTGTCCTCAACCGTATCGTGCAATAGCGCGGCCACCAGGGTAGTGGTGTCCATGCCTAGCTCCGCCAAAATGTTGGCAACGGCCAGCGGATGAGTGATGTACGGATCACCGGAACGCCGTAGTTGACTGGCATGCCGTTGGGCGGCAACCTCAAAGGCTCGCTGTACCAGCGACAGGTTTGCCTTAGGATAAATTTCCCGATGCACCGCCACCAGAGGTTCGAGTACGGGACTGATCGTGCTGCGTTGTGCGGTCATCCGGCGGGCCAACCGAGCCCGGACTCGACGAGAAGCACTGCTAGCAGTCTTCAAGTTTTCGACAGACGGCTCCGATGGCTCAACAGCCGGCCCAAAGACCAGCGAAGCTGGTGCCAACGGTTGCAGAACTTGCGCCGGGCCCTGGTCATCCGCCACGTTGGTCACCTCCGACCTTGAGGGTATCTCTGAGTCCAACTACCCCACTGTTCCCGGGCTACTCCGGCGCGGTTGGAAGTACTCGGGTCGCGAAGCTAGGCACGGCTCAAGCTGTGTACCTGCAGCGGCACAACCGCCTCGCGACCACCCAATTCCGTAAGTTCCATCACCACCGCCGCCATAATGACACCAGCCCCACTGCGCTCCAGCAACCGGCACGCCGCACCGAGGGTGCCGCCAGTGGCCAAGACGTCATCAATGATCACCACGTTGCGGCCGCGCAGCTCGACACTGTCAGCGGGAATCTCGACGGTGCCGCTGCCGTACTCCATGATGTAATCCTCGCTGAACACCGGCGGCGGCAGCTTGCCGCCCTTGCGAACAGCCAGCACACCGACACCGAGCCGGGCCGCGGTAGCCGCCGCCACCATAGTCCCTCGGGATTCAATGCCGACGACCAAATTAGCGCCAGCCGCAACGTCGGCTAGTGCATCGATCACCGTGGCCATTGCTTGGTTGTCGGCGAACAACGGAGTGAGATCTTTGAACTGGATTCCTGGCGTCGGGAAATCGATTACATCCCGGGTCCGAGCAGCGATAAGGTCGGCTACGGAAGCACCCCCCCTAGGACGTTTCACTGTATTAACGCCCATCTGTCCATGTTCCAACCTGCGCCCCAACGGGTCGGATTCCTGTTCACTGCATACATCGTCCTCGACTTCAGCAGCATTCGCTGCTGCCGGTATAGAGGCAATGTCGGCATATCTGCCCAAAGCACCGGTGCACTATCGGCGAGCAGCCGAACGCACTCGGCCGGATTAGCAGATACCGCCAGCGCACCGATAGTGTTGTCGACCTGAGCGTTTGCGTAGCCTGACAGGTTGTTGCCGTTGCCGCTGTGTAAGTCGTAGGCGTCTATCGCGGATGACCCACTTGATCCACTGCCGGTGGCACCACCGGTACTGGCCAACAGCACGTCGATCTTTCCGTCCCGAAGCGCCCGCGGGCCCGAGGGATCCGTCGCGGAATCCAGGGTGACGTTGGACACAATGATACCAGCTGCAGCGCACGCATTGGCGATGGTCCCGACGGTGGCCGCCAACCGTGCGTTGGGCCCTTGGTAACCGATCCGCACCGGCAGCACTGCACCACCAAGCGTGGCACGCGCTGCGGCGGGATCCGCCTTGCTGAACTGGCTGGCTTCAGGGGCACCGTCGGTCACAGCGATGGCATCCTCGGTGGTCGGAAACAGACGTGAGTTGGCGATCGATACCCCCGCGTCCCGAGCGATCACATCCCGAGGCGTACATAGCGCGAGCGCACGGCGAGCGGCAGCCGCAGCCAGCAGCCCCTGCGGCGCAAAGATCAGTTGCTCAATGCCCGCCGACGGCGAGTCGGTACGCGCGTAGTTGTCCGGAGTGGCCAGCGATCCCGACGACCCAACCGCGACGTCGACAACGTCGACGCTTCGGTTGTTGACTCGGTCACCGATATCAGCTCCCTGCGGCCATACTGTGATCCGCTTGGTGATCGCCCTGGAGCCCCACCAACGGTCGTTGGCAACAAGGACGACACCGCCACCATTCAGAACGGATTCGATCTTGTATGGGCCTGATGATGGGAAACGTTTCAAATCGACAGCTGGTTTGAGGTCCCAGGTGGTGTTCCACAATCGCGCAATCTGAGCCACCAATGGCACCTTGTTGGACAACAATACCGCCGTGACGTCGATATCCAGCTGCTCGGCGATGATGTGTGACGGCATTATTGAGGTTGCGGTGAAAAGATGATTGTAGTCGACAACGCCGCGATCCGGGACGAAGGACACTCGCGCGTTCTTCTGCCCGGCCAGACACTCAATATTGGCGATGTCGCGGTAACCAGCCTGGTTAGCAGCATCGAAGCCAGGAAACCGCCCGGACTGGGCCGCCCAGGTCAACACCAGATCGTCGCAGGTCACCGGCTTGCCGTCGGAGTAGATAGCATTGTCAGCGATCTGATAGTCGAGCACTAATGGCGTACCGTCCACCACCGTAATGGTTCCGAAATCGTGGTCAGCGACCACCTGTCCATCCGGGCCATGATAGCCAAAACCAACGAGCGTGCGGGCAAACGCTTGCGCTCCGGCCGACGCGGCACCGACGACGGTGTTGGTGTTATAGGTGCTCAACGCACCATCGACCACATAGACGATCTCCCCCGCGGCGCTGCCAGAACATGCGGTCAACGTCAAAGAAGTCACCAGCGTCGCGATCAAACCTACCGCGATCCACGGCAAAACTCCGAGTAAGCCGGCCAACAAGTCACCATCGCCCACGGCTCGCCGACCTAGGGTGGCCACCCTGACTACCGCCGGCCGGCGTTCCGCTTGCCGCTAGGACGTCGAGTACCGGTCGGCCGCACCGGACGCGCCCCTGGTTCCGGCTTACTGGGTGCTGTCGAAGCGGACATGATGGCAGCCTCGGTGTCCTCCTGCAACGATGCGTCAGCACAGGATTCCGCTTGATCCTGCGGTTTTGCGGTGTCTGATGTAGTGTTGCTGTCAACGTTTTTTGCGGGCACATGCGAACCGGGGATGCGCCGTTTGACTACCCGACGGGTATGAGTGCGTACCAGCTCGGTGCGTTCACGAAGCGTGACCAACAGTGGAGTGGCAAAAAAGATCGACGAATAGGTGCCGACGATGATGCCGACCAGCTGCACCAGTGCCAGGTCTTTCAACGTGCCTACGCCCAGCAGCCACACCGCGACCACCATCAGCGCCATCACCGGCAATACCGAGATCAGGCTGGTGTTAATCGATCGCATGAAAGTCTGATTGATCGCCAGGTTGGCATGCTCGGCGAAAGTACGCCGAGTGGTGTGCTGGAAGCCATGTGTGTTCTCCTCAACTTTGTCGAACACGATGACGGTGTCATAGAGAGAGAAACCGAGGATCGTCAGCAAGCCGATGACAGTGGCTGGAGTGACTTCGAAACCTACCAGCGAGTACACGCCGGCGGTGACGGTCAGGTCGAAACACATGGTCGTCAGTGCGGAGACGGCCATATAACGCTCGTACCGCACGGTGATATATAGGCCGACGAGCAACAGGAACACCACCAGGGCTATCACTGCCTTCTTGGTGATCTGACCGCCCCAGGTCTCCGATACCTCCGCGTCGCTGATGGCCTGCTTGCTAAGCTTACCGTCGGCGCCTGTAGGTCCGAATACGTCGAACAAGGCGTTACGCAACTTCGACGTCTGATCATTGGACAGCGTTTTCGAACTGATCTGCACTGTAGCTGACGTGCCGCTACCGACGATTACCACCGATTCCGGATCACTACCGAGGGTCTTCTTAAAAAGATCAGCAACTTGCGCAACCGCAATTGTGCCTGTTGTACCTGCAACAGGCATTGACACGGTGGTGCCACCCTTGAAATCAATCCCGAAAGTGAACCCACGAACGACGATAGACACAACAACGAGCGCCACAATGGCACCTGCTACCGCGTAGCACAGCCGTCGGCGTCCCACCACCTCAAACGCACCCGTACCGGTGTAGAGCCGGGAAAGAAAGCCGTGCCGCGGCAGGTGTATGACAGTATCGTCAGCCAGCTTCATGGCATCTTCGGCGCCTTCGTTGACATAGACCGCACCGGCGCTCTCGCCATCGGTGTTGTCATCTCGGTCTGGTTCGCCGATGCCCTTGGTGATCTCGGTGCCAACCTTAGCACTGGAGGCCATCCGCTACCCCCGTCCTGTCTTGGTGGCCCCGGAGCGAGCCGCTGAGTCAGTCTTCATATGCGCAGTGGCCCGTCGTTCACGGGCAACCTGCGCAACCGCATCTAATCCGTTGTAGGCCGGCCTTGCCAACATCGAGAACTTGGGAGCCAGAGACACCAAAGGCCAGGTCACCAAGAACACCACCACCAGGTCCAGGATCGTGGTAAGACCCAGGGTAAACGCGAATCCCTTCACCTGGCCAATCGCCAAAAAGTACAGCACTGCAGCGGCCAGAAAGGTGACGGCATTGCCCGACACGATCGTTTTACGGGCCCGCACCCAGCCGCGAGGAACCGCTGACCGGAACGAGCGGGCTTCGCGGATCTCATCTTTGATTCGTTCGAAAAACACCACAAACGAGTCGGCGGTGGTGCCGATACCTATAATCAGACCTGCGATGCCGGCAAGATCTAGCGTGTAGTTTATATATCGGCCCAAGAGCACCAAGATGGCAAAAACCACTGCCCCGGAGCAAACCAGCGAAAACGCCGCAAGTAAGCCCAACACCCGATAGTACAGCAACGCATAGAGTAATACCAAGATCAGTCCAATCACACCCGCGATCAGACCTGCCCGCAACGATGTTAACCCCAAAGTCGCCGAAACCGTTTGGGCTTCCGACGATTCGAAGGACAACGGTAGCGATCCATATTTCAAGACGTTGGCCAGCTGGCGCGCGGCTGTTGCACTAAACGGTGGATCTCCACCGCTGATCTGGGTACGTCCACCCGGGATTGCTTCGTTGATTACCGGGGCGCTTACCACCTCAGAGTCCAGCGTGAAAGCGGTCTGGGTGCCAATATGGGCGGCGGTGAAGTCAGCCCAGATATTTGCCACCGCAGATTTGAACTGCAGATCGACGACATAGCCAACCCCACGCTGATTGATACCAGAGGTGGCGTTTTGGATCTGATCGCCACTGATGATCGATGGCGCCAGCAGATACGCCATCTTATGCTCAGCCGAGCAGGTCACCAAAGGCAGATTCGGATCGTCGTTGCCGGCCAGAATATCTTCTTTGTCACAGCGGGTAGCTTCGAACTGCAAAGCGAAGAACTGCATGCTCTGATTGGTGCTCTGCCGCCACTTTTTCTCCTCAGCAATGCGTTCGGCGAGGTCCTTGCGTGGATCCGGTGGCGCGGGTTGCTCACCCGGAGGCACCTCAGCCGGTGGTGTTACCCCGGCTGAGGGTGCCGGTGTGTTAATGCCCGGCTTCGGTGGCGGGGCTGGGCTAGGTAGCGGCGTCGGGTCCTGCGGGTAGGGATGCGGTTGCACGCCCGGGTGGCCAGGCAGCACCGGTGCAGGACTGGGTGCCGCTCCCCCCGGTGCGGGAGAAGTCGCCGGCGGCGTGCCGGCTGGCTGACCCGGCGCAGGTGTTTGACCGCTTTGCACCGGCAATGAGTTGAGCACAGGCCGGATGTAAAGACGCGCGGTCTGCCCCAGATTGCGGGCCTCGTTGCCGTCGTTCCCAGGCACCGTGATAACCAGGTTGTCGCCATCAACGACGACCTCCGAACCGGAGACTCCGAGCCCGTTAACCCGGGCGCTGATGATCTGCTGCGCCTGTGACAATGCCTCCCGGCTCGGACGCGAGCCGTCTGGTGTGCGCGCAGTCAACGTGACGCGAGTGCCGCCCTGAAGATCGATGCCGAGCTTGGGAGCTACCCGCTTGTCCCCGGTGAGAAACACCAACAGATAGACCCCGATGAGCAACACCAGAAACACCGACAAGTAACGGCCAGAATGCACCGGCGCCGAAGACGATGCCACGTTCCTTGTATCTCCTTGAAATTCGGTTTTCCCGACAGAGCCTACGTGTCACGTAACTGGACCGTTTCGCACAAGCGCTGTCAAGAATCCCTAAAGCACTCGTTTCTCCACGTTAACGGAGCTGTCGGACTCTTCTAGGTCATCGCGGTCCGCGAAGTCCCCCAACTCGGCCTCGTGTTCGTCCATGTCCTCGTCGTCAGCTACGATCCGGTCACGAATCGCCAGCTTAATCCAAGTAGTCACGACACCCGGCGCGATCTCCAGATCGACCGTTTCGCCTGTGATGGCGACAACGGTAGCCTGCAGACCGGAGGTAGTGTGCACTAGGTCACCTGGCTGCAGCGAGTCATGCAAATCAATCGTAGCCCGCATCGCACGTCTTTGACGCCGCGACGCGAAAAACATGAACCCACCCATGATGAGCAGGAACGGCAAGAATAAAACCAAACTCTCCATTGACCCGCCTGTCCTTAACGTATCGGTATTGCGCGCAACGCTGCCAAGCCGACCGGCAGGCGCGCACCAGTAACCGTCCTGTGTGTGCCCATCTAGTCCGGCAGGACCCAAGTAGCACCCAACCGGCGCAGTGCGCACACTCCCCGCCCTCTGGAGACATGGCCGAGCGCCACTCACCCGGCATGAAAACCCCGTTAAACAGCTACACTTTATCCGCGACGCAACCAGCGTGTCGCAACCAGGAGGATCCATGTGACCAGCGTCGAGCAAAGCCGTAAGCTGGTCACCGAAATCCCCGGCCCCGCATCACGTAAACTGGCGGAACGCCGCATCGCGGCGGTATCTCACGGGGTAGGAGTCACCCTGCCAGCGTTTGTCACGCGCGCCGGCGGCGGTATCATCGAGGACGTCGACGGGAACCGGCTTATCGACCTAGCGTCTGGAATCGCCGTCACCACAATCGGCAACTCATCTCTCCGCGTCGTCGAAGCAGTGCGCGCACAGATAGCCGACTTCACGCACACCTGTTTTATGGTCACGCCGTACGAGGAATACGTCGCCGTCGCCGAACAACTCAATCGGATTACCCCGGGCTCCGGTGAGAAACGCTCGGTGCTGCTCAATTCCGGCGCCGAGGCAGTGGAGAGCTCCATCAAGGTTGCGCGTTCGTACACCCGCAAGCCAGCTGTGGTCGCGTTCGATCACGCCTACCACGGCCGCACCAACCTGACTATGGCGCTGACTGCCAAGTCTATGCCGTATAAAAGTGGCTTTGGTCCTTTCACACCAGAGATCTACCGGGCGCCATTATCCTATCCTTATCGGGATGCCCTGCTCAACAAGGACTTAGTAACCGACAGCACGTTGGCCGGCGCGCGGGCCATCAACGTCATCGAGAAGCAGGTCGGCGCCGACAACCTGGCTGCCGTCATCATCGAGCCGATCCAGGGCGAAGGCGGTTTCATCGTTCCAGCCAAGGGATTTTTGGCTACTCTGCTGGATTGGTGTCACAAGAACAACGTGGTGTTCATCGCCGACGAAGTGCAAACCGGGTTTGCCCGCACCGGCGCCATGTTTGCCTGCGAGCACGACAGAATCGTGCCCGACCTGATCTGCACCGCCAAAGGCATTGCCGACGGGCTGCCGCTGTCGGCGGTGACCGGACGGGCTGAGATCATGGACGCCCCGCATGTCAGCGGCCTCGGTGGCACTTTCGGTGGCAACCCAGTCGCCTGCGCAGCAGCGTTGGCAACCATCACGACCATCGAGGACGACGGCCTGATCGAGCGAGCCCAACAGATCGAACGGCTGATCACCGAGCGGTTGTTGCGACTGCAGGCCGTTGACGATCGGATCGGCGACGTACGTGGCCGCGGTGCCATGATCGCTGTCGAATTGGTGAAACCCGGAACGGCTGATCCCGATGCCGAGCTGACCGAGAAAGTGGCCAGCACCGCCCACGCTGCCGGTGTCGTCATCTTGGCGTGTGGCATGTTCGGCAACGTCATCCGGCTGCTGCCGCCGCTGACCATCAGCGACGAGTTGCTGACCGAAGGCCTGGACATCCTGTGCCAGATCTTGGGCGACCTCTAGCCGGACCGGCTTTCTGCGGTGGGCAATATCATATCTACAACCCCACCATTAAGTAATACAGTTAGTATTACTAACATTTTAATCGCCAGTGCAGCGTGGCGCCAGCGACCTATTTCGCATCGCAAGGAACTGTTATGTCGACTAACGCTAGCCAGGACCGCGTTGACGACCTAACCGCCAACGACCCACAGTTCGCCGCCGCCAGGCCCGACCCAGCGGTCGCCGCCACCCTTGCCCAACCCGAGCTGCGACTGCCCCAAATCATCCGAACTGCGCTAGAAGGTTACGCACAGCGGCCGGCACTAGGCCAGCGTGTCGTCGAGTTCGTCAAAGACCCGAAGACCGGACGCACCTTGGTGGAGCTACTCCCCCGCTTTGAGACCATCACCTACCGCGAGCTAGGCGACCGCGTCGGAACTCTGGCGCGCGCCTGGATACACGACGCACTGCACACCGACGACCGGGTTTGCATCCTGGGCTTCAACAGCGTCGACTACGCCACCATCGACATGGCGATCGGCATGATCGGCGCCGTGTCGGTTCCACTGCAGACCAGCGCGGCGATCACCCAGCTACAACCGATCGTGGCCGAGACCGAGCCCAGCGTGATCGCAGCGAGCGTGAACCAGCTGCCCGACGCTGTCGAGCTGGTCCTGAGCGCCAGCCTAGCACCTGCACGGCTAGTCGTGTTCGACTACCACCCGGAGGTGGACGACCAGCGCGAAGCCGTCAAAGCCGCCCACACACGGTTGGTGAACACTGCAGTCATCATCGAGACCCTGGCCGACGTGTTCGACCGCGGCAATAAACTGCCTGCCACACCAATCACCGTGCCCGATGACGCTGATGACCAGTTAGCCCTGCTGATCTATACATCCGGCAGCACTGATGCCCCCAAAGGCGCGATGTATCTACAGAGCAACGTCGGCAAGATGTGGTGTCGGACGAGCAGAAACTGGTTCGGGCCGACCGCCGCGTCGATCACGCTGAACTTCATGCCAATGAGTCACGTCATGGGCCGTGCAATCCTCTACGGCACGCTCGGCAACGGCGGCACAGCCTACTTCGCAGCCCGCAGTGACCTTTCGACGCTGCTGGAAGACCTCGAGCTAGTGCGCCCCACCGAGTTGAACTTCGTGCCGCGCATCTGGGAGACTCTATTCGGCGAATTCCAACGCCAGGTCGACCACCGGCTCACTGCCGACAGCTCCGCCGATCGTCATGCCATAGAAGCCAAAGTCATCGCGGAACAGCGACAATGCCTGCTGGGCGGGCGGTATATCTTCGCCATGACGGGTTCGGCGCCCACCGCCCCGGAGTTGAAGCACTGGGTCGAGTCTCTTCTCGAGATGCATCTGTTGGAAGGCTACGGTTCCACCGAGGCCGGCATGGTCTTGTTTGACGGCGAAGTGCAACGTCCGTCGGTCATCGACTATAAGTTAGTCGACGTTCCAGATTTGGGCTACTTCAGCACCGACCAGCCTTATCCGAGAGGCGAATTGCTGCTCAAGACCCAAAACATGTTCCCCGGCTACTACAAGCGGCCTGAGGTCACCGCAACCGTGTTCGACACCGACGGGTACTATCGGACCGGAGACGTCGTCGCCGAAACCGGTCCTGACCGGCTGGTGTACATCGACCGCCGCAACAACGTGCTGAAGCTCGCGCAGGGTGAGTTCGTCACCGTCGCAAAGCTCGAGGCGGTCTTCGGCAATAGCCCACTGGTTCAGCAGATCTACATCTACGGTAACAGTGCATACTCCTACCTGTTAGCGGTTGTGGTGCCGACCGAGAATGCATTGGCTACCAATGATAGTGAAGTGCTTAAGCAGCTGATTGCCGATTCACTGCAGGACGTCGCGAAAGAGGCCAGCCTGCAATCCTACGAGGTGCCACGCGACTTCATAGTCGAGACCACGCCGTTTAGCCTGGAGAACGGTCTACTCACCGGCATTCGCAAGCTGGCGTGGCCAAGACTGAAGCAGCACTACGGTGCGCGGCTCGAACAACTCTATGCCGATTTGACTGAAGGCCAGGCAAATGAATTGCACGCGCTTCGGCAAAGCGGGGCCGACGCGCCGGTGCTACAGACGGTGAGCCGGGCCGCGGGCGCCATGTTGGGTACCGCTATCACCAATCTGTCGCCGAGTGCATATTTCACTGACTTAGGTGGAGACTCGTTGTCCGCGTTGACATTCGGTAACCTGCTGCGAGAAATCTTCAACATCGATGTACCGGTAAGCTTCATCGTGAGCCCGGCCAACGACTTGGCGGCGATCGCCAACTACATCGAAGGCGAGCGGCAGGGTACGAGGCGACCCACCTTCGCGGCCGTACACGGTCGCGACGCTGTCGAGGTGCACGCGCGTGACCTCACACTGGACAAGTTCATCAACGCCGACACGCTGTCTGCAGCGTCATCGCTGCCAGAGCCCAGTCTCGAAGTGCGCACCGTGCTACTCACCGGCGCAACGGGTTTCCTGGGGCGCTATTTGGCCCTGGAGTGGTTAGAGCGGATGAATCTGTTCGGCGGCAAGGTAATCGCCCTGGTGCGGGCCAAGTCCGACGAAAACGCTCGGGCGCGGCTCGACAAGACCTTCGATAGCGGCGACCCCAAACTGCTGGCGCACTACCAGGAACTGGCCGCCGACCACCTGGAGGTCATCGCCGGCGACAAGGGCGAAGCAGACCTGGGCTTGAATCGGCAAACGTGGCAACGGTTAGCCGATGCTGTCGATCTGATCGTCGACCCTGCCGCCCTAGTTAACCACGTGCTGCCGTACAGCGAGCTATTCGGCCCCAATGCTCTGGGCACCGCGGAGCTGATACGGATCGCGCTGACCAGCAAACAAAAACCGTACATCTATGTGTCGACAATCGGCGTAGGTGATCAGATCGAGCCGGCGAAGTTCACCGAAGACGCTGACATCCGAGTCATTAGCCCGACGCGCAACAACAACAACAACTATGCCAATGGCTACGGCAACAGCAAGTGGGCCGGCGAGGTGCTGCTGCGTGAAGCCCATGACTTATGCAATCTGCCGGTAGCTGTCTTCCGCTGCAACATGATCATGGCCGACACCAGCTATGCCGGTCAACTCAACGTCCCTGATATGTTCACTCGAATGATGCTGAGCTTGGCAGCCACCGGCATCGCACCCGGCTCGTTCTATGAGCTAGACGCCGAGGGCAATCGGCAACGCGCGCATTATGACGGTCTGCCTGTGGAGTTCATCGCCGCAGCGATCTCCACCCTGGGAGCCCAACACCGACACGGTCGTGAT
Organism: Mycobacterium uberis; assembly: GCF_003408705.1. Classification (GTDB taxonomy): domain Bacteria; phylum Actinomycetota; class Actinomycetes; order Mycobacteriales; family Mycobacteriaceae; genus Mycobacterium; species Mycobacterium uberis. The sequence continues at coordinate 62,162 of NZ_QAYL01000018.1, forward strand.
GGGTTCACAACCTATCACGTGATGAACCCGCATGACGACGGCATCGGGATGGACGAGTTCGTAGACTGGCTCATGGCCACCGGCTGCCCAATACAGCGCATCAGCGACTACGGAGAATGGCTGCGGCGGTTTGAGACTTCACTGCGCGCCCTGCCCGAAAAGCAGCGACACAGCTCACTATTGCCGTTGTTGTACAACTACCAGAAGCCTGAGAAGCCGCGGCATAGTTCGCTGGCAACTACAGAACGGTTCCGTACAACCGTTCAAGACGCCAAAATTGGTCAGGACAGAGATATTCCGCATATCTCACCGGCAGTTATCGCCAAGTATGTTCGCGATCTGCAACTGCTAGGATTGCTCCGAGCTTAGACCGGTCGATCCTCGCCAACCCATGCCGTCGGTGCCGGTGTGTCAAGCAACCTGAGGACTTCCGGAAAACCTCAGATCACGGCCGCGTGAGTCGCTGTTGCTGTGTGTGTTGAACACAGCTCAAATACTGTGTGAAATGACCAAATTGACTGAGGGTTCCCCTGTGACGCAGGTAACGTTTCGGGAACTGCTTGGGAGGTTGGATGACCGTGAGATCAAGAGGCCCGATATGTCGTCTTCTGTGATCATCGCACCTGAGGCTTTTGCCGCGGCGGCAGCACCGTTGACAACGGAGACTGTCCCGTTTGGTAGCGATGCAGTGTCGGCCGGCTATCACGAAGTTGTGTGGCGCCTACGCGCAGGATTTGCAGACGTTGAGTGCACGTACGGCGCTGCTTCATGAACAGTTTGTGCCGGCCTTTGAGCGGAGGCACGTACGCCGAGGCAGCGAACGCCTCGGCACTGCAGGAGTTGTTGAATGCGGTGAGCACGCCGACTAGGATTGTTGCCGAGCTGTCCACAGGTTGGCTAACGACGCGGATGGGATAGCAATAAATCCCATCGGCATCACAGGTTACTGCACGGGTTGGCTGGCAAGCAACGCCAGTAACGACGGCATTGGAGCTGCCAACCGCGTCAACGGTGGAACCGGGGACTTGCTTTTGGCGCTAACGGATCGAACCAAACGCCACAACCTATTCGAACAACCCCGGTTGACTCACCCCGGCTGGCGGCGTCATGCCCAGGTGCGTCCAGGCCTGCGCCGTGGCCATCCGGCCGCGCGGAGTTCGCGCCACCATGCCGGCGCGCACTAGAAATGGCTCGCACACCTCTTCTACAGTGGCCACCTCCTCCCCGACCACCACCGCTAACGTCGAAACCCCAACCGGGCCGCCACTGAAGCTACAGGTCAGCGCCGACAGTACCGCCCGATCCAGTCGGTCCAAGCCATGCTCATCGACGTCGTAGACCGCCAGTGCTGACTTCGCGACATCGCGGGTGATGACGCCGTCAGCGCGCACCTCGGCGAAGTCACGGACCCGGCGCAGTAATCGGTTAGCGATCCGCGGCGTCCCACGCGAGCGTCGAGCGATCTCCGCGCTCGCCTCAGCGTCCAATTCGATGCCCAGAATTCCGGCCGCGCGAGCTAACACCCGCTCCAGCTCGCCAGGTTCGTAGAAATCCATGTGCGCAGTGAACCCGAATCGGTCACGCAGCGGCCCGGTCAGCGCGCCGGACCGGGTGGTCGCACCAACTAAGGTGAAGGGCGCGACTTCCAGGGGAATCGATGTCGCCCCAGGGCCTTTACCGACGACCACGTCGACCCGAAAGTCTTCCATCGCCAGGTACAGCATCTCCTCCGCAGGCCGGGCTATGCGGTGGATTTCATCGATGAACAACACGTCGTGCTCAACCAGGTTGGACAGCATTGCTGCTAGATCACCGGCGCGTTCCAGCGCAGGTCCGGAAGTCACCCGCAACGAGGAACCCAGTTCAGCAGCGATGATCATGGCCAGCGAGGTCTTACCTAGCCCCGGTGGGCCAGACAGCAAGATGTGGTCCGGCATGCCGCCACGGTTCTTAGCCCCTTCGATGACCAACTGGAGCTGTTCACGCACCCGCGACTGACCGATAAACTCCCTCAATGAGCGCGGCCGCAGGCTGACGTCAATGTCGCCCTCACCGACGGTCAGCGCCGGAGAAACATCCCGATCCACGTAGTCCTCGTTCATCGAGCCTTACCCAACAACGACAGGGCGGCCCGCAGAGCACTGGATGTCGTCGCGTCATAGCATTCGACCAGCACCTGGTCGGTTGCCTCCTCGGCTTGCTTGGCCGCAAAACCCAGCCCGACCAGAGCGTCAATCACAGGATTTCGCACCGCGTGGTCGTTAGCAGCAGCGCTCGCGGTTAATCCGGGTACCCCGACCACACCCACCTTGTCGCGTAACTCCAGCACCATCCGTTCAGCACCGCGTTTGCCAATGCCAGGCACCCGGGTCAGCGCGGCAACATCGCGATCGACCAGTGCCTGCCGCAGCGCCGTCGCGTCGTGCACGGCCAAGGTCGCCATGGCAAGGCGGGGCCCAACTCCCGACACCGACAACAACGTTAGGAACAAGTCACGGTTCTCGGTGTCGGAAAACCCGTACAACGTCATCGAGTCCTCACGCACAACCATTGCGGTAACCAGTTGGGCCTGGCTGCCCTGTCGCAGCGTTGCCAACGTCGACGGTGTGGCGTTGACCCGGTAGCCAATGCCGGCGGCTTCAATGACAGCATGGTCAAGTGCCACCTCGAGCACCTCACCGCGGACTGAGTAGATCATCGGGCGCTCTTAACCTTGCCGGCCACCTTGGCCCGATAAGCCTGACGATGTTGCACGGCCAGAGCCTCGGCCGTAGCCATCCGCGTGATCATCGGCGCTCTCCAGCAGTGGCAGATTGCCAGGGCCAACGCGTCGGCCGCATCGGCCGATGTCGGTTTAATTTGCAGCGCAAGGATTTTGGTAACCATCGCGGTAACTTGCGCCTTGTCGGCGGCACCATTGCCGGTGACTGCAGCCTTCACCTCGCTGGGGGTATGGAAGTGCACGTCAATACCACATCTCGCTGCGGCCAACGCGACCACCCCGCCGGCTTGCGCCGTACCCATCACCGTCGACACATTCTGCTGAGAAAAAACCCTCTCGATGACCATGACATCCGGTTGATGGGTGTCTAACCAGTGCTCGACGACATCGCTGATGGCGAGCAACCGCTTAGACACCGGGGTGTCCGATGATGTGCGCACCACGTCGACATCCAACGCGACAACGTGGCGACCGCGTCCATTTTCGACGACAGACAACCCGCACCGCGTCAACCCGGGATCGACACCCATCACGCGCATCACATGCTCCCCATCCAGCACCGAACATTTGTTCGGTAGTCTAGCGGCCAACCTCGACAGCATCGGGTAGGACACGCGGTGGCACGGCTTGCCGGACGTCCCCATAACACCGGTCGAACCCACCAAAAACTGTTAATTTAAAAACTGTTAATTTAATGTACGCACTTGTAATTTAATGTACGCACTTGTAATTTAATGTACGCACTTGTAATTTAATGTGCGCACTCGCCGTCCGGCACAGAAAGGTCTGTGTGGAATCACTGCTGTTCCCTCTTGCCGCGGTGCTGTTCATCGCATCCATCGTTACTCTCGTAACGGCTTTGCGGCGACCCAAGACACCGACCCAGCCAGGCTGACGTTAGGACCCGCTTGCCGTTAACGCGATGCCGCAATTCGGGCCCCGACAACTCGACCCCAGGGCCATCGTCAGCTATGGCAACGTCGACTACGTAGTCCACCGGATCGATCACCTACCGTGAAAGCCTCTTCATCTGGCGGGAGCATTTGCTGGTAAAATAACAACCAGCCGATCTGGTTCAGTGTCGAAAACAACTATGGATGTCTCAAATTGGCGATGTGGGCTACCCGCGAAGACCTCGAGTCGTTGCAGCCCGACGACCAACACGTTGTCGACGGCGTGACGTTTAACGAATCCGAGCGTGACCGCACCAGCTATACCACCAAAGGCACGGCAAGCCTGCCATCCGGCGAGGAGATGAACTTCGCTGCCTACGCCGACGAGACCACGCTGCTGTCGTTCGAGCGCTGGGCGCCAAGCATGTCACAGGAAATACCGACCGGAAAATCTGTGCTGGCCGACAAGCTCACCGTTTACCACGCGCCCCCGACATGGCCAGCTACGTCCTGGAACACCCCGGACCGAAGCATCCTGCTGCTGGAGGTCCTCAACGCATCGCATGTGGCGACAATCGAACACTCCAGCTGCCACTTCTCTGAGCAGATCTCCCGAACTGTCAGCAGCTCTGTAAACGATCTGCCGGAGTACGCCGACACGGCCGGCTACCTTCTTCACATCCCGCACCGATACGCACGAGGAAGAGACGTTTTGCTGGCTCGCACACGAACGCGCACAGCCAACCGGGTGGCTTGACAGCATGTTCCTCGGCGATGATGCCGCGTCGACCGCCCTTGCCGCCGAACCCGACAGTATCGGCTGAGACGCTGGCGGACGTGGCGCCTGTATCCGCGACATCCCTTGGATACCGGCCGCGTTGGCCGTTGCCGCCACCGGTCGCTAATTTTCGGGATTCATATTGCTGAAACAGAAATATCAGCTCGTATATCGCATCATAAACGAGTCCTGGCCTACGGTGGTTTAGGCGGGTTTGCCCTGTCGCTGGTGCTACGCACCGGTCGCCATATGTTGCTGTTCAACCTTAGCAACAGGGCCCAGCGGTAAGTACCCACCGCAGGCAGCAGCTTGGTGTTGTGAGGAGAAACTCTTATGATTAATGTCTCTATAGACTTAGAACTACTCGGAGCAGCAGTCGCCGACCTGGAAGGCATCGCTGCGCAGCTGGTTTTCAGTAATGTCGAGGCGACCTCGGCAAGGATCGGTACCATGCCTGCGGCCACCGACGAGGTGTCAGCACTTAACGCGGTGCGCAAGGCGAGCTACATCAAGCTATCGCTGCTGAGGCAGCAGTGCTGCATGAGCAGTTTGCCAACGCCCCTGCGGCTGGTGCGGATTCCTAATAACCGGCACCGAGGCCGCCAACATGGCGATAGCGGCGGCTCCGGAGTGCCACCCACTGGGATAACGGCTCACAGGTTTCACTAGACGATACCGTTCTGCATATCCCCATAAATGCGACTGCCGGTAAAGCCCCACCGACATCGGTCAACACTGGAGTGGTGACGGCAAATCTGCCGCAGATGGCAATGGGCGCCGCGGTCGCCAACCCGGGTAACTTGCCGACCACCCGAGAAATGATCGCCGCGGAGCTGGCGCTTTTCAAGGAATTGCCTGGTCGGTATGAGGACGCCGTGTGACTGGACGATCACGTCACCACGGCAGCGCCGAGGCGCATTACGATTCGGCCTGGGGGTTTGGTCCGGCACTGGGAGGGTTTTTACACTTTGAAACTGGGGAGCCGGCGGCGGCTTTTGATCCGACTAAATCCTGACCCAGTGTGTACGGCCGTGGCTCAATTCGTCATCAAGAGCGGCCAGCACCCTGTCGGATACGTCGACATTGGTCCAGACATTCTGCACGTCGTCGCTGTCCTCCAGCGCGTCGACAAGCTTGAATACCTTACGGGCGCCATTGAGGTCGACGGGCACGCTGACCGACGGTTGGAAACTGGCTTCAGCCGACTCGTAGTCGATGCCGGCATCCTGCAACGCGGTGCGGACCACGACCAGATCACCTGGTTCGGCGATCACCTCGAAGCTGTCACCAAGGTCATTGACCTCCTCAGCGCCGGCGTCTAGCACCGCGGTGAGCACATCGTCTTCGGTGAGACCGTTCTTCTCCAAGGTGATCACACCCTTGCGGGAGAACAAGTAGGTCACCGACCCCGGATCAGCCATGGTACCGCCGTTGCGGGTCATCGCCACCCGCACCTCACTGGCTGCGCGGTTGCGGTTATCAGTCAAGCATTCGATCAATACCGCCACACCATAGGGTGCGTAGCCCTCGTAGATGACGGTTTGCCAATCGGCGCCACCGGCCTCCTCGCCAGCGCCGCGCTTGCGTGCCCGTTCGATGTTCTCGTTGGGTACCGAGCTCTTCTTCGCTTTCTGGATAGCATCGTAGAGCGTTGGGTTACCCGCTGAATCACCGCCACCGACACGCGCCGCAACCTCGATGTTTTTGATCAGTCGGGCGAACATTTTGCCGCGGCGGGCGTCAATGACGGCCTTTTTGTGCTTTGTGGTGGCCCACTTGGAATGGCCGCTCATTGGTGTGTAGTACCTCGCTCTATAGCCTGAAAGTCACCCAAAAGAGTGTACGTGCCGACCGGCGCTGGCCGCCCGCTTCCTAAGTCCGAAACGTCACAGAATTTTTAGGACATGCCGGCTTGAAGCAGTACTAGAGCGCATGTGCTAACACTACTTTAAAGCGTTTCACCACCCATCGAAAGTATAGATGCTGCTGATGTGCGTGTTCTAGGCACTCAGACGACTCCGGTGACAATGTCGACGAATAGCCGATGGATGCGGCTGTCACCAGTCATCTCCGGGTGAAACGCCGTGGCCAACACCGGACCCTTCCGCACCGCGACGATGTGGCCAGCAGCTCGAGCCAGCACCTGCACGCCGTCGCCAACCCGTTCCACCCACGGTGCACGGATGAACACCGCGCGCACCGGATCAACAAGACCGGCGAACGCAATATCGTCTTCAAAAGAATCGACTTGGCGCCCAAAAGCGTTACGCCGCACCGTCATATCGACTGCGCACAGTGGCAGTGCTTCCCGCCCGCCCGCGCCAGCATTGAGGATCTCACTGGCAAGCAAAATCATACCGGCGCATACGCCGTAAGCCGGCAGCCCATCAGCCAGCCGCGCCCGCAACAGCTCCAGCAAGCCGCAGTCGAGCAGCAGGTGGCTCATAGTGGTTGATTCCCCACCGGGAATGACCAGCGCATCAACTGCATCCAGCTCGCCGCTGTAGCGTACCGGCATGGAGTCAGCTCCAGCTTCGCGCAGCACCGCGAGGTGTTCACGGGTATCACCTTGCAGCGCCAAGACACCAATCCTCGGAAGATTCACAACGCGCTCACTGTGGGGTCGGCTGGTATCCGTGGGGAAACCGGGTCAGCCCCTCCTGCATGACGGCGGCCACCATCGCCCCGTTTCGGTCAAAGATCTTGCCTTGGGTTAGCGCGCGGCCGGCTTGCGCGGACGGCGACGACTGATCGTAAAGCAGCCATTCGTCGGCGCGAAACGGCCGCATGAACCACAGCGCGTGATCCAACGATGCCACCTGAAGAACGTCGCACTCACCCGGATGGATCGACCACGCCGTGCCCAGCAACGTCAGATCGCTTATGTAGGCCAGCGCGCAGATGTGCAGAACCGGGTCGTCAGGCAATGGATCGCGATGACGGAACCACACCTGCTGCTGGGCAACCTTGCCCGGTTTAGGATCGAGTAGCTTACGCGGCACTCTGCGCAGATCCCATTCCTGAAACTGCTTGATGGCCTCGCCGTCGAACGCCTTCATGCGACTGACCTTGGGCAGTTCCTCGGGGTCCGGCGCCGGCGGCATCTCGTCCTGGTGGGCGAGGCCCTGTTGCGGCGTCTGAAACGACGCCGACATATGAAAGATGTTCTGACCGTGCTGCACTGCGCTGACGCGGCGGGTGCAAAAAGAACCGCCGTCGCGGACATGCTCAACTAGAAAGACAGTAGGCGCGCCTGCGTCTCCCGGTAACAAGAAGTAGCTGTGTAACGAATGCACACGATACCGCTCGTCGACCGTACGCACCGCCGACACCAGAGATTGCCCTGCCACCCGACCGCCAAAAGCGCGGTTCCGATTTTCCGGTGCCGGGCTGGCTACGCCGCCACGGAAAATGTTGACCTCGAGCTGCTCCAGGTCCAGGATTTCCTCGATTGCCACGACCCGTTTTTACCAGCCCCGCTGGGCCAGCCGATCGGACTGCGCGAACTGCTCAACATTGATGCCTACCATCGCCTCACCTAGCCGGCGCGAAACCTTGGCCAGCACATCAGGATCGTCGTAGAACGTGGTGGCCTTAACGATCGCTGTAGCACGCTGTGCCGGATCGCCGGACTTAAAGATGCCTGAACCCACAAAGACACCCTCAGCACCGAGCTGCATCATCATTGCCGCATCGGCGGGCGTGGCAATTCCACCTGCGGTGAACAGCGTAACCGGCAGCTTGCCTGTCCGGGCCACTTCGACGACGAGCTCATAGGGTGCCTGCAATTCCTTTGCCGCAACATACAACTCGTCCTCAGACAACGACATCAGCCGGCGGATGTCACCTACGATAGCCCGCATATGGGTGGTTGCGTTGGACACATCACCGGTACCGGCTTCGCCCTTGGACCGGATCATCGCTGCCCCCTCGTTAATGCGCCGTAGCGCCTCACCAAGATTGATGGCTCCACACACAAACGGCACGGTGAACTTCCACTTGTCGATGTGATGGGTGTAGTCGGCGGGAGTAAGCACCTCGGATTCGTCGATGTAGTCGACATTCAAGCTCTGCAGGATCTGGGCCTCGACGAAATGTCCGATCCGCGCTTTGGCCATCACCGGAATCGTGACCGCGGCAATGATGCCCTCAATCATGTCGGGGTCGCTCATACGCGACACCCCACCCTGAGCGCGGATATCGGCGGGCACCCTTTCCAGCGCCATCACCGCGACGGCACCGGCACCCTCGGCGATTCTGGCCTGCTCGGGAGTAACGACGTCCATGATGACGCCACCCTTGAGCATCTCGGCCATGCCGCGCTTCACCCGCGCCGTTCCGGTCTGGCCGGAAACCAACTGAGCCTGGTTCGACTGTGCGGCACTATCCACGAAACTTTTCTCTCCCTCAACATTATCTGCTTAACCCACTCTAGTAGTGGTTAAGAAACGAGCTTTGCCCTGCTCAACGAATCGACAGCAACACGCCGGCGCTGCGCGTAGTTGCCGTGCCTGCCGCGTTACCGGTCGAGATATCCGCCAATTGGTTGGCCGCGGGCAGGAGTTCACCCAGCTGCCGCGGGTAAACCTGCTCACCGGACGCCACCAGCTCCGCAATGTCATTGGCATCGCACCAACGCGACCCGTGCAGGTAGCGGTGTTCCAACTCGGTCCGCCCCACGCTAGACGGCTCAAATCGCCGCGTGCGGTACACCAAGTAGAATTCTTCACTGTCGACCATCGAACCGTTGAACTCGAAAATCGCGTCGCGCCGCCAAATAGGTCCGACCATATCTGCCGGAGTAACCCGCAGGCCGGTTTCTTCGGCTAGCTCCCGCGCTGCGGCCGCCGCCAACCGTTCGCCCGGTCGCACTTCGCCACCAACGGTGATCCACCACCTGGGTGCGCGGCCGTTGGTAATCGTCGGATCCGAACCGCACAGCAACAACACCGCCCCGGTTTCATCAAGGAGCACCACCCGCGCCGAGGTCCGCTGGTTCAACACACCATGATCACTGTGCGCCAACGCGTGGTGTCGCTCGACGATCTCAAAATAGGTCGGCAGCACAGCGGTCCCACCAAGCCGTAAAGTGCGTACCAGACGTCGTTCGCCCAGTGTGAGGGTGTCACGGACCGCATCGTTGTGGAATCGACGGGCCAGCACCACGCGGGCTTCAGCGTCGGCCAACTCTGCTATTAAAGCCGCCGGCAATAACGCCGGATCAACCATCGCCAACGCGGCCGAGAGCTCGTTTTCCGCGTTTTCTCGCGCATGCCGAGGGGCGCACTCAGCGGCGTCGGCCAGCGCCTCCAACCGCCTGCCCGGTACAGCACCGCCGTACGCATCGATCGCCACAGCACGTGCCACCACCGCGCGCCGCGCCAATGCGCCATCTAGAGCTTGCCACGACAGATCATAGCGAACGTGCAACCGGTCCAGTCGATTGGCCGTCTGATATCCCCAACTGCCCGCCACCATGGCCAGCATTACCAGCACCACGATCGTCAGCATCAGCCACGTCATCAGCTGGCCACCTGGACCTTGACACCCGACGCGGCGACCGTCTCGTACACCCTCATGATCTGGCTAGCCACCACCGACCAGTCATAGCAGCGAACCGCTTCAGCACCGGCAGCCACGTAACGCTCCCGAAGCACGCCGTTACGCAGCAACACAACAAGTGCATCGGCCAGCGCGAAGCTATCGCCTGCCGGCACCAGATGTCCGACTTCGCCGTCACGCAGCACACGGCGAAACGCATCCAGATCACTGGCCACCACCGGAGTGCCAGCGGCCATAGCCTCCAGTAGGACAATACCAAAACTCTCGCCGCCGACATTGGGCGCGCAGTAAACGTCAGCACTGCGCATCGCCGCGGCCTTTCCGGCGTCATCCACCTGGCCCAGAAAACGAAGATGCTCCACCAATCCGCCTGCTTGGCTGCGCAATTGCTCCTCATCCCCGCGGCCGACGATCAGCAGCTGCACGTCGCCGAAGTGCTCGACCACCCCTGGTAGAGCATCAAGCAGGACCGGCATGCCTTTGCGCGGCTCATCATAGCGGCCAAGGAACAACACCGTCTTGCCGGGACGCGGATACCCCTCTAGCCGGGGCGCCGAGGCCAACGAATCGACGTTCACCCCGTTGGAGATCTCCACCGCATCGGACCCCAACGTCTCCATTTGCCAACGCCGTGCCAAATCGGACACTGCGATCCGGCCGATTATCTTCTCGTGCCAAGGTCGCAGTACACCTTGGAATACCGATAGCGTTAGCGACTTGGTAGTGGAGGTATGGAATGTCGCCACGATCGGTCCCTCGGCTACCCGCAACGCCCACATCGACAGGCTGGGCGCATTCGGCTCGTGCAAGTGAAGCACGTCAAAATCGCCGTCCACCAACCAACGCCTGACCCTGCCGTGTACCGCCGGACTGAACTGCAGCCGCGCCACCGAACCGTTGTAGGGAATCGGGATAGCCCTACCGGCGGAGACGACATAGTCGGGCAGCGAAACACCCGGCGACGCCGGCGCCAGCACACTGACCCGATGCCCACGCACGCGCATAACCTCAGCCAGCTGCAAGACATGCGATTGCACCCCGCCCGGCACATCAAACGAGTACGGACAGACCATCCCGACCCGCATCAAACTTCCCTCAATGTAGCCTCAACTGAACTCACCTGGTATCGGACAGATCGGCCAACCACTGCGACTGCAGCATGTGCCAGTCGGCGGGGTGGGCTGCGATGTTCTGGGCGAACTGGTCAGCCAGCGCCTGAATGATGGCGCCAACATCGCCACTGGTGCAATCCAGCGCTGGGTGTACCGAAAAGCCCCAACCACTACCCTGGAACCAGCAGTGCACCGGCAGCAGTACGGCCCCGGTCTCGATCGCGAGCTTCGCCGGACCCGCAGGCATACGGGTAGGCTCACCAAAGAAATCGACCTCAACGCCTGTACGAGCGAGATCGCGCTCGGCCATCAGACACACTACACGGTTGGCCCGCAACCGCTCGCATAGCAGTTCGAAAGGTGGTTGTTGGCCTTCGGACAGGGGAAGCACTTCGAAACCGAGGCTCTCACGGTAGTTGATGAAACGCCGATACAGCGACTCGGGCTTGAGTCGTTCCGCGACGGTGGCGAAGGTGCCGTGGGACTGCGCCAGCCACACGCCGGCCATATCCCAATTGCCGCTGTGCGGCAATGCCAGCACAACACCGCGCCCAGCATCCAAGGCCTCGGCGACGCGGTGCAGGCCAATGCCATAAGCTTCGACCTGCTGTGCCACCACGTGGGGATTCATCGTTGGCAGACGAAACGCTTCCCGCCAGTAGCGAGCATAGGACGCCAGCGAAGCGCGCATCAGTGCATACGGCACGTCAGCCGGTCTCACACCAATGACGCGGGCCAAATTTCTGCGCAGCTGATCGGGCCCGCCGTTACGGGCCACGTAGTGCGCTCCGCTGTTGAATGCGGAGCGTACGGCAGACTCCGGCATCGCGCGCACAACCAACCAGCCAGCCGCATACGCCCAATCGGTGGCCCGCCCGGTCATTAGGCGACGCGGAACCCTGATCATTTTCAACCCCTCCGCGCTAGCCGTCACGGCTCGCACGCTCCCAGGTTTCCAGGACCGGGCTGTGCCCCATTCGTCGCATCAGTACCGTCACTGGGGCCGCCTGGTCCAACAATGCGATCGGCCGCCCCTGGCGAGATGCGCACTGTGTGCAACCGTTGCACACAAGTGATGACGCTAGCGCCCGCTAGCAGCCACATCGCCACCGGTAACGCCCACGGCAACAAATACACCGGAAAGTCCGATAAGCCCGTGCCGACGAGCACGATGATCAAACGTTCCGGCCGCTCGATGAGGCCACCATCGCCGCACAACCCGCTGGCTTCAGCCCGGGCCTTGATGTAGGAAATCACCTGTGAAGTGACCAAACAGATCAAGGTCGCCACCGCCAGATGTTTGCTGTGCAGGCCGAACGCCGACCACCACAGCAGCCCACAGAACACAGCGCCATCACTGACACGGTCGCAGGTCGCATCGAGCACCGAGCCGTATCGGGTGCCGCCGCCACGTTCCCTGGCCATCGCCCCATCGAGCATATCTAAAAGCACGAAGAACCAAACCACCAGCGTGCCAAAGAATAGCTGTCCGATCGGGAAAAGTATCAGCGCCCCTGTCACGACCACGATGGTGCCCAAAATGGTGACGGCATCCGGCGTCAAACCGATCCGCAGCAACGCTCTTGCGGTCGGAGTCGTGAGCCGCGTGAACGCCGCCCGGGACAGGAACGACATCTTGCTCATAAGCTTCGCTCTGCATCGTCGCCACCGCGGCTCATGGCTGCTTTGCCCACTCCGTCGCAAGCAGCTGCCGAGTATCCCGCAGCAACTGCGGGATCACCTTGGAGCCGCCGATAATGGTGATGAAGTTCGCGTCGCCACCCCATCGCGGCACGACATGCACATGTAGGTGCTCGGCAAGCGACCCACCCGCCGATGTTCCCAAGTTCAGACCCACATTAAAGCCATGCGGCCGAGATGCGTTCTTGATAACGCGAATCGCCTTCTGGGTAAACGTCATCAACTCCGCACTCTCCGCGTCGGTCAAGTCCTCAAGCTCGGAAACCCGCCGGTAGGGCACCACCATCAGGTGCCCAGGGTTGTACGGGTAGAGGTTAAGCACTGCATAGACAAGTTCACCTCGAGCCACCACCAAACCTTCCTCATCAGACAGCTGTGGAATCTCGGTGAATGGCTGCGCCGAAATGGAGTTGTCGCGATTGACTGGCGCTTCGGCCAGATAGGTCATTCGGTACGGCGTCCATAGCCGCTGCAAGTGGTCGCGTTCGCCGACGCCTCGGTCCAAGATGGTGCCGTCTGCGTGATCAGCAGGTTCGTCGGGTTTTTCCTGCTCACTCACCACCGGTTACTTTCACCGACTCAGCAGTGGGAGAAGCGTTCTGACGGTCGTCGATCCAACCCACGATGGCCTTGATGGCATCGTCACGGACGACACCGTTGATCTGCGTGCGATCACCGAAACGGAAGCTCACTGCTCCGGCCTGCACGTCGCGGTCGCCGGCCAACAACATAAACGGCACCTTCTGGTTGGTGTGACGAACGATCTTCTTGGCCAACCGATCGTCGTTGGTATCCACCTCCACCCGTACTCCACGCAACTTCAGTTGTGCAGCAACCTCTTCAAGGTAGGAGACGTGCTCATCGGCGACCGGGATACCAACCACCTGAACAGGAGCTAGCCAAGCAGGAAACGCTCCCGCGTAGTGTTCGGTGAGGATACCAAAGAATCGTTCGATTGATCCGAACAGCGCCCGGTGGATCATGACAGGGCGCTTGCGAGTCCCGTCTGCGGCAGTATACTCCAGTTCGAACTGCTCGGGGAAGTTGAAGTCCACCTGGATAGTGGACATCTGCCAGCTGCGGCCCAGGGCATCACACGCCTGCACCGAGATCTTCGGGCCGTAGAACGCGGCACCACCTGGATCGGGAAGCAACTCGAGACCCGAACCCCAGGCAACCTCCGCCAGTGCAGCCGTGGCTTCGTTCCAGATCTCTTCGGAGCCAACGAATTTATCCGGATCTTTAGTAGAAAGCTCGAGGTAAAAATCTCCTAGCCCGTAGTCGCCAAGAAGATCCAAGACGAACCTGAGCAGCGACGCCAGCTCGCCGTGCAGCTGCTCGCGGGTGCAAAAGATGTGTGAGTCGTCCATAGTGAACCCGCGAGCACGAGTAAGCCCATGCACCACACCGGATTGCTCATAGCGATAGACTGTGCCAAACTCGAAGAGCCGCAACGGCAGCTCCCGATACGAACGCCCGCGCGACCGGAAAATCAGGGTATGCATCGGACAGTTCATGGGCTTGAGGTAATAGTCCTGTCCCGGCTTACGGACCGTGCCATCATCGTTGCGCTCGGCGTCGAGATGCATCGGTGGAAACATTCCTTCGGCGTACCAGTTCAGGTGACCTGAAGTGAGGAACAACTGCGCCTTGGTGATGTGCGGAGTGTTGACAAATTCGTAGCCGGCTTCGATGTGCTTGCGTCGGGAGTATTCCTCCATTTCCCGACGCACGATACCTCCTTTGGGATGGAAAACCACTAAGCCGGAACCAATTTCGTCGGGGAAACTGAACAGATCCAGCTCGATGCCCAGTTTACGATGGTCGCGACGCTGGGCCTCAGTAATCATCTCAAGATAGCGGTCGAGGGCCTCCTGCGACTCCCACGCGGTGCCATAGATTCGCTGCAGGCTGGCGTTCTTCTGATCACCCCGCCAGTACGCAGCGGAACTTCTGGTCAGCTTGAACGCGGGGATGTGCTTGGTGGTCGGGATGTGCGGCCCGCGGCACAGGTCACCCCAAACACGTTCCCGGTTGCGAGCGTTAAGGTTGTCATAGGCGGTGAGCTCGTCACCGCCGACTTCCATGATCTCGGCATCACCGGATTTGTCATCAACAAGTTCCAGCTTGTATGGCTCACTGGCCAACTCGGCACGAGCTTGCTCCTTAGATTCGTAGACCCGTCGCGAGAACAGCTGTCCGTCCTTGACGATCTGCCGCATCCGCTTTTCCAGTGCCTCCAGATCTTCAGGTGTGAACGGTTCAGCCACGTCGAAGTCGTAGTAGAAGCCATCAGTAATAGGTGGCCCGGTCCCCAATTTGGCTTGCGGGAACAGGTCTTGGACAGCTTGAGCCAAAACATGTGCCGTCGAATGCCGAATGACACTGCGACCGTCGTCGGTGTTGGCGGGCACTGGAGTGACCTCGACGTCGACATTGGGTACCCAGTTTAGGTCGCGCAATTTACCATCGGCGTCGCGCACCACCACGATCGCGTCGGGAGCACCACGCCTCGGCAACCCAGCCTCGCCGACCGCGACAGCCGCGGTAGTCCCGGCAGGAACCCGAATTGGGACTTGCGGCGACCGCAAGCCCAACGTAGCCGAGCGCAGCAGGTCGCAGCCATCGGCTCCAGGGACGGGGTGTGCGGGGGCGCTCATCGGGTTGGTCTCCAAAACGTATTTTGTAACGGGGTTGCAGTGGTGAGGTAGCTGATAACGGTTGCTATGGTATCGGGGCGGGCTTTGAAGAGCCCAAGGCGATTAAGGGTCGGGTGCGTTTCAATCAGTCCACATGATGGCTGGCCGGGCTTAAGCCGCACAAACTAACGCGTCGGCTTCGACCGTCGTCAGATTTTGCCGACCACCGCCTTGCCTACCGAGGCCTAGGCCACTGACGTGATCACTGAGCCCCAGCAACCGAAAACATCTCGAACTTGTCGTCGGAAAGACTGATCTCAGCGGCGACGTTCTCCTTTAGGTGCGCCATCCGTGACATGCCCGGAATCGGCAACATAACCGGCGACCACTTCAGCAACCAGGCCAGCGCCAGCTGCGACCAGGTTGCGTGATGGTCGGCGACGATGACGATACGCTGCCCTGGGCCGCCCGGAGCCGCCAGTGGTCCCGCAGCCAGCGGGAACCACAGGATGAAGCCGGATACCCCAGCCGGTCACGGCATCCAAAAGTGGTTCGGCAGCTCGGGCCGACAAGTTTTACATGTTCTGGACCAATGCAATCTCGGTGATCTGCTGGGCCGTGGTGAGTGAATTGAGGTTGACCTCGGACAGACCAATACGGTGGATCTTGCCTTCGTTTTTCAAGGTGAGCAGCTCGTCCACTTAGTCGGCCAGTGGAAAGTTCGGGTCGATCCGGTGCAATTGAAACAGATCGCTGGTGCCGACACCAAGGCAGCACAGGCTCATCATCCAGTTCTTGGCGCAGGTCGTTCGGATTACCTAGCTGGATCCATAAGTCTGAGCCGGTCCGCAGTAACCTGGCTTTGGTCGCGCTCATCAGCCGGTTGTAGGGCACAGCTCCTCAGCGATGATCTCCTCGGAGATGTAGGGACCGTAGGAATCAGAGGTGTCGATGAAGCCCCCCGGCTTGACGACGCACCGCAGCACCTGCACGGCCTCGTTGCTGTCAACGGGAATACCCCACATCCCCTTACCCGTTGGGCGCGTCACACCATAACCAAGTCGGTTGACTTTCAAGTCACCACCAAATCGTGAACGTTCCGGATGCCTGAACTAAAGCTTGCGAGTTCTGCGCGGTCACTAGCTACAACCGTATGTCAGAATCGCCACATTTCCGCGCACGGCAAATTGAGCGGGTGCACCTAGATGCGTTTGCGGAAATACCACTGAGCCCACTCCAAGGTGGGCAAGCCACAGCCGGTCAGCTACCGCCAGTATAACCACCTGGACATGCAGACGATAATCATCACGGGACAGCAACATTTCGAGCAAGCCACCCATGCCATCCTGCGCTAGAGCATGCACCGCGCAACTGACCTGCGCGTGCAAACCACCCCTGTGGTGTTTGCGGAAGTATCCGCGTTATCTTGACCCGTGACTTGGTAGAAAAAGATTAGCGAGTAATTACTTTACGTCTTACCGCCAAACGCTATGTGCACACGATGTGACACGCCGAGGTCGGTTAATGACGTCCGGTACTAACGTCATATACGTCCTATGTCAGCCGGGCAAAGGCGCCCACCAACAACCTGGAGTCGCGCTGTGCTATGTCATAATAGCCCGACAGGATCAGTAGGTCGACGATGATTCCGGCCAGCCAGACCACGACCACTTAGGCGCCGAAGTGAAACACACGTTAACGCGCAGCACCTGCAGCTCTGCCTCACCGGGGCTGTCGTGTTCCGGCAGATTATGACCGGCGAACAGAGGCAGCACAGTCTGGCGAAGCTCGCGTTAATGACCACCGTGGGTGGTATGTGCGGCCCGCCTGCTGTGCAACTATTGAGGTTCAGCTAATTTTTCGGAGACCAAGCTTATCGGCGAGATGGATTCCATGTTGCAGTCCTCTGGGCGGTGGGTTGGCCGATTCGGCTGGTTAGTACTGGCTAGTATGGAGTAGGTTCCCGCGAGTGACGCGACCTCCTTGATCCTCTCCAAACCGAGATAAACGTTCCAAAAGTTACTATAGACGCACGTGGCCGCGAAGAAAACGAAGAGCATCGTCGTCCGGCGAGCACCGTTTTGGAACGACGGGTTAATCGGAGCGCACCGCGATCATCTGAATGGCCAGCGCGACCAAAGCAACTGAAAACGCCCTAATGATCCGTCCCAAGTATCGGACCGGTTACCACAATCACCAGTATGACAACGGCAAAACCGGCTTTCATGGCATTGAGGGCACGGAACGCCAAATGGCCGATGCCGATGCCGAGTCCGATCTGCAGCGTCTACGTTTGGCACCCGAAACATTCAGCGGATCAAGGCCGAGCGCCGGTTCCTGATCCTGGTGTATGATGGAGGGTAGAATTCTAGAGTGGCACGCAATCGCGACAAGACAGATATTCAGAACCCATCGAAGCCGATTTCGCTCTCCGTGCTCGACAACGTCATGAAGGCCTGGCGAGCCAATGTTGACAACATATGCACAGACCACGCTTTGCGGTTCCCTGTCAAGATCACCGCGCTAGACGTGCGCCCACTTATCTGTGTGACCGCTATAGCTGAAGGAGCACATCCTCAGCACATTCTACGTGGACAGCAAGGTCATGGAAGTGAAATTCATCGAGGAATCGCAGAATCTTCTGCACACCTTCGCGGACCAAGCGGTAATCGCCATCGAGAACATCCGGCTTTTCGACGAGGTCGCCGAGTCGTACTAGGCGGAGAAGAGCGTCCGCTAAATGGTTCCAGAAGTATGTTGCTCGCTGAATATCGTGCGCGAGCACGCTAACGGTCACCTACAACGCATGATCGACACCGTTTTCGACGAGGACAGAATCATAGACAAGTTCATCGGCGATGCCATGATGGCCGTCTTCGGCGCACCGATACCACAAGGTAGACGACGCCCACCCGCGCCGTTCACGCGGCGATGTGCATTATGTGAGGAAATCGATCGCTTCAACGAAAAGCACAGGACAAAAGGCAGCGTCGAAATATACAGCGAAATCGGACTCCGCACTGGCTCGCTGATCGCCGTAAACATCGGCTCCGACCGCAAGATAAGTTTTGGAATACACCATGATCGGCGACACGGTGAATGCGACTAAACTGGTCGAGGCGCTCAATCGGCAGGTTGAAACGCATATCACGCATCGCATATCACTCATCACTGGTAGAGTGTTTTCGAGACGACTGATGTAGCATTGATCACTTACACGCATCCACCAAGGAGCCTATCCTGTTCGTTACCGCATCCGCTAAAACTCAATTTGCCGGACAGTAAACATGATTAGGCCGAAGCAAACGGCAATCACGTGCAGCTGCCCTGCGTGAGCACACTCATGAATAGCTACACTGGGCGTGTGAAAGAATGCCGCGGGTGTGGCGACGGCCTCCTGGTAAATCTTCAGCCGACAGGCTACTATCCTAACTGCCTGCGGTTGGAATGCGTCAGCACGCCACATGCAGAACATCACAATGCGCCAACTCAACGCTAAAAACCTGCGGCGCGCATACGGGTCAGGCATCCTTGACACATGGACGTAGATGCCCTGCTGCAGTTAACTCCGCCGCTTGCAGTGTACCTGCTGGTAGGCGGCGTGGTCGGGGTCGAAAGCCTGGGCATACCTCTACCGGGAGAGATCATGCTGGTTAGCGCGGTACTGTTGTCGTCGCGTCACGACCTGGCGGTCAGCCCGATCGGTGTCGGTGTCGCCGCCGTGATTGGCGCCGCAGTCGGCGATTCAATTGGCTACACCGTCGGCCGCCGATTCGGAATGCCGATCTTTGATCGCCTTGGCCGGCGGTTTCCGAAGCACTTCGGTCCCGGCCCTGTCGCACTAGCCGAACGATTGTTTGACCGCTGGGGTGCTCGAGCGGTTTTCTTCGGTCGTTTCATCGCGCTGCTGCGCATACTCGCTGGGCCGCTAGCGGGAGCATTGAAAATGCACTACCGGCGCTTCCTCGCTGCCAACGTTTCGGGCGCCATCTGTTGGGCAGGCGGCACTACCGCGCTGGTCTACTTCGCCGGAGTAGCCGCCGAATGCTGGATGGAACGGTTCTCCTGGGTCGCGCTCGTCATCGCCGTGGTGGTCGGTATCATCGCCGCAGTCCTACTGCGCGAAAGAACGTCACGCGCAATCGCTGAACTCGAGGCAGAGCCACTACCGCATAACCGGTACCACCACCCCTAAGGCTGTTTGACGCCCATCATAAGGCTAGCTAGCCAGCTTCCGGCACGGACTAGTGCTGCTTGATAGAGAAATGCGGACCATCTCCTGGACACGGCGTATCGCGGCCTTGGAACCTGCGTAAAGGACATCAAAGATCACCAGCATGCGACGATAAAAAGTGACCTACGCACACCAGCCTGCTCAATTACCTCGTCGGCGCTTTCCGCTCCGACACCACACCGACTGAACAGCTTGTACGCCGTATTCACAGTCCGCTCACGAACCCAGAGCAACGAGCGTTACGTCGAACGCTCGTGATTGCAATCCTCGCCGCACCCACCGAACACCGACATAACAGATTTCCTCGCTTCGTTATAGAAATGAAAGCATTGAATCACCGAAGTCTGTCTTTAGAGAACGCTACAAGCGTCCATTCTAGCATTGTAGCGTCAGTATTAGATAATCCATAATGCATTTTATCACGATAAATCCGTGCTCCACCCACTTAATACTAATTACGCTTGATATTCATTACAAGGTTCGTTTACGAGTTAAGGGATCCGTCAGAGCACACTGCGGGCAACCACCGATCACAGCGGCCCGGCGATGCCAATCAACACCGGCGATGAGGTTGACGCGCGCAATGAGCGCATCT
>NZ_QAYL01000019.1 GCF_003408705.1 Mycobacterium uberis
CATCGCTTGTGTTCCGACCTTCGAACTAGACGCGATCAAGCATTTCTTCGTGCATTACAAGGATCTAGAGCCAAGCAAGTTCGTGAAGGCCGCAGACTGGGCAGGCCGCGCCGAAGCCGAAGTCGAGGTGCATCGCTCGGTGGAACGGTTCAAAGCCGGCGCACACTGTGACACGTATGCCACGACGAGCTGAAGATCGCTGCTAGAACTCTCGCCAATTCTCGGTAGCATCCTGGCTACGTGACCCCAATTCTGCATTTCACTGCGAATTTCTGGTGGCTGATCTTCTCTTAGGCAGCGCGGTCGGCGGGGCCTGCGGGCTATTGCCGCCGCGAGCAAGCGGCGGGCCAAGCAACGGCTGGAGTGCGATCGGCTGAAGTAGCACACCAAGATGGCCCTAGCCGAGACATCCGGCCGGCCGCAAACCAACGAGGAAA
Source organism: Mycobacterium uberis (assembly GCF_003408705.1). GTDB lineage: Bacteria > Actinomycetota > Actinomycetes > Mycobacteriales > Mycobacteriaceae > Mycobacterium > Mycobacterium uberis. Next base: position 438 of record NZ_QAYL01000019.1, read on the forward strand.
GGTACCAACCGATAACTCACTAAAACTCATTGAAGCGCGCGAGCGGACCGAAGCCCGGTAGTTGGACTACGAATTCGATATCACCAAACTACTGGACTCTCCGTTGATTACCTACATGAGCAATCCGATGACCATCGCCTTTCACAAGACGAAGCGGCGCGCGGATCTTCTACAGCCGGAATGGCCTGAGAACATCACTAGCGATCAAAACAGCGCAACTTGAATACCGCGATAGTGTCAATGGTTCTATCAGCGCGCTAGATATAGCCGAGGCTGAGGCGATTTGCCGACACCGCCGCGACCGACGAGCAGCAACGGCTGGTGCACACCCAAAATCTGACGCATCTGGCGCAAGACAATGCCGCGAAGTGTGGAGGAACAAAAAGGGCCTATGTGCAGGTAAGTAATGGAACTCGACGGACTTACCGTGCTGGTGGCGCTCACGCGAGCTGGGATCGAACAGCGCGTTGCCGGAACAATCGAGGCCTAGCTCGTCAGCAGCAAGTCGGTGCTGGACTTGATCTCGCCACGATTGTGTAACACGCTCCAAACAAGTGCCGCACCGATGAAGAACACACTCACCAAAGCGGTGACGACCTCGGGGATTTCGAATCGCGGCTCGACAGACAGCAGCATGATCACCGATAACGCGCCTATCGCCCAGTGCGCGCCGTGTTCTAGGTACACATAACGGTCCAGCGCGTCCTGGTGTACCAGATAAATGGTGGTCGAACGGACGAACACTAAGCCGATCAGTCCCAGACCCAACACGATGATGATTGGATCGGAAGTTATCGCAAAGGCGCCCGTGACTCCGTCGAAGGAGAAGGCGGCGTCAAGGACCTCAAGATAAAGAAACCAGACGAGACCGGCCTTGCCGGCCCCCCTTCGCCCGGAAGCCGTGTCAATACCTGATGACCGAAATGCCCGGCTCAATCCATTGAGAAGCAGATACGTCACCAAGCCCAACAGCCCAGCTATCAGCACCTTCACGCGCTCGTCAACGGAGTGTGTCAGTGTGGTGGAGATGAGGGCCAACACAACGCCAGCTACTACCACCGACACCTGACCAAGTCGCCCGATGCGGGCAAAGGGGACCTCGATCCACTTGATGTCTCGGTCGTGACAGACGGAATCCAAGAACAGCATCAACAGGAACATTCCACCGAAGGCCGCGATCTGTGGGTGGGCCGACATGATAAGCTTTTGATAGCTGGGTGAGCCGTCCGGAAATTCCAGTGCATGGTTAGGCGGCGGATGTAGGGCCAAGTCCATGGCACGAATCGGGTCAAGCTCGGTGGTCGCCCAGACGATGACCAGTGGGAATGCCAGGCGCATACCGAATACCGCAATGAGGATACCAAGCGTCAGGAATGTCCGCTGCCAAAACCGGCTCATCTGCTTGAGCACCGCGGCGTTGATGATGGCGTTGTCAAACGACAGGGATACCTCCAACATAGCCAGCACGACCAGCAGAAAGAGGGCGGCGACCCCGCCGTACACATATCCAGCTACGAGGGTTACCACGGTTATCAAAAATGAAATACCAAAACCGCGAAACGCTGCCATGAATCCTTCCTGCCAGTCACCCACAATAGCGATGCCGATCGCCGTCGCGAGCTTACTCGGCCCCGAGCACTTATTATTCTCAAACCGTGGCGATACATCAGGTCAGTCGACCGAAGGTGCCGCCACAGTGACCACGGTCGGCGACGCGCCCTCGCCAATGGGATTGCCGCTGGGGAATCCCATTGGATCCGACAGCACCTCACAAGGTCCAGTTGCGCGTGGCAGCGTGGCCCGGATCGGTGCGGCGGCCGCATTGACTGCGCTGTGCGGATATGCTGTGATTTACTTGGCTGCTCGCGATTTGGCGCCAAGTCGATTCTCGGTCTTTGGGGTGTTTTGGGGTGCTTTCGGCTTGGTAACTGGTACCGCCAACGGCTTGCTGCAAGAAACCACCCGCGAGGTTCGTGCGACGGGTTATGTCAGCAATTTGGCGACCATGCCGGGTCAGCTTACTCGTCCGCTGCGAGTCGCCGGGGCAGTTGGCGTAACTGCCGCCGCCGTGATCGCCGGGAGCTCGCCGTTGTGGAGTGAACGAACGTTCGTGGAAGCACGCTGGCTATCGGTAGCCCTGCTCAGCGTTGGTTTAGCCGGGTTTTGCCTGCACGCCACCCTGCTGGGCATGCTGGCCGGCACCAACCGATGGAGTCACTACGGGTCGCTAATGGTGACCGACGCGGCTATCCGGTTGGCCATCGCCACAGCAACGTTCATGATCGGATGGAGTCTGATCGGCTTCTTGTGGGCAACCGTCGCCGGCGCGGTGGCGTGGCTGATAACCCTGTTAGCCTCCCCCACGGCACGCGCCACGGCACGTCTGCGCACACCCTGCGGCACCACAACGTTCCTGCGCGGCGCCGCCCATTCGATCACTGCCGCCGGTGCCAGCGCGATTCTGGTCATGGGGTTTCCGGTACTGCTGAAGCTGACCTCAAATGAGCTCGGGACACAAGGCGGCGTCGTCATCCTGGCTGTGACGTTGACCCGGGCACCGCTGCTGGTGCCACTGACCGCCATGCAAGGCAACCTCATCGCGCATTTCGTTGACCAGCGCTGCAACCGACTCCGGTCAGTTCTCGCACCGGCGGCGACTATTGGTGGTATTGGCGCGGTCGGGGTGCTAGCGGCAGGTGTCATGGGGCCGTGGCTGCTACGCGTCGGATTTGGATCGCAGTACAATGCCAGCAGCACGCTGCTAGCATGGCTGGCGGCCTCAGCGGTAGTGATCGCCATGTTGACGCTCACCGGAGCGGCCGCAGTAGCGGCGGCTCTGCATCGCGCGTATTCACTGGGATGGGTTTGCGCGACGATCGCATCGGCATCGTTGCTGTTGTTGCCGCTGCAGCTGGATACCCGCACCGTGATCGCGTTGATCTGCGGTCCGCTGGTGGGGATCAGCGTCCACCTGGCAGCACTGGCACGTCTCGGACATCTGTCCTGACCAGGCGTTTACCTTGTGGGCTTAAATGGGCACTGCAACGCACAACGTCTGGATCGTCATCCCCGCCTTTAACGAAGCCACTGTCATCGGTGAAGTAGTAAGCGATGTGCGCATGGTTTTTGATCACGTCGTCTGCGTGGACGACGGTAGCACCGACGGCACCGGCGAGATCGCTTTGCGCGCTGGGGCGCACCTGGTGCGTCATCCGGTCAACCTGGGCCAGGGTGCGGCGATCCAAACAGGCATTGAGTACGCCCGTCAGCAGCCGGCAGCACAGGTTTTCGCCACGTTCGACGCCGACGGCCAGCACCGCGTAAAAGATCTGGCCGCGATGGTCGACCGGCTTGGCGCGAATGACGTCGACGTCGTTATCGGAACACGGTTCGGCCGGTCCGACGACAGCCGGCCGCCAATTCTGAAAAGACCGCCGCTTTTGAAAAGGATTGTGCTACGGACCGCGGCACGGTTGAGTCGGCGCGGGCGCCGGCTAGGACTCACCGACACCAATAATGGCCTGCGGGTGTTCAACAAGACAGTGGCCGACAAGCTGGATATCACGATGAGCGGCATGAGCCACGCCAACGAGTTCGTCATGTTGATCGCCGAGAACCACTGGCGCGTCGCCGAGGTACCGGTGAAGGTGCTGTACACCGAGTACGCGAAGTCAAAGGGACAATCCCTCCTTAACGGCGTCAACATCATCTTTGACGGGTTTCTGCGCGGTAGGATGCCAAGATAATTAAGGATCGAAAAATGAACTGGATCCAAGTGCTGCTGATCGGGTCAATCATCGCACTGCTAGTCTACCTGCTGCGATCACGTCACAACGCGCGGTCCCGGGCCTGGATGAAGGTCGGGTATATCGCGTTTGTGCTTGGCGGTGTCTATACTGTGCTTCGGCCCAACGACACCACTGTGGTGGCGCACTGGCTCGGGGTACACCGCGGCACCGATCTGATGCTCTACACGCTGATTATAGCATTCAGTTTTACAACACTTAGCACCTACATGCGGTTCAAGGACTTGGAGTTGCGCTATGCGCGCTTGGTCCGCGCCGTTGCACTGGAGGGAGCACAGGCGCCCGAGCCACACTAGGCTCGCTGAGTGGCACGGAAGTATTCGATCGTGCGCCGCACCCCGTCGTCCAGCTCAACTTGTGGTAGCCATCCCAAAACCTTTGTTGCTAAGCTGATTTCGAGACAAGACCGCTTCAGGTCACCCAGGCGCGGCGGATGAAACTCCGGATCATCGGCCCCCCCGACGGTTGCCGCGACCGCGGTGTGAAGTTGGCGGTCTGATGTCTCTATCCCGGTACCGATGTTGAAGCGCTGGCCGCCACCCGCATCGCCGGAAGCCTTGACGAAGGCGTCGACCACGTCGTCGATGAACACGTAGTCGCGGGTGTGGGTACCGTCGCCGAACACCTTGGTAGGCCTACCCGACAGCAACGCCTTAGCGAAAATGGCCACTACACCGGCTTCACCGTACGGATCCTGACGGGGACCATAGACATTAGCCGGCGCGATGTGCGCACAGTCCAGGCCGTAGAGGTGGCGAAACGTGTTCAAGTAGATCTCCCCTGCCACCTTTCCGGCGGCGTACGGTGACGCCGGGTCGGTGGGCACTGTTTCGGGAGTTGGGTATTGCGAGGGTGTGCCGTAGATGGATCCACCCGATGAGGTGTTTACGATTTTGCGCACCCCAGTGCGACGTGCGGCTTCCGCTAGCCGCACCGTGCCAATAACGTTGACCGACGCGTCGAACTGCGGGTCGGTCACCGAATGCCGCACGTCTATTTGCGCCGCCAGGTGAAACACCACCTCGGGTCGATGTTCGTCGAAGATCGTGTGCAGATCTGCGGTCACAATGTCAGCCTCGACGAAGAAGTACGCCGGAGTGTCGACGAGATGCTCGAGGTTAGTAGCATGACCACTCGCGAAATTGTCGAGTCCCACCACCGTGTGGCCATCCGTCAGTAGACGATCGACTAGCGTCGACCCGATGAAACCGGCTGCCCCGGTGACTAGTGCGCGCACCGGCTCACCATACATAGGGGTGACCGCCGCCATACTGATCGCGCTGCAACTAGGGATCCGTGCGGTACTGGCATTTCGTGGCTACTTCTATTGGGATGACCTTATCCTGATCGGGAAGGCCGGCACCCAGGGCCTGCTTTCACCGTCGTACTTACTCGACGACCACGATGGCCACCTGATGCCGGCTGCCTTCCTGATCGCCGGAGCGCTCATCCGGTTGGCGCCACTAGCCTGGACCGAACCGGCGATCAGCTTAGTGATCCTGCAATTACTGGTCTCACTGGCCTTGCTGCGCGCGCTTTACACCATCCTAGGCTGGTGCCATATGCTGCTGGTCCCGTTGACATTTGCGCTTTTTGTACCGCTTGCCGTACCGGGGTTCGCGTGGTGGGCGGCGGCGCTGAATTCACTGCCGATGCTAGCAGCGTTAACCTGGGTGTGCACCGACGCAATCCTGCTGGTCCGCACCGGCAACCAGCGCTACGCAACCACCGGCGTGTTGGTCTACTTCAGTGGGCTGTTGTTTTTCGAAAAAGCTGTGTTAATCCCATTCGTCGCCTTCATGATGGCCACCCTACTGTGCCATGTGCGAGGCGATCACACGGCATTACGAACAGTGTGGCGAGACGGCATGCGCTTATGGATCGTGTCACTGACATTAACTGTTGGCTGGGTAACGCTCTATCTGGCCGTGGTTAATCAGCAACGATGGGGTTTCGACCTGTCGATGACGGGGCGGCTTATGTCGCGCTCGATAACCCACGGCATCGTGCCGGGCCTGGCTGGCGGACCGTGGCGCTGGGCCCGGTGGGCGCCAGCTTCACCGTGGTCCACTCCCCCACCGCTGGTGATGGCGCTCGGCTGGCTGGTACTGATTGGGGTGCTGGTACTTTCGCTGGTCCGCAAGAAACGCATCGGGTTGGTGTGGCTTACCGCGGCGGGGTATACGGTCATCTGCCAAGTGCCTATCTATCTGATGCGGTCATCACAGCAGACCGCCTTAGAATTGGCCCAGACACTACGATATCTGCCTGATCTCGTGATCGTACTGGCACTGCTGGCAGCCGTCGGGTTCCGTACGCCGAACCGCGCGTTCGCCGCGCGCTGGCTAGACCCGTCGCCGTCACGCACTGTAATGACAACCGTTCTCGTAGTGCTGTTTTTTGCCAGCAGCCTGTACTCGACAGCGACGTTTCTCACCAGCTGGCGTGATAACCCCACTCAACCTTATCTGCAGAACGCCCGTGCTGATTTGGCCGCCGCGCATGCTACCTCGAGTGTGGCACTGCTGGATTTCGAGGTCGATCCGCTTGTGCTACAACGGATTGCCTGGCCGGAGAACCTGGCCAGCCACATGTTCGCTCTGCTACAAGAGAGACCTGAATTTTCTTCTACTACAACACGATTAAGGATGTTGGACAGTGCCGGCCGGTTGATCGACGCCAGGTTAACCTGGATCCGGACTATCGTTGCAGGACCTACACCACGCTGCGGCTACTTTGTACAGCCAGACATGCCGGTGCACATGACACTTGACGGTCCACTACTACCAGCCGATTGGACCGTCGAACTCAACTACCTGGCCAACAACGATGGATCGATGACATTATCGCTGACCCACGGACCTGGTGTCAGAGTGCCGGTGCATCCGGGACTCAACCAAGTCTACACTCGATTGCCAGGTGCCGGAGACACAATTACCGTGCATGCTAACACAACCGCACTGTCGTTATGCATCGCGCCCGGACCCGTGGGCTTTCTCGCTCCGGCCTAATTGGCCGACCGCCTTTGCAGGAGGAGCCACCCCAGGAAGACGTCGAGCTGACTGTGGACCCCTGAGGTAACATCCAAGACAAGTGTTCACCTGATTTTGACATCAGTTTATTTCGATAAATAAAGTCTGCTGGAACCATTACACGCCTAAGCCAAGGCATTGAGCGCGGTTCGAAGCCGCAACTATTCATTGAGCACCCCTGTGATTGCTAAAGTTTCGTGGAAGAAAAAGTGGAGTTGGTATGTTTTCTTTGACCGTAGATTCTCAGGTATCAGTAGAAGTGGCTGTCGCGCTGATGGAGATCGCTACCGGTAGGTAGGATGTCGGTGTAGTGGCGACCTCACAGATGGAAGATGTTATCCTCTGGGGAGAAGTACTTGGTGTCGAACTTGCTGGCGACGGAAGTCGCCAAACACTCACACCGGTGTCAAGAAATAAAAATAAAAAATAATCAATCGAGCGTCGACGACCCTGCAGCGGTATACAGTACAGTTGAGCTTTACCACCGTCTCTTCACAGAGCGGGCACATTGTGTATGCTGCCACCTCATATTATGTGGTCTTGTTTTGTTTATTTGGTGTTGTCTTGTTTTGTTTATTTGGTGTTGTTGTATGGATGTGGGTTTGCGTGAGGGTAATCTTGTTGAGGATTTCTTCAGTGGTGGCGGTTTAGGCGGAAAGAATGGGTTTCGGCGTTCCAGTGCTCAATGTGGTCACAGATCTGCTCGGTGAGCACGTTGATCGAGGTGATGGTGCCTCAATAGACCGTTTGACAGGTGATGATGCTGAGCTCGGCTGCAATCTGGTTTATCCACGAGGATCCAACCGGTGTGGTGTAGAAACTAATGTGCGGATTGTTTGGTGCGCCACTATGCCCCCTCGGGAGTGGCATAGGTGAATAAACTATACCAAAATTACACTGAACTTTCTTGGCTGCGCACGGTTTACAAGCCCCATTTTAATACCACAACATGACAACCACGCAAGTTTCTCGGCCTTCTTCACCGGCCCGTTCACCTATTAAGTATAGCATCTGCTGGAGTCATACACGGTGCTAGCGCTCCTACTCACCCCTGGCTGCGGCCAGGCCTCCGCCGAGGGGTTTGCGGGATCTGCTCGTACGGCCACATAACACCACTGAATGTTGACGTGGTCGGCAAGATCCTCACTCTACGGCATACATGATGTTTAAGGTGTCTCAGTCCGATGAGTAGCGGATGGATCCTCAGACGCTTCGACCTCGACTTCCTACCCGGAGAGACCGTCTCAAAAATTGCACGAACTCTAAGCGAGTGTTCGGACCTACTCCGATCTCTTGACACACCACTTGGAGCCGCCTGGGGGAATCGAACCCCCGACCTATTCATTACGAGTGAATCGCTCTACCGACTGAGCTAAGACGGCCTACCCCCGCGCCGGGCGGCACGAGTCTACGGCAGGTGCACTGATCACCCCAAGTTGCATCGTCACCAGGGGAATGATTCGCGCAGTTCCTGGCCAATGGCCGCAACCATAGCGTCGACCGCGAACTTCGGTTTGACATTGACCGCTAATGCTTCGCGGCATTTTAGCACAGCTTCGATACAGCGTAGCAGTCGCTCCGGCGTGGCATGGGCCGCCAGTGCAGCCACCCGGTCGGCCATGTCCGGATGGTTGGGCCGCATCGGCCCCGCATTCGCCGAAACTAACAAGGCATCCCGAAAGTAGGTCGCCAAATCGATTAATGCCCGATCCAGCGCATCGCGTGAGGCGCGGGTCTGACGGGATTTCTGCCGCCGCTCGAGATCCTTGATCGCGCCCATAACGCCACGCAATGCACCAGCGGTGCCCTTTCCGGTGCCGCCGGCACCGAGAGCCGTCCGCAGCTCTTCGGTCTCGACCTCGGCCCGCTCAGCGGTCAGCACCAAAGCCTCCGCTTCGGCCGCAGCCACCAGATCCTCGGCCGCAGCGTACGCCCGCGACGGCGTGGCGACGTCGCGGATCAACCCGAGCGCCCGCTCACGTCGCTGCCGAGCCTCCGGGTCTGTCGCCAAACGGCGCGCCCGGCCCACATGGCCACCACTGACCGACGCCGCCCAGCTCGCCGTATCGGCGGCCAATCCATCGCTGTCCATCAATACCTGCGCGATAGCAGCGGGAGACGGAGCCACCAGCGCAACATGCCGGCAGCGGGACCGCAACGTAACCGCGATGTCTTCTGGATCCACCGACGGCGCGCACAACAGGAAAACCGTCGACGGCGGCGGTTCCTCGATCACCTTGAGCAGCGCGTTCGCGGCTCCTTCGGTCAGCCGATCGGCGTCCTCGATCAGCACGATCTGCTGACGTCCGGTGGCCGGACGGCGCGAGGCGGTCTGCACGATGGCCCGCATCTCATCCACGCCGATCGACAAGCCGTCGGGAATCACCCGCCGAACGTCAGCGTGAGTGCCGGCCATAGTCGTGGTGCACGCCCGACAGCGCCCGCACCCCGGGCCTCCATCTTCAAAATCCGCAGTGCATTGCAACGCGGCCGCGAAGCACACCGCCGCAACTGAACGTCCGGAGCCCGGCGGACCGGTTATCAACCACGCATGTGTCATACTCCCGTCAACCGTCCGACTGTGAACCAAGTCACTACGGGCGGCTTTCGCGGCAGCCAGCAACTCGGTCTCCACGGCACCCTGGCCCACCAGCCGCGTAAACACCCCGGACATCACCGGCAACAATAGTGATACTGACCGACACGATGCCGATCGGCGGCCATATCGCACCATTTCCGTGACCTTTGGCCGCCCGTACCGCCTTCCTGCTACCGGCCTAAGCGCTGGAGGTGTCCGACAAGTCTCCGCCGACCGATACGGTGAAGTGGTGGCAACCCAGGCGGCAGGACTGCCCGGGCGGATCGGTGCGTTCGTCCGGTGGGCGATGCGCACCCCGTGGCCGTTGTTCTCGCTGAGCATGCTACAGTCCGACATCATCGGCGCCTTGCTCGTGCTCGGTTTCCTGCGCTATGGCTTACCACCCCAGGACCGCATCGAATTGCAGGATCTGCCTACCCGTAACTTGGCAATCTTCACCATCTCTGTGGCCGTGGCGTTCTCCATCGGGTTCGGAGTAAACCTTAAACTGCTGATGCCGGTTTTCCGATGGCAACGACGCGACAACCTGCTCACTGAGGCTGATCCTGCCACAACCGAGCTGGCCCGTAGCCAAGCACTGCGCATGCCCTTCTATCGCACCATGATCAGCCTCGCAGTCTGGAGCATCGGTGGGACGGTATTCATCGCCGCCAGCTGGTCGGCGGCCAGGCATACAGCGCCCATCGTGGCACTCGCCACCGCACTGGGGGCCACGGCGACCGCGATCATTGGCTACCTGCAGTCTGAGCGGATCTTGCGACCGGTGGCCGTGGCAGCCCTGCGCAGCGGCGTACCGGAGAACGTCAAAGCGCCAGGCGTAACTTTGCGGCTGATGTTGACCTGGGTGCCGTCCACTGGCGTGCCGATCCTGACGATCGTGCTGGCTGTGGTGGCCGACAAGATAGCTCTGCTGCATGCCACGCCGGAACAGTTTTTCAGCCCTATCCTGCTGCTGGCGTTAGCGGCGCTGGTCATCGGACTGGTCAGCACCTGGTTAGTGGCCATGTCGATCGCTGATCCGCTACGACAACTACGCTGGGCGCTATCCGAAGTCCAACGTGGCAACTACAACGCCCACATGCAGATCTACGACGCCAGCGAGCTGGGCCTGCTGCAAGCCGGCTTCAACGATATGGTGCGTGAACTGTCCGAGCGGCAGCGGCTGCGTGACCTGTTTGGCCGCTACGTCGGCGAAGACGTGGCTCGCCGGGCTTTGGAGCGTGGCACCGAGTTGGGCGGGCAGGAGCGCGACGTCGCGGTGCTGTTCGTGGACCTGATCGGCTCCACCCAACTCGCCGAGATAAAACCACCCGCCGAGGTGGTCCACCTGCTCAACGAATTTTTCCGTGTGGTCGTAGATACCATCGGGCGGCACGGTGGGTTCGTCAACAAGTTCCAGGGCGATGCCGCGCTGGCGATCTTCGGCGCACCGATCGAGCACCCTGATGGTGCGGGTGCGGCGCTGTCGGCCGCACGTGAACTGCACGACGAACTCCTACCAGTGCTGGGTAGCGCCGAGTTCGGTATCGGAGTGTCGGCCGGCCGAGCCATCGCAGGTCACATAGGCGCACAAGCCCGCTTCGAGTACACCGTGATTGGCGACCCGGTTAACGAGGCAGCGAGGCTCACCGAACTGGCCAAACTCGAGGACGGCCATGTACTGGCATCGGCGATCGCAGTCAGCGGCGCACTCGACGCCGAAGCCTTGTGCTGGAATGTTGGCGAAATCGTTGAGCTGCGCGGACGCACCGCACCCACCCAGCTGGCCCGACCGCTGAATCTGACTGTCTCTGAAGAGATCTCCAGCGAGGTAACTGGCTGATCCCGCGAGGTACGGCTCGGGCTAGCTGCGTTCGGCCACCTTCTTCGCTGGCACCTTGCGGATAGCCTTTTTCACGGGCCTCTTAACTGGACCCCGGGCCCGTCGGTCAGCCAGCAGTTCGGCGGCACGTTCATCGGTTATCGACGCCACGTCGTCACCCTTGCGCAAGCTAGCGTTGATCTCACCATCGGTGACATACGGGCCGAACCGACCCTCCTTGATCAGCATTGGCTTGCCAGATGCCGGATCAGTTCCCAACTCACGCAGCGGCAGCACTGAAGCACTTTGCCGGCCAACATGTTTCGGTTCAGTGTAGACTTTTAACGCTTCGTCGAGAGTAATAGTAAATATTTGTTCTTCGGTTGCTAGTGATCGAGAATCGTTGCCGCGCTTCAGATACGGGCCGTAACGCCCATTCTGGGCGGTGATCTCTTCACCCGAAACAGGGTCCACACCGACAACCCGAGGCAGCGACAACAGTTTCAGCGCATCCTCAAGAGTAACCGTCTGCAAATCCATGCTCCGCAGCAGCGACCCAGTCCGAGGCTTGGGGGCGGTAGACTTTTTAACCTTCTTAGCTCCCTGATCCACTGCACCTTCGCCATCATCGGTCTTAGGCAGTACCTCGGTCACGTAAGGCCCGTACCGACCATCTTTAGCGACGATCTCGTGGCCAGTTTCTGGATCTACCCCCAGAATACGCCCCTCTTGCGGTGTGGCAAAAAGCTCCTCGGCAACCTCTAAGGTGAGCTCGTCCGGGATGAGCATGTCGTTGAGGTTGGCCCGCTGCGGTGTGAGCTCACCATCATCGCCTGCCACCAAGCGCTCCAGATACGGCCCGTTCTTACCCACCCGCACATAAACGGGACGACCCCACACGTCATCAAACAGTTTGATGGAATTGACCTCTCGGGCGTCAATGCCTTCGAGATTCACACCAACTAGCTTCTTCAAGCCCCCAGAACGGGCTATTGAATCAGGCACACCGTGGTTTCCACCGAAATAGAAGTTGTTTAGCCAATTAGTGCGTTGCTCATGCCCGTTAGCGATCTCGTCGAGCTCGTCTTCCATCGCCGCAGTAAAATTATAGTCGACGAGGCGGCCGAAATGCTGCTCCAACAGACCGGTAACGGCAAAGGCGACCCACGATGGCACCAAGGCGCTGCCCTTCTTCTGTACGTAACCGCGGTCCTGGATAGTCTTAATGATCGACGAGTAAGTCGACGGACGACCGATACCTAGCTCCTCCAGCACTTTGACCAAAGAGGCCTCAGTATAGCGCGCCGGCGGGTTGGTGGCGTGCCCATCCGGGGTCAGGGCGATGGTATCCAACCGCTGACCAGGGGTCAGATGCGGCAGTCGCCGTTCGGCGTCGTCAGCCTCACCCCCGACCAGCTCATCCACGGTCTCCACATAGGCCTTAAGAAAGCCGGAGAAGATCAAGGTACGCCCGGCTGTCGAGAAGACAACGTGTTGCTCGCCGGCTCGGCCTTCGATCCGCAAACTCAATGTGGTACCGCGCGCGTCAGCCATCTGCGAAGCCACTGTGCGCTGCCATACCAGCTCATAGAGCCGGGATTCGTCACTGTTTAATTCACGACGCACCGCATCCGGAGTGGCAAACATCTCGCCAGCGGGCCGGATGGCCTCGTGAGCTTCCTGGGCGTTCTTTACCTTGCGGGTGTACTGACGCGGCGATTCAGAGATGTACTCCTCGCCGTAGAGCTGACGCGCCTGCGTGCGAGCAGCATTGATGGCCGACTCAGACAGCGTGGTCGAATCGGTACGCATATAGGTGATATAGCCATTCTCGTAAAGCCGCTGGGCAGTGCTCATCGTGCGCTCCGCAGAGAACCGCAACTTGCGACCGGCTTCCTGCTGAAGCGTCGACGTCATGAACGGCGGATACGGACGCCGAGTATAAGGCTTCTCCTCCGCCAACGCCACGGTCAACTGTACGCCATGCAGGGCCGTTGTCAGCCTGGTTGCGCTGGCTTCATCTAACACCACGACTTCGTCAGCTTTACGTAGCGCGCCCAGCGAGTCGAAATCGCGGCCAGTGGCGACTCGCAGGCCGTCGACAACCGCTAGCCGGGCGGTGAAGGTAGGTGGCTGGGCGGTCGGATTGGACTCACTAGCGTCCAGTTTGGCAATAATGTCCCAGTACGCCGCGCTGTGGAACGCCATCCGGTCGCGTTCACGCTGCACGATAATGCGAGTGGCCACCGACTGCACCCGGCCCGCCGACAGCTTAGGTGCGATCTTCTTCCACAAAACCGGGCTAACTTCGTAACCGTACAGCCGGTCTAGGATGCGTCGAGTCTCCTGCGCGTCAACCAGGTCGATATCCAGGTCACGAGGGTGCTCAGCAGCAGTGAGGATCGCGTGCTCGGTGATCTCGTGGAAAACCATCCGCTTGACCGGCACGCGCGGTTTCAGAGTCTGTATAAGGTGCCAGGCAATGGCTTCGCCCTCACGGTCACCATCCGTGGCCAGATAGAGCTCGTCAACGCCTTGAAGCAGGCCTTTGAGCTCGGTTACAGTGCTCTTCTTCTCGGGGCTGATAAGGTAGAGTGGTTCGAAGTCGGCGTCGACGTTTACGCCCAGCCGAGCCCATGGCTCAGACTTGAACTTCGCAGGTACGTCGGCCGCCGCCCGCGGTAGGTCACGGATATGCCCCCGGGATGACTCGACGATGTACGCAGAGCCCAGATAGCCAGCCAATTTTCGCGCCTTCGTCGGCGACTCGACTATGACAAGTCGCCGCGGGCTCCCATTTCCGCCGCTCCTGAAGCCCCTGGAGCTCTTAACCAACTTCGGGTCAGCCAACTTCGCTTACGCTCCATCTCTTATCCCGGCCCCTTGCGGGACCGCTCTTTACGAAGAAATGACCGGCCGGCCTCTAAGACTCCGGTGAAAGTCAGCTGCGTTGGCATCCCTCCGCCTGCGGGACAACTGACAATTTCGCATCCTTGGGTGGGGCTGCGCAAACCGACTGCCCCGAGCAGAGATCTGAACAGGCCGCTAAACTCGCGGCCATAGCGCTAAAGCCTCTGCCCAGTCGGGAGGTTCCCCAACATTCTCTACCAGGCGTGATAGTCGGCGACGGCCGCTGATCCGAAGTGCCGGTCGACCGCTGCGGGTACCGATTAGGGTAGGCGCAATGCCGACCCGCATCAGAGCCGACGCCAACGGTGAATGAGTATCGGGCGCGTGCGGATCGAGACCCAGCAGGTAACGGTCGGCCTCCGGAGTGCCGGCTGCCAAAGTCCACGCTCGTAGCTCGCGCGGCCCGGGTAGCCACCGCGGGGGCATCGCCTTAACCGCGCCGCGTGTCCACTCGACGGCTATCGGGCACAATAACGGGTCCACCACCGTCCTGACCAGCGGGGTATCTTTCTCAGTCCGGGAGATCTCAGGTACCAAACCAGCCTCGCGAATCATCTCGGCCAGCGCCAAGGCACGCCAATGCTGATCTACCACCACCGAAAGCCGGGCGCCCGATATCTCGAATCCATTAACATAACTAACCATCACGATCTGGCCGGAAGCTGCCAACACACCGGAAAGATCGGCGATTGCCGGGGGTAGAGACTCGGCCGTGAAAAAGGAAAGCTGACTCACACCCCCGACATTAAGCTAGCTCGGCGATCCGCGGCTTGAGTAATCCGGCGCGGAACTGTAGCGCTACGCTATCCGAACAACGACTAGATAACGAAGACCCCCCAGTCGCACCCGCCAAGCGGGAGAACACAGGGGGTTTTCGCCAGGATCTGCTAGGTCAGACGGAGCGGACTCCGGTGGCCTGAGGGCCCTTAGGGCTGTGGCCGATCTCAAACTCGACCTTCTGGTTTTCTTCAAGGGTGCGGAAGCCCGTTCCCTGGATCTCCGTGTAGTGGACAAAAACATCCGCGGAACCGTCCTCGGGGGCGATGAAGCCGAATCCCTTCTCCGCGTTGAACCACTTCACAGTTCCCTGTGGCATCTTTCGATCTTTCCTTAATTCCTCTGGATGCGGAGCACCGCCTTTCGATGCCCCGGGCCAGCTACGACCGCCATACCTCGCGGAGTTGCCGGAACTTCACACCCGACCAATAACCTCGCAGGAACCGCGACCGCAACGTTGTTCCTGCGAAAGTGTGACACGAACACAGAAGCTGCGACCGCCACCAGTCAATCATGTTCCTCGCTTCGGCGACAGACTCTTGTCGCGCAGTGATTCCTGACGGGATGGTCTTTATATAATTTTTGCGTCATACTGACGCCGGGTTCCGGGGGCGCGACATTGCTGTGCAGTCCGGAAACCGTAGGGCATCGAGAAGAGTATTAGAATGGCGAATTTCGGCAACAAACTGCTTACCGCTGCGCTCGCTGGTACCGCGCCAGATGAGTATCTGTTACACCACACTGCCGAACTACCCCCGGCGGCCAGCAAGAGCGTTTACCGGCCTTAGACCGAGCCCGACGTGGTGCAGCGCGTTTACTTACCACGGCATAAGCTCACCGTGGTCATATCAAGTCCGCGGCCGCTAAGGTGGCTCATTGCGGCCATCATATGGTGGTGAGCACCGCCACCATATCCAAAAAATCACTGGCCTATTGATTTCCTATGCTCAATACACTGACGACGGACCCCGTGCCCGGGTGCTGTATCTATCGCCGGCAAAGGCACTCGGTCGCGACCAGTTGTAAGCCGCACATGTATTGACGTCCGTGGCCCCGAAGCGGGCTGACGCACACCGGCGGCCTACGACGGTGACAGTCCGGCCGAGGCACACGGTTTTACTCGCGAGCGTTCCCGATGACTGTTCTCCAACCCCGGCATGTTCCACTTATCGATATGATATTGTGCAGTCATGTCCATTGGGTCGTCTTGTTACGCGACCTTCGCTTTAGACTCACCGACGAATGTCATTACTACCGTGAAGTTTTCTGCTCCAAGGTGGCAGCGGTACTGCGCTGCCTGTTACGGCTGTGCGATCACTATTCCACCGCCCCGATGGTGATCTTGGTTAGCGCAACGGCGGACTCGTCGAACTCCTAGGCCGGCCGGTCGGGGAAGTCATCAACAACGGCTCACCGCAGGGAACCTGTACGGTCTCGTTATGGGAGCCTGCGCTGCGGACCCACCAAATTCTAGCAAACATTTGATCAGCAACCGCCGCGGCCAGAAGCGATTACCCCTCCCAGCAATATCAGAACTATTATTCAGCGTGCCCGGGTGAGATGGGTTATCTTCCTAAAGGACACGCCTGCGGCCACTCGCCTCAGCTAATTATCTTGTGTTGCTTGATTTACGTGCCAACAATGAAATGGACCCCACACAGTTAAGAAAATCCAGGGTCGCACAGCTAGGCATTTGCCAACAAGCCTCCCCGACTGTTCAACGAAATATGTCTCAGCCGTAAGCTTGACCGTATGACCCACGACTGGCTACTCGTGGAGACGCTAGGGAACGAACCCGTCGTGGCCGCACAGGGGCGTCAACTCAAGAATCTGATCCCGATAGCCACGTTCCTGCGTCGCAGCCCTTACCTCTCAGCCGTCCAAACAGCGATCGCCCAGTCGCTGCAAACCGGCCAGAGCCTCACGAGCATCACAACCAAGCGCGACCGCGTGATCCGCACCGAACCGGTGGTTATGTCCGACGGCCGTGTGCACGGTGTGCAGGTGTGGACCGGCCCTGCTGATGAGCAACCGCCGGAGCGGCCGATCCCTGGCCCCTTAAAGTGGGATCTAACCTGTGGCGTGGCCACCGACACCCGAGAGTCGCTGGCCAACATCGGCAAAAATCCTGATGTGGAAGTTACCTATGGCAGGGCCTTTACGGAAGGCCTTCCTTCGCGCGAACTCAACCACAACGAAACTAGGGTTCTTGCAATGGTGGTCAAGCCCGAGGCAGGACAAACGCTATGCAGCAACTGGGATCTTACCGATTGGCAGGGAAACCCGATCCGGATCGGCTTCGTCGCACGCAGTTCGCTAGAACCGGGGCCAGGCAATCGTGACCACCTGATCGCGCGGGTAATCAACTGGCGCGCTGAGCTCAAGGGCCCATCAGCATCCGTCGACGACCTGGCCAAGCGGATCCTCAACGGGATAGCACAAGCCGGAGTGCATCGGGCGCTTTTCGATCTCAACAATTGGACCTTGTTGAAATGGCTTGACGCGCCCTGCCCATTCTACGATTGGCAGGGCAGTCACCTGGATAAGCCGTGCGTACATCCCGACGATCAGCCCGTGGTGTCCTCCATGACAAAGCAATTCATCACCGGAGCAGCAAGTGGCGTATTACGGATGCGGGGGTTCGACAACGATTGGGTGTTAATACACGTCACCATCAACCGGGTGGAACTGAAACCAGAAACGTTCGCCGGGCTAGTAACGCTGCGACTGCCCACCGAAAGTGAACTTTCTGACACGGTACTGCCGAAATCCGCAATCGACAAAGCTTAAGCCGCATCATTACGAGGATGCCGGCTTAGGTCGAGCAGCCTACCCTCATCGAACATCTCCCCGCCCGACCCGGGTCTACCACGGCGCCACCGATGCATCACCGCTCCGATCAGTAATCCTAGGCATTTCGGCGTAGCTGCATAGGTGTGGATACCCGTGGTCGACCGAGCGTTTT
>NZ_QAYL01000020.1 GCF_003408705.1 Mycobacterium uberis
TCTACACACTCATCCACGACGACCGCACCTGGCCACCCGATTCACCCCCGAACACCCAGCCAGCGGCTTGACATCGTCATTGAGAATCCCTCCGTCCCCCAATGGTTGGAGAGTCAGAACACCTCCGATCACTCAAAAATGCAGCAACTCTAAATGTCGGTGTCTTCCGATAGTTTGGTGTTGTGAGTTGAGTTCATTGTGGTGTCGTGGATAGGAAGGTGATCACGGCTGCGTTGGATACGTTGGATACCACGGTACGGGGTAGCGTGGCGGCAGGTTCTTGCATGCGATTGCCGAGTGGACGCGGATCAGCCGTACCGAAGTCTCCCCAACGCATCCGTGATGCCACCGATCTTGGTGAACGGCACGTGATTCACCAGCAAACCATTACCGCCACAGTTAGCGGCCACCACAGCAGCCCAGCGTGCCGAACGACTCGGTGCCGACCAGATCTCGCGGTGATCCACCGGTTCTGCCACCAACTACCCGGCTGGATCGATGCGGCCATCCGTGAACGCGCCAAGGCTGATCCGGCCAAGCAAGACACCCAATACCGGTCCGAACACCTGGCCGGGTTAGCCGATCGTCTCGCCGACTGCCTCAACCCCGACAGGCATCTACACCGACCATGAATCGGGCCCGCCGACGCAGACTAGCCCTAAGCAAAAAGCCGACGGCATGTCGGCGCTACACACCTAGCTGACCCCTGAGGCCCGCACCATACTGAAGGACATGTTAGCCAAACTGGCCGCTCCCGGGATATGTAACCCCACCGATAACACCGCCAAACAAATACCCCCACCACAACCACACAAACACAGACAAAGCGAGTTAAAAGTACTACTGGTCTAATCGGGCGGTCGCGTAGCTCGCAGACGAATGGGGCCACTTGAGCACCGTCGGCCACACGATGATCGAACACGCATGTCAGCATCGCAGTCGGACGCACCATTAGCTCATCGCCAACGGCCACCGGGCGTGGCTTAATTGCTCCGATGCCTAGAACGGCCGCTTCGAGATGGTTGATCACTGGCACACCGTCGTCCACGCCCAGCGCCCCAAAGTTCGACAGAGTAAACGTCGATCCTTGCAGCTCGGCAGGCGTGAGGGTGCCTTCGCGCGCACCGACAATCAATTCAGCTGTCCGAGAAGCGAGTTCACGCGTTGTTTTATCTTGAGCTTCACTAATAACCGGGACCAGCAACCCACGTCTGGTAGCCACACCGAACCCCAGATGCACACCACGATGGACGTGGATGTGCAGCCCTTTCGGCGAGTCGACCCAGGTAGAGTTGAGAATAGTGTTGTGAATCAACGCAATAACCAGCAGCCGCAACGTCAGCACGAACGGGGTGATTTCGTCGCCAGGTATCGACACGAGCAAACGGAACTGATCGCGCAGCCGCAGAAGCTCGGTGCAATCAACTTCAACGCTGACTTTTGCGGCTGGAATTTCACTTTTGCGGCTGGAATTTCTCTGTGGGATAGCGTCATCTTCTCCGCCATCCGGGCCTGCACCCCGAGTACCGGTCGCACCTCAGGCCCGACGCCCGACGCATGAGTAGTCGCCATCACGTCCGCGCGAGTAATCGTCTGGCCAGCGCTGCGCTGTAGCGAAGCAGGATCGACCGACAGATCGTTAGCCAGTTTACGTACAGATGGTGCAGCAAGCGGCCGACTTGACCGTCTGCTGGCATCGGTAGCGGAGTTAGCGCCATAGTCGACCATGGTGGGTACCGCAGCTCCACCATTGAGTGACGCGGACAGCGCCGCTTCGTTCAACGGTGCAGTGTCGATCCGAGCCAGCACCGCACCCACCTTAAGCGCATCTCCTTCCGCGCCGTCCCTTTCAACGATCCGACCAGCATAGGGACTAGGGATTTCGACTTCAGCCTTAGCCGTCTCTACAGTGCACAGCGTCTGGTTAAGCTCCACGCCATCGCCGACGGCGACATTCCAACACGTTAGAGTCACTTCTTCCAGTCCCTCACCGAGGTCGGGGACACGGAAAGATTTGATGCGCTCGTGTGCAAAGTCTGCGCTCACGGCTGCTCCAGTGCACGGTCAACGCAGTCCAGTAGCCGGTCGGGGTCCGGCAGCCATAACTTCTCCAGCCGTGCCGGCGGGTAAGGAGTGTCAAAACCGCATGCGCGGAACACAGGAGCCTCCAGCTGATAAAATAGATCTTCCTGGATACGTGCCGCCAAGCCGGCGCCGTAGCCGAGGCTTCGCGGCCCTTCATACATCACTACACAACGCCCGGTCCGGTGGATGGAGGCGGCGATGGTATCGAAGTCCAGCGGAGCCAGCGACCGGAGGTCGATAACTTCGATATTCCAACCACGTTGCTGCTCAGTCTCTTCCGCAATAGATATCGTGGTACTGACGAGACTGCCATAAGTTATAACGGTTACGTCAGTGCCGGCCCGGCGCACTATCGCCTGCCCGATCGGAGGTTCGGGCCTGCTGGTGTCGACTATTCCGCGACCGCTGGTAGCGGCGTTTTGGCTCCAAGTACATCACCGGGTCCGGGCAGTGGATCGCGTATCGCAGCAGCCAATAGGCATCAGCGGGTGACGACGGGACCACCACCTTCAGGCCCGAGGTATGCGCCCAGTAGGCCTCAGTGGCGTCCGAATGATGTTCGATCGCAACGATGCCACCAAACGATGGGATTCGCACCGTGACCGGCATGTTAACCTCGCCGCGAGTGCGGGTCCGGTACTTTGCCAGATGGCTGACCACCTGGTCGAAGGCCGGGTAGGAAAAGCCGTCGAATTGGATCTCAGGCACTGGGACAAAGCCGCGCAACGCGAGCCCGATGGCGATGCCGATCAGTGCGGACTCGGCCAGCGGTGTGTCGAAGCAGCGCGCCTCGCCAAAGGTGTCGACCAGTCCTTCGGTGATCCAGAATATCCCACCGGCGGTGGAGACGTCCTCGCCAAACACCAATACCCGATCGTCCGCAGCCATTGCGTCATATAGCGCGCGATTGAGCGCCGTCACCATGGTCATCGGCTGTGCACCGAGTACAACATCACCCACTGCCACCGTGAACGTTTCACTCGCGTGCGCCGGAGGATCGGCGATCGACGTCATGCTCGTCCTCCTAACCCAGTTCGATCCAGTTCAGCTCGCAGCTGTTGCCACTGCGCCTGCAGTCCCGGCGTGATTTCGGCGTACACCATGGTGAACACCTCGTCGATATCGAAATTCGGTGCATCGAAAACCGCGTGGTGCAGTTCTGCCCGCATTCGCTTCGACCGAGCGGTTACCCGCTCCTCCAGTCGGCCTGACCACAGGGCCTTCCTCTGTAAGTAAGTGCGGTAACGTGAAATTGGATCCAGAGCGAGCCAATGGTCCACCTCCTCCTGACTCCGGTACCGGGTCGGATCATCGGAAGTGGTGTGCGGACCAATCCAGTAGGTGACCGCCTCAATCAACGTTGGTCCGTCGCCGGCACGGGCCCGCGTGACAGCTTCGGCCGTCACAGCGTAGCACGCCAGCACATCATTGCCATCCACCCGGATGCCGGACATTCCGTAACCGATTGCCTTGTGCACAATAGACGGTGCGGCGGTCTGCTTGGACATCGGCACCGAAATCTCATACTGATTATTCTGCACATAGAACAAGCATGGCGCGCCGAACACCGCCGCGAAATTCAACGCCTCGTGCACGTCGCCTACGCTGGTAGCGCCGTCACCGAGAAAGGCCACCGTCACGGAATCCTCACCTAGCCGTTGCGCGGCCATTGCCGCCCCGACCGCATGCAGAGTCTGAGTGCCGATCGGAATCGACATCGGAGCACAACATTTCTTGGTGAATCCCAGCCCGCCATGCCAAGTTCCGCGCCAAGCAGCGCCCACATGCCCGGGTGGGATACCGCGCACGAGATAGACCCCCAACTCACAGTATTGGGGAAACAGCCAGTCAGTTTTGCGCAGACAGGCCGCAGCACCTACCTGTGCGGCTTCCTGACCACGACAGGATGCGAACAGTGCCAACTCACCTTGATGCTTCAGTGTTGACAAACTCAACGTCGAGTTCTCGTGTGACCACCATCAGCTCGTAGAGCCAACACAATGTCTCGGCGGGAAGATCGCCATTATAGCGACATTCGGCCGTCGACATCCCATCTGGACCGATAAGTCGCACCGGCTCAAGGTCGACAGTCATCGGCATCAGAGAACCCCTGCCATACCGCCTCCTCGGCCTAAAGCCACCCCACGGTCACACAGTTGGCAAATGTCGATCATGCGGTAGCCGATCATCAACCAGCTAAGTTCCGTCTTTAACCTTTAACGCGAGTGCATAGCACGAGTATAATACTCATTAGACACTCGAGTATGGAAGGATTGGGCTCATCCGGACAATGTGCAGAACGTGTCGCAGGTGAAATTAACAATCACCCCAAGGTAGGCTTGCCCCGCAGCACCATCATTTCCGCGTGCTTGAGCACCGGCGAGTCAACCATCTGTCCTTCGAACGCGAACACTCCACGCTCGGTTTTGGCCGCTGCCAATACCCGCCGCGCCCAGGCCAACTTCTCCTCGCTGGGCTGATAGGCCTTGCGCACCAAAGAGATCTGGCTCGGATGGATACAGGCAGTCGCATTGAAACCCGCCGCTACGGCGTCGTCGGCTTCCGCCCGCAGACCGTCAATATCGTGGATGTCCAAATGCACGGCGTCGAGCGCGATCCGATCGAACGCAGATGCCGTAAGCAAGATAGTCGACCTGACATGGCGTGCCACATCCCGATAACGGCCGTCAGCCCACCGACTGGAGTTGCCACCCAAGGTAGCGATAAGGTCCTCGGCGCGCCACATCATCCCGACCGTACCTTCGGCCGCGGCGATTTCGGCTGCCAACACAGCACCCCGCGCAGTCTCAACCAGCGCGATAACGTCGCGTGGTGCGAGTGCGGCCACTTGTGTTGCCGATTCAGTTTTAGCTAGCATCACTGTTGAATAAGCCGTATAGGACAAGGCTTCCAGATCACGGGCTTGCTCGTCGTCGCCAGTAGCGTTGATCCGCACCACCGTCCGCTCGGGGTCGAGCGGAGTGTCCCGCAGTGCTTTACGGGCAGCGGGCTTCTCCACCTGCGCCACACCATCTTCGAGGTCCAAGATCACCACATCGGCGACAGCGGCGGCCTTGGCGAAACGTTCAGGTCGATCGGCCGGGCAAAACAACCAACCTGGGCCGACGGCACGCAGGTTCATCGGACCTCCTGCGCCGGCCGCCTTTGCGCGAGCGTCGTGCGCACTGCTCGCACAACGATGTCATCGTGTTGGTTGCGCGCGGTGTGCTCGAAATTAACGATACCCTTGCCGGGTCGGCCCTTCGATTCGCATTTGCCGGTGCATGCCGCCTCTGCATACGAGGTGTCCCCATGGAAGATAGGCTTGGGGAACGAAACCTCGGAAAAACCTAGATTGGCCACGACGGTGCCCAGCGTCAACTGTGCAACCGACAACCAGACCAACGTCGAGAGGGTAAACATCGAGTCCACCAACCGTTCATCCCAAAAACCCGGCTGCTTGCCTGCCCACGCCGCATCACGATGCAACGACTGGACGTTCATCGTCAGCGTGGTGAACAGCACATTGTCAGCTTCGATAACCATGCGGTCGAATCGATACAGGTACATCTTAATCAATATTGAACTCCTCGAACCACAACCCCCGCTGAACAACTGACTTGTTTCCTTGCTCCTGGGCAATCACCGCAGTCCCAGCGATCGCACAATGAGTATTCAGTTACATCTCAGTGGTACCTTCACCGATCTCGAGGATCTTGCCATCTCGATAATGACGGGCTACCAGATACTCGTTCATGAAGCCATAGCCACCATGGATCTAAGTTACGTCATAAGTGTTGTCCATTGCCGCCTCCGACGCAGTCATCTTTATGATCAGTGCCTTCTCCTTAAAATGATTGGTTGCCAACATCTCTCCGAAAGCATTGTAGTAAGCGGTGCGAACAACGTGCGCACATGTTTCCATTCACGCTACCTTGAAGCTGATCGCCTTGTAAGAGTTGATCGGCTGGACGAACGACTGGCGCTCCTTGGCGTACTTGACACTCTCGTCGACGCACCCTTACGTCACCTTAGTAATCAATGCGACCCTTATCCAAAATGGACAGGAAGTTCACATGCCTGCTCCCGTGCTGGCTTAGCAGGTTCTCATCCGGAACGTACACGTTGACGAATGTCAATGGGTAGATATCCACAACGTTCCAACCGACCTTGTCGTAAACTGGCTCTACAGTGAATCCCATTGGGCTGCTTAGCATGATGATCGTCGAAATTTCTTTTAACCATCAACTCGGATTCCGGTAGCCGTTACCAGCGAAGTAATATCAGTGCGGGAGTTGATGATGAATTGCTTGGTGCCATTAATTACCCACTCGCTGTTTTCTAGACAGGCCATAGCGCGAGTGCCGTCGGCGTCCGAGTCGGACCCCGGTCCGATGAGTCCGAAACCAGCCAACACTCGACCGGCGACCAGGTCGGGAAGTCACGTGTTTTTCCGCCCTTCAGTACCGAATCGGTAAATCGACATAGCCCCCCAGACTTGCCGCTGCTTCCAGCGTAATAGCCACCGACTGGTCAACTTTGCCGAGCTCCTCGAGCGCCACCGCCAGTGCGACATAGTCACCACCCATGCCGACGCATTCCTTGAGGAACGACAACCTGAACAGCACCATCTCACCCATCTTGGCGACCATCTCGTATGGAAAGCTATACTCTTCATCGCGTTTAGCCGAAATTGGGGCGACCACGGCTCGCGCGAAATCAACCACCGTGTCGCGAGAATCCTGGTATTCCGTTCGCTGTTTCCCACCGTAATGGTTATCGCCATGATCCTCTAATACTTGCTCTCTGCAGGCTCTTCGGAAACCGAGATTAACCTAGCCAACACCTGTTCGACAATCACTTGGCCACTGGCGGACACCAAACACCTCAATGTGGCCCGAAACTGAAGTGGACAATATCACGTACAGCGGACATCGCACGAGCTATACACTTGTGGAAAGAATTTCGCCATAGCCGACCTGCACCGTGTCGGTCTCAGGTAACCTGTACACTGACACCGTCTCACCACGCAGTGCAGTTTGCATCGCGGTGCGCACCGGCAGCTGCGCAAAGTCAGCGAATCACTCGTCCAGCAAGGCAGTATCCAAATCTCCGGCACACATCCGGTCATCTGTGAGCAAAAACCGGAGAACTCAATATTGATCTGCACACCCAGAAACGCCTTCCACATCAACGTCTTATCGCAGTCGGCCCCATGTGCGATCACCTTGCTCAGCATCAGGTTATAGTCACTGTCAATTACGATGCCAGACAGCAATGAGGAATCCATCCATACACCGGTTGCCCGAAGGTTTGAGCACATCCAGCACCCGCCCATATCGGTAAGCAGAAATCCTCCGCCGGAATCCTCAGCGTGCACTCGTGCTTCGATAGCATGCCTGCTCAACGTGACGTCGTCCTGCCCGAACGGCAGCTTCTCGCCAGCCTCCACCCGAATCTGCCACTCGACGAGGTCCAGTACGGTGATCACCTCAGCAACAGGATGCTCCACCTGCAGGCGGTGTAGCAGACCGCCGCACCGATCTGCGCGCACGTAGCGATGTCCAACAACGAAGACGGCGCCTCCTCGATGACTTTCCCGTGGCGCCGTTGCAGGCTGCACTCACGCTCACCGAGATGCACAACGTTGGAATGGCTGTCGACCAATACCTAAACCTTAACGTTCCTGGTCCATAATACGAATCGCTCCAGGAATAGCGCGTCTTCGCCGAACAAGGACACAGCCTCCCGCCGCGCTCCTAGCAGCGCCTCGGGTAGAAACACCGGGTCCGCCACCAGCCGCATATCCCTGCCCCGCCATCCGTGAATGGCTCGATCGACACCGGATAGCCGACCTCATCGGCAGCGGCGACCATTTCGTCGTCGGTGACCCCGGGCTGGGTCACCCCGCGCACTACCGGTACCCCGAAAACGACGACCGCGTTCTTGGTGGTGATCTTGTCCACCATCGCCTCGATGGCACGCGTCGATACACCGACGAACACTACTCTGACATGTTCGTATGCTGCGAAGAAATCCGCATTTTAGAAATACAATCCGTAGCCGAGGTGGATCGCCTGAGCTCTGGTGCTCACCGCGGCCTCAACCACGCGACTGATGTCGAGGTAACTTGCCCATACCCCAACAGCACCGCTGCATCAACCTCGAGCACATGTCAGGCACCGGCATTTGGAGTCATTGTACACGACGATCGATCGAATACCCAGCCGACGCAATATCCGGATCATCCGAACGGCAATCTCACCGCGGTTGGCCACTAACACAGTGTCAAACATTACCGTCACGTTCGAAAGACGCCTTAGCAGAACGGTTCCAGCGGCACGTCGACACACACCGCAAGAGTAAGCCCTACAATTGCTCTGGTATCTGCCGAGTCGATGATGCCGTTGTCTCGCAAACGAGCTATGTGAATAGTATAAGTTGCCCTGGTCCCCGTACTGCGCACGAATCAGCGCCTTAAAGGCCTCCACCTCGTCGGTTGGCCAAGGTGCACCGGTCGCCGCAAGTTGCTCGCCGCGCACGGTCGCCAGCACGGACACGGCAGGCTCGCCACCCATAACCGAGATCCACGCATCGAACCACATCAACAAGAACCGAGGTGAGTGTAGAGCAGTTGCCCGCACCGTACGATCCACCGACAATAACGGTCAGTTTGGGCATCCGAGCACAGGCCACGACGTCCACCATCTTGGCGCCATGCTTGGCAATGCCGCCGGCCTCGTAGTCCCAGCCGATCACGAGGCCGGCGGTTTTTCGCAAGAACAGCAGTGGAATCTTGTGCTTGTCACACAGCTCGATGAAATGCGCTCCCTTAAGCGTTTATTCGCTAAACAGCACGCCGTTGTTGGCGACAATCCCAACCGGATTATCGTGGATATACACGAAGGCGGTCATCAACACCTTGCTGTATTTGGCCTTGCAATCGCTGAATTCGCTACCGCCGACTAGCAGCACGGTCACCTTGCGCACATCTTAAGGCACCCATGGAGCCGGAGGTACAACGTCATACAGCACAGTCTGTGCATGGTTAAGCTCAGCGGGACGACTTACCTCCTATCAGGCAGGGTCGAGCGGGCTGACGGTGGCGGCGATAGCACGTACGATCCACAGCACTTCCTCCTCGTCTTCGGCGAGGTGGTCGATTACACTGGGCACTCGCGAGTGCAGGTCACCGCCGCCGAGTTCCTCGGCCGTAACGATTTCGCCGGTAGTGACCCTGGCCAGTGGCGGACCAGCGAGACAGGTCATGCCCTGCTCGCGAACGATGACTACCTCGTCGCTCATCACCGGCACGTAAGCTACGCCCGGCCATACACAAGCCGAGAACCGCCTCCATCTGGTGTAATCTCCTTGGTGCTCATCGTCGCCTGGTTGTAGAAGATCTGGCCGAAACGTTCGCGGTCCGGCAACACCTCGCCTTGGTGCGGCAGGAAGGCGCCGCCGGAGTCCACCAGGTAGATACACAGCAGCCGATTCTGCAGCGCAACCTCCTGCGCACGCAGGTGCTTCTTGAATCTTCATGGGATAATTAGATGTCGTTCTTAACCGTTGCATCGTTGGCGGCGACCACACACTCACGCTGCGCTACCTGACCGATCTCGGTGATAAGCCTCTCACCTAGTACTTCGTCGCCGTACATACCACCCGCAACCAGCGAAGCCAACTCCAAAAACGGGCTACCCGGATCTAGCGGCCAATTCACCCGTCCGAGGAGGAGCAGCTTGCCGCGGCTGATGCGTTGTTCCCGTGCGCGTTTCGTTGCCACCCAGGATCGCAGCGTCAAGTGTGTCATCCAATTCCGCTACCAGCCAGCGGTGCTCGTCGACGGACGACGGTACAGCGATCGTCACCGCCAGGTCACCAGATCCGAAAACACCAGGGGTAGTTGATTCTTCGCGATGAATTAATCGACCGATACGTCAAGGGAGGTTTCAATCAGGTACAGGCCTTGGCACAAACGTCGATGGCCGCGAGATGAGTGGCGATGTGGTTCACACAGTGCGCATAAATCAGCGGCAAGATGCACCATTCCACGACCTTGGGAGTACCGTCCTTGAGGCGTGCCCCACTACCACAAGCACCTTGCGGACGTTGCGCACCAGGTCCATCACGCTGCCCACACCCTTGACCATCTTGCCCGGGGGATCATCCAGTTCGCGAGTTCGTCGGTGACCGAGACTTGCATAGTCCCAAATACTGCGATGTCAAGGTGTCCACCACGGATGATTACAAATGAGGACGAGGAGGAGAAAAACACAACCTTCGACAGGGTGGTGGCCGTCTCCTTGCCCGCGTTAATCAGATCGGCGTCAACATCCTCGCGCCGAGAGTATGGTCCGACACCCAGGATCCCCTTCTCAAAATACAAGACGACGTACATGCCGTCGGGTAGGTGATTCGGGATCAACGTGGGTATACCGATACCAAAGTTGACGCAGTGACCGTCCTCGAACTTCATTGCAACCCGGGCGGCCATCTCATCTCTGGTCTACGTCATTTAACGCACCGTCTCCTTACTCAATCCGCTTGACGGGATTGGGCACGTGCACGATCCGATGCACATAGATTCCCGCCGTGTGCAACGCGGCAAGGGCGATCTCTCCAGCCTCGACGAGATGCTCGACCTCAGCGATGGTGATCCGCCCCATACCAGCTCATTCCGGGTTGAAGTTAGCGATGGACTCCCAATAACACCAAATTGCCGTACCGGTCGCCTTCCAGGCGTACACCAGGTGGAAAATTAGTGCAGCCTGCCGGCTCGAGAACACTAGGTGGCGCCGTCGAACTCACGGGTTTCCTCGGCAGGCGACACCACCGCTACCACACTTAAGGCGTCGTAGCGTCACGGCAGCTCGTCATTGGCGATTTCATTGCCGACACCAGCCGGCATATAAGCCGGTATCCCCATCCCACCGGCACACAGACGCTCCGCCAGGGTGCCCTGGGGAGCAGCCTCCACCTCGAGTGCACCGGCTAGGAGTTAGCGAACGAACTCCCTGTTCTCACCCACGTACGACGAGATGGCCCGGCAAATTCTCTTGTGCTGTATAAGGAGTCCGAGACCAACGCCGTCGACATCGCAATTGTTCAACACCGTTTCCAAGTCGCGGACCCCGCTGTCAACCACCGCCGCAGCAAGTATTTCAAGAATACCGCAGAGCCCGAATCCCGCACCACCAGTGACAACCCGTCAGTTATGTCCGCGATCGCCTCCGGCAGCGGTAGCCACCATGTTGTCCATTACCGCAGAGTCTCTTCACCGCCGAGGCGGTCTATGCCCAGTCAAATTAATTTTAACTTAGCTAGACTAGGTAGTATCATTGCCAATGTGGTGCGTCTAGTAAGCTGACCCGTGCAAAACTCACGCAACGCCTCGATGGTCAAACTCGGGGCCCCATGACGTAGAGCTTGACCACGGCCATCAGCTCCTCACTACGTCTTTCGTCAGGCACCTTGGTGACGTGGCCGTCGACGATATCGGTATGCTGTATGGAAATTTCTGGATCTCGCACAGCGAGATGTTCTCGCCGCCACGAACCATGATGTCCTTGATTCGGCCAGTGATCTCGACGTACCCACATGCATCCATGGTGGCCAGATCTCTGGTGCGCATCCGGCCGTCCGCATCGAACACTTCGGTGATCTGCTCCGGATCATTCCAATACCCGGTCATTGTTGAATAACCCTATGTGCAGAACTCGCCGGATACGCTGTGAGTCACCGTTTCATCGATGACCGGATCCACCACCGTGATCTCCTGATGAGGAACCAACCGGCCAACGGTGCCCATGCACCGCACCAGTAAGTCGTCCATCCGGGCCTGCGTGGACGCTGACGAAGTCTTGGCCATCTCATGGCAGATCGAGACACCCGGCATGCATATGTTCTTGATCACCTTGCGCACCACCTCGACCGGGCAGGGCGAACCCGCTATAACCCCGATGCGCAGGCTGTCCAGCTCGTAGTCAGCGAACGCCAGCAGACCCGGCTCGGCGATGAACATCGTTGGTCACAATGCACCACCTGCAGAGTTATTGTTAGAGCCAAAGCCAGGCGCCGAAATTGTCATACAGGCGCTGTAGCTAGTGTCCCCATATCACCATGCCGAAACAGTACATAGAAGAGCCACCAGGATAAAGATCCCGTCGTACGCGATGTACTCGAGCGACTCGCCCACCAGATAGCCGTCGTTAAGAATGTTGCGGTGGCTCAGCGTGACAACTTTCGGATACATCTTAGTGTTAGAAGTGTATTGGACGTTGATGGGATCGCTGTTTCGCAATTTCGCCGCAATCTGCTTCAGCACAGTTAAATCGGCCTCCGCGCCAGCCAGTTCGTCCCAGCGATCGCTGCCCACGAACACTACGTCGGATAGGCCGAGACAATGTGGCGCCACCGCGGCCAGCATTTTGGTGTAGTCCGAGGTCCTGAAATCGGGGGCAACGATCACCATCGCAACTCCGGATTGCGTTAGTGCGTAGTCCAATTCACGTGCTCGGTAAGCAGCGTTTAGGGTCACCAAGGACCGCGTCAATCTGGGCGGTCACACACTAGGCTAGCATTCCCTCCCATCGGTTCTGCGCTTAAGACGCCAACCTGATCGTCCGGCCAAACCAGCCCCGTCGCCAGTCGGCGTACGGCGGTCAGCAATTCTGTGTAACGCCATCGTCGCCCAGCCCAGACACTAACCAGCACATTCCTGCGTGCGTATTTGGCGACCGTATCGGCCAAGCTTGCGCCGATAGTCGTCTCAAGCAGTCGACACTTGCTCTGACCTCGGTCACAAAAGTAGGGACATGACACGGTGGATCGCAGTCCATGGCTACTGGCACGATTCCCGTAAAGTGAATAGCCAATAACCCCCGTTACGTTAGTGACAATTAACCGAAGTGTCCAGTGCGAGTTGCGGATGGAGGCCGTCATGACGGCGCCTACACTAGACGGCCAGCCCGGGCCTCCCGAAACACCAGATCGCCGAAGCCAGCTGAAGTCTGGCCGACGCCTGCAACCCCTGTCCGCCGCCGAACGGCTCTTCGCTGAACGTGGTTTCCTCGCGGTGCCGCTAGAAGACAGCGGCGCCGCCGCCGAGGTCAGCGGTCCGGCCATCTATCGACACTTTCCCAACAAGAAGTCACTGCTGGTCGAGACCAGCGCCCGACTGCTTGCCGGCGCTCGTGATGCGAACGTGGCACTAGACGGCCTCATCGATTTTCACCTCGACTTTGCACTGGGCAAACCCCACTTAATTCGTATTCAAGACCGAGATCTTGTCTACCTGCCCACTGTCGCCGCACGGCAGGTGCGCAAGGCGCAGCGACAGTACGTGGAGGTGTGGGTGGCTGTACTGCGCCAGCTAAACCCGAAGCTTGCTGAAGCTAACGCTTGGTTGGCGGCGCACGCTGTATTAAGCGTGCTGAACTCGACGCTGTACAGCATGAAATCCCTAGGTAATTCGCGCGCCAAGCCATCCAGCGCGGAACGGTTCGGCGCCATCATGCGAACGATGACTGTTGCCGTGCTAGTAGCCGTAGACCTGCACAATGCGTGACCGACTGAACCCGGTTCGGGTACAACCTCGATATCGACGACAAGGCCGGTAACAACTGCCATACGTCGAATGCCAGATCCAGGTACCCTGCATCCCATGAGGTTGAGGTGGGCATGAACGATCCACGCCGGCCTGAGTGGCTTAGTCCCAGTTTAACCGGGTCTGGACCGATCGAGCCGCAAGATCGCCAATATCCGCCGTTCAACGATCCGGCCTATGCCGAACAAGCGCCCTACGCACCTGCGTACGGAGCCCCGCTTCCGCCCCGGACGCCAAACCGGACTCAACAGTTGCCGCGATATTGGCAGCAAGACCGACCCTCACTGACCGACATACCTCCAGAGAGGCTGGCTCCCCCACCACCGTACGGGCCGAAATCACCGCACTGGTTGTTGTGGGTCGCTGCGGGCACGTCCGTTGTGCTGGCAGTCGGGTTAGTCATTACGCTAGTAATCACGAACAGCGCAATTAAAACACAGATGGCCGTCCCGCCGTTACCCGCCATGTCCGAGTCAAGCTTGGCCACCCCGACACCAACCACCGAAACGTCGCCCACACCCACCGCTGTACCGACTACCAGCCCTGGTACTACCGCACCAACCACCACGCCACCCGCAATACTGGACGTTGTCTACAGTGTCACTGGCCAAGGCCGGGCTATTAGTGTCACGTACATGGATACCGACGACATCATGCAGACCGAGTTCAACGTGGTACTGCCGTGGAGCAAACAGGTCAGCCTGTCCAAGTCAGCTGTCCATCCGGCAAGTGTCACGATCGTCAACATCGGCCACGATGTCACCTGCTCAGTCACGGTGGCCGGAGTTCAAGTACGCCAGCACACTGGGGTAGGTCTGACAATCTGCGATGCCCCCCGCTAAGACGTAGTAGGTTCGACGCATGGCGACCCGCTACACCCGACTCGGCTGCACGTGCGACCGGCCGGCCTACTAGGACGACTCAACCGCAGCCGCTTTGTGCCGCGTTGGGACGCGCACCACCAGCATTCCCAGGAGCCCGGCCAGCAGCACCACCGAAATTCCACCCAGGCCGGCCCGGACAGCGCCGAAACTGTCGACAAATACAGAGAAAAGCCACGGCGCCACGAACGACGCCGCCCGCCCCGTCATTGTGTAGAGGCCGAATGCTACACCTTCCCTGCCGGACTGCGCCATATGTAGTAACAGAGCGCGCGACGACGACTGCGACGGTCCGATGAACAGACACAGCACTAATCCGCAAATCCAGAAAACGAGGGGGCCGGAAAGCATCATCAAGATCAGGGCCGTGACGATAATCGCAATCAGCGACCCCACGATAACTCGCTTGGACCCGATCCGGTGGTCAACGAACCCGCCGAGCACCGCCCCGACTGCGGCCACCACGCTGGCAGCCATGCCAAACACTAACACATTGGCTTGTAAAATCCCATAGGCGTTGACGCCGAGCACAGCGCCGAAGGCAAATGTCGCCGCCAAACCGTCTCGGAAGAGCGCACTGGCCACCAGAAAGTAGACCAGGTTGCGGTCGTGTCGCCATTCCGCAGAGACTGCCGACCAAAGCTTACGATAGCCACCCAGCATGCTCGTTGGGTGAGACATTTCATCCAACGAGGGTAGTCGGTGTGCCGTTAACAGCAGTGGCAAAGCCAACAACACCAGCCATGTCGCGGCCAGCAGCATCGCCGCGCGTACGTAGATTCCGTCGTGAGTGGGCAGGTGTAACAGCCCGCGCAACTCACCGGTGCCGGAAATGAAACCTAGGTAGATCAGCACTAACAAGACGACGCTTCCGACATATCCCGACGCCAAACCCAAACCGGAAATCCGGCCGGCTGTCGCCGGCGTCGACAACTGACGCAGCATTGCGTTGTACGGGACGCTGGCCAGATCACTGCATGCCGCTGTTCCCGCCAGCAGCACCAATCCGGCCCAAAGGTAACCAGGTTGGTCGCGTATAAAGCTCATCGCGCAGGTAAGCGTCACCGCAAGACCAGTCAGCACGCCCAGCGTTACCCGCCGACGACGCGGAGATTCCACCCATACGCCGACGGCCGGCGCCAGCACTGCGATAGTCAACCCGGCAACGGCCCCTGCGCGACCCAACCAACTCGCCGATGAGGTACCGCCGGGCATGCCTACGCCCACGCTGCTGGTCAGGTACACTGCGAAAACGAAGGTCGCCACGATGGCGTTCAGGCCAGTCGAACCGCAGTCCCACATCGCCCACGCTACAACCCGCGACCGCGCCAAGGTACCCGCGCCCGACTCTGGCTGATTCATGTCCAGCACTTTACGGTGAATGCACCCCGCTGCACTCGGCTCCACCGCGCCTGCGATCGCTGTGTGTCTACCATTGGCGCATGCCGATACCCGCCCCCAGCCCCGACGCACGTGCCGTTGTGACCGGAGCATCACAGAACATCGGCGAAGCGCTAGCCACCGAACTTGCCGCGCGTGGACACAGTCTAATCGTCACCGCGCGACGCAAGGATGTGCTCACCGGCCTGGCCGTCCGTTTGGCCAACAAATATCGTGTCTCGGTCGAAGTGCGACCGGCCGATCTCGCCGACGCATCTGAACGAGCGAAACTGACCGATGAACTGGCCGCACGGCCCATCTCGATCCTGTGCGCCAATGCAGGTACCGCAACTTTCGGTCCGGTTTCTGCACTCGACCCAGCAGGTGAAAAAGCTCGAGTGCAGCTGAATGCCGTAGCGGTGCACGACCTTACGTTGGCAGTACTGCCGGGCATGATCGAGCGCAAGGCCGGCGGGATATTGATCTCCGGCTCGGCCGCCGGTAATGCACCGATCCCCTACAACGCCACTTATGCCGCTACCAAAGCGTTCGCGAACACCTTCAGTGAATCGCTACGTGGTGAACTGCACGACTCCGGCGTGCACGTCACGTTGCTGGCACCGGGACCGGTGCGCACCAAACTGCCCGATCCGGCCGAAGCATCGCTCGTGGAAAAACTGGTACCTGACTTCCTCTGGATCTCAACGGAGCACACCGCACGGCTGTCATTGAATGCCTTGGAGCGCAACAAGATGCGCGTTGTCCCGGGCGTAACGTCGAAAGCCATGTCGGTGGTGAGTGGGTACACACCACGCGCCATAATAGCGCCGATCACGGGCAGCTTCTATAAGAAACTCGGCAGCGGGTAGGCGTTATTTGGGTGGCGTCCGGTACCGAACAAGCTGCGAATGAATTCGTGTATGACGGTTATGAGGGCGCTCTTCACGGTCGGATTACTCAGCACTTGTTCCCAAATGACTGAGCGGTGAGTTTTAACGGGCGTGAGTATGGATAGCAAGTCAATCTCGTCCAGCCAAGGCCGGGGGTCGTACTTCCCGCACGGTGATTTCTATAGTGGCAGTTCTTTCGGTTTGAGCACTTTAGGTTCTGACGTCTGCTGAACGTCCGACCCTGTTTAGCCTGCGTCGAGTTGAATTTAGCTGCAGCGGCAATTTCGTCGGTGCTGATGACAGCCATCAACGACCGCGGCATCCGCATACGCGTCCACACCATCGGTGTCGGTGTGCCTTTCTCGGGCAGTAACCGTGACGACGGCCTCACCGATTTCCAACGATGCTAACCGCTAACTCCAAGTCGTAGAGATCGGTCCCCGAATAGGTGTGCACGGTCTTGGCCAGTTACTTCTGGTCATCCGGGTGAACGCCCGTAGAGCGGGCTGGACGCAGGAGACCAACTGGGACAACATGTCATTGGGTAGGCCCGTGGGCAACTGGGCGCATAAGGAATACCTTGACGCCCTTGGAGCGAATCAGCTTGACAGTCAGCTCGACCTACTCGACGAACATTTTCAAGATGTCAGTGAACAACTTTATGACCTTCGCAAACAATGTCCGATCTTCTGCCCACCCTGGTCTGGTGTTGTGTGGTTTTGTTTTATGTGGGGTGTGGTGGTGTGGGTTGTGGTGTGGGTCGATGGGTTGTGTGAGTTGATCTACTGTGTGGATGTTCTGGTAGCCGTGAGTCCGTCGGTAAAGCGGGTGGTGTTGTGAGTTGT
>NZ_QAYL01000021.1 GCF_003408705.1 Mycobacterium uberis
AACCTCACTTGGATACCGACATTGATGTGCAGTGCCTATCCCAAGCCCTATTGGTCCGACTCGCTAAACAGGACCTTGCATTCACTCAGCTGCTATACAGTGTACTCCCGACTATATTGACCAGTCAGGAGGCATTTGAAGGTACCAGTTGTTGTTTGTGATCGCAACCCCGGAGATACTGCTAACAGCGACTAGCAACTTGGCAAGTATCGATTACAACACTCAGCGCTGCCACTGCGTCAACCATGCAGCTGGCAGCGGCGGGCACTGACGAAACACCGGCGACTATCGCCACGGTATTCAACGACCACATCCAAGTGTATCAGAAACTCGGTACCCAAGCTGCGGGATCTCATGACCAAATTTGTATCAAGCCTTGACCGCCACTGCGGCCAGTTATGCGGCCGTCGAAACCGTGAATGCCCCACCGTTGCAGACCGTGGCGCAAAATCTTCCCAGCGTCATGAATGCGCCCACCGACATATTGTTCGGTCGACCGCTGATCGACAACGGAGCCAACAGCGGCACTGTCGTCACCCCAGGCTTCTTGGCACCGACGGCAACGGCGGACTGCTTCTCGAACAGACCGAAATGAATGGGCGTATGCAGT
Source organism: Mycobacterium uberis (assembly GCF_003408705.1). GTDB lineage: Bacteria > Actinomycetota > Actinomycetes > Mycobacteriales > Mycobacteriaceae > Mycobacterium > Mycobacterium uberis. The sequence goes on from NZ_QAYL01000021.1 coordinate 611, forward strand.
CTGGCGCGCCACGCGACTTCCATGTGTGCCCTTGTACACCAAGACAAGCTCCACTAACAGTCCCCTCTCCCCCTCGCCCACGCTGCCTCTTTTATCACACCAGTCAAGCTATAGACAAAATCGAAGGCCACCTGGATTTAGGTATAGTATGGTCGAGTTTTTACACCGCATTGCACGTCGATGATCCGGTCGACTATCCTTAGTATCGTCGATAGCGTCGCACGGGCTCACACCGCTGGGGCTCCCAACGGCAGCCGTGTAGCGACAGCCGAGGGGGCCAGGTCAGATGCTGCCTGAGCAGGATGACGTGCCACCACAACCGCGCCGAGGTAAGCACCGACGGCCACAGTGCATAGCAGCACTGTGGCCGAGCCACGCTCACCGTGGCTGCTCTGCCGCTACAACCGTCGTGAAAGCAATAACCCAACGTGGGCAACAGCTTTGAGTGTGCAATGACCATGAAGACCAGCAAGTCGCCGTCCCGATACAGCTGGAGCCGCGCCTTACCAGACGCGACGCGCCGTAGGCCAGCGCCGCGCCCGACAATGCCGAACATCATGCCAGCCGCAACAATGCATCGGTCTGCGCGTCAACCGAACCTGCCAGCAGATTGTGCGACATAAGACTATGCAGCGGCCGGATATAGTGCCCAACGCTAGAAGGTCGGCGGCCCTGGGCAACACCTGGACCAATATCGACGGCGCCGCCATACCCACCCACAGGGCATACCGCCCGCACGTCCAGCTTGGACGCAATCGCCAGCGGGTCGGTACCGCGTACCAACCCGTGCAGCAGTCATTGCCGCAGCTAACATGAGCACAGTGGCATCGCGGTGCGCATCCGCGTCGCTGAAGAGCCGGCGCCGACCCACAACGCCACGCCAGTAACACCGTCACCATGCTCATGCGCCACTCCCCCACAAACGGGGAGGTGCCCCACCTCATCACGCGTAACTCTGCGACGTCACGGACGCCGTTAGTGCCTCGGTTACCGCTCACTCCGCCCCTCGCGGCGATCCTCACGCGCGGCCGTCTTCTGGACACTCATCACGCCAGTCGATCCGGCCACAACAGCCACATGCAGACCAGCGCAAAGCCGAACACCAACAGCCGGCTGCCCGCGCGTCCATTCAGCAAGAAAATCAGCGACCGGGCTCCGACCAGTTGACTGAGCAGCACCCCAAGCAGTGGCAGACCCGCCAGGATCGCCACAGTAGCGCGGACACCGACCATAGCCGATGTCACGTGTGCCGAGAACCGTTGCTGTTAAACGCTATCGCGTGCATCAACGTGGCTATCGCCAGCCCCTGGTAGCTAGCTAGGGTACCAGCCACACCGTCAATAGAGTCCAATGCCGACGACCCGGCCGCCGCCCGCAAGCCGGCAGTCACGTCAGCACCTAATTGGGCACGGGCCATAACCGCGCCTAGGGAAGCAGCAACTGTGCCCACAGTTTCGTCGGCGGCGACGCAGAACGCACAGATGGGTGGAGACCCCACTCGCAGACAGCCGCACACCCGATGATACAGACAACCCAACTCGTGCCGACCAACCGAACCCGTCGACACACAGACACTATCAACGTTAGCCAGTGTCGACGGTGACGACAGAAGGACCAGCAACGCGATCGATAACAACGAGGCGGGAAGCAACGGGCCAGTCATGCCGAAATCCGGATCCGCAGCAAGCGGTGCAGATCATCCGCATCGTCGGTCATCCCTCAGTCCGCGTGTCACACCGTGGCTGCGTGAAGCCGCCCGTCAGTTCGGCACAGCACAGCGACCTCGCTGAGTCGCCATCGACCGGTGCTCTGTCCCATACGACGTACAACAACATCTGGACCGCCGTGGCGAGCTGACTGTGCAGAGCGGACCCGATCGAGGCCGCCGAGTGCGCCCAGCGCCTCCAGTCGGGCGGGAACCTGCCGAGGTTATTGGCGTGGACTGTGTCCGCTCCACCGTCATTGCCGTTGTACACTGCGGCCAACAGATCGATCACCTCGGCACCCTTGAACTCGCCGACCACGATGCAGTCAGACAGCATCCGCAGCTCCTGCCGAACGAGTTGGCACACCGGGAGGCCAGCTTGACCAGATGCGGATGTAGCAGTGCTCGCTTCGCGACATCATCGACGGATATGATCCACTCACTCGGCGAGACGACACCCGGTATAGCCGCGAGCAAGGTGGCTTTCCCTAGTCCCTGTTCCATCACACCCGGAATGCCAGCCGCGAGGCAATGCTATCAGCAACCAACGCGGCGGCCTGGGGCGCTATCACACCATTTGCTATAAGAGCAACCAGATCCTGAGTAGCTGGCCGCAACACCCGCTAACGACAAGCACATCCCCATACCCCGCTCTACGGTAGCATAGCGCGCAGCCCGACCACGAGCCAGCTTGTACCGATACCGGTCAGCTGACCGTCCACCTACGACTCCGTTTCGTAGAGGCAACGACCGGCCGCTAACGCTAGCCGTTGCGCCAACCGCCGGAAAGCGTTCTCGTTGGCAAACCGAGTCTGGCTGTGTTGCAAGCCGTTCCCATCGTCAACCCACACCGCACGAGGCGCAGTGAGCAAGACGTCGGTGGTGCTGTCGGCAGACAACAGCGGTTCCAAGATGCCGGCACCGGTCAGCTCGATCTGTAACACCCGAAGATTTGGCGAAAGCCTCGGCATCCTCAAGGATCTCGCCCGGACCCGACGCAGATCGCCTCGGCCACTACGTCGAGTCACAGCGGCGCGGATCCCGCTGCCAACCTATAAGCCAATCAGTGGACCGCTCACACCGTACTGCTATTCTGCACTACCCTCGCCGCCGGACCCCGCACATCACGCCGACTGACAACGATGACCAGATCGGCAACATTCAACGCAATTTAGGTGGCATCGGTGAGACGACGGAGAAGATCGCCAATAACCGTCCACTCTCCCAGGACGACCAGCATCGACGACGGCACTCACCGGCTCAGCGTCCAACCCGTACCCGCGCCGAGTGCCGGAAATCACGCTGATCCTGCAGTGCCGCAGGAGCGCCTTGCACACAATCGGCCAAGTCAATCGGCCGTTTTGTAACGCTGGATCAGGCCAAAGTGAGCCGGATGGGGTTTCACCGCTCACCAGTAAATCGATGCCACCGCCCCACGGATCGAGGTTCATAAGTAGCGCATCGGTAGTGGCCTGCACCAGGGACACAGCGAACAACAACGATGCCCCAGCCCCACCACAATCTCCGACAACCGTGCAACGCAGCCTCTCGTCGGACGTTAATTCAGCAGCTTCGGCGAGCTCACAGACCTAGTTCATGCTTTTGCTCGGACAACCCCAACATGTGCTGGGCGGAAACAGCGATAGTAGCTACCCAAGTCGCCGTCTCAGCTTCAATGGTAGTAAGCACGCTTACATAGGCGCGCCGCGGCAGCCCAGCCGGACCACAGCGATCCGCCGCCATTTAGTTCAGCACCACCCACAGCCGTCGATCCAGTCCTTCTACCCACATGAAGAGATTCTGCGCCAACGTGCACCACCCGCACGCCGACGCAGTCCAGCTCGTCGTGCAACTGTGCATCAGTGATGCACTGTTAACATGCTCTAACGAGCCTGTCAGCCGGATATCCATGGTTTTAGTCACCTACTTGCCGTACAGCGGCACGTCGGGGTGGCACTAGTCTCAAAATGCGGATTCGTGGACAGAGACGCCTCTGTGCACAAACTTGATTTGGCCCAGTGCCCACACGATGTATCGTCAGTACAATCCCACAACCGTATGCAGGCAGATCGGCAAGGAACTCAACACCTAACAAACACTTTAAACCAACAAAAAGGACGACCCCCGCCAGGGGGGGAGGAGGCGGAGGTCGTCGTGCATCAGCCCCGGGGGGGTCGGACTGATACACCCTCGGTTTAAGCCGAGTACTGTTTACTATACACACGAAAGCGCACGCTCACGCAAGTACCCGAACAATCAAAAAACACCTTGAGCCGCAAAAACACCATTGGGCACGATCAACTGCAGATGTTTAGGGCGACCATGATGATCGCGAGCTCAGAGACCGTTCGGATCACCAACCTATGCTGGATCGGTGACCGTTTCTGACTCAGCTGCTCAGCAGCAAACCGAACCGCAAACAGCGACAACCACCTCTGCCCACGTGCGCACCGCCGCGTTTTTCGACCTAGAAAAGACCATTATCGCCAAGTCAAGCACACTGGCGTTTAGTAAGCCATTCTTCGACCAGAGCCTGCTCAACCGCTACGCCGTGCTCAAGTCCAGCTACGCTCAATTCATCTTTCTTCTCTCCGGCGCCGACCATGATCAGATGGATCGAATGCGCATTCACATGACCAACATGTGCACCGGTTGGGATGCGGCGCAGGTCAAATTGATCGTCAACGAAACCCTGCACAACATCGTGACTCCGTTGGTATTCGCCGAAGCCGCGGACCTCATCGCCGCCCACAAGCTATGCGGCCGTGACGTTGTGGTGGTGTCGGCCTCGGGAGAAGAGATCGTGGCACCAATAGCTCGAGCCCTGGGTGCTACCCATGCCGTGGCGACTCGAATGGTTATCGAGGACGGTAAGTACACCGGTGAAGTGGCGTTCTACTGCTATGGCGACGGCAAGGTGCAGGCGATCCGCGAGTTGGCTGCTTGTGAAGGCTATCCGCTGGAACACTGCTATGCCTACTCTGACTCGATCACTGACCTGCCGATGCTCGAGGCCGTAGGCCACCCGAACGTGGTCAACCCTGACCGCGGTTTACGCAAAGAAGCCGCCGAGCGCGGTTGGCCTGTGCTGATGTTCTCACGACCGATCGCGCTGCGTGACCGCATCCCGGCGCCGTCGGGTGCGGCGATAGCGACCACCGCTGCGGTGGGTGTTACTGCGTTGGCCGCCGGAGCAGTTACCTACTCGCTGCTGCGCCGCTTCGCGTTCTAGGTCGATAGTGATAACTAGCTGCACCCAGATAACAAACGTGTCAAGCACACAATTAAGGCGACCGTTTGCAACTTTCACAAAACTGGGCCTTGCTATACTATAGGGTGTAGTAGTATAAAGGGAGTAGGGAAGCTCGGTGAGGCTTAGGTTAATCCGGAAGAGAAGGTTCTATCTCCCAATCCGGGCCTCTAGTACGGTTTTCGGTACCCACGCGGAGTCATAGCCACGATAACGGCAGAAATGTTGTGGGCCTGTGTAATTGCGAAGAGCAGATGGTTGTAGTGGTCCTTTGGGTGGGGCTGCAAGTAGAAGCGTCGCAAAATCGCTGAGGCCACCCACACAACTTAAAGGTGCATACGTGATACCCGATTTCCGTGTTATGCGGGTGGTGTTTCAAATTATTCGGTCCGCCACCCGCTTTGCATGTTAACGACAAATTATTTCGATGCCTTTTGACGCCCGTCGGCTAATGCATAACGGTCTCTCAACTGAACAGCGACTCAGCTAATCAACAAAGTCTCCTGCGCGCCTGCGTACAATGCTCAACAGAACAACACCAGCCAGGCACCAATACCCCGGCGACGAATCCACGTGCTGTGTCGTGCTAAGCAACGGCTTGACGCACCCAACTCACCTAAGGCACGCCTAAACGTGTTCGGATCCAGCCCGGTGGCAATAGTCACCAACCCGCGATGCAGGACGAGCCACCACACCATCGGCACTGTCAAACGGCTGCAGCATCAGCCGTTCTCTGTGTACGACTGCAGCGATCACCGGCACCAACGCAAAAGTGCGATCACTCACCACATCCACGAACAACTCCAGCCGCTGATTCACTTCGAGATCTATTCGTAGGGGACCCAGCCGATCGTCACCAACCTAGTCATCGGCCACCAGCCATATGCTAGGCGAGCCAGTGCCTATCACGGCACCCTGCTCCCCACGCTCCGGACCAACAGGGTCCGCACTGTCTTCCAGCACCTGAGCCACCCGTAACACACTGCCGAACACCGGATCTCTAACCGTACCCGTCCGGCGAAGAGACCGCCAGAAGGTGGCCCTCGCCGTCAAGCACCTATGAAACCCGCGTTACCCGTAGCTCCACTCCGACGGCAGTCACCAGCCAGCCCCACGATTTGCCCGGTGCCAATTAGCCTGACCCAACACCGCACGAGCCCAGTCACTGGCCGCAGCAACGTCGGGAAGCTCCATCAGTGGAACCAGCAGATCAGCCGTCACAACCTGTCAACCTAATTGCCCTATCTCTACTCCCGATATTAGCGTGCTGGAGAATGGGCGCTAACAGCTGGCAGGTGTATTCGTCGGCGGACCGAGTGCACACACTTTCGATGGGTACCTGCTCGACCACCCGGCCGGCGCACATAACCAAGACGTCGAAGGCGATCTGTCGGACCATCGCAAGGCTATAGCTGACGAACAAGTAAATCAATCCTAGTTAAGCGCGCAGAACGACCACCAGGCCCACTATCTACACTACGTCTACACCAACACACTATCTAGCACTGATACCGCTTCGTCGCACACCAACATCTCAAGCCGCAGTGCCAGCCGCCCGGAGCGATCGCAACCTGTTGTCGCTGACCACCGGTAGAGTTCACAAGGCAGCCAACTCAACACCCACGATGGTATCATCACCTGGTTTACCAGCTCGCACACCGTTTACTCACGCTACTCGCGATCACCAACCCTATGAATTTAAGCAAAGGCTCCTCGATGACGCGGAACATTGAGTACACGGGATCCAAACTGCTGTCATGGTCCTGGAACACTGACTACACTCGCCGGCAAAACGCTAACTCCATCATTCCAGTTGAGTATGCTAACACCATGGTTGTCGTCGAAGACTAGTGTACCAAAAGTCGGTTGCAGAAAATGAGCACCATTCTGGCCACCATTGACTTCCCCGATCCGGACTTTCCGACGATTGCTTAGAGTGCTGTCCCGTCGTAGCAGCAACTACACCGAATCTGCAGTACAAACTGTCGCCACGATGCACCGTGAGAATACCAGTATATCTTAGTTAGGCTAGAGAAGAATAGAACAGTGTCGTGCACAGCAGCTTTTTGTGGACTCCTACGATCTGATATCCCCCGACACCCTATTGCGCGCCTCCAGCGACAAAGCCACGGCTATCAATCGACGGCTTTACTCGTGTTTCTTGTCTTACAGAATTAATTGCACTGCAAAATATTACATTTACTAAACCGCAATAAACTACGACCATTAATCTGGCCCGTTCGGTGGTCAAATCCAGATCGTGAATGATCAACAACAACGAGGTATTCAGTTCATCGACGAGCTGCTGCAGATAATCGAGCGCCTGTCGTTGTGTAGTGATGTACAACTCGAAAGTCAATTCGTCAACAATCAGCAGCCTAGGCAGGTAAGCCAACCTTATAGCAATCAACACACGCTGACACATGCGCCCGAAAGTTGATGCGGGTACTAGCCGGCTGACTGTGCCGGATCCGACATACCAGTTTTCGATAAGCAGTTCCACCTCCCTTCGTCGCATCCAACAGAATCATACGTGTTATCTTGCAACACTGCTTAATAGTTGGAATCTGATCTTCCAGACTGGGTTGAGGCTGATCGTCGGGTCTTGCGGTGTATATCCGATACAACGGATCCGGATCGACCGGAGGTAACCAGCGATCAGCGGCAGTTATGTCGACCCTGTAAAAACGATTATACCCAAGATGATTCGGAAACCGAGCGACAACAGCTAAGGATTACAGCGGCCGCAGTGGATTTCCCCGATCTCGATTCTCCTACCATTGCTACGGTCTGACCGCGCCACACTCGCAGATTCATCCCACGAACCACCGGCTCGTGCGTGCCGAATCTGACTGCCCAGCTCTCGACGAACAGCTGCGGTTACACATCGTCGCCAGTGCTACCCATGCTTGCCACGCCTGTGATTTTGGGGTCCAGGTATTATGCAAAGCATAACCCATAATCATGAAAGCGAACACCATAACTACCAGTGCACTGACAGTATAAATATAGTATGGGCAAGATTGACCACAACCAGGTCCAGTCAATGTTAATATCGCCACCCCATGACACAACTGATGTCGGCAAACCCGCCCCTAGATAAGAAAATGTGGCCTCGGTAACGACAAAAATGTTGAAGACGATAATGGACACTACAATCACTGAACCTAAGATATTGGGCCGAACATGCCGCAGCATTATCTAGAATCGACTTAATTCGAATGACTTAGGTGAAATAACATAATTATCTTCCTGAATCTCAAGCACCGCAACTATGGGTGATCCTGGTGACTTAATACCAGCTAGATAATGCCAAGATGGCGATCGCCGTCCATACCGTACGGTTATACATAAATTGGATTAACATAATGACGACCAGCAACAACAATTCGAAGAACACACCGATGATACTCAAGATGAGCAGCCCCGTAGAGTCCGGCCAACGCTCTCACTACCCCGCCGACGAAGAACAACGACTTGAGTTGCTCCCAGCCCAAAGGTGACCGAGACCCGAGCACCGTAAATGCTACTCACGTAGATGTCCGTGCCCCTGCAGTTGGTACCGGACCAGTGGCACCACCAACGAATCCAGTAAACTCTGGCCTAGGATAAGATCAGCTACGGCGAATAACCTCGGGAAAGCCGCGACTACCCCCAATGAACAGAATTAGCATACCGACGATGACGAACACGGAGGAGCGGCGAATTCATCCCAGAAACCACTGCAGTCCTGGATCTGCCCAGCCATAGCAAACCCACGGGTCTAAGGCCACGTAATAATATAAATAGATCCACGATCAAACTGGTGACCAGATAATCAGCATGAGCACAGTCACTATCGAGACCACCGTGGGCATCTCTTGCCGAATGATGTATTGATATAGCACGCCGCCGATACCATAGATGTTAAGCATACCGTTAGGTCATCATGACTCCACCCGCCAGGGACCCAGATCAGCACCGAGGAACGTGACTACCGGGATCAGCGAGTTGCGCAAAATGTGTACCGTACCTATTCGTGGCCCGGGCAACCCTTTGCTGATTGCCGTACAGAACATAATCAACGTGTGCATTGGCATTCACCGCTGAGCGAGTCAACCGCACTACGGAGAAGAATTGATACTGGTCCTAATGCGATCCCGAGCAGCAGACGCGTGAACGTCGCCCGTTCACCGACAGTGACCGACGCAATGCCCACCTGAATCTCGAATACGAATTGCGCCAGAAAGCCCAGTACGAAAATTAGGGATAGCGATAATGATCCATCTGCGATCACGCTAAGTCCAATCCCCAGCACGGACTCCAGCGCCAACGCAATCACCGTCAGCCCGCAAAATCACCAGAAATACATTGTGCCAGAACAGCACTGACTGGAAGTCCAGACCCATGTCGCCATGCGCTATGCCGCTCAGATAATGTTAAGAGACATAGCCGGCCTTCTCTTCCGAAATGTGAGAGTCGCAACGGGGTATTCAGAGCTTAGTTTGCCACCACCCGGGCCGATGATTGTGTTGTTACCCGAGTCACACCCATAGACTTTGTAGCGCACTGGACAGAATAATGTCAAGGATATCGAGATTACCGGACAGCAAGTCGGCATAGGTGGTATCACGATTTCCATAAAAACGAATAGCAGACTTTCGTTGTGCGGTATCCAGTCGCCACGATAATTCAGGACTTAGCACTAGGTCAATCTGGACGTCGTGTTGCCAGGCGCGCTCACTGATGTCATCCGAACCATTAGCCAGTTTGCAAAGACCACTGCTGGTCGAATACGACCAAAATATTATATCATGAAATTCTGATGAAATGCCGCCGCTGGCAAGAGATAGAAGACGCTGAACGCCAGGTGCAACGTGAAATCGATCGCAGAAACCTTGAGCCGCGCGGTGAACTCGAGGTCATTGACACCCACAGCTCCGACACTGTGGCCCGCCACGGTCCAGCTGTCGACTTTCCACCTCCCGCCAGGACGACAACCTCGTAGTATCTATCGATTAGATCGAAAAAGCTTTGCTGCAGTTGGACATTGGTGCTTAACGCCCCGTAGTTCCATGCGTTAACGAATTAAGTGGGCCATCACCAGCGAACCATCGGTGAGTTTCTAGCCCAGTTTCAGCGTGATTCGACAGTTGACATTGTCGGTGATCTGAACCTACTGGGCTATTCTCCGCCTTCGGCGTGCCGGCGGCATCATAGGATATAAAAGCAGCGGAGAGCCAATCGATGATCCGGCTGCCATTGCTGTCGTTCGTACTGGTCAGGATCAGTAAGTTCGAGGACTCCCCACCATTAAACGATAACCCAAGCGGTGACCAAGCAGCTCACCGCCACAACCAGTCACCGACACTGCTACCGGCAAGCTAGGCTCGCATGACATGACGAGACGCCGTCAGACGCTGTCCTTATGAGCCCGCAGTCAGCGGGTGCACCTGCAATCGACAGGCCTCGATGGTGACCGGCACCGCGAACACCGTGACGATGTCGGGAGGGTTCACACGCAGCTCGGTGTAGGTAGGGCATAGGTTGCCGCTGCCGTCGACGGTCAAGCCCTCCACCATGGCCTGCGCTTGTTGCGACAGCGACAGAGTGACGGTGGGCGGGACGTCAATAGCGGCTGGCAAGCCACCCATATAGCCACGCAACGTAGGCTCAGCGTAAATCTGTGGACCACCAGCACCCGACTCGACCGCGGGGTAGCCGGTGAGTGTGCACGGGCCCGCGCCACCGTCGAGAGTGAATATCAGGTTCAGCGCGCGATGACCCACCGCACCCTCGGTCGGCGAGGCAGTCACCGCAATCTGGTCCGCCCAGCACGGCGTCGCCTGGCCGCTGGCTGGTGCGGCCGATACGGGTGGCCCCGTCACGGCAGTGCCAACGTAACTTGTTGTGATTACAACAAAGCTCGCGATCGATCGACGACGCCGCCGCCGCCGGCATCTCACATAAGCTCCGACCATAACGATGATTATCCGCCACACAGTCTTTAGACTCACAACGATTAGCGAGGTCGATTCGGAATCAGCAATGCTATGCGACCGCGCACTTGATATAGCATAGGGGACAAATCGATGACCGAAACCGACGGCCCGTCGTCGTATCAGCCGTCGACACAGTTCGCCAAGCAAACTAATGCCAGCACCGAACTCTATCGTAAAGCCGAGGAAGATCAGCTGACTTTTTGGGAGGAAGCAGGCCAATTAGCTGTAGTGTTCAACGCCATTCACCGAGGTGCTGGACTGATCAGGGACGCCGTTCGTTAAGTGGTTCGTCGGCAGCACGCTCAATGTCGCCTACAACTACATAAACCGTCATGTCGCGGAGAGCCACAGGGATCGGGTCGGCCATCTACCTACCGTTAATCCCGGAGGCCGTGTTGTTGGTCTGCACGCGGCTGGGCAGCATGCACAACGTGGTGTTAGACGGCTTTACCGCACACGCGCTGCGATACCGGATTGCCTATGCAGACGCGAAACTGCTGATCACCAGCGACAGGAAGTTCTGGCGTAGTAAGCTAGCGCCGCCCAAGAAAGCCGACGACGAAGCTGCGGCACCAGACACAAATGGCACAGCCAGCCCCGTCAATCACGTTCTAGTGATGCGACACAACTGGAACGACGAACACCGCCTTTGTTGTTTGTTGGCACGACGTTGTCGATGCCCGCAAGCGCCAAACACACCCCGTAGCCGCTCAACACCGAGCAGCCACTGCTTCTGATCTAACACCTCACACACCACCATCAAACCTAAGGGCATCGCGCACGCGATATCACTCAATACCGCTACACAATGCACACCATTTTTGACATTAAGCCAGACCGTACAGTGTTCTGGCGTACCTCCGATATCGGATCTATGAAAGATTTATTGCAGCACGGCGTCACCGAGGTACTCTGTGAGGGCACAACCGATCCCCCAGACTGGCACCGGAATTTTCAGATCATCGAAAAATACTGTTTCACAATTTATTACATTGCCCTTACTGTAATACGGACTTTTGTGAAGTGCGGCCATGCAATCTCCTTCAGACACAACCTATCCCGTCTACGACTCCTGGGGTCGGTCAGCGAACCGATTAACCCCAATGTCTGACTCCGGTGTCGCGATGTCATCGGCACCGGCAAGCTCCCGGCAGTGGACACCTGATGGCAGACCGATACCGGTTCCGCGGTGATCTCACCGCTGCCGGGAATCACTGCGATCAAGCCAGGTTCGGCTATTACAGCGCTGTTCAGTATTGAGGCCGAGATCGTCGATTGCCACGGCAGTGCGCTGCCGCCAGACATCGACAATGCCAAGAATGTCACCGGATAACTGGTTTTGGGCCAGCCGTGGCCCTTGATGCTGTGCAACATCTGGACCCAGAGCTGTCCCAGAACACCTAACTAGTCGAAGTTCGGCGAGCAAGGCTTCATAATGTAGCCGGGGACAGTGCCCACTTCGATCCCACCGACGCGATCTGGATACTTGACCGCATCGACAATGTGAATGCACATCTCCGGACACCGCATCTCTACTGTCGAAGTGGAATCAGCGCTCATCAGTCACGCTGCAGTCGCTGAGACCGCGGTGGTCGGCGTTACCGACGACACCACCGTTCACGCCATTTGCGCGTTCGTCGTACTACGGGCCAACTACTAAAGCCCACGACGGAACCGCCAACGAGCTGCGCACTGAGATGGCCCGGGAAATACCCGCCCAATCTCCCTGCCGAAAAAGACCCATATCGTGCCGTAATCGTCCAAGGTACACAGCGGCAAAACCATATACTGTCCACTGCGTGACGTCGCCGAAAACCTCGAGCTGGGCGACATGTCAACGTTACTCAACACCAGTGTGTGCGACGCGATCCAGCGCGGTTAGCCATGCATCAAGCCGGCTGAGGCACAAATCCTGCGCCTGGCCGGTTCTTGCTGTTGACGTCGGCCAGTATTGCGTTCATCGACATCACCACTGCCGGCGTATGCAACGGAATGAACTTGATGATGCAGGTAGGCAGGTTGTCAGTGAACGCCCCGTGGATCATCCCGACTAGCAGGTTGTTGACAGTCACCGGCGCCCCGGAGTCCCCCGGTCGTCCGCACACCTGCATGACGAGGGTGCCGGACGCCTCGCCCATCCCCCACGTGACGCCGCACGAGTGGCCGGTGGTGCGGCCCCGTTTACAGGCAACCTGACCGAAGGCTGGATCCTGGCCGATTCCCGAAATTAAAAAGCCATCGTAGTTGGCCACCGGTAGCACCTTAGTAGGATCAAACTTGATCACCGCATAATCAAGATCGTCGTTACCCGCAACCATGGTTCCCAACGGGCCTCTGTTCTCCTCACCTTCAGCGGCGACCTGCGCGCCCGGGCCCCCGCAGTGCGCCGAGGTGAAGCCGATGAGCCCAGCGGCGCTATCGGCACCGATCGTAGTTAGGGTGCACATCGTGTCGCCGTTGATGACAATGCCCGCACCGCCACCTATCGGAAGCCTGTCATCAGCAACCGCGATCTTGGCATGCATACTCACCACGGCCAAGAGCACGGCCACCAGAAAGCTCCAGTGCCCCCTTCGCAAACCACACTCCCCTCTACCTGGTCGGAGCACAGGTGCGCCAGTCTAAATGATTCAACGTGCAATACCGTTTCCATCCAAATATTGCGATGGCCACCAATTGACCCACCCTAAAATTCTGCCGTCAATTCGACTGGCCTCGTCTGACACCCGGACCACATGGCAACATGAACCGCAACGGCGGCGAATCGAGAGGACCAGCTGTGAGCAAAGGCGATCGCAAGAACGGTGTGCCCAGCACCCTGACCACAATTCCGTTGATCGATCCCCACGCCGAACCCGCTGAGCCGTCGATCGGTGATTTGATCAAAGACGTGACTACTCAGGTGTCCACGCTGGTGCGCGCCGAGGTCGAGTTGGCTCGCGCTGAGATCATCCGTGATGTCAAGAAAGGTCTAACAGGCAGCGTTCTCTTTATCGCCGCGCTGATGGTATTGTTCTACTCGGCCTTTTTTTTCTTCTTATTTTTCGCTGAGGTGCTCGACATCTGGCTATGGCGCTGGATGGCCTTTCTGATTGTGTTCGCGATCATGATCGTGGTCACAACCGCGCTGGTGCTATTAGGGTTCTTGAAGGTCCGCCGGATCCGGGGACCACGTCAAACTATCGAATCAGTCAAGGAGACCCGCACCGCCCTCACCCCCGGACACGACAAAATGCAAGCCAGGCTACGCAAACTCACCGGCCCCGATGCCACACCGGAAAACAGTCCCGACAGCAGAACCTCCGCCGATCTTTCGGGTTGGTAGATGGCAGCACCGGACCCGTCGGTGACCCGCATCGCCGGGCCATGGCGTCATCTGGACGTGCACGCCAACGGCATCCGCTTCCACGTCGTCGAGGCAGTGCCCAACCAGTCAGCCGACCAGAACGACGCACCCTCGGCGACGGTGCAACCACTGGTCATGCTGCTGCATGGTTTCGGTTCGTTCTGGTGGTCCTGGCGTAATCAACTACGCGACCTGACCGAGGCGCGACTGGTCGCGGTAGACCTGCGCGGCTATGGCGGCAGCGATAAGCCGCCCCGCGGCTATGATGGATGGACACTTGCCGGGGACACAGCCGGGCTCATCCGAGCGCTGGGGCACTCATCGGCGACACTGGTGGGTCACGCCGAAGGCGGACTTGCGTGCTGGGCCACTGCGCTGCTGCATCCACGGCTGGTGCGCGCCATTGCCCTAATCAACTCACCACACCCGGCGGCGTTACGACGATCAACGTTGACCCGCCGCGGGCAGGGTTGCGCATTGCTGCCGACGTTGCTGCGCTACCAGTTGCCGATTTGGCCAGAGCGTTTGCTAACCCGCAACAACGCAGCGGAGATCGAACGCCTGGTCCGCAGCCGCAGCAGTGCCAAATGGGTTGCCTCCGAAGACTTCGCGACCACCATAGACCATTTGCGGATAGCGATCCAGATTCCGGCCGCCGCGCACTGTGCACTCGAGTACCAGCGTTGGGCGGTACGCAGCCAGCTTCGTAACGAAGGCCATCGATTCATGAGATTGATATCTCGACAACTCAGCGTGCCGCTGCTACACGTACGCGGCGACGCTGATCCCTACCTGCTAGCCGACTCGGTTGACCGCACACGGCACTATGCTCCGCACGGACACTACGTATCCATCTCCGGAGCAGGACATTTCAGCCACGAAGAAACCCCTGAAGAAACAAACAGGTACCTGATACGGTTTCTCGAACAGGTGCACGGAACTCGGCTCAGCTGACACAGGCCCCAGTGGCCACCGCCTGGGTCTCGCCGATCTTAGAAAGCTGGCCATACACTTCCTCGACTGTCAACACGAAGCCAGTATCAGGGTCATCGACAGCCGCGCCGAACACCACACCAAGTACCCGGCCATTGGTGCCGATCAGTGGGCCACCTGAATTACCTTGCTCCACAGTAGCCCTGATAGTGTACACGCCACGGGTGACCAGCGTTGGGTCCCGGTAGATGTCGGGTCCAGTGAGTTTAATGGCCTGACGAATCCTGGCCGGAGTCGCGGTGAAATTACCGCCTCCGGGATACCCCAGCACCACCACGTTGGTCCCCGGCTTGGCCTCAGTGTCGTCGAAGAGCAGCGGCCCGGGTGGCAAGTGCGGGACAGCCAGAATAGCGATATCGACCAATGGGTCATAAGACACTACAGTGGCGTCAAACGGATTGCCGCTAGCATACACCTGCACGCCGTTGGACCCGGCCACCACGTGCGCGTTGGTCATAACCCGATCGGGCGATATCACGAATCCAGTGCCCTCTAATACTTTCTGGCAGCTGGACGCCACACTGCGGATCTTAACCACACTGGGCTGGGTCGCCAGCACCGCCGGATTATCAACTAACGCAGGATCCGGTGAGGCGACCGGAAGGACCGGAGTGCGACTGAACGGCTCTAGCACCATGGGCAGACCAGACGTATTTAGCAGCGCCGAAAGCCGCTTGGGCACCGTCTTCAGCCAGGGTGGCGCAATCTCATTGACTGAAGCGAGTACTCGCGAACCCCGGACAGCGGAAGCCAGTTCTGGCTGCTCTTTCGACTGAGTCAGCGGTGTAGCCAACAGCCAAGCCGCGGTCAGCGCCACCACCAGCTGAACCCCGGCTCCAATGACCGAGTCAACCAATCGTACTGTCCGACTGCGGATCGCACTGCGCACCGCACGTCCCAGCACCACACCGGCGACCTCACCGATTACGACCAGCGTGAGGATCAGAAAAAGAGCAACAAATAATTTAGCACGCGGAGCGCTGATGTGATTAACGATGTGCGGCGCCAGCAGCACGCCTGCCATCGCGCCTAGCAGCACCCCGACGAACGACAGTAAAGATCCCAACGCACCCGAACGCCAGCCTGAAATGGCAGCGATGAACGCGGCCGCTAGAACAGCGACATCCAGCCACTGCGACGGGGTCATCGAACTCATCGTGGATCACCCTGGTTGTTAACCAACGCCATCACCTCGTCCAGTTCACGAACGTCAGTGGCGTCCCAGGGCTGAGCCCAGTCGGTGAAGTCAAACATTGTAGCAATCACCTGGCTAGTGAATTCCCAGACCAACATCTCATTCGATAGAAACGCCGGCCCGAACCAGCGGTGGCCATGGGCACGGTGGTACACCATCAGCCGGTTGACTGGATTAATAAAGACATGCATTGGAACCCACGCCCGATCGCCACGTCGGCTTCGTTGATGACAGCCACTGACCCGGCATCAGCCAACAAGTAAGGGTAATATCGGCACCGTATGGAACCATGATGATGCAATAAGCGTCCGCTCCAGTCTGGCCAACAGATACAGCCTGGCAAAGTCGATCCCGGTTTCTTTTTCGTGTGCTTCACGGAGGACCGCCGCAACCGGCCCGTCGTCGGTGGAATCGGAAGCACCCCCGGGGAACGCTGTCTGGCCGGCATGCTAGGGCAGTGTTGACGCCCGCACAGTCAGCAACAGACCGGCGTTGTCGGGCACACCACCGTCCAGCAGCCCAGACTCCGTACCCGAAAACAGCACCAGTACGGCGGCTTCGACCCCGTCGCGGCACAAGGCCATCGATGACATCGCCCTGGCCACAGTCACCATGGCCAGTATGTCTGTCTGCAGTCAATGCAGAATATACGTGCGGTATCGCAGCGATGTTGTCAACCAGTGTACGCAACCATGACAGTCCGACGTCAGGTGCTAGAGCAACAGCTACACTCACCGGCGCCTCCAATTGCCCAGCTTCCCCCGCTCCAGGTTGCCAAGCTCGCTCATCCCGCGTCGTTTCCCACCGCAGCCGCGATCTCGTCAGCACTTCCAAAAGCCCGCAGCAGCGTCTGGGCAACGCTACCGTCCGGCCGTAACACCACGGTTGCAGGCATCACATTTGCTACCCTTAGCGCCGCTGCAACACGCCGACGACCGTCCTGCAAGGTCGGCAGCCGCACATCAAGCTGCGTCAACCGCAGCAACGCGGCCGTCTCGTTCTCGTCTTGATGCACTGTCACCACCGTCACGTCGGATCCGGCCCGACGTTGATACTCGGCCACCGCGGGCATTTCGCTCAAGCATTGCGCGCACCAACTCGCCCACAAGTTCAAGACCACTCGACGTCCGGCCAACGCCCGAGCGACGTCGACAGCTGAGCCGTCCGACGCGCATTCCAGCACCACACCGCGCAGTACCGCCGGGCCGGGACCATCCCCCGGATGGGGGCATGGTAACAGCTTCGCACGTTTCCGTGGCGTCACCAACGCAGCCACAGTGTCAGCACCACGGTGTTCGCGCTCGATGGTTGTCCGGATCGTAACAGTGGATGGCATATTGTCGCGAAGCTGGCCGACCAGCGCCGCCGTCAGTACAGCCACTACCGCAAGTATTGCAGTGTTCAAAGCAGTGTTAGAATGGATGTTTGGTGTCCAAGTCTTCATTGCGGTCCCAACAAAGTGGAGCTGAATGGTCGTTATCTCTCAGCCTTGACTTGTAGCCCAGCCAGAGCCAGCAAGTGCGCGGTTTCCGGGCCTTGAACCAGGGGCGCGGCCAGCAGCAGTTGAGTGGGACCGAGCCCAAAGGAGGGACAGTCCTTGGCAAGCACGCAAACACCGCATGCCGGTTTGCGCGCATGGCACACCCGACGGCCGTGGAAAATCACTCGGTGGCTCAGCAGGGTCCACTGATCGCGTTCAATCAGTGGACCAACCGCATGTTCCACCTTGACCGGATCCTCTTCGGCCGTCCAACGCCACCGCCGCACCAATCGTCCAAAATGCGTGTCGACGGTGATTCCGGGGACACCGAATGCGTTTCCCAGAATGACGTTGGCGGTCTTGCGTCCCAAACCGGGTAACGTCACTAGCTCCGCCATGGTCGAGGGCACCTCGCCATCGAACCGCTCGACTAGGGCTTGCCCGAGTCCGATGAGCGCAGCCGCCTTGTTGCGGAAGAAGCCTACGGGACGTATGAGGTTTTCTAACTCAGCGCGATTCGCTTGCGCATAATCCAGCGCAGCCGAGTACCGCGCGAACACAGCTGGCGTCGTCAAATTCACCCGCTTATCGGTGCTCTGCGCCGAAAGAATGGCGGCTACCGTCAACTCGAGTGGTGACGTGAAATCCAATTCGCAGTACACGCGTGGAAACACTTGCGCAAGTATACGATTCATCCGTCGCGCCCGTCGCACCAAACCCAACCTGGTTTCCCCGATCCAGCGCCGGGACACGTCAACGCTGGGCGTAGGTGGAGGGGGCATTGATTTAGCACGCCCGGACGACTTTGCCGCTGTCACCTACGACAGAGTACTGATTTCGTAATACCACTGAGACGTTGGCCATGTTTACTCTCCTTGTGTCATGGTTGCTGGTGGCTGGTGTGCCGGGGCTGCTGATAATCGCAACGCTTGGATTGGGGCAGCTGGAGAAGGAGCTGGCCCAGGACACCGTAAGCGTTATCGACGTCGCCGAGTTTCTTGAACACGCCGAAGCTGTGGATGTAGACACCTTGGCCCGGGAAGGCATGGCGAAGGCGATGGTATACCTCTGTAAGCGCCAGGCCGAACGACTCCACGATTCCCCGCTGTTCCTGTTAGGCGAGTTGGACGATCCCGCTGATACCAACTTGCCCGCGCCACTACATAGGCATGCGCGGGTCAGTCTGCAGTTTGACGCAACCCAACACGTCAATCGTGTGTAGCGTTGGCAAATTGAACCTGTTGGCCCTAGCCTCTAGGTTCGTCAGCGAATACAGAGGCAAACTTGCGGTTAGCCTACCCATATCACATCGCAGGAAAGCTAAAGGGGCAAAGTGGACGAGATCCTGGCAAGGGCAGGAATCTTCCAAGGGGTGGAACCCAGCGCCGTTACCGCGCTGACCAAGCAACTCCAACCTGTCGACTTCCCCCGTGGACATACGGTTTTCGCTGAAGGTGAGCCAGGAGATCGGCTGTACATCATCGTCTCAGGTAAAGTCAAGATCGGTCGCCGTTCGCCAGACGGCCGGGAGAACCTGCTCACGATTATGGGCCCGTCGGACATGTTCGGCGAGTTGTCAATCTTCGACCCAGGGCCACGAACATCCAGCGCGACCACGATAACCGAAGTCCGGGCGGTGTCGATGGATCGCGATGCGTTGAGGGCATGGATCGCCGATCGCCCAGGAATCGCCGAACAGCTATTGCGGGTGCTGGCCCGACGGCTGCGGCGGACCAACAACAATCTGGCCGACCTCATCTTCACTGACGTGCCCGGTCGAGTAGCCAAGCAGCTGCTGCAGCTCGCCCAGCGTTTCGGCACCCAGGAAGGCGGCGCGATGCGAGTCACCCACGACCTGACACAAGAGGAGATCGCTCAATTGGTGGGCGCTTCTCGGGAGACAGTAAATAAGGCGCTGGCCGATTTCGCCCACCGCGGCTGGATTCGCCTGGAGGGCAAAAGCGTACTGATCTCCGACTCTGAACGCCTAGCCCGCCGAGCAAGATAAGTGCCCTTACACCGAGCCTGTAGTTAGCGCGGTTTCTACTCACACTTTCTCGCGCCAACTACAGTTTCAGTAGCGCAGACATCCCAGTTGTGTTTTTAACGGGCCCTATCGACCCCATACCAGAGCTTCTCGTCGATGTCGACATAGACATGTTGGACAGCCTGCCGTGCGGTCACGTCGTCACCAGGATCCCGTAACGCGACGCGCACCTGCTCCAGCCGGTACACCAGGCATCCCGACGCGACCTATGCGAAGTTGGCCAAGTCCAGCCCCCTGCTAGACAGGACCTTGCACCGGCCCAGACCGCGTAGCCGGTGCAGTGATTCCAGTTAGTTCTTCCAAGCTGCCGTGGTCAGACTTGACCATGGTGGTACCGCGGCCCAGCGCGGCCACCCGTGCGATGTGCTCATCGTCGAGCTTGGGATCCACAGTTCATAAACTCATCACTGCCCGGACCATGCAGCACCCAGGTGTCGGCGCCCTCCAACGTCGGCAAACCGGGGTTGTACACCAACAGAACCAACGCCGCGTCGGTGACCGTCCATAGCTGATGATACGCGGGAGGAACCAGCAGCTCGGTAATCTCGACCAAGGAAGCTAGCCAACTTCCACGATTAACTCGACTTCCACTGGCGCATTAAGCGGTAGCTCTGCCACGCCGACTGCCGAACGCGCATGCTTCCCTTTATCGCCAAATACTTCGGCGCACAAGTCGGATGCTCCGTTTATGATGCTCGGCTGGCCGTTGAAGCCCGGCGCAGAGGCTACGAACCCAACGATTTTAACCACCCGGATCACCGAGTCGATCCCCACCAAGGAATTCAATGCCGCCAGCGCATTGAGAGCGCAGAACCGCGCTAGCGCCTTGCCCTCGTCTGGGCTGACATCGGCACCTACTTTGCCGGTCCGCGCCAGTTGTCCATCCTCGATCGGTAGCTGGCCCGAGGTATATACCAAGTTGCCGGTGCGCACCGCCGGAACATAGGAAGCCAGCGGCACCACCACTTGGGGAAGCTCAATACCTAGTTGCTTGAGCCGGGCCAAAACGCTCACTTCGGACGCTTCAAATATGCGACATGCTGCTCTCCCGTGGGGCCGGGCAGCACCGCCACCAACTCCCAGCGATCAGCACCCCACTGGTCGAGGATTTGTTTGGTGGCATGCGTCAACAACGGAACCGTGACGTACTCCCAAGCGGTCGGTTGGCTCACAGTGTTAAGTCTATCTATCAGATTTCAACAGCTCTGGTCAGCCCGGTGGCCAGCTACGAACCCGTGTTGGAAGTCCCTACCCACTTTCCGAGTAACGCAAAACGCTCGGGTTACCATGCGGTAGTGGCACCCACCTCTAACGGCGGTAGTTCCGTCGGCTGGCCTGCCCGCTTGTCTAAGGCGCGTTTGCACTTTGTGACAGGCAAAGGCGGTACCGGAAAGTCGACGGTAGCGGCCGCTTTGGCACTGACTCTGGCGGCAGGAGGCCGCAAAGTCCTTCTCATCGAAGTCGAAGGGCGTCAAGGGATTGCACAACTCTTCGATGTCCCACCACTGCCACACCAAGAGCTAAAGATCGCAACCGCTGAGGGCGGCGGACAGGTCAACGCTTTGGCTATCGACATCGAGGCCGCGTTCTTGCAATATCTCGACATGTTCTACAACCTGGGCCTTGCCGGACGAGCCATGTGCCGCATCGGTGCGATCGAGTTCGCAACAACGATCGCACCCGGCCTGCGCGACGTGCTGCTCACCGGCAAGATCAAAGAGTCGGCGGTGCGCATAAACAAAGGGACCAAGAATCCGGTCTATGACGCGATAGTCGTCGACGCTCCGCCGACCGGCCGCATCGCGCGTTTCCTGGATGTCACCAAAGCGGTGTCCGATTTGGCCAAGGGCGGGCCAGTGCATTCACAGAGCCAGGGCGTAGTGAAGTTGTTACACTCCGGCCAGACAGCTATTCATCTGGTCACCCTGCTAGAGGCGTTGCCGGTGCAGGAAACACTGGAAGCCATTAAGGAGCTTGCCGACATGGAGCTCCCGATCGGCAGCGTGATCGTGAACCGAAATATTCCGTGCCACCTAGGGCCCCACGACCTTACAAAGGAGGCCGGGGGCGATGTCGATGCAGACGCGGTACGGGAGGGTTTAGCGATGGCCGGAATCAAACTTAACGACGCCGACTTCGCCGGCTTACTTACCGAGACAATTCAGTATGCTACGCTAATCACCACGCGCGCCGAGGCAGCTCAGCAACTCGATGCCTTGCAGGTGTCACGATTAGAATTACCGGCAATCTCCGGTGGTGTCGACCTCGGTAGCCTCTACGAGCTCTCTGAGTTCCTTGCGCAACAGGGTGTTCGGTGACTAGCATCACTGCCCAGAAGCCATTGACCCTCGACATGGCAACGATTTTGGCCGACACCTCTAATCGAGTGGTGGTGTGTTGTGGCGCCGGGGGCGTAGGCAAAACGACCACTGCAGCCGCGATGGCATTGCGGGCTGCCGAATATGGCCGCAGTGTAGTCGTTTTGACGATAGACCCAGCCAAGCGGCTAGCACAAACGTTGGGAATCAACGATCTCGGCAACACCCCACAGCGGGTACCACTGGCACCCGAAGTTCCTGGCGAGTTGCACGCGATGATGCTTGATATGCGCCGCACATTCGACGAAATGGTGGTCCAATATTCCGGACCGGAGCGGGCACAAGCTATTCTGAATAATCAATTTTACCAGACAGTTGCTACTTCGCTTGCTGGCACGCAGGAATACATGGCGATGGAGAAACTCGGCCAGCTACTCAGCCAGGACCGCTGGGACCTGGTGGTGGTGGACACCCCACCGTCACGCAACGCACTGGATTTCCTGGACTCGCCAAAAAGGTTAGGCAGCTTTATGGATAGCCGGCTGTCGAGGCTGTTACTCACTCCCGGACGAGGTATTGGGCGGCTGGTAACCGGCGCCATGGGATTGGCGATGAGGGCCTTGTCCACTGTACTCGGTTCACAGATGTTAGCCGACGCAGCAGCTTTCGTGCAATCGTTGGATACCACATTCGGCGGTTTTCGCGAAAAAGCGGATCGCACCTACGCGCTGTTGAAGCGGCGCAGCACCCAGTTCGTGGTGGTATCAACGGCCGAATCCGATGCACTGCGCGAAGCGTCTTTCTTCGTCGATCGGTTATCACGGGAAAACATGCCACTGGCCGGGCTGGTGCTAAATCGCACCCACCCGATGTTGTGCGCGTTATCGGTGGAGCGGGCAATCGATGCAAGCGAGACGCTTCGAGCTGAGATCATCGATTCGGCGGCCGCGTCATTGGCGGCAGCGGTGCTGAGGATTCATGCTGATCGCGGGCAGACCACCAAGCGTGAAATCCGGTTGCTATCTCGCTTCACCGGAGCTAACCCCCACGTACCGGTCATCGGAGTACCCTCACTACCGTTCGACGTCTCGGACCTAGAGGCGCTGCACACGCTCGCCGATCAGATCACTGTGGCTCGCTGAGGAGCCGGGCAGTCGTAAGAAGAAAGTATAATAATGAGTGAAGTGCCCAACGCTAGCGCTTGGTCATGTATCCTTAAACACCGAACTCGGCTTGACCGTATTCTATTGCCCTATTCGTCCGCGCCACACTCCTGAATGCTGGACAATAACGATAGATCACCGCAGCTTTACGTTGGGCAACACTCCGGACGAAAAGCGCATCCGGACCCATTGCCCTGCACAGCGCTTTAGAGGTCCGGACAAAACCTTATTGCTATTATCCACACTTTACCGGATATCTAAGTCGGGAGCCAATTGCGCGACGGCCTGATAACGACTTTTAGGGACACACGTGCCGTCCCACCATGATCATGGAATATGGAAATGCCCTCACACGCCCGTTTAGGCGGCTGGCCAGTGGCGAGAACGTAAATACTCAGTGCTAGGTCTCGACAAAGTCACTGAATCGTCAGTCGCTAGAGTTTCTAGACGGCTTCGCCGCATGTCGCCACGCATACTGGGAAGACTAGTGTAGTACGCATGTCGGAACGCACCTCAACCACCCTCGTAGTCTTCAAGCTTGCGGGGTGTTGTCTGCTGGCCGGCGTCGTCGCTACCGCAATGATGTTCCCGTTGGCAGGCGGACTGGGACTGATGTCTAACCGCGCCTCAGAAGTGGCCGTCAACGGATCAGCGCAACTTCTTGAAGGCGAAGTTCCCGCGGTATCAACGATGGTCGACGCGAAGGGAAACATTATAGCGTGGCTGTACGCGCAACGCCGATTCGAGGTACCCACCGACAAGATCGCCGATACCATGAAGCTGGCCATAGTTTCCATCGAGGACAAGCGCTTTGCCGACCACAACGGTGTTGACTGGAAAGGCACCTTGACCGGACTGGCCGGCTACGCGTCCGGCGACATGGACACTCGCGGCGGTTCGACGATCGAACAGCAGTACGTGAAGAACTACCAGCTGCTGGTAAACGCCCAAACCGACACCGAAAAACGTGCGGCCGTTGAAACCACCCCGGCACGTAAGCTACGCGAGATCCGAATGGCGCTCAAGCTGGACAAAACATTCACCAAACCTGAGATCCTGACCCGCTACTTGAACCTGTTGTCGTTCGGCAACAATTCGTTCGGTGTACAAGATGCAGCGCAGACCTACTTCGGTGTCAACGCATCCGACCTAGATTGGCAACAGGCAGCATTGCTGGCGGGCATGGTACAATCGACCAGTACGCTCAACCCGTATACCAATCCTGAAGGTGCGTTGGCCCGACGAAACTTGGTGTTGGACACCATGATCGAAAACCTGCCGCAAGATGCCAACGCATTACGCGCCGCTAAGTCCGAGCCACTGGGGATATTGCCGCAGCCCAATGAACTACCTCAAGGCTGCATCGCAGCAGGCGATCGAGCATTCTTCTGCGACTATGCTCAAGAATATTTATCGCGGGCTGGGATAAGCAAGGATCAGCTGGCCAAGGGCGGCTACCTCATCCGCACCACGCTTGACCCGGAGGTCCAGGCCCCTGTCAAAGCGGCCATCGACAAGTTCGCCAGCCCAAACCTGGCAGGCATCTCCAGCGTGATGAGCGTCATCACGCCAAACAAGGATTCCCACCGCGTGATTGCGATGGCTAGCAACCGCAGATACGGGCTGGACACCGATGCTGGCGAAACCATGCGCCCACAGCCATTCTCCTTAGTTGGCGACGGTGCAGGATCTGTCTTCAAGATCTTCACCACTGCCGCCGCGCTGGACATGGGAATGGGCATCAACGCCACCCTCGAGGTCCCGAGCCGGTTCCAGGCCAAAGGCATGGGAAGTGGCGGGGCTAAAGGGTGCCCTAAAGAAACGTGGTGCGTGATCAACGCCGGTAACTACCGAGGGTCGATGAACGTCACCGATGCGCTGGCCACCTCGCCTAACACCGCGTTCGCCAAGCTGATCCAGCAAGTCGGGGTGGCGCGCACGGTAGACATGGCGATCAAACTCGGATTGCGGTCCTATGCAAACCCCGGCACCGCCCGCGACTACAACCCGGACAGCAACGAAAGCCTGGCGGACTTCGTCAAACGGCAGAACATCGGCTCGTTCACCCTGGGCCCGATCGAGGTCAACGCGCTGGAGCTATCAAATGTCGCGGCGACGCTGGCATCGGGCGGAGTGTGGTGCCCGCCGAATCCAATTGACAAACTGTTGGACCGTCACGGCAACGAAGTCACTATGACTACCGAGGCCTGTGATCGAGTGGTGCCCGAGGGCTTGGCCAACACGCTAGCCAACGCGATGAGCAAAGACGCAGTGGGCAGCGGCACCGCGGCGAGTTCGGCCGGGGCAACAGGCTGGGATCTACTCATGTCAGGCAAGACGGGCACCACAGAAGCCCACCGATCCTCCGGCTTCGTGGGCTTCACCAACCACTACGCAGCGGCTAACTATATCTACGACGACTCCACCTCGCCAACGGATCTATGCTCCGGTCCGCTACGCCACTGCAGTGACGGTGACTTATACGGCGGTAACGAGCCAGCCCGCACCTGGTTCACCGCGATGAAGCCAATCGCCACCAAGTTTGGTGAGGTGCGCTTGCCACCAACCGATCCGCGCTATGTCGACGGCTCCCCCGGTTCACGGGTTCCAAACGTGGTAGGATTGGATCTGGACGCGGCACGCCAGCGCTTGAAGGGAGCGGGCTTCCAAGTTGCCGATCAGCCTACTTGGGTTAACAGCACCGCCAGGCTCAACGAGGTAATCGGCACCACACCCAGCGGCCAAACAATTCCAGGTTCGATCATCACAATTCAAACCAGCAACGGCATCCCGCCAGCTCCGCCGCCGCCGCCGCCAGAGAGCAGCCCACCGATGCCGCCCCCGGTCGGGTCATCGCAGATCATCGAGATTCCTGGCCTGCCACCGATCACCATTCCGCTACTAGCACCCCCGCCACCCCCATAAACCCTTAAAAAGGCACTTTACCACCGGAATTGCGTTGTTGGTCCGCGACCGGCAGTAGGCTACTTGCATGGATAACGCGCGCCCGACTACCCCGTTTCTCACCTGTCCTGCGGTCCGATCGAAAGTTAAGGGTCGCCGAGCGTGGCTCATTCTGATCCGCACTGGTGCCGTTGTGTTCGGCTCCACTGCCGTAGGAATCGGGTATGCCTCGCTCGTCGAGCGCAACGCGTTCGTCCTGCATGAGCTGACCATCCCGGTCTTGACGCCAGGTTCCACACCACTGCGAGTAATGCATATCAGCGATATCCATATGCTGCCCCATCAGCGTCGCAAACAAGCCTGGCTCCGTGATCTGGCCGCCTGGGAGCCCGACCTAGTGGTCAACACCGGCGACAACCTGGCGCATCCCAAGGCGGTACCCGCGGTCATCCAAACCCTAGGTGATCTGCTGTCCCGCCCGGGTGTCTTTGTGTTTGGCAGCAATGACTACTTCGGGCCACGCCTAAAAAATCCGGTGAACTACCTAACCAACCCAACACACCGAGTCCGTGGTGAACCGTTGCCCTGGCAGGATCTGCGGGCAGCATTCACCGAACGCGGCTGGCTCGACCTGACCCACACCCGCCGCGAGTTCGAAGTGGCTGGATTGCATATTACCGCCGCAGGAGTGGACGACCCGCACATCGGCCGAGACCGGTACGACACGATCGCGGGACCAACCAACCCAGCCGCGAACCTGCGGCTGGGGTTGACCCATTCGCCGGAACCTCGAGTGCTGGACCGCTTCGCTGCCGACGGCTATCAGTTAGTGATGGCCGGCCACACCCACGGTGGTCAATTGCGCCTACCGTTCTACGGAGCCCTGGCGACCAACTGTGGCCTGGAACGGTCTCGGGCGAAGGGGCTGTCACACTGGGGTGCGGATATGTGGTTGCATGTCTCGGCGGGGCTAGGCACCTCACCGTTTGCACCGGTGCGATTCTACTGCCGACCCGAAGCAATCCTGCTGACGTTAATCGCCACCCCAACGGAAGGCCGAGATTATAGCAAGAATCTTGGCGATTCGCAACCAACGGCTGTAGTGCGTTGAACGAGCTCACCGAGATCGCAGTCCGCAGTCTGCCACGAAACTGGACCGACAATGCAATCAGGCTGATCGAGGCCGACGCCCGACGCAGCGCTGACACCCACTTGCTGCGGTACCCGCTGCCGTCGTCCTGGTGCACCGATGTCGACGTCGATTTATATTTAAAAGACGAGACGACCCATATCACCGGCAGCCTCAAACATCGGCTGGCACGCTCGTTGTTCCTCTATGCGCTGTGCAACGGGTGGATCAACGAAGGTACCACAGTGGTGGAGGCATCGTCGGGTTCGACGGCGGTCTCCGAAGCCTACTTCGCGGCATTGCTAGGTCTGCCGTTCATCGCTGTGATGCCGGCTACAACAAGTGTATCTAAGATAGAACTCATCGAATCACAGGGAGGCCGTTGCCATTTCGTGAATAACTCAAGCCAAGTCTACGCTGAGGCTCAGCGTGTCGCGCAGGAGATCGGCGGACATTATCTAGACCAGTTCACCAACGCCGAGCGCGCGACCGACTGGCGAGGCAACAACAACATCGCCGAATCGATCTACATGCAAATGCGCGAAGAAAAACACCCTATCCCGGAATGGATTGTGGTCGGCGCGGGCACTGGCGGAACCAGCGCGACGATCGGCCGCTATATCCGCTACCGGCGACACGAGACCCAGTTGTGCGTTGTCGACCCCGAGAACTCCGCGTTCTTTCCCGCCTACGCCGAAGCCCGGTATGATATCGTTATGCCTGCGTCGTCCCGCATCGAAGGTATCGGGCGACCACGAGTTGAGCCATCATTCCTACCCGAGGTGGTCGACCGCATGGTTGCGGTTCCCGACGCGGCGTCGATCGCCGCCGCTCGCCACACCAGCACCGTACTCGGTCGCCGGGTCGGGCCGTCGACGGGTACCAACCTGTGGGGAGCGTTCGGTCTGCTCGCCGAGATGGTAGCCGCAGGTCACAGCGGTTCGGTGGTCACTCTGCTCGCCGACAGTGGCGACCGCTACGTCGACACTTACTTTAACGACGACTGGGTCAGCACCCAGGGACTTGATCTCAACGGGCCTGCCAAGGCGCTGGTGGAGTTTGAACGCTCGTGCTGTTGGAACTGACTCGCATTGTCCAAAGCACCGTTTGGCTAGTCGGGTGGCCGGTGCGATAGGCTGTCGTGGCTTCAGGCGGGGTGTAGCGCAGCTTGGTAGCGCGCTTCGTTCGGGACGAAGAGGCCGTGGGTTCAAATCCCGCCACCCCGACTCAAAGAGCCTGGCTGTAAGAGATCCTGGTAGTTTTCCCAGCCAATCCGTTGCACCGACTGCAACCATTAGATAAGTTGAGTACAGTGTTGCTAGCGATCCTTGGGAGGTAGCAACCGTCTAGTAAGAGCTGCGAATCCCGACCCAGTAAACTAGGCATGCTGCAAACCCTGCTCGAGTCCTACCGCGAAGCTCTGGAGACCACAGTCGTGCTGGTGAGCGCGCGGTTAAGTGTAACACCAACTCGCCACAGCAACAACACGGGCATGATCGCGGAGACCGCGACGTTTGTGGCTGAAGAGTATTCAAAACCTACGGATTGTCTCCGATACAAACCACAAAGGACAGAATGATCTGGTTCGCTGAATCCGCTGAGGAATCAAAGTCCGCTGGTAGCGCCTAACCGGACATCACCTCCTCGGCCTGCGCAGCACTGGAAGCCTGATAACTACCGCGACACGCCATTGCTGACCTCCTTCTGGAGCCGCACACAAAAACGAGATACGTCCCGGCAGAAGGATTCTGGCTCGTTCAGCTAACCGTCTATGAACGCGACTGCTCATCACGCCTATGACCGCCGGCTCGACTGGCGCAAGCAGGCACGCCCATATGGTAACCATGCTGTTCACGGAAAGCGGGGTCCCAAAGTAAGCTGCTTCGGGGGTCGACGACGACGATCTTGGCTTTGCCTTGCCGGGCCAGGACTTCACGGGCCATCTGCTCGAACGAAATCTTCTTGAGCTCACTGACATTCTCGATGCCGTTCACCGGTTCGTTTGCTATCACCCGGGCGACCTCAACCGCGAGTTCGACGGCGACAATGGACTTGATCAGCGCGTCCGGTACCTACACTTCACTACCGACCGTGAGCGATGCTGTGATCGCATCGATGAATTCCACCGTCAACCTGCAAAATCGAAAATGGAATTTCCGATTCTTCGATGAGCTTCTCTTAGGCGACCTTCGCCCGCAAGTGGCCGTTTCTAGGTAATTGGTCGGCACCAATTATTGACACCACAACATAATTTCCGACACCGGCCGCCTGCACAGCAGCCACAAAATTAGCCATCAGTTTGTGAAGAACTCCATCACCGGACCGTCGTCGCATGAAAGCGAGTTTAGACACGGCGCCAATCACGTCGGTTCCAGTCAGAGCTTCAACAAAGCATACCCGGGTATAGTATTCTGACCGCAATGCTGAGCGACACCGCCATCACCTCATTGCCGTGGTCGCACAGTTTGTGGACCACTTATGCCCGAGAACCCCAGTGCCACCAATATCGACGATCTTCACGGCTTCCCTCTGTCCCCAGATCTACTTGGTGATCCACAATACTAGCGTAGAAATATGCATGACGGATTCCACACTGTGAGTTCCTAAAAAAGACCTTTCCTGGGCTATCAAGTCTGCTGCACTGGCTAAGCCATAGCGCCAAAATTGTTGAGCTGTGCCGGTAGTCTGCATGATGAACACCGACTCAATCTCGGCGGATAGAGTGTTTTTCTGTATCCTGAAGCAGGGAGTAAGCCCGCCGATTTTATTACTGCTGGGAGCAGGCTAGGCCACGCTTTAATGTGGGCCGCGGTACCGCCTACATTACCGGTGAGCCAGCGGGCTGTGGCCTGCTCGACTACAGCAAGTCTGATCAGCGCACTGCCGGTATCCGCTTTCAACTTCGGTCATGAGCGTTCATCTTCGACGATGAGCATGCCCGGTTACTACTGGTTGTTGCCAACCTACTGCTGCCCATGCAAAATGCGACTGACGAGGTGCTGCACCGGTTAGTCGACCTATACGGCGGCGCCTATTCTCTGCGTAGAACACGCTGAAAACGACGACGTATACCCACTCTGGGACCAGTGGGGACTGCGAAGAGCGACTGTACAACCTGATGACAAGCGGCTTTAAGCTGGTGACATTCGCTGCGATCGTCGACGGAATCGTCGAATCGGTGGGACATGCGCACCACGACATGGCACCCGCTAAGATAATATTGTCGCACGGAGAGCTGCACAAAACGCGCATCAACGGTTTCCCAGCTTCATTCAACCGTACCCCGGCGAGCAATAGGGCTGTTTTCCCAAACCGCATCGATCCACACAGCACACTGGTTTGGTATCGGTCGTAACGACCGCATTGTGGGCACTACCCATTTCTTCGCCGTGGGCGGCAGGCATTATACTTGCCGGTCAGCCCGATTTAATCGCGGCCTTACGCGCAGACCACCCCCGGCGACATTAACCCGCGCATCACCTTTATCGCTAGCCCCAACCATGAAATGGAGAGCACGCACCGCGTGGGATTGCGCCGGTTCGAGGATGCTATCAAGCAGTTGGGCAGCGCGACAACCATCGGTACTGATGTTGATACCCGGTTCACTTATGTCAATTTCAGTTACGTTCTCGTTCACGGTGAACATACCCCCGACGGCCAACCGCACTGTACCGGGCGCTCAATGATTGCCACCGCGACCATCGCGGACGTCGATGATAACCCGGGGTTCGACGGCCTCTATCAAAGATAGAAACCTGTTCGGGGACAAAATCTCTAATACCATCTACCGGTTGGCTACATCGAGTGCTTACGGTACATGCTCTCAAGGGCATGTACCGTACTCCTACTGAATTGGGTACATCACCTTGCCCAGGAGGTCGTGCCTATTCATTTTATGCGGATTGGCCAAACGTGGGCTATAGCAACGCATGCAATAACACCTGAAGAATATCTCTTGAGCAACGCTACGAAGGTGACAGCATGCTGTTTGGTCGATGAGAGATGTCAGCCCTCATACAAACCGTGGTTGTATTGTCCAAGGAAATGCGAAACAGCTACCTGACGTTATCCGACGACCGGCTGCTACTCTATAAACCACTGAGTTGGTGTGAGAAGCCCAGCTGATAACAGTCAGTATAGCACCTGTCATCACTTAGCCGTCTGAAATCTGCTGGGTCAGTGGGATGATAGTGACAGCATCTGGCTCCACGTTGCCAAATAACGATCTGCGGCATAACACGGTAAGCTACCTCAAAACGGTACGTCAAGAGGACGCGAGTTGGGTGTGAATCGCTGACGATGGTGATTGATCGACGAGCTTTCGATGGCAGCGGCAAGGACGTGCTGGGTCGCACGTCACCATCCGCGGAGAGAGTCCCGACGAGGCCACGCCTGGGCAATATCCCATCGTCCATCAAGAGACCACACGCAACCGTGATGGCAAGCGGCAAGTATTCGCCGTAAGGAGTCACGAACTCACAGTTGTCTGAGAGTCACGGGGCGGACCATCGGTGCGGAAGATGGCTCGAGATGACGACCGCCACAATTAACTCAATCGATTCGATGCCGGAGGCCGTGACCAGGCAACATATTCGGTCTATCGGCATGCTAGCACGCTTTAGCGACGCACAATTTTTTCGAGCGTTTCCTTGACAAGGATAAATTCGCTACAACGCAGTACAGTGATCAACTCCCGCATGTCAAAGCTCGCTCCCAAAAGCGTTTCAGTCCGCCGCTGAACGGAATCCATGCGTAAGTATGCGACCGGATGCCAAAGAACCGCTCGGGGCGAAACTTGTTTGGATGCTGATGGGTATCTAGGTTGCGTTTAACATCCATGATATGGATGATCATTAACGTGTCGGCATCGGCGTAGGAACCACTCATGGGAAACGGTTGCACAGCAACAAGTGCCATAAAGGATACGGGTGAACGTATCCGCAGAGTCTCGTCGATAACCGCAGTTGTAAAGGCTTCGTCACCATTCACGTCTTCGAATTGCACGCGTCACAGTACATCGGGATGGTGCAACAGAGAATCGAACACCCAGGACAAAGTGGTAACAGTAGCTTCGTGACAGTCCAGCATTAAGACGATCAGATCGTCGTAAATTTCGCTGTTTGTCAACTGCATCTCCGCATTCTCCAAGTGAGCACAGGAGTAACGACAGAATGTCGAATTGCTCATTAAGTTGCAGGTTGTTTCGCCGCCAACCGATTAGCGGCATGACAACGTCGCCAATCTCCCTGTTGGCTTGGTTCCGCTGAAGCCATACCCACAAAACACCAAGGCGACGTAGCGTGTAGAGGACGGTCAATGACTCTGAAACACCCAGATTCAAGAGACATTTGAATGACCGGCCCAATCACTGTACCTCGTCGGCATCATCAACTCCAAAGATTACCCGTGACGATCACGTCCAGTATCAGCGACCGCGCTGCCTGCAACATCTCGAACGGACAATCAACGAACGTGTCAGCTCCGCATAACCGGACGGGTGGAGTTCTCCATGACCGGCACGTAACTGCGCAACACAACGTAGACGTCAAGAGTTCGCGCCGCCGCAAATGCTCTGGCTTCTCCTACACAAACATCGACCCGGACCCATAAATCGCCGCCACGGTCCCACGCCTTCTCCCCTACGCAGAACATCTGCCGAAGCAGTGGAAGCCTGCTTAGCCAGCTCCGGGTCTGACATGATCACCACATTGTCGAGGCTGAGGATGGATATCGCCATGATCGGTCCGGACCGACGTAATTAACCCGCAACATCCGGCTTTCGCCACTCACCAGGTAAGTGACGACATACGCCCCAGTGAACATCGGACGAAACAGGCGCAGGGCGGGTAGGTCCGGCGCGCAGGACAACCAATCTGGTACGCTCTTCCGTCAAAGCACGGATGATGCCACACCAACGGCTTCCATCAAAAATAACTAGAGAAATAATCCGCTTTCAATAACAGTGAAAAACAGCGTTTCTAACGGGTCAAGACAAAGACCTTTCTATACTATTAAATCAACAGATACGAATGACTGCTGACTCGGTCTGGCCGCTAGCGGCTCTTGGACATAAAGCTATCCGCACGGTCAGATAAGAAAGTCAAGTCCGATATTGTGACCGAGGACACCACTGAACACCATGCTTAGCGTGATCCGCAACACCTGGCCGTCACGCCAGCGAACATGAGCCTTAGTCACTTCCAATACTCCATCGTTCACGACCGGTGGGTGAACCAAGTTGCCTGATCTAAAACACTCGGTAGCTTTTACTACTATACCAATCTATAGTCGCTGTAAGATATTGCTTCTCTATAAGATTAGAGTGTTCAAAAGTTATGTTGTCGCGTGCATGTGTAGTCGGTCCGTAGCTTGGCCCGTAAATCACCTTAGGAGGATGAAGAATGAAAGATCGTTAGTGGCGTTGCAATATCGGCCGGGTAGACGACCCGGTAAGCACGCGGCAGAAAACATCGCAAGACGACCACCGATCTTGAATACGGCGCAGCGCACTTGATTGTAAGCCCAGGCGTCATCAGCGGCTGGTAGGGTGTCGCCGCATCGTATCAGGACATCAGCCTTGCAGTAGACGTTTGACAACAGAACTAAGGATACCCCGACCTTACTAAACTGCTCTCGTAGCTACCAGTGCGATATCGCACGCTAAACAGAATATACTTAACCCAATCTACCAGATGCCGGCGATGATCAGCGCTGACACGGCCTGCACGGCCGACCACTGTCTATACAACTATTAAGTTTAAGATGGAGCACTTCGATGAGTTTCACGATGTTGCCGCCGGAAGTGAACTCCGCCCGGATGTACGCCGGGCCAGGATCGGGTTCTATGCGAGCCTCCGCGGTTATCTGGGAGGGGCTGTCCGCTGACTTGCACTCCATAGCCGAGACCTATGAATCGGTGGTAGCGAGCCTGACCAGTATGCAATGGCTAGGTGCGTCGGCAGCGGCGATGGGTACTGCAGTCATTCCCTACACACACTGGCTAACCACAACCGCTACCCAGGCAAAGCAGACGGCCATCCAGGCCATGACGGCAGCTACAGCATTTGAGAACGCCTTCGCAATGACGGTGCCCCCGGTAGTGATCGCGACCAACCGCGCCCAGCTGGTCTTCCTGATAGCAACGAACTTTTTCGGCCAGAACACCGCGGCGATCGCGAGTACGGAACTCGCCTACCAGGAGATGTGGGCCCAGGACAGCGCCGCGATGACCTATTACGCCGCTGCCTCGGCCGCTGCCTCGGCGATGCTGCCGCCGTTCACGTCCCCGCAACAAGACACCAACCCCGAGGGTCTGCTCGCTCAAAACGCAGCGGTCGCCCGGGCCGCTGCCAACGACGGCAACTGGCTGGGCAACCTCCTGATAGAGATCGGAACGTTCCTCCTAACTTTTGCCCCTGAGTTGTCGCCCATATTCATCGCAGCAGGTGAAGCCATTAACGCAATACCTTTCCCGAGTTTCCTCGCTGATGACTTCACTATCCTCGATGGAATATTAGCTGTATACGCAACAATTTCAGCGACTCAAAATTTATTTTCGATGGGCACTGGAGTGATTGGATCCGAGAAAGATCTAGGCCTTTTGGGCACCACAACTCCTGCAGTGGGAAAGTCTCTGGAAGAAGGACGGAACCCAGTAATTGCCTCGCTGAGCTCCATTGAGCGTACGACGACCGGCGCTGGACTGCGGGCAGGCCTAGGCGAGGTGTCCGCATCTTTCCGCAGCGCGGGTTCGATCGGACAGATGTCTGTGCCGACCTCGTGGAGCGCACCAGCGACGACCACTAATGTCAAGACATTCCAGGCCACCCCGCTGAACACGCTGGATGCCAGCAACACAGCAACAGCTGGCATGCCCGGACTGCCCGGACTGTCATCGTCGGGAGCGGGACGTGGCGACGTGGTGCCCCGATACGGGGTAAAAGTCACCGTGATGTCACGTCCCCTGGCCGGAGGATGACCACAGTCACGCACAGTCCGCGTAGCAATCCACGCCGACCGATCCGGAGAAATCACACATGACAATAAATGCCATTAGCAGCTGTCCGCGTGGCTGCGTAAAGGTCGGTCATGGCCCGACACTCCTACCGAGGCACCGAACTTAGCGAACCGCAAGTAACAGCCCGCCTATGTAAGACAGTTTCGCGTGGTTGTCTCGACAACGGGCGGCTGCACCCATGCCAGCCCAACCTAGGGTGAAGCTATAGCCGCAATTGCGACTATCGCATATCCGGTTTGCCGTCACAAAAAGGCTCACCAACAAGCTGGCTGGCCACCCAGTTCACCACCGCTATTACACTGGACACGCTGACACCACTCTCGACGAATTCACAGGTGTGACCGGGTGCGATAGGCGCGGGGTCGACGAAGTCGCTGCCAAATATAAGCCCTCATAACTCCTAAAGAGATTAGATTGCCGAGCGACGCCATCCTAATGGCTAATGTCCGCCAACCGGAAAGCACCCGGTGTTGTGTCGTCACCTTAACCGATATCACCGCATAGGGGAACACTTTTGCGTAAATTATATTAAATTATATTCTAAGAATATTAATTCTGCACTATTCAAATTGCTGTTGTTCCAACCCTTGGTTCTCGAGTCACTGGCCACGAGTGCGCATGACAGCATGACTAAAAGCCGGAGGCTGGCCGGCAATGCCAACGCGCGCACCGGCGTGACTAACGTGGCCGGGTCACGCCCTGTTCGGTCGCGTTCATGCGTGCAGCTACTCCCATGCTTCAGGTTGGTTCATCGAGGCGAAATGGCAGCATCTCACCGTTAGTCAAAACGGTCGCAGCTATCCTCACTTACTATTGCCCCCATTTGGGGGCACCAACCACCGCGACCTTGGCAAAGCCTCATCAGTGCTTCAGGTCGAAAATGTGTTGACCCACGACGCACCGAAACGGCAGCCTTGAAAGATCTCGTCCATAAAAACAGTATCTTCCACGTTCAAAAGTATGCGAGCAAGGACTGGATGCGCGGCGTGAGCACGTTATGGTAGTCTGATCAGAATTAACTTCCCGGTTACTCGAATACCGGGCATACTATTGGCACTTTCGCCCATAATCTAATATCCTATCGCCAAGTTTCCGTCTCTGGTCGCTATCGAGATATCGCTCGAAGGCCTTGTTGTGTCGTAGAGAACAAAGAACGCATCAACTACTTCGCTGGCATTTTTAGCGCTTCGATAAAAAGATTTGCCGCTTTCTCAACGGACTGAACAGTGAAATCAATGAAAAGACAGCAGTCCTACTCACGGTGAACGCGCATCAGCCACCGCAACAGTGGAGCAGGCAAAATGCTTTTGTTGTCAGAATTGCCGTCCATCTTCTTATCGCTAGTGTGGTGTTGTTTTGTGTTGTTGGTTGGTGGTGTTGAAGCGAGGTTTTGGTCTGTTCTTATCTGGGGAGAGTCTAGCCAGTGTGACCATGGTGATGTCGTGATGCAAGACCGTCGCCCCTTACGGTACATGCGCTAGCCTTCACCTCATTTTGATGAAGACCAGCGCAACCCCCCGCCAGACAGTGTGCTGCGAGTCGCTACCCCAACCCCCGCACAGATACATCCCAGACACCTAGTCCCGGCCAGTATCCCAATCTACATTTACATGTAGATTCCAACAGGCCCACAATCTCCTCAGTCGCGTACCGCAACAACCACAAACCCACCGCCAAGCACGACACACCAGCCATAGCGGCAAGCTCCTTCTACAAAC
>NZ_QAYL01000022.1 GCF_003408705.1 Mycobacterium uberis
GCTATCAACTACCGCAACCCAGTAATGCTGCTGTACCAGCATCCACACTAGCTCGCAATTGTCCCGCTGCCATCAAACACTTTTTCGCTTGTCCGCCAACATGATCCCCACGGACAATCCCGTCAGCATTTCCTTAAACAGGCGATCCCATCGCAGATCTCAATTAGCATCGTGTGGGCCCGGCTAGTCGGGTGACCAGTCCTTTCAAGCCGCATCGTTAGGCCGACAATCAACATACTGCCTCACCCGACCCATCCGGGTCACGGCACAATGTAACAGCACGAAGTAACTGCACCTACGAACTTCAGTATCAATAATACCAAAAACGCCAATTCATCCAAGGCTACAAGGCATGCTGGACAAACGCGAACTGATCATCGCGCCAGAGGCTTTCTACGGTATCTTCGCGTATCTGACCAGTCGAAACGGTCACGTTGCAGTATATTACGATCAGCGCGGGTGTGGCTGCGATCCAGTTGGAAGAAAGGTTTTCCTAAGCTTTGTGGTCATCTACCGGACAAGCAAGTTGTTGATACAACGGCATTTGAACAAACGCTGGCGGTCACACTTGATGTCAGGTCTGATGACAACCTACTTGTGGTAAGCGCGCACCGATGCGTGCAGCCCACTCAAGCTAGATGCGGCTATCAAATAGGTCAATCGATATACCGATGTCGGAGCAGAAATTATCTCTGTTGATGAGCCACAAGAAATCTTCTAAATAAATTTCATTGCAATGAAAATCGATGATAAATTGCTTATATATTAGATAGTTAGTGGTATGGTACTACAATTACCGGCTATGCTAATATGAGTGTTAGGGTACACTGTCTCGATTTATCCAAGTGCTCTTGTCCGACACACGACACACGACACACGACAGTCGACATGATACAAGGGCTCTGCGAACTGAAGGGGGTTGATGTCGTCGGTAACTCAATGTTCTTTCCTCCCAACTTCTTCCATCTGGCCGGCATGGCGAAGCGGCTGCAACTTGATGCTTAATACCCACTTGAGGACCCCCGTTAGAATGACCATTATCGAAAATATCCTCGAGCACAAGACTCGTATAAACTTAGTGTCGTCCGGTGACACCGTCGTGATCAATATCGGTATGACCGTACTGATCGATCTACAGTTCGCAACGATGTAGATTTAGCCCAACAGAATCCACGACCACAATAAAGCCACTGTCGTGATGTACCATGCTGTAAACGCACCGGTCATCAAGGACTGCACTAGCGGTTTCCATACGCAAAAGTTCTTTGCTGACTTTCGGTATAGAAAACTTCTATAGATTCCAGAAAAAACGGCATCAGCCACCGGGTCATCGCCGAAAATAAGCTGATCAGGACAAGAGAAGTACTTGCCCCATAACGACTTTCGTACCTTCATCACCTGAGCATACAACGCTGCGGCACACAGGGCTGGTTCACGCCGAGGTGTATTTGACCATGTGCACTGGCTAAATCTGGTTCCAAATTGCACCGACGATCCGCTACGAACTATGCAACGTCAAAACTCCCGTGGTGAGTGGCAAAGGCATTTTCTTGCACATCACCAACGAGTACGGTGACATCGCAAAGCTGAACCTGAAGTTCAACAGATCAGGTTTGGCTGGCTTCCCGATATATGACAGATGTATCATTTGAAATCAAAGTAAGTATATGTCAGCATATTTAAATATTTTTAAAGAAGACGATGGGCGGATCAGTTGCTTCACTGACCGCGATCTAACCGTATACACCTCTGCTGCAACGAATTCTGGCGTGAGCTACCATGATGTGCGACTATAAACCTGGCGCTATTAGAACCGTATGCAGAGTTTCCGGGCACCGTGAGCAACAACGGGCTGTATGTCTCACAGTTGGGTAGAAAAAGTAGACCAGGCGCTCATTGGTTCGTGTACGAACAGCCAACTCGAAGATCTCGAGATTGCCGCGCAGGTGCTGCGCGGCAAGACCGTGGTTTCGGGCGTACGGTTGGTCGTAACGCCCGCGTCCACTGGACAGCCATGTAGCTGTGCTATTCGCAGGACATAGTCTACACGGGTGCTGTGGTCACCAATTCCACTTGCGACGCGTGTTTTGGTTACCACATGGGTGTAGTCGAACACGGCAAGGTTTGTATTGCGTAGAGCGCCCGTAACTTCACCGGAAGCATAGTCAGCACCTGGGTAGCAATTTTCATGACTTCTCCGGTGACTGTGTACGCGTCTGCAATTACCCGATATATTACCCACCCAAGGAATGTGACAGCATGACGGTGACTTTCCGAAGCAAAGTATGGTTGTTCGGCTACAACCTGAATACCGACGCCATGTACTCAAGTCTTTATGGTGAAAATGGACTCGCCGGAGACGGCAAAATACACTTTCTATGAGATCCACCTTGGCTGAATCGATCAGGTGTCGCCAGGAGATGTCGTATTGGCTGGAAACAAATTCGGTTTTAGAACGTCCACACCTAGTCATCACGTTTTTCACCGAGCTCGATGTCGAGGGACTCATCACCAAGTAATTCAACTCATTGTTCTTCCGCAATGCCGTAGACACCAGCCTGTCCGCAATGACCATTCTTGATGCCACCACGATTTTCAGCGAGGTCAACATCGGAAGGTTCAATCTGGGCTCTGGCACACAGCAAAACAACACCACGGGCAAATACGGCTCGGTTTCCGAATTGCGCGGCCCGCTATTCAACATCATCGAAAGCTATGGCATTATGCCTTGCTTGACAGCACCAGGGTATCTGATTACCGAACTCGTTAACTACTCTTCGGGCACTTCGCGTTCGATCTCGTCGAGCCAGATCCGCACGCGCATATCCGACGGAGCACGCCAATCTCCGCGCGGTGATAACGCTCCTCCATGAGACACCTTGGGGCCATTGGGCAATGCCGATCTTTTAAACTGACTAAACGAATAAAACCTCTGTACAAAAACTCGAAGCCAGTACCGAATTTCCTTGAGTGAATAAGATAATCGCTTATCCTCAGGGAATCCAGGCGGCCAAGTGCCGCGTTCGGGATCACTCCAAGCGTGCCATGCCAGGAATGCGATCTTCGATGGCCGAAATCCGTAACGCAGAACCTGAAACAGCGAAAAATCTTGTAAGGCGAATGGCCCAACCCTTGCTTCGCTGCTCTGAAATTCTCCTTCCTCATCGCTTGGAATAAGTTCCGGAGTGATTTCGGTGTCGAGGACGGACTGCAGCACCTCATCAACCCTCGACTCGAACTGAGCCGAGGCAATGACCCAGCGGATCAGATTCTGCACTAATGTTTTTGGTACACCAGCATTGACATTATAGTGCGACATTTGATCACCCACACCGTAGGTCGACCAGCCCAGCCCCAACTCCGATAGGTCACCAGTGCCGAGCACAATACCGCCATGCTGATTGGCCAGCCGGAAGAGGTAGTCGGTGCGCAGACCCGCCTGGACGTTCTCGAAGGTGGCATCGTAGACCACCTCGCCGCGTGAGAACGGATGACCAATTTCTTTCAGCATCAATGTTGCGGTGTCTCTAATGTCGATTTCCGTGAAAGTGACACCCAGTGAGCGACACAACTCCGTGGCATTGCGTTTAGTGTGGTCTCCGGTCGCGAATCCGGGCAGCATGAACGCGAGAATATCGCTACGCGGGCGACCTTCCCTGTCCATCGCGCGCGCAGCGACAATCAGTGCATGTGTCGAGTCCAACCCGCCAGAAACTCCGATGACAACCTTCGGGTAGTCCAACGCACGCAACCGCTGTTCGAGCCCGGAAACTTGAATGTTGTAAGCTTCATAGCAATCCTGCTGTAACTGCTGCGGATCGGCCGGGATGAACGGAAAACGCTCAACCTCCCGCAGCAGTCCGATATCGCCGGCCGGCGGCTCAAGCCGAAACTCGATGCGCTGGAATGGCTCAACTAATGCTCGATGATGGCGGCGGTTGTCGTCGAAAGTGCCTATGCGTAGTCGCTCGGA
Source organism: Mycobacterium uberis (assembly GCF_003408705.1). Taxonomy (GTDB): domain Bacteria; phylum Actinomycetota; class Actinomycetes; order Mycobacteriales; family Mycobacteriaceae; genus Mycobacterium; species Mycobacterium uberis. The sequence goes on from NZ_QAYL01000022.1 coordinate 3,974, forward strand.
TCGAAGCAGTTCGGTGTCGACATCAGCGACTGAGCGGCGTTCCCCCTTGGGGAAACGCTCGGATTCCGCAAGCAGCACACCATTCTCCCAGATCATCGTCTGGCCGTCCCAAGCCAAGTCGGTTGTGGACTCACCCTCCCCCGCGGCAGCATAGACGTAAGCAGCCAGATACCGCGACGACGCCGAGCGGGCCAGCAGGCCACGGTCTTCGGCGCGGCCAATCGTGATTGGGCTCCCGGACAGATTTGCCAACACCGTCGCACCCGCCAACGCTGCTTCGGCACTGGGTGGTATTGGCACGAACATGTCCTCACAGATCTCGACATGCAGCACCAGGCCAGGCAGGTCGGCTGCGGCGAACAGCAGACCGGGGCCGAACGGTGCCCGCAGATCGCCGATGCCGATGGTGCCGCGTTCATCGTCTCCAGGTGCAAGTTGACGACGTTCGTAGAACTCCCGATAGGTGGGCAGGTACGATTTAGACGCCACACCGAGCACCACGCCGCGGTGAATGATCACTGCGGTGTTGTAAATGCGGTGCCTATAGCGCAACGGGGCACCAACGACCAAAACCGGCAACAGGTCGGCGGAGGCCGCGACAAGATCGAGTACGGCGTCCTCAACAGCCTCAAGCAAAAGGTCTTGGAGCAAGATATCCTCGATGGAGTACCCAGACAGCGTCAGCTCCGGGAAAACGGCCACGGCAACGCTGTCGTCGTGGCACTGGCGGGCCAACCGCAAAACCGACGCGGCATTGGCCGCCGGATCGCCGATGGAGGCGTGATGGGTGCACGCAGCGACGCGGACAAAACCCTGACTGTAGGCGTTGTAGAAGTCCATCGCCCTCTCATTGTCACCCGACTGATGGCACCTCGCCTTCGCCGGGTTGAGAAGGTCGTATCAACAGTACGGCACCAGCGTTCGCAGAATACCAGTGTTGTCGGCTTGCCGCTGTACAGACACGCGCTCTCTCGCAGCGGTGTTGGGCCTGTAACCACGCTGAGATCATCCGGGGAGCAAGGTATCTCAAAGCAACGAAGGCGTCCTGACCCGCATCACACCGAGACGAGGTCGTCAGCGTGCACCGCGGGCCGACGCAGCTCGTCGGGCAACTCCGAGGTCGACCGACCCATCATAGCGGCCAGCTCGGTCGCGTCATAGGCGACCACACCGCGGGCGACCATCGTCGTGTCCGGTCCACGCAATTCCACGACATCACCGCCGTAAAACCGACCCGACACCGCGGTGATACCCGCGGCCAGCAACGAGCGGCGTTGCTGTACTACTGCGCGCACCGCACCCTCGTCGAGAGTCAGCGAACCAGCAGAGTAAGCAGCATAGCGCAACCAGAACCGGCGAGCTGACATCCGTTCTGGCCGCGCAGCAAACACCGTGCCGATCGAGGCGTCAGTGAGCGCGGTCGCGGCTTCAGCCGCGGCAGCCAGCAGCACCGGAACGCCCGCACCAGCGGCCAGCAGCGCCGACGACATCTTCGACACCATTCCACCGGTCCCCAAGGAACTACTCTGGCCTGCGACTACGCCATCGAGATCGGCCACCCCAGCCACCTCGGGTACAAAGCGTGCACCGGGATTCTTCCGCGGATCCGAGTCGTGGAGCCCGTCAATATCGGAGAGTAGTACTAGAGCTTCGGCACCAACCAGGTGCGCCACCAGGGCCGAAAGCCGATCATTGTCACCGAACCTGATCTCGTTGGTGGCCACGGTATCGTTCTCGTTGACAATGGCCACAGCATGCAGCACCCGCAACCGGTCAAGGGTGCGCTGTGCGTTGGTGTGTTGGGCTCGCATCGAAATATCCTGCGCGGTCAGCAGCACCTGCCCTACCGGGCGGCCATGCCGGGCGAACGCCGCACTCCATGAGTTCACCAGCGTAACCTGCCCGACACTAGCTGCAGCCTGCTTAGTCGCCAAATCCTTTGGGCGACCCGATAGTCTGAGCGGCTCGATACCGGCGGCGATGGCACCCGAAGACACGATGACGATGTCGGTACCGGCCTTAATCCGCGTCTCTATCGCGTCAGCAAGTCCAGCCAGCCGGCTAGTGTCGAACACCCCAGACGGTGTGGTGAGCGCGTTGGTCCCAACCTTGACGACCAGACTCCGGGCAGTCCTGATGGCGTCGCGATGTATACTCATGGCTTGTCACCGTGTTCGCGCCGCTGACGTCGCGTAGCCTTGCGCTCAGCAGCACCGACGCGATCGGTGCGTTCCAGTCGCGCATCTGTGCCCCGGCCCGACATTGCAGCCTGTCGCCCCGCAGGCGTTTGTGGCTCCCAGTCGAATGTCATCGCACCGATGGTCACGGCGCACCCCGGTCGTGCACCCATCCGCAGGAGTTCGTCCTCGACACCAAGGCGAGCCAGTCGGTCAGCAAGATAGCCGATCGCTTCGTCGTTATCGAAGTTGGTCTGGTGAACCCAGCGTTCAGGTCGCGTGCCGGTGACCACGAAGCCACCCTGTCCGTCGGGTTCTATGGTAAAGCCGCTGTCGTCGATGGGCACCGGACGGATCACTGGCCGTCGCGGCACCGACTTCGGCCGCGCATCGTGGTAGGCTGTGATCATCTGCCATAGCCCGAAGATCAACGGCTGGAGGTTTTCTTGGGTGGCTGTCGACACGCTAAACACCGGCCAGCCACGCTCAGAGACAATGGTGTCATGAACAAACTCGGCGAGTGCACGAGCCTCGGGCACATCGATCTTGTTGAGCACCACCGCTCGGAGTCGCTCAGCGAGGTCACCCAACATTACATCTCCTTGCAGTGTCGGGGTATACGCAGCGAGTTCGGCTTCCAGTGCGTCGATGTCAGAGATCGGGTCACGGCCAGGTTCAGCAGTCGCGCAATCCACCACATGCACCAGCACCGCGCACCGTTCGATGTGCCGCAGAAAGTCCAGGCCCAGACCACGGCCCACCGAGGCTCCCGGGATTAAGCCGGGCACATCAGCCACAGTGAATGTGTGCTCGCCGGCCGAGACTACGCCGAGATTGGGAACCAGCGTAGTGAACGGATAGTCAGCAATCTTGGGCTTGGCCGCTGAGATCACGGACACCAGCGACGACTTTCCAGCCGAGGGAAACCCGATCAAACCCACATCGGCAACACTCTTGAGCTCCAGGATGAGGTCACGGGACTGGCCTTGCTCCCCGAGCAGTGCAAAGCTGGGCGCTTTGCGGGCACGCGACGCAAGCACGGCATTGCCCAAGCCGCCACGACCGCCGGCGGCAGCTTCAAAGCGGGTGCCTGCACCGACCAAGTCAGCCAGCAATTGGCCGTCTCCGTCCAGAACGACGGTGCCGTCGGGGACTTTGACTTCCAGATCCGCGCCGGCCGCACCGTCGCGATTGTTGCCCATACCCTGTTTGCCGGACGGCGCGGTTATGTGTGGCCGGAAATGAAAGTCCAGCAGGGTGTGCACCTGGGGGTCGACGACGAAAACCACACTGCCGCCGCGGCCACCATTACCACCATCGGGGCCAACTAACGGCTTGAACTTCTCACGATGGACCGACGCGCAACCATCACCGCCAGAACCCGCCCGAGTGTGGATGGCGACGCGATCGACAAACCGAGGCATCGAGGTTCCTTTCCATGACAAAACCTACGTTTTGCACACTTTGCGTTAGAGTCCAGTTGCAAAACGTCGACCTCGATGCGGAACTAGGCCTTCTGGGTAGTCAGTCTGACAATGCTGACGGTCTTGCGTCCGCGCTTGACGCCGAATTCGACGGCTCCTGCTGCCGTGGCGAATAACGTGTCGTCACCGCCGCGGCCGACGTTCATGCCGGGATGGAACTTGGTGCCACGCTGACGGACCAGGATCTCGCCGGCCTTGACAACCTGGCCACCGAACCGCTTGACGCCTAGCCGCTGAGCGGCGGAATCGCGACCGTTACGCGAGCTAGAAGCGCCCTTCTTGTGTGCCATCTGTTCGCTCCCTACTTGATGTCAGTGACCTTGAGGACAGTCAGCTGCTGACGGTGTCCCTGGCGCTTGTGATAGCCGGTCTTGTTCTTGAACTTGTGGATACGGACCTTGGGACCCTTGGTGTGCTCGAGCACCTCACCGGTCACTGCAACTTTGGCCAACGCTTGGGCATCGGCAGTGACGGTGACACCGTCGACGACCAAAGCGACCGGCAGAGATACCTTGGCTCTAGGCTTGGAGTCGAGCTTCTCGATTTGGACCACATCTCCCACTGCGACCTTGTATTGCTTGCCACCGGTTTTGACGATTGCATAGGTCGCCATCGTTGCTCCTGCCTTTGTCTTTCTAGCCTCTGCCGGGCACTCCGCGCGTATACCACAGGCTATACACGTAGCTGGGTCTGCAACGCGGGCCTAAACCTAATCACTGGGCTAAGTCCTGCTGTCGCCGAACAAGCCTAACCGCCGGTCTATCGACAATTGGCCAAGGGTAGTTGACCAGCGAGTACAGGGTCAAACCGACGCTGGCCGTTGTTCGATCGGGTGCGGTTAATCCAGGTGGACCGGCGGTCCAGCCGGACGGCCCGCCACGCGCCGTCGACGCGGACGTACAGAACCTGATCCGGAGCTACTGGAAATAGTGAAGTTGTCAGGCACTTCGGTGGTGTCGATGTCAGCCTCGGAGTTAGATGCATCAACATCGAGTTCGTCGTCTAAATCGAGTTCCTCGTCGTCGCTAAGGTCTTCCTCGTCATCGTCAAGATCATCCTCCTCGTCGGTGTCGCAGTCTTCCTGGTCAACATCCTCTAAACTATAGGCAGACTGCTCGTCGATATCCTCGGTAAGTTTCACACCGGACTCGTCAGATTCGGCCTCGCCGCCAACAGCCATCGAGGACAAGCCCGCGGCCATCGCTTTGAACATCGGATGCTCACCCGGAGCATGAGCCGGCGCCTTAGCCACCGCCAGCTCATCTGATCGGTTCTTCTTCGATCGCTTACTTCGCCGACCACCTGACTCAGACTTACGCCCAGCCGCCGCGGCCGAATCAACTGGGTCGGCATGCAGTATAATCCCACGACCTGTGCAGTTCGGACACGATGTCGAAAACGCTTCGATCAACCCGGTGCCCAACCGCTTGCGGGTCAATTGTACCAGACCCAACGATGTCACCTCGGACACCTGGTGACGAGTGCGATCGCGAGCGAGTGCCTCGGTCAGTCGACGCAACACCAAGTCGCGGTTGGACTCGAGCACCATGTCAATGAAGTCGATTACCACAATGCCGCCGATGTCACGCAGTCGCAGCTGGCGCACGATCTCCTCAGCCGCCTCAAGATTATTCTTGGTGACCGTCTGTTCAAGGTTGCCCCCAGACCCAGTGAACTTACCGGTATTGACGTCGATTACTGTCATCGCCTCGGTCCGGTCTATCACCAGTGTGCCGCCCGATGGCAGCCACACCTTCCGGTCCATCGCTTTGGCCAGTTGTTCGTCGATGCGATGCGCCGCGAAGACATCTGGACCGTGCTGCCCGTCCAACCCGATCGGCGGCTCGTACTTTATTAGCTTCGAAATCAGTTCGGGAGCAACAGAATTCACATATTCGTTAATAGTATTCCACGCCTCGTCGCCGGAGACGACGAGGCCGGCAAAGTCCTCATTGAACAGATCGCGGATAACCTTGACCAACACATCTGGTTCCTCGTAGAGAGCCACCGCAGCGCCAGCGGCTTTCTCCTTGGTCTGGATTGCCTTGGCCTCAATTTGATTCCAGTGCTCCTGCAAGCGGGTGATGTCTTTGCGGATCTCGCCCTCTTTGACACCCTCAGACGCGGTGCGGATGATCACACCCGCGTCGGGTGGTACCACCTCGCGCAGGATTTCCTTGAGACGCTGACGGTCGGTGTCAGGCAGCTTACGGCTGATCCCAGTCGACGACGCCCCCGGGACGTACACGAGGTAGCGACCGACCAACGACACCTGGGTGGTGAGTCGCGCGCCTTTGTGGCCGACCGGGTCCTTGCTGACCTGAACGACGATATAGTCGCCGGGTTTGAGGGCCTGTTCAATCTTGCGATCGACCCCACCCAATCCGGCGGCGTCCCAGTTCACTTCTCCGGCATAGAGTACCCCGTTGCGACCACGACCGATGTCGACGAAAGCCGCCTCCATCGACGGCAGCACGTTCTGCACGATACCCAGGTAAATGTTGCCGACCAGGGAAGCAGATGCCGCCGACGTCACGAAGTGCTCGACGACAATTCCGTCTTCGAGCACCGTGATCTGAGTGTATCGTGCGCCCGGATGGGGCGGCTCAGTGCGGACTCGATCACGCACCACCATGATCCGCTCGACGGCCTCGCGTCGAGCCAAAAATTCGGCCTCACTCAACACTGGTGGACGACGCCGTCCGGCGTCACGCCCATCTCGGCGGCGTTGTCGCTTAGCCTCCAGTCGAGTCGAACCGTCGATACCCTTGATCTCGCCGCTGCCCGTGCTGTTAACGCCATCGTCAGAGTTAGCCGGCCTGCCAGCTGCGCGGGGTACCCGTTCGTGCACGACGGTGTTCGGTGGATCGTCGGGGGCGGGTCCCTCGTCGTCACCCGCCCCCGATTTACGGCGTCGTCGTCGGCGGCGACGGTTACCGGCTTCCGACAACCCCTTCTCGTCGTCACCAGCTTCGGTGTCTTCGGAGTTGTCGGAATCATGGCCATCGACCCCCTCCGACTCGGTTGAGTCGGCCTCGCCGCCGACATCGTCGCTCTGGATGTCGGATCCGCCCTGTTCACCACGACCCCGACCACGACCCCGACGACCACGACGCCGACGACGGTTAGCCGGTCGATCAGCTTGCCCTTCGTCGTCGTCAACGTAGGAGTCGTCACCGGATTCCACACCATCATCAGTGCGGGCGTCGTCATCAACCTCTATCGGCTGCGGCGCAACGAACAACGGCATGTAGTGCGGCCGCTCTAGTGCGGTCTCGAGCATCAGTCGAGATTCGGGCTCTTCGGACATGACAGGGTTATCGGGTACGGCGGTGAAGTTGTGGGGCAAGTCGAGTTGACTGGCCAGCAAATCACGAACCCGGACTGCGTCGACGCGGTCGACGCTGGAATGTGTGCTACGGATCCGTCCGTCGAGAGCGCTCAGCGCGTCCAGCACTCGCCTGCTTGTGGTTCCCAGCGTTCGTGCAAGCGAATGGACTCTCAAGCGGTCTGGTAGTTCCTTATGCTGCGTCGGCTCTTTTGATGGTTCTGAAAGGGGTGCACCGTCTATCACGTATTCTCCTCAAGCCCCCGGGCGCGTCCGATCGACGCGGCCACGCGAGGGCTTCGCTATGTGTCCGGGTCACTTCTCCCGGACTTGTGATGGCCTCGCCCCGAGCAGATCATCCAGAACTCACTCGGCGCTGTGCTGAATGACGGCCCGACACGCCGCACCAAATCGCGGAATCGCGATAGTCGCGCTTGCCTAAGTCTTCATTCGGGTGTCTGACGCCGGTACGACGACGTTCACCCGCTGTCAGTATCACACATTGCTGGGCGCGTCCACTCGCCCCTGATTTGGCTACTCAAGGCCCGTTCAGGAACCCGCTGAGGACTCTTGGCACGGCCCCCCTCTCGTCCTCGCGCTAAACGCCGGGAAACCACAGCGCGATTTCGCGCTTTGCCGAATCCGTCGAATCGGATCCGTGCACCAAGTTGAACTGCGTTTCCAATGCGAAATCGCCCCGGATTGTGCCCGGTGCCGCCTTCTCCACCGGGTCGGTGTACCCGACAAGTTGACGAACCGCTGCAACGGCACGTAGTCCTTCCACGATCGCCGCCACCACCGGACCCGAAGTGATGAACTCCAGCAACGATCCAAAAAATGGTTTGCTTTCGTGTTCGGCGTAATGCCGGCTAGCCAACTCCTCGCCGACCCTTCTGAGCTCCAGCGCCACGATGGTGAGACCTTTCCGCTCGATGCGGCTGATGATCTCCCCAATCAATTGCCGTTCGACTCCATCCGGCTTGATCAACACGAGGGTCCGTTCGGTCACGGCGCACAGCGTACCGAACGGCTTACCGATAAGTTCGACGGCGGCACCCCGCATGGTATAGCGCCGGCGGATCTCGACGCGGAAATATGCGATCAGCACCCACACCACAATGAACAGCACACCGATGAACCCCACACCCGGATACACGGCGAAACCAGCCAGTGCCACCACCTGCACACCCAGGTTCACCCAGATCGCCCAAGTCCTGCGCTGTAGTCCGGTCAGCATGATTAGCAGTCCGGCCAACCCAATCAGGTAACTCAGCGCAGGCAGTGTCAGCCCGTCGCCGACCGCACCCACCACCGGCAGCGCCAGCAGCACAACGATTGCCTCGAGGAGCAGCGTCGCGGCCATCACCGCGGCAAAGCTCTTCCAGGGGTCGGCCGGTGACATAAACTTTAGGGGGCCTTGCTCGCCGAGGCTGTCAGTCATTGCGGGCCACGCCCAAACAAGGTCCGTGCGGCACCGGCGGTGACCACCGAGCCAGTGATGACGATCCCACGACCGGAGACTCCGAGCCCCACGGTTCCCTCACCGGCAACGGCATCGTTAACCAGCACAGTCGCTGCATCGATGGCGTCGCGCAGATTCGCTGCACTGATCACCCGATCAGAGCCGAACCACTCCCGCGCCGCCATCGCCAACGACTCAATATCCCGCGCCCGCGGCGAGCCGTTGTCTGTCACGACGACGGAATCCAGTACCGGCTCCAGCGCGGCCAGGATGCCATCGAGGTCCTTGTCGGCCAAAACGCTGAGCACACCGACCAAGGTTCGGAAGTCGAATTCGTCAGCCAGCGTGCGCGTCAACGCGCCCATGCCAACGGGATTGTGTGCGGCGTCGATGAATACCGTAGGAGCGCTGTGCATGCGCTCCAATCGGCCAGGGCTGATTACAGCGGCGAAACCGGCCCGCACCGCCTCGACATCAAGCTGACACTGTGCCCCTACGCCAAAAAATGCCTCCACCGCTGCAAGAGCCAAGACCGCGTTGTGTGCCTGGTGTTCGCCATGCAACGGCAAATAGATATGATCATAAACCCCGCCAAGACCCTGCAACTGCAGCACCTGACCACCGATGGCAACCCGGCGATCCAAGACTGCGAACTCCAAGTCCTGCCGGACGACTTGTGCGTGGGCGTGTGTCGATTGGGTCAGCAACACCTCCATTGCCGCTGGTAACTGACGGCCAATGACCGCGACGGTGTCCGGCGCGCCCTCGGAGGCTTTCGTGATGATGCCAGCTTTCTCGCGAGCGATCGCTGCGACGTCGTTGCCGAGATACTCGACGTGGTCGATACTGACCGGGGTGATCACTGCGACCGGTGTATTAATCACGTTGGTCGCATCCCACCGCCCGCCGAGGCCCACCTCGACCACTGCGATGTCGACGGGCGCATCCGCGAACATGGCGAACGCCATCGCGGTGATAACCTCGAACTTGCTCAAAGCCGGCCCCCCGGCGGACCGTGACTGCGCATCAATCATCTGCACGAAAGGTTCTATCTCACGGTATGCAGCTACATACTGTGCTGGACTGATTGGTTGTGAATCGATCGCGATACGTTCAACTACCGACTGCAAATGCGGGCTGGTAAATCGGCCAGTGCGCTGGTGCAGCGCAGTCAGCAGTGCATCGATCATCCTCGTTACCGAGGTCTTCCCGTTGGTACCGGCGATATGTATCGACGGGTAACCGAGTTGCGGTGAGCCGAGCACGTCCATTAACGCGCTGATCCGGGTCAGGCTCGGTTCGATGTGGGTTTCCGGCCAACGCTGGTCCAGCAGTTGCTCGACCTGCAACAGGGCAGCGATCTCGTCCGGTGTGGGAGCCTCGGCGTTGGTTCCACGATGCCCGGATCCCCAGTTGGGCGGCTCCGCGGTCATTGCAGCCCGGCCAGCCTGGCGGTGATACGATCGGCTTCTGCCTGGGCTACCCGCTGGCGATCGCGGATCTTGACAACGACTGCCTCCGGGGCTCTGGCTAGAAAGTCCGCATTGGCCAACTTTGCGGAGGTCGATGCTAGTTCCTTTTGTGCTGCGGCCAAGTCTTTTTCCATACGACGACGCTCGACGGCCACATCGATGGTGCCTGAAATGTCGAATTCAACGACGACGGCACGGTCTTTGTTAGGGCCGAGACGAACCTCCAACGACGCCGACGGATGAAAGTCGTTACTTGCAAAGGTAAGCCAGGTCAGTGATGTCACGGCGCCTATCTGGGTGACCAGGTCGGAGTCTTCGACACCGAACAATCGAGCCGGCACCTTCTGTCGATCGGACAGACCTTGATTACTGCGGAATCGGCGTATCTCATTCACCAGCTTCTGCATATCGCTAATACGCTGTGCAGCAACAGGATCCAAGGCTATATCGGAAGGAACCGGCCATTCAGCAATCACCAGTGACTCTCGCTGAGTCAGTGCTTGCCAGAGTGTTTCAGTAATGAACGGCATCACCGGGTGCAGCAACCGCAGCAGCGTATCAAGCGTCGCGGCCAGCACTGCTGTAGTTTGCGTGAGACCTTCAGCAAGCTGTGCCTTGGCTAATTCGATATACCAGTCGCAGAATTCGTCCCATGTAAAGTGGTAGAGTGCTTCACAGGCATGACTTAACTCATAGCAATCGAAGGCTGAATCAACTTCGGCGCGAACCTGTTCTAGCCGTCCGAGAATCCAATGATCAGCGTCGGTCAGCTCGCCTTGCGCTGGCAACGGAACTACCGCAGCGCCATTAAGCAGTGCGTATCTGGTGGCGTTGAACAGCTTAGTGCCGAAGTTGCGCGACGCGCGGATGTGATCCACACCTACGGCCAGATCACCACCGGGGCTGGAACCGCGTGCCAGCGTAAAGCGCAGCGCGTCGGCCCCAAACATCTCCACCCAGTCCAGTGGGTCGATAACGTTGCCTCTGGACTTGCTCATCTTACGGCCGAATTCGTCACGGATCAGCCCGTGCAAAAAGACATCGGTGAACGGTAACTGTGGTCCACGACGACCGTTCAGTGTGATGGCGTCATCCCCACCGACGAAGATGCCGAACATCATCATCCGTGCGACCCAGAAGAACAGGATGTCGTAGCCGGTGACGAGAACACTTGTTGGGTAGAACTTTTCCAACTCCGGAGTCTTTTCCGGCCAGCCCAACGTGGAAAACGGCCACAGGCCAGACGAGAACCAGGTGTCCAGCACGTTGGGGTCCTGCTCCCAGCCCGCCGGGGGCGTCTCGTCGGGACCGACACACACCTGTTCGCCGTCGGGCCCGTACCAGATCGGAATACGATGACCCCACCATAGCTGTCGTGAGATGCACCAGTCTCGCATGCCGTCCACCCAGGCGAACCAGCGCGACTCCATGCTGGCGGGGTGAATCACGGTGTCCCCGTTACGCACCGCATCACTAGCGGCCTTAGCTAGCGCTTCCACTCTGACCCACCATTGCAGCGACAGGCGTGGCTCGACGACTTCACCGCTGCGCTCCGAATGCCCTACACTGTGCAGGTAAGGTCTTTTTTCCTCGACGATACGGCCCTGTGCCGCCAGTGCTTCGCGCACCGCGATGCGCGCCTCGAATCGATCCATACCGTCGAATTCAGTTCCGGTTTCGACTATCGAGGCCTTGACGTCCATGATGTTCGGCATCGGCAAGTTGTGCCGCAATCCGATTTCGAAGTCGTTGGGATCATGGGCAGGTGTAACTTTGACCGCGCCGGTGCCGAATTTGAGATCCACATGCTCATCGGCGACGATCACGAGTTCGCGGTCGATGAACGGGTGCGGTAGCGTCGTCCCGACCAGATGCTGGTAGCGCTTGTCATCGGGATGAACGGCGATGGCGGTGTCACCAAGCATCGTCTCGACGCGAGTGGTGGCAACTATAATATGTGGCTCGTCGTCGTCGAGTGATCCATAGCGGAACGAGACCAGCTCGCCCTCGATCTCGTCGTAGATGACTTCGATATCGGAGATCGCTGTCTGTAGCTCCGGCGACCAGTTTACCAGCCGCTCTGCTCGGTAGATCAGACCGGCGTCGTAGAGTCGCTTGAAAATTGTCCGCACTGCCCGCGACAGGCCGTCGTCCATGGTGAACCGGTCACGACTCCAGTCCACCCCGTCACCTAGCCGGCGCATCTGGCCGGCGATGGCACCACCGGATTCACGCTTCCAGTCCCACACCTTGTCGACGAATAGCTCCCGGCCAAAGTCCTCTTTAGTCTTGCCGTCGACCGCAAGCTGCTTTTCCACCACACTCTGAGTCGCGATACCCGCGTGGTCCATGCCCGGCTGCCACAGCACCTCGTATCCCTGCATGCGCTTGCGGCGGGTCAAGGCGTCCATCATGGTGTGTTCCAACGCGTGGCCCATGTGCAGACTGCCAGTGACGTTCGGCGGCGGAAGCACAATCGAATACCCGGGCTTTGTGCTGGTGGGACTCGCGGCGAAGTAACCGGAGTCCAGCCATTGCTGGTAGATTGCGCTCTCCGTCGCGCCTGGGTCCCACGACTTGGGCAACGGGTCAGCGGAGGGCCTAGGGCTGGCAGTCACCGGTCAATTCTAGGGAGCCGGATTAGCTTGCGTGAAAGCGCCCAAACTCACAGGTGATCGGTCTGCGATCACGGAATGGTGAGAACCTGCCTGAAGTAAACGGAATCCGGGTTGGGAACATCGTCGGTGTCGACGATCGCATAGCATTTGCGGCCGTCGCCGTAGAAACGCTCCGCAATAGTCCACAGAGAATCACCGGACACGGCGATATACGTCCGGGCGGTCGGGTGTCTGGATTCAGCACCGGAACGGCTTCGCCGACCGGGAGCGTCCGCTGATACTACCTTGAACGTAGTGCCAAAAGCCTTGGTGGTTTCGCCGTAGTTCCAGCCCGCCTTCAGGGCGAGGACGTTGGCCTCCACAACATCGAGCGTGCGGGCCCACTTCTTCTTGATGAAGGTTTCGCTGGCCAGAGTCAGCCGCCCATACAGTCACGACAACAAACCTCATGCAAACATGTTCTTGGCGCGCTGACCATCTTTCTTGGACGCGCCGATCACCTCGACAGCCCTAATGAGGAAGCGTGGTCATCGGGACAGCGTGAACGATGTATTCCTCTAGCTCATCCGACTCCAGCGAGTTTATTACATAGCCCACCTTCACTAGGTTGCGCTTGGTGAACTCGTTAGAGTTCACGACCACCATTCCGTCACGCGGCAGATCGCCAATGTTGGCCTTCAATACTGCCGGATGCACCGCAACAAGCACGCCCGGCCAGTCGCCGACGGGCAAGATATGCGTATTCGTCGATTTGAATCTGGAACGAAGCGACACTGGGCAAGGTACCTGCTGTCGCGCGAATCTCGGCGGGATAGTTTGGCTGGATAGCAGATCGTTACCGAAAAACGCCAGCTCCGAAGTAATCCGGTCACCGGTTAGCTAGATACCGTCGTCGGAACCCTCGACAAAGCAGATAACAACCCGCTCCAGGCACCATCAGTTAGGCCCGACATGAGCAGCCACTCTAGTATGACACTCTGGCCCGCCGTCATTCGGATCGACGTTTCCGGCCTTCCATACTGTTCTCCAGACATGCACTCCGCGCTATAGCCTCAGATTAGGCGCCGTCGGAGTGACTCCCCCACACTCACGCTTTATGTCACTGACGGCGCCAACATATGTTATGGCATCGCTTCTTGGGACTTACGCCCGCCATATAACCCTGACACACGGCGAGCTAGCCATTAAAAGCCCGATGTCAACGAGGCCTAACCATGATGAACGTACAGAAGTATAGCATTTATCATGTCTGCCAAACACAGGCCCCCATCAGACTAATTCCGCCCGTTGAACACGTTTATTTTCTGGTGCCGACTCCAAACCTTTCCAGCCTCCATCGTCTTAAGAGTTAGGCACTCTTGTCGCGACGCTCGGTGCGCGACGGCTTGCGCGGCACGACCGTCGGCAACACGTTGTCCTGCACGGTCTCCTTGGTCACCACCACTTTAGCGACGTCGTCGCGGCTAGGGATATCATACATCACAGGCAGCAGGACTTCTTCCATGATGGCCCGCAAGCCACGAGCTCCAGTGCCACGGTGGATCGCTTGGTCGGCGATCGCTTCCAGGGCATCGTCGGTGAATTCCAGCTCCACACCGTCCATTTCGAACAATCGAATATACTGTTTGACCAAAGCGTTCTTCGGCTCCGATAAGATCTTAACCAACGACTCCATGTCCAAGTTGGTGACCGAGGCGATCATCGGGAGCCGGCCGATGAACTCAGGGATCAAACCGAACTTAATCAGATCTTCAGGCATCACATCGGCGAAGTGATCGGTGGTGTCGATCTCGGCTTTGGAACGGACTTCGGCGCCAAAGCCCAAGCCACGTTTGCCGACCCGCTCATAGATGATCTTCTCCAGCCCGGCGAAGGCACCGGCGACTATAAACAGCACATTGGTAGTATCAATCTGAATGAACTCTTGGTGAGGGTGCTTGCGGCCACCCTGCGGAGGAACCGACGCCTGGGTGCCTTCCAGAATTTTCAGCAGGGCCTGCTGAACACCTTCTCCAGAGACATCACGGGTGATCGACAGGTTCTCGCTCTTACGGGCGATCTTGTCGACCTCGTCGATGTAGATGATGCCGGTCTCGGCGCGCTTAACGTCATAGTCGGCGGCCTGAATCAGCTTGAGCAAGATGTTCTCGACGTCCTCACCGACGTAACCGGCCTCGGTCAGTGCGGTGGCGTCGGCGATGGCGAACGGAACATTGAGCATCTTAGCCAGCGTCTGGGCCAGGTAAGTCTTGCCGCATCCGGTAGGTCCCAACATCAAGATATTGGACTTAGTCAGCTCTACCGGTTCGCACCTCGGATCACGCCCCTTCTCGCCGGCCTGGATCCGCTTGTAGTGATTGTAGACCGCGACAGCCAGCGTCCGTTTGGCGGTGTCCTGCCCGATGACGTAACCCTCAAGGAACTCTCGAATCTCAACGGGCTTAGGTAATTCGTCGAGCTTCACATCGTCGGCGTCAGCAAGCTCTTCTTCGATGATCTCGTTACACAGGTCGATACATTCATCACAGATGTACACCCCAGGCCCCGCAATAAGTTTCTTGACCTGCTTCTGGCTCTTCCCGCAGAACGAGCATTTCAGCAAGTCACCGCCTTCTCCAATGCGCGCCATGATGCTGAGGGCCTACTTCCTGTTCGCCGTTCGTCTTGCTATGCCGCGTGTATTCCTCAACGCTACCCGCTAGTTTGGGCCAGACGCGACCATATAGCGCCGAATCGTGTCAGTGATATTCGAGGACGTTCATGCCTGTCCATCCGCCATGAAACATATAGCCCAACTTCACCCGCCATTCGCCGAAACATATAACCCGTGTCTCTAGCGTGTCGCGGTCGTTACGTGACCGAGGCCCCTAAGAGCTGCCAAGTCCTCAAGAATCACCTTACAGTGGCCTGGTGAAACTGTCTGTTCACAGCGAATCCGTGCTGATCAACAACGGTAGGATGGCCACCAAGTTCGAAAAACGCGGAAGCGAGTTATAGTCGGCGAGGCTGCTGACGGATGCCCCGCAAGCAATCGCCGCAATGCACCTCGTGTACTTTCGTGCCGACGTGACGATCGCAACAACCCCAGCTACCAGGCATCGTTCGAAAGCTTTGCGGCGCGTGAAATCAGCCGCGATGAAACCGTCGAGCTACTGCACCGCAACGCCGAATTCGCTAACGCCCGCGTGACAAGATTGACATGAATGGTCTCGCAGATAAGCGGACGCTACGACATGTCCACCGCAGCTCTGGTCCGGTAGCGTCGCCCACGGCTGGAGATAATGACCGAGGCCAGCGCCGAACTTACTTGCCACAGATAATCGTCCTCGACATCGACGGGACTGAAACGTTGGTTAACCCGATGCAGCTCAGTTGACGTACCGACGTGGTTCAGCTACACCATCGACAGGGCACGGATCCGTGCCGGACAACCGCTTGCTGAGACGTTCGCTGTGGCCGCCAGTATCCCCGAAATTGTCGCGATCGGCGTCAATTGCTGTGCACCCAACGATGTGCTGGCGGTCATCCACATCACAAAGATCGGTAAGCCAGTAATCGCCTACCCTAACAGGGGTGAGCATTGGAATGGCTCGGCGTGAGCAGGGCCGCGTAAATTCTCCGCACAACCCACCACGTAGTGGGCCGCGGCTGAGACAGGCATCATCGGCGGATGTTGCCGAGTGCGGTCGGTCGATATCGCCAAACTTTACGAAAGTATCTGGAGAGCCATTAGGCAATCTGCGCCGAGAGCTTCCGGTATTCCAGCACGGTGTCGATGATCCCGTAGTCTTTGGCCTCTTCGGCGGTCAGGATCTTGTCCCTGTCGGTATCCTTACGGATCACGGCAGCGTCCTTGCCGGTGTGGCGAGCCAGCGTCGTCTCCATTAGGGTGCGCATACGCTCGATCTCGGCAGCCTGGATCTCCAGATCGGAGAACTGGCCTTGGATCACACCGGAGAGCGACGGCTGGTGGATCAGCACGCGCGCGTTGGGCAGCGCCATACGCTTACCTGGTGTTCCGGCAGCCAGCAGTACTGCCGCCGCTGAAGCGGCCTGACCCAGACATACCGTCTGAATATCGGCCCGGACATACTGCATCGTGTCGTAGATAGCCATCAACGACGTGAACCCACCGCCCGGCGAGTTGATGTACATGGTGATATCGCGGTCGGGATCCAGCGACTCCAACACCAGCAGCTGGGCCATGATGTCGTTTGCCGACGCGTCATCAACTTGGACACCGAGGAAGATGATACGTTCCTCAAACAGCTTGTTGTACGGGTTGGACTCTTTGACACCGAAGCTGGAATGCTCGATGAATGACGGCAGAATATACCGCGCCTGAGGTTGGATCTGAGGATTCATTGCACTTCTCCGTTGACGTGGGCGCGGGTGATGATGTGGTCGACGAAACCATATTCCAGGGCGTCCTGGGCGGTGAACCAGCGGTCGCGATCGGAATCGGCCTCGATGCGCTCGATCGGCTGGCCGGTGAACTCGGCGTTGAGCCGGAACATCTCCTTTTTGATGACGGCGAACTGCTCAGCCTGAATAGCAATGTCGGCCGCACTACCGGTCACCCCACCCAGCGGCTGGTGCATCAGAATGCGGGCGTGTGGCAGTGCGTAGCGCTTGCCCTTAGTTCCCGCCGCCAGCAAGAATTCCCCCATCGACGCGGCCATGCCCATCGCGTAGGTGGCAATGTCACACGGCGCCAGCACCATCGTGTCGTAGATCGCCATCCCGGCGCTGATCGATCCGCCAGGGGAATTGATATACAGGGAAATGTCCTTGGAGGCATCTTCAGCTGCGAGCAGCAGTATCTGTGCACAGAGCCGATTGGCGATGTCGTCGTTCACCTCCGAACCCAGGAAGATGATGCGCTCGGAGAGCAGGCGCTCATAGACCGAGTCAGTTAAGGTGAAACCCTGCGAGTTCGAACGCACGTCAGTCACATAGCCCACAGTGGGATACCTGCTTTCTGGAATTCTGTATGCACGGACATTAACTAACCGAGTCAGCTGTTTGGCGATCACGCACCCCCAGCAAGGGGCACGCTCGTTCACAGAGCCATAACCCAGTCATTCCGCCGTCTCGTTGTCGGCGGCACCACTGTTCGGATCTCACTCTTCGGTCTTCTGATCAACTTCGTCAATTGGGGCGTGTTTGCCGAAAAATTCACTAGTATCAATCGTGTTTCCGTTAACATCAGTGACCGTCGCCGCCTTGACCACCGCTGCGACCGCCAGCTCACGCCGCACGTCGGCGACCAAGGACGATAACTGGTTGTTTTCCCGCAGAAAGCCAAACAGTTGCTGTGGGTCGACACCGTGTTGGCGAGACGCGGCGAGCAAACGTTCGGTCAGGTCATCCTGGCCCACCTGGATCTTCTGGTCCTCAGCCACGGCATCTAACAGCAACTTCCTCGCTACGTCCTTCTCTGCGGCACTATGGGTCTCGGCCTCGAACTCCTCGCGCGATGACCCACGCTTAGCGAGCGCCTCGGCAAACTTGGCTTCGTCGTGGCCCAGGCCACTCAACGAGGTACGCAAGGCACTATCGAACTGATCCTGCACAATCCCTTCCGGCAATGGTACGTCTACCCGCTCGAGCAACGCGTCCACAACCGCGTCGCGGATTTTCTCCGCTTGCTGGGCGCGTTTGGCTTGGCAGACCTGATCGCCAAGATTGGCCCGTAGCTCCGCCACGGTGTCAAACTCACTAGCTAGTTGCGCGAACTCATCGTCCGGCCTCGGTAGTTCACGTTCTTTGACCGACTTGACGGTGACCGTGACCTCCGCGTCCTGCCCGACATGTTCGCCGGTCGCCAACTGGGTGGTGAAGACCCGCGATTCTTCGGCGGACAATCCGATGAGCGCATCGTCGAGACCTGCAATAAGCTGACCGGAGCCGACCTCATAAGACAACCCTTCTGCGTCGGCGTTCGGTACCTTCACGTCATCGACGGTGGCCGACAAATCGATCGAGACAAAGTCACCGAGCATCACCGGCCGGTCCACGCCGATCAGGGTGCTGAACCTGGCACGCAACGACTGCAGCTCAGCTTCAACATCATCGTCGCTGACCTCGACCGGATCCACAGTAACCTTCAGCGTGCTGAAATCCGGAAGTGCGATCTCGGGGCGTACCTCAACCTCGACGGTGAACGCCAGATCCTGGCCGTACTCCTTTTTGGTCACCTCGATTTTAGGCTGACCGATCGGTTGGACCTCCGACTCCGCCAGTGCCTGTCCGTACCGGCTGGGCATGGCTTCGTTAACAACCTGATCGAGCAACGTTTCCCGACCGAAACGGGCTTCCAGCAACCTCGCGGGCGCCTTCCCGGGCCGGAAACCGGGCAGCCGCACGTGTTTGGCCAGCTCTTTGTAGGCCCGCTGGAAATCCGGCTCGAGCTCCGCAAAAGGCATTTCCACGTGGATCCGCACCCGGGTAGGGGTCAGCTGCTCGACAGTACTCTTCACGGATGTGCTCCTCGATGGTCGTCCCTGGCAGTCGGTCGGGGTGACAGGATTTGAACCTGCGACCTTCCGCTCCCAAAGCGGATGCGCTACCAAGCTGCGCTACACCCCGCGCTGATCACGCGATCCTACGACTCGATTGCAGCGGCTTGGCAGCGACCTAACTGCCTAACGGAGCGATCGCAAAACAGTTTCGATTAGATTTGACGCCTGCCACCACGTACAGTCGCGCTCGACTGATACACGCGGGCGTAGCTCAATGGTAGAGCCCTAGTTTTCCAAACTAGCTACGCGGGTTCGATTCCCGTCGCCCGCTCGGGTTAACCTTTTGGCTCAACGGAAAGGCGCTATGAGCAACGTCGTCACCCGAAGGCTCATACGTGTCCGACTTCGTCGGCGTACGAGATGCGTTTGAACAGGACTTTGCGTTGCTTAACGAAGTTGGTGCGGCCATAGCGGTGTGGGTCGACAGGGTCCTCTAGTCGTCAACCTCTGGGGCAGCCCCGCTGACGCCGCCGGCATCCGACCGTGGCAGCAAGACACGCTATCCGTCGTGATCTCCGGAACCAAGGAGTTGACCAGCACCTGCGTACACCAGCTCGCCGACCACAACAAGCTGGATCTGCACGCACCGGTGGAACGGTACTGTCCGGAGTTCGGACAAGTGAGCAAGGACCCATGATACTGAGCCGCCGCTGAATCGTGGTGACAACCAGGCACCGCCTAGGGCTACCACATGGCCAGCTTCGGTTACACTGTGGGTAATAAATTGCTTAGACGCCACCAAGTCCA
The DNA here is from genome assembly GCF_003408705.1 of Mycobacterium uberis. Taxonomy (GTDB): domain Bacteria; phylum Actinomycetota; class Actinomycetes; order Mycobacteriales; family Mycobacteriaceae; genus Mycobacterium; species Mycobacterium uberis. The sequence continues at coordinate 23,786 of NZ_QAYL01000022.1, forward strand.
ATGCGGACCCACGCAGCCTGGCTATAAGTAGCCAGGCCTACGTCGCGCTTGGGGCCACCAGCGACGAACTCCCGGTAACGCGAAACTACCTGCGGCCGAGCCCGCCCGGTCGGTCCCGGTCCACCAGGTCCGAGACGGTCATCAGGGCCATGCTCAGGTCTGGCACTGTAAGCACCAAAATACATTGCAACCTCCGAGCACCACGGTACGCAATAGCTCCCCCGCACACCCTGTAGGGCTCGACGGCGCACCGATAGACGTACGGTGCAGCTTGGCCAGGCCGGATAGCAGACCGTGATCGTGCTCAGGGCGCACCATCAAGGTCTTGCTGCGGCGCAAACCGACTTTCATCAGTGCCACGAAGATCGTGGTCCACGCTGCATCGAACCCTGTCTGGCTGACCTCCCGGCCGGCCCGGAACGAGTCGATGCAGTGGTGGAACAACCACTCGCTGCGGTAGGCACTCCCCACCTCGGCGATGACAGTCTGTTCCATCAAGAACGCGCTAATCAATCTGCAGGACCGTGTAGTCCGAGCTCATGTCCACGACAAGTCAGCATCGCCATATCAGCACCGACCATCCACATCCGTACCTGCCCGGCCAGTTCCGGAAGCGATACATTGCCGAGGCAAGCCCATTCGATGAAGCTGCCATAGAGGCCGAGATACACATGCACGATCGGACCGTCGGCGTAGTGATGAAACAAACTCTCGCCCTAGACGTTGACCCACGCTCTGCCCGACTGGGCGCCGCGGCCGTATAGTAGCGAATCACCTCTGCGGACTTGACACCGCGACGAGTGCGCCGGCGAATCGGCGCTGATGCCACCGAGCCAGCCGGTGCAAAGCATACTCTACTGCGCACCAGTAAACCTCAATCCTGGTCTCCAGCCTGAGCGTCAGGAACCGGCGGCGCTTGATGCGTACGTTCGTACTCGGTAAGAATGTCGATACGCCGTCGGTGGCGATGTGCTTTCGACCACGACGTGGTCACGAAAGCGTCGACAATAGCCAGCACCTCGGCGACAGTGTGCATGCGACCGCCAATACCGATCAACTGTGCGTTGTTGTGTTTCCGCGCCAACGTCGCGGTCTCGACGCTCCACGCCAGCGCGCACCGTGCACTGACGACCTTGTTAGCCGCGATCTGCTCACCGTTGCCCGACCCCCCAAGCACAATGCCAAGGCTGCCCGGATCAGCCACCGTGCGCGTCGCGGCCGCGATGCAAAACGCTGGATAATCATCCTCAGCGTCGTAGTTGAAGGCACCGCAGTCGATCGGCTGATGACCGGATTTTTTTAGATGCTCGATGATCCGATGCTTGAGCTCGTAGCCGGCGTGGTCGGCACCTAGGTAGACACGCATGCCCGACATTGTGCCCAACGCTGTTACGACGCTCGCCAAGTTGCCTGGTTTAGTCGAATTGCGGTGGCTCGGTGCGGGTCCGTTTTAGCTCAAAAAAATGTGGGTAGGCCGCAAAAGTCAAGGAGGCATCCCAGAGCTTGCCGGCCTCCTCACCGCGTGGGATTTTCGACAGCACCGGCCCGAAGAACGCCACACCGTTGACGTGGATGGTCGGTGTTCCGACGTCGTTGCCGACCGCATCCACGCCGGTCTGGTGGCTCTCACGCAGCGCGTCATCATAGGCAGTGCTTTGAGCTGCCGCGGCCAACTCTGCTGGCAGACCGGCGTCGGCAAGCGATCCCTTGATGACCTCGTCGAGATTTTTGTTGTCCTCGTGGTGAATCCGGGTGCCCATCGCCGTGTACAGAGCATCCAGCACGCCGGCACCATGGGCTTGCTCGGCAGCGATCGCCACCCGCACCGGTCCCCATGCTTTCGCCATGCCTTCACGATAGTTCTTGGGTAGGTCATCACGGTTTTCGTTGAGTATAGCGAGGCTCATCACGTGAAAGTTCACCTCGACATCACGAACCTTCGCCACCTCGAGGATCCAACGCGAGGTGATCCAACACCATGGGCACAGCGGATCGAACCAGAAATCGGCTTGAGACTTGACGGACGCCTTCTCGGGCATTACCCAGTCCTCTCCCGAAGAATTCAGTAACGGTCAGAATACGGTTCAGCACAACCGTAGTTGCTGCGGGGCCGTTCCCACCCAGAGGTACCGATACTCGGTCCACATAACGACAAGCTCTAAGTTGAATAGATGGCCCTTCCAAACCTCACCCGGGACCAAGCTGTCGAACGCGCTGCCCTGATCACCGTTGACAGCTATCAGATCAACCTCGATCTCACCGACGGCCCCGATGGCGCCCCTAACGAACGCACGTTCCGCTCCACCACCACGGTGGTGTTTGACGCACTCACCGGCGCCAATGCCGTAATCGACATCGCTGCCGATACCGTACGCAGCGCCAGCCTCAACGGTCGCGAACTCGACATCTCCGGGTACGACGAATCGACTGGTATCCTGTTACCCGTACTGGCCGATCACAACGTTGTCGTCGTCGACGCAGATTGCCACTACTCAAACACCGGCGAGGGCCTACATCGCTTCGTCGACCCGGTTGACAACGAGATCTACCTATACTCGCAATTTGAAACCGCTGACGCCAAGCGGATGTTTGCCTGCTTTGACCAACCCGACCTCAAGGCCACCTTCGAAGTGCGGGTGACTGCACCCAAGCATTGGAAGGTTATCTCCAACAGCGCGTGTATCAACGTCACGGGCGGGACACACAGCTTCGCCACCACCCCACGGATGAGCACTTATCTGGTGGCATTGATCGCTGGGCCTTACGCCGCCTGGTTCGACAGTTACAGTGACGAACACGGCGATATCCCGCTAGGCATCTACTGCCGGGCTTCGCTGGCACAATTTATGGATGCTGAGCTGTTGTTCAGCCAGACCAAGCAGGGATTTAGCTTCTACCACAAGCACTTTGGCTTTCCATACGCGTTCGGCAAATACGATCAACTATTCGTCCCGGAGTTCAACGCCGGCGCAATGGAAAATGCCGGCGCGGTGACTTTCCTCGAAGACTACGTTTTCCGCAGCAAAGTCACTCGGGCTTCCTATGAACGACGTGCCGAGACGATATTGCACGAGATGGCACACATGTGGTTCGGTGACTTGGTTACCATGGCCTGGTGGGATGACTTATGGCTGAACGAGTCGTTCGCGACCTTCGCGTCGGTGCTGTGCCAAAGCGAAGCCACCGAGTTCACCGAAGCATGGACAACGTTCGCCACCGTGGAAAAGTCGTGGGCGTATCGGCAGGACCAACTACCATCGACGCACCCAATCGCCGCCGACATCCCCGACTTGGCTGCAGTCGAAGTAAACTTCGACGGTATTACTTACGCTAAAGGTGCTTCCGTACTGAAGCAACTCGTTTCCTATGTCGGGTTGGAGCAATTCCTGGCTGGGTTGCGCGACTACTTCCGCACCCACGCATTCGCCAATGCTACCTTTGACGATCTGCTTGCCGCGCTGGAAAACGCTTCGGGCCGCGACTTGTCGCATTGGGGTCGGCAGTGGCTGAAAACCACTGGGATCAACACGCTAAGGCCAGATTTCGACGTTGACGCCGACGGCAAATTCACCCGGTTCTCAGTGATGCAAAGCGGCGCGGCACCAGGTGCAGGGGAAACTCGGATACACCGGTTGGCGGTCGGAATCTACGACGACTCTGGAGAAGCTGACAAGCTGGTGCGGGTGCATCGGGAGGAACTCGACATCGAAGGTCCAGAAACGGAAGTACTTGCACTAGTTGGCGTTTCGCGTGGAAAGCTGATCCTGGTCAATGATGACGACCTAACCTATTGCTCACTGCGGCTGGATGCCCAGTCGCTGCAGACCGCGCTGCAAAGCATCGCTGACATTGCCGAACCGCTGCCGCGCACCCTGGTGTGGTCGGCAGCTTGGGAGATGACCCGCGAGGCCGAATTGCGCGCCCGCGACTTCGTGACACTGGTATCGGTTGCCGTGCATGCCGAAACTGAGGTCGGGGTGGTACAGCGGCTACTACTGCAAACACAAACGGCGCTAAGCTCGTATGCCGAGCCGGGTTGGGCGCGTGATCACGGCTGGCCACAGTTCGCTGACCGGATCTTGGAATTAGCACGCGCCGCAGCGCCCGGGTCAGATCACCAACTCGCCTTCGTCAACACGCTGTGCTCGTCAGTGTTGTCGCCCCGGCATGTGCAGACTTTGGCTGCCCTGCTCGACGGGGACCCCGTCGAGCAGGGATTACCTGGGATACAGGTCGACACCGATCTGCGATGGCGCATCGTGACTGCGCTGGCCACCGCCGGGGCTCTCGATGCCGACGGGCCGCAGACACCGCGGATCGACGCCGAGATGCAACGTGACCCAACCGCCGCCGGCAAGCGTCACGGCACTCAGGCCGCAGCAGCACGGCCGCAGTCCGATATTAAGGACAAGGCGTTTACCACAGTGATCGAGGACGACACCCTGACTAACGTCGCAGGAAGAGCAATAATTGCGGGCATAGTCGCGCCTGGACAAGGTGAGCTACTCAAGGCATTCACCGCGCGCTACTTCGACGCGATATCAGGTGTCTGGGCACGGCGATCCAGCGAAGTGGCACAAACGGTGGTGATCGGCCTGTATCCCCACTGGGAAATCAGCGACGCCGGCATCGCCGCCGCCGAGGAGTTCCTGACCGCCCCAGAGTCTGAGGTACCACCGGCCTTGCGCCGGCTGGTGCTGGAGGGCCAGGCCGCCGTGAAACGCGCGTTACGAGCCCGGAAGTTCGATAGCGCTAACTAAAACCTCCTCCCTTAACAAGCGCGCGTGCGTGTCTGCACAGGGGCACTCCGCGTAAGCTGTACATCTGCGGATGTTCGCGGCAAAAACTAGGCCGGGGAGATCCCCGCACTGAGCACGTGGATCGCGCTGATCAGCCCATCGATCAGGCCCCTTTGCTTGAAGGCCGAAGAAGCAGCGGCGACACCCCGTGGTGCTGCCGACTCAGCGCCGCGACCCCGGACCTGCGAGCCGTAGACCACCTCGATGACACACTGGTTGGGTGAAACAGCGACCAGCACCGCGTTGTTCGGCGTCGGCACCTGGGCCAGAATCTCGCCAGCCCATGCAGCGGTGTCACTGCCTAAATCACCCAGATAAACCGCGAATCGCGCACGCGAGGCCCGAGAACCGTATTTCAGCGCGTCGTCCAGGGCAACGAGATCTTTGATCGGAAACGGGTAGTGCACCGACAGGTTTCCAGGCTCGGTCACTCCGGAGACCCGTCCGCTGGTAGTGATTACCCAACCCGTGGGCAGCTCAGTGGGCTCGATCGTTGCAACATCACCACGTACCACTGGCACCACCTCCGATTGTGAACTTTGATACTCCATGCCCGTCACCGACCACTTCGTCAGTGGCAGCCCACAGGATGGGCTGATGTGTCCACCGCTCGCCCAATTTATAGGTCGTAGGATGGGTCCCTTTACGCGACAGGATTAGCACTGACAGCACGATCACCAACAACAATGGGATGCCGACGAAGTAGAGGTGAATTTGCAGAATGCTCACGACACAAACCGTATCCCACCACAAGCGTTATCGGCTCACTTGGACAACCACATCATTGATTAGGCGGTGCCCTCGCAGAAGTTTCAAGCCCAGGCTGGGTCCAGTTCTTTAACCGTCGACAATAGCCGCCAATGCTGACTCGCCGGCGGCACCAACGCCCGGCGCATTGCCCAGTCAAGTTTGGTGAGCAGCTTGTCATCTTCGCACTGGTTGCACGTCGAAACAACATGTGGCGCAGCTCTCCCAGAAGTGGTCGCCACCGCGACTCCGTGACACTACGTGGTCGATGGTGACGGCCTTAATCCCAAAACTAGGAACAGCAAAAGCGGTCCCCAATGCATCAAGCGCGGCGCGGGTCATTGGGACACGGGCTCGGTACGGAACAAGGATGATGCAAGACCGCAGCCGGATCACCGACGGTACCGTGATCGACCTAGCCGCCGAATGGATGACCGGCCCGGCAAATATCGATGTGTACGACGTCGGCCTTGCCGCAGATCACCATAACGATCGCTAGTCGCATCGACAACGCGGTAAACGGCTCTTAGGCGAATTTCAGCAGCAACACCCACCGACGATTCCAGATCGACCCTCTCTCGTGGCGGGTGTGCCAGTGGATACCAACGCTGTGCAGGCATTTAGGACTTGCAGGCCTGGCGAAGATTGCTACCGACCCTGGAACTGCGATAGTTACGACGATTCTTGCGCTGCACTATATAACTTCTGCGGAGCAGTCCACCCTGACTAGCTACTGAACACAAGTCAGCAGCAAGCTACATATCATATCAGTCTGGTGAACACCAAGAGCCATCGATCAACTCGAGCCCGCCTCCGGTTGCTAACCAAATGATACACCACAATGGAGGGGATGAATCAAGTGCAGCAGTCTTTCTACGACGCTATTGGCGGGGCCGAGACTTTTACTGCGATCGTGTCACGCTTTTATGCGCAGGTGCCCCACGACAAGGTACTGCGTGAACTGTATCCCACAGACGACCTGGCCGGTGCCGAAGAACGATTGCGCATGTTCCTCGAGCAGTACTGGGGTGGCCCACGAACGTACTCTAACCAGCGCGGTCATCCGCGATTGCGGATGCGTCATGCCCCCTTCCGGATCACTGCCATTGAGCGCGACGCCTGGCTGCGGTGCATGCACGTCGCCGTCGCCTCCATCGACTCGCAAACCCTTGACGACGAGCACAGACGGAAGTTGCTCGACTACTTGGAGATGGCCGCCCACTCCTTGATCAATTCGCCTTGATCAATTCGCTGCCTTGATGTTCGGTGATCAAAATAAACTGGGCAAGACCGGCCCTGGCTGTACATCATGGTGGTCAAACCGCGGTATTATAACGAGGTCTTCTACTGGTGGTCGTTCGCAGACAGCAATGATAACAAGGTGGGCAATCTTGGCGGCCTGGCTGGGGCATCTGGAATTGCTTGATGTCGATGCAATTTTAAATTAACCCTGTCACCGTCTCACCGCTCCTCATTACACTGACCCGTTGTTCGGCAAGCTAGCCGCCTTCGAGCGGCTGATCGCCGCAGCGCACCAGCTCGGCATCAAGATCACCATGGACGCAGTGTCCAATCACACTAATTTGGCGCATCCCTGGCTTCAGGCGGCATTGGCTGCCGACCCCAACCGCACCGCTCGCAATCGCTATTTTCTCCGCAATGGTACCGGCCGCGACAAGTGGCTACCACCGAACAACTGGAACTCGGTGTTCGGCGGGCCAGCTTAGACACGGGTGAACGAACCTAACAGCATCCACGGCTAGCTAGTGGTACCTGCACCTCTTCGACGCTAAGCAACCCGATTTGAATTGATACACCACCCAGATGGCTTCGACGACTGCCAGAAAACGCTACGTTTCTAACTGGAACACGACGCAGTGACCGTCGACAAAGTATTGGGTCACCGACAATGCCCGTTGGCCGAATATCTCCAGTCCAACAAACCGCATCCCAGTTTCAGTTTCCTCTTGGCACAGGCCGATTTCCACGCTGCACCACCACCATCTGTAACACGATACAGAACTCCCTGACGGCCACGTAGATCGAAAGCATGATCCTGACCTAGACATCGGTGAATCATGACATAAACTGGAAGGCCCCCATTATAGCGATAGCGGACTGCGGCGCACACGGACCGTATCAATGATAGTATTTGCTATACTAAGTATAGTCGTTCATCTACAATGGCCAGGTGCTGGAGTTGCCTGACTGGAACTTGCTGGACGAGGCACTGCAGTACCCGACGTGGGAACGCTCGGGTTATGCCAAGCGTGGCCGTGGCCAATGTCGGGTTCCGCTCCCATGGTCAGGCGTCGCTCCCCCGTCTGGGCTCTCCGTGCCTGGCCCAATGCCTGGTTGCCGGCGCTAACGGACTGGACGACGCTGGCCGTCGATAAACAGCGTTCCGATGCCAACTCGACATTGTCGTTCTTTCGCCAGAAGTTCAAGTTTCACAGAGAAAGAACAGGATTCGATTCGATAGCGGAACAAAGTGACTGACTGGGCCAAACGATACGCTGACCTTCCGGTAGCGAGCTGGCATGCGCATTGAACGCCAGCGACCGTGCGATGACACTGCCAACAAGAGAACTCATACCTACCAACGCACCACTGGTGGACGGCCAATTGCCGCCACACACCGAAGCCTAACTGATCTGAAAACATTAATTTAACACCAGCGCCGGATGGCCACGGTATCTATACATCGAGCCAAACTAGGCATCGAGCCGTAACCGTGCAAGAGAGGATCCAGACCCGGATCGTTTCTTTGGCGTCAATCTTATCTAACGATTGCAACAGGAAAACCATTGCAGCCAAAGCGAACACATAGCGCAGGAGTAGACCCACACTGACGTCTTCAAAGCTGACCTGAATGACCTCCTGGTCAAGCGGGGAAGCCGACAGACCGTAAGAACTGCTGTGCTCATACGTTGAGTTACGGACAATGCTACGCTAAGTTCAACATCATCCAGTCCAGTAAGTCATCGAGGTGAATGAAGCCGGATTCCGGAGACAACACACCTTGCCGCACCGAGTCCATCGAGAAGACTGGATCAACAATAGCCCGAGGCATCCATCTCAGCCAGGTCGCACGCCAATTTTTTTTGCACCAAAAAGATAAAGGGCTGGAATGCGTCTTGGCAACAACCATGCGGCCGGCTAACACATCGAAACCGGTCGCCATCCACGCCGGCAGCAACCCGGCAGATCGTGCACTAAGTTAGATAACAATAGCCTGGTCGAACCTCATTGCGTGATCGACAAACGCAGCAAGATCCTCACTTTAGGCTGCCCTAGCTTGTGAGCCCAGCCACAGTCCTCGCTCAGTTATCTCTACCACCGTTGTACATACTCCCGATGGCGTGACGATAGTCACACTAGCCGCTACTCGTCACGGTAGAATTGAGTACAATGTGACTCGCATGATAACAGCAAGTTTGGACTCGGGGTCAGCGTTGACCGACTGCACCTCATAACCAAACGTGGAAATCCACCACCCGCAGCCGCTGCACCCAAATACAATGGCAAATCGGTCAGTCGCAGCTGACCCTAATGTACGTGCCTCTGACGTTGGCGATCAGCAAACCAGTGGAAGTGATGTCGGCATCAAAAGCGTCTCTGAGAAACGGGACCCGCGCCTTTTCGAAAATCGTGACCATAGTCGCGTGGTTGATGCGCTGATACATGTCTATGTCCGACTATCGGACTGGCACGGCTTCAACGAACCTCGCACTTATCCCGACGACCCGCGTCCACTGGTGCGAGTCATTCGACGGATCTGTCGTGCCGCAACTGACAACGTCGCGAGATCCTTTTCACCGCTGGCGTGGATCTCGGTGAGCGTCCGGCGTGCCCGTTCCACCCGGGAAGCGCTGATGTGCTCCCACTCAGCGATCTTCTCTTCGCCGCTTTCGTCTGGCTCCCCGGCAGCAAGCACATCGAAACACAACGACCGCAATGAAGCATAGATGTCGTCACGAATAGCTAAGCGCGCCAAAGAATGCCAGCGGTCCTTTCGGGGCAGCTCAGACACCGCCGTGAGCAGTCCATCGGTACCTAGCAGGTCCATCAGGGCGAAATAGGTGTCTGCAACCTCGGCATTGTCGACCTCGGTGATGTCGGCGATGTCGCTAATGTCGAGCAGATTGTAGCGATACAGTCCGACCGCAACTAGGTAAGCCAAGTCTTCGGGCGCACCCTGTGACGCAAATTCCGCGGCTTCCTGTTCGACGATGGCCTTGTCATCACCGCGCAACCACTCTGACATCCGCGGTGTCAGCTCTTTAACCTTTGCGGCAAATCGATTGATCTCGGCGCCAACAGCTAACGGCTGCGGACGATAGTTGAGGAGCCACCGTCCGGCGCGGTCGATCAGCCGACGGGTATCCAACGTCATCCGATTCGACAGAGCGACCGGCAAGTTTGCCGCGCGGATCCGCCGCCACACATCATCCACGCCGAAGATAGCGTCGGTGGCAACATAGGCACGCACCGCATCAATCGGCCCAACTCCAACATCCTCGGTGATCCGGAAGGCATAACTGATACCAGCGGTGTTCACCAGATCGTTGATCAGCATGGTCGTGACGATTTCGCGGCGCAGCTGGTGTGAACGGATCTCCGGGGTGAAACGATCCCGCAGTGGCTTGGGGAAGTATCGCGGCAACCGCGACGCGAAGACATCCTGATCCGGCAGTTCGGTGGCCAACATCTGCTCTTTGAGTGCCAGCTTGACATGCGCCATCAGCGTCGAGAGCTCCGGCGAGGTAAGGCCGATGCCGGCCTCGGACCGCCGTGCAATCTCCTTCTCCGACGGCAGCGCCTCCAATTCACGGTTGACTCCGCGTTCATCCACCAAATACTTGATCTGCATCGCGTGCACAGAGAGCATACTGGCCGCGTTGGCGCGACTGGTGCCAATCAAGTCGTTCTGGTCCTCGTTGTCGGTGAGCACCAGCTGTGCGACCTCGTCGGTCATCGATTCCAACAGGTGTTTGCGCTCCTCGACCCTCACCTTGCCCGCGGTGACCAGTGAGTCGATCAGAATCTTGATGTTGACCTCGTGGTCGGAGCAGTCCACACCGGCCGAGTTGTCCAACGCGTCTGTATTGATCCGCCCGCCGGACAGATCAAACTCAACGCGACCCAACGCAGTAACACCAAGGTTGCCACCTTCACCGATGACCTTGGCGCGCACCTGATTTGCGTTGACTCGCACCGGATCGTTCGCGCGATCACCGACGTCGGTCACGGACTCAACTTCGGCCTTGATGTAGGTGCCAATGCCACCGTTAAACAACAAATCCACCGGTGCCTGCAGAATTGCCTGGATCAAGTTGGGTGGAGTCGTTTCTGTCACGTCACTGTCAATGCCCAAGGCGGTGCGGACCTGCGGACTGATCGGGATGGCTTTCTGCTCGCGACTGTACACACCACCACCCTCGCTGATCAACGACTTGTTGTAGTCGTCCCAGCTGGACCGTGGCAGATCGAACATCCGCTGCCGTTCCACCCAGGAAACCGCGGAATCCGGGTCAGGATCGAGGAAAATGTGCCGGTGATCGAAGGCGGCGACAAGCCTGATGTGCTTGCTCAGCAGCATACCGTTGCCGAACACGTCGCCACTCATATCGCCGATGCCCACCACGGTGAATTCCTCGTTTTGGGTATCAACCCCCATCTCCCGGAAGTGTCGTTTGACGGCCTCCCAAGTGCCTTTGGCAGTGATGCCCATGGCCTTGTGATCGTAGCCCACCGAGCCACCGGAGGCGAAGGCGTCACCCAGCCAGAACCCGTAGGACTTGGCTACATCGTTGGCGATGTCGGAGAAAGTAGCGGTACCCTTGTCCGCGGCCACAACCAAGTAAGCGTCGTCACTATCACGCCGCACTATCTGAGGCGGCGCGCTAACTTTTCCGGTCGCATGGTCGACGTTGTCGGTGATGTCGAGCAGCCCAGAGATAAACAGCTGGTAGCAGGCGATGCCTTCGGCCCTTGTCGCGTCGCGGTCAGCGGCGGCGTCGCCGGTGGGCGGCGGTGGCCGCTTGAGCACGAACCCGCCCTTGGCGCCGACCGGTACGATAACGGCGTTCTTGACTGCCTGCGCCTTGACCAGACCCAGAATTTCGGTGCGGAAATCGTCCCGGCGGTCGGACCAGCGCAGCCCACCACGCGCCACCGCGCCGAATCTCAGGTGCACACCCTCGACGCGGGGCGAATACACAAAGATCTCAAACTTGGGCCGGGGCAGTGGCAGCTCGTTGATCAGCTGGGCATCAAGCTTGAGGACAAGCACGTCTTTGCTGCGAGCCGAACCTTCGCGTGTCACACAGTAATTAGTTCTCAGGGTGGCCTGCACCAGGGATGCAAAAGCACGAAGGATGCGGTCGGTGTCTAAGCTCACCAAGGCATCAATATCCGCAGCGACGGCGGCGGCGGCGGCTTGCGCATCGCAACTCGGTGACGAACCCAACGGGCTGGGATCGAAAAGCGCTTCAAACAATGCGACCAGTGATCGAACGGTGGAGGGATGCTCATTAAGTACCGATTCGATGTAGGATTGACTATAGCTGAAACCCGCCTGTCGTAAGTATTTCGCGTAGGCACGCAGTAGCACGACCTGCTGCCAGGTTAGCCGTGCCCGCATCACTAGCTCGTTGAACCGGTCGATCTCGGCGCGGCCCTGCCAGATCGCGGTAACCGCATCGGCGAATCGTTTTGCAGTAGCTTCCCGTTCGTCCGCTGTCGACGCCAGCGGGATTGTCGGATTCGGCGAGATCTTGAACTGATAAATCCATACCGGCAAGCCGTCGGGCCGGGTGACGGTGAACGGTCGTTCCTCGAGCACAACGACGCCCATGCTTTGCAGCATCGGGAGCAGCTGACTCAGCGAGGCACTGCGCCCACCCAAGAACCAGGTCAGCTGGGCGAATCCATCCGCGTTCCGCTCAAAGAACACCAACTTGACCGAATCATCAGCAAGCTCGTTGATGATTCTGATATGCTCAATCGCGTCAACCGGGGTGACGGCTTGTTTATAGGCCTCGGAGAAAGCGGCTGCGTAATGCTCGACGTCAGCTTGCGAGACAAAACCCTCAGAGCAAGATGCCGCGGCGGCAATTAGTCGGTCAGCCCATGTACGCGCAGCTTCGCTTAACATGCCCTGGATGCGGATCCGGTTGTCTTCCGAAACGTCAACCGACCCGGTCGCGGCGCCTTCTGATAGCCTGACCAAGAAATGCATCAGTGCCCAAGGTGATTCACTCACTCGTGCAGTGAACTCCACCTGCATACCCCCGAACTCGCGGACGAGGGTGTCCTCGATCTGCAAACGCACGGCTGTGGTGTAGCGGTCGCGGGGCACATAAACCAAGCAAGAGACGAAGTACTGCAGCCGATCCGCGCGCAAGAACAACAATGCACACTGCCCAGATCCCAGATCTACCACGTCTTTAGCCATGGTCACAAGCCGCTCAGCGCTCAACATGAAAAGCTCTGAACGTGGGACGGTCTGGATAACGTCGAGCAGGAGTTGACCCGGATGAATGGGGTCACTTTCAGCCATTGCCAGTGCTGCACGAACCCGGCGCGAGATCGACGGGATACCCAGGACATCTGCATTCATAGCGGCGACAGTGAAGAGCCCGACGAAGCGGTGCTCAACGAGCCCGCCATCGTCGTATTCGCGGACAGCGATGACATACGGGTACGCGCCGTAGCGCAAATAGCTGCCGACAGCAGCTTGGGCCAAGACGAGCAGCTTGTCATCATCGGTCAGCCGAGGCCGCGAACCCGTACGCGCGCGCAGCACGCCAAGTCCGCTCAATCCGTCGCCAGAGACCCAACCGTCACGCACCCAGCAGCGCTGGTAACCCAACAGCAGGAAATTCCCGTTACCCAACCAGTGCAGCAGCGCCGCGACATCGTCGCGGTCGGAAGCCGAAAAGTGATCTTCTTTGTTAGTTTCGACGTCTGCGGCCAGACCGCTCAAGGTGGCGTTCAACACTGCTGCGTCAGCGGCGACCCGCTGAACGTCGACCAAGACCTTAGGCAACAGCTGTTCGACCTCGGTGAGAGATTTGCTATCGACGGAAGGCAAAAGCTGGATGTATATCCAGGCCTCATCGACCCAAGCCTCTTCGATGGAGTGCGACGTGCCCGATGCTTTGGGTTCGACGCTGAGCAATTCCCCCGTCGAGCTACGACGTACCTCAAACACAGGGGTCATTATGGCCGTACACGTGACCCCGAGTCGGTACAGCAACACGATAATAGAATCCATTAGCATGCTACCGTGATCGGTTACGACTTGCAGTGCGGGCCCAAACCCAGCAGGGTCGTCTGCTGAGTAGACGCAAACACAGTTTTTACCGGTCGGCCGGCGCTGGCCGAGACGATAGTGTGCACTGAGCATGGCTGGCGTCACCAAGGCGCCGGGGTCGACCCGACTAGTTGCCGGAGTTTCACGTGCGTCGCCGTGCTGGCCGCGATAGCTGTCGAGGTATGCCTTAGAGATCCAGTCGGGTACGCCGGTCCCCTGCGTGAACGTGATCCACGGCTCAGCAACGTGCGTAGCTCCGGGATCAATCGTCATGCCGTTTGCTCCCAACTCACCCCGAACACCTCGGATACCAACGCTGGCGAAGCTGACATCAGTCGCGCGTCAACTTGCGGTGAGTCACCCTGTGCAGACACGCGGCTTCGGCACCAAGCCGCTCCACCTTGTTTTCCTCATAGGCACCAAAGTTACCCTCGAACCAAAACCACTTCGCCTCGTTGTCATCGTCGCCTTCCCACGCAAGAATGTGCGTGCATGTGCGATCGAGAAACCAGCGATCGTGCGAAATCACCACCGCGCAACCAGGGAAATTCACCAGCGCGTTCTCCAGCGAACCCAGGGTCTCGACATCAAGGTCGTTGGTCGGCTCGTCCAGGAGGATTAGATTGCCGCCCTGCTTGAGCGTCAGCGCCAGGTTCAGCCGGTTTCGCTCGCCACCGGAGAGCACACCGGCCGGCTTTTGCTGATCGGGGCCCTTGAATCCGAACGCCGAAACATAGGCTCGCGACGGGACCTCAACCTGGCCGACCTGGATATGGTCCAGTCCCTCTGAGACCACTTCCCACACAGTCTTCTTCGGATCGATACCCGCGCGGATCTGGTCCACGTAGCTCAACTTGACGGTTTCACCAACCTTGACAATGCCGCTGTCCGGCTGCTCAAGCCCCACGATGGTTTTGAAAAGTGTGGTCTTGCCAACCCCGTTGGGGCCGATGACGCCGACAATGCCGTTGCGGGGCAAAGTGACGGACAGATCCTTTATTAAGGTACGTCCATCGTAACCTTTATCGAGGTGCTCGACCTCGACCACCACGTTTCCCAGGCGTGGTCCGACTGGGATTTGAATTTCTTCGAAATCGAGTTTACGAGTCTTTTCCGCCTCGGCAACCATCTCCTCGTAGCGCTGCAGACGCGCCTTGCTTTTGGCTTGGCGTGCTTTGGCTCCGGACCGGACCCAGGCCAGCTCGTCGGTCAATCGCTTCTGCAACTTGGCGTCCTTGCGGCCCTGCACAGCCAGTCGCTCAGCCTTCTTCTCCAGGTAGGTGGAGTAGTTACCTTCATAGGGATATGCGCGGCCACGATCCAGTTCCAGGATCCATTCGGCAACGTTGTCCAGGAAGTAACGATCGTGGGTGACCGCCAAAATCGCACCAGCATAACTGGCAAGATGCTGTTCGAGCCACTGCACGCTTTCGGCGTCCAGATGGTTGGTCGGCTCATCGAGCAGTAACAAGTCGGGCTTAGACAGCAGTAACTTGCACAGCGCCACGCGACGCCGCTCACCACCAGATAGGTTTGTCACCGGTTCGTCAGGCGGCGGGCAGCGCAGTGCTTCCATGGCCTGCTCCAGTTGCGAGTCAAGATCCCATGCGTCGGCGTGATCGAGTTCCTCTTGTAGCCGACCCATCTCTTCCATCAACTCGTCGGAGTAGTCGGTGGCCATTAATTCAGCGACCTCATTGAAGCGATCAAGCTTGATCTTGATGTCGCCCAAGCCCTCTTCTACGTTGCCGCGAACCGTCTTCTCCTCGTTCAGCGGCGGTTCCTGTTGCAGAATGCCGACACTAGCATCGGTAGCAAGGAACGCGTCACCATTGTTCGGCTTGTCCATGCCGGCCATGATCCGCAAGACACTCGACTTACCTGCACCGTTCGGGCCGACTACACCGATCTTGGCTCCAGGGAAGAAACTCAGCGTAACATCGTTGAGGATTACCTTGTCACCATGCGCCTTGCGGACCTTCTTCATCGTGTAGATGAACTCAGCCATGCCGCCGTATTGCCTTTCTGGTCTGCAGAGCTACTCACGACCATCCTAGGCACCGCGCCATGGCCACAATGCGACCCCTAAGCCGACATGGGTAATACGTGTTAAGCGCAATAGTGACTTCGTCGACCAGGCTTGGATCGGCCCCAGTTGCTGGATCCCCGTCGGGGACTCCGATAACAGCATCGGTAGCCGTAGGACTCAAGCCCGCGTTCGGACCGGTGTACCCAGGTTTACCGATGCGTACAATATACCTACAACAGATCCGGATCTACCGAGGTTGCCCGCATCTCCAGCGACGAACAACGTACGCCGTCCCGGTCCTCTTACTCGCTGGCGTAGATGTGACTGACTACGATCACCAATGCGGCGGTGCGAATTGCTGGCCACCTGTAACTTGACCACTCCCTGATCACCTGCCTTCCGACTTTTTAGATCATCGACGATGTGGATACGGATGTGGTTAACAGTTTTTCAAACACTGACTCATTATCCCTTTGTTGCTTGCTCAATTGTCGTCGTTGGGCCGTGACACATCGACCCTTTTCCGATAGCCATTCAGCGCGGTGCCACCGACAACTAGGGGCAACACGGATTGGCAACCACTGGCCCTGTGGAAAGAACCGTGACTAGGGATCAGTCCGCGCGCTAGCCAGCGGTCCCGACGCGTTGCAGCGCGACAGTTCTGCCAACATCGCGTTGAAGGCGGACAACTCAGCGTCATCGTCTAGTTCAGCCGCGATCCAACCGCCAGGCGGCACCAGAAACCAGGGCTTGCCAGTAGGGCCAGCAACCGCCAGCTACCCAGGGCATGGGTCGGTGGTAGCTCGACTATCGAGCAATCCAAGCGTCACGAACGCGATTTGAACTCACGGACGATGAACCGGTTGCGCGCAATCTGTTCGACATAGTCGAAATCTCGCCGAATGTCCCGCAACTCGCGCCGGAAAACCATCCGACGTTCAGCGAGATCCGGGGCAGGAGCTATCAGATTCTGATCGACAGCAACCTGGTAGGCGGTCGCGAACAGCAGCGTAGACACCGATTCACTGCTGCGGACCCGGCCCTGCGCTACGTACTGGTGTCCGATCCCAAGTGCCAACTCCGTCAGTTCCTTCTGGCCAATATCTGCTGGAGCATCGCGCAACACATCGGCAACAATGTCGTACGCTTCGAAAAATACCCGCAGCATTGCATCCGAGATCAACGGCCGCTTGGCAAGCAGCATTGCGTCGATCTCATCACCATTGCCGGACACACGATCTTCCCAATTCTCTTGCCACGCTATCTCTTCAGCGATATTAGTACGAAACGCTGCCGAATCCGCAAAATAAAAATCGAATTTCAACAGATCACGCAGTCGCATCGCCTGTGCCCAGAAAACCGCTATCCGATCACCCTTAACATTCCTGGCGTGCGCCAACGCAAGTTCGACAATCGAGGTCTCCAGGAAAGCATGAATAACCGAGTTCCGATAAAATGCCGCGGCATGTTCGTTGCCAGGTGCGATATACCACACCGGCTCCCGACCGCTGTCAACTCGAGTGATTGGATGCCCACCAGATAATGCGTCAACCGCAGCGCGCACACCTTCGCGCGAACGCAGCCGCAAAGCACTGGTCGACACGGGGATTTGCTTGCGTTCCAGATAATCCAGTGATTCTTGCAACGCGTGATGGAGTTGATCGAGCGTCAGAGCCACTCCACGAGTAGTCAACAGCAATGCTGAAACCAGCGCTGTTGCCGTCGCCGGTGTCGCACGCAGAATTCGCCACGCAACTTCGAACGACATCTTTTGTAGCGCAAGCCGCTTAGCGTTCTTATCATGGACTAATGCACTGTACGGCGCGCCGAGGTACTGTCGCATCGAGACCGCTTCCGGGAAACGGACGTAGATCTTGCCGTAATTACGTTCGCCCTGCGCCTTAATGAAATTGTATAGTGAGGTGACACTTTCAGGTATCTTTTCGCCGCCGCGAGCATAACTGGCGTATTCGGCGGTCTCGTGCAACTGATCGAAGCTGATCGATACAGGCTGCAGCAGAATGTCTTCACTGCGGCCGTCCAGGTATGCGTCGGCCACATAAGCCAGCAAACCAAGCTTAGGTGGCAGCATCTTGCCGGTACGTGAACGAGTACCCTCAATGGACCAGCTCAGGTTGAAACGCTTCTCGACGATGTAGCCGACATATTCGCGCAAGACGTACTTGTAAAGCGGGTTGTCGCCGATATTGCGACGGATGAAGATGACGCCAGAGCGGCGTAACAGCGGCCCCATCAACCCGAACGACAAGTTAATCCCCGCGAATACATGCACCGGTGGTAGCCGATTTTCCTGCATCGCCACCGGCACCACTGCGCCATCAATGTAGGACCGGTGCGAGAATAACAGCACAGCCGGATAAGCTTCCAACGCCGCGCGCATCGTCGCGACTTGGTATTCGTCGTAGTCGATCTCAGGTTCGAAGCCGCGGCTGAGCATCCTGCCGAGCACGGACACAAGGTCGACGGACGCCCTGCTCCACCCAGCTGCAAGTTCATCGAGCATCTTTCCTGCTTCTTCCACGGTTGCTCCCGGGATCTTTTCCAAGCCAGCGCGAAACCGCGTAGAAGCCAAGATCTCTGGCTTCACCAGCCGTGGAGACTTGTACTGAGGTCCGAGGATTCGGTACTCAGCGCGTTCCATAGCCAAGATGGCGCGACGAGTAACGAACTGAGCGAAATCCCGTTTGTTCTCTCCAACGGTGGTGTCGTGCCAGTGTTGGTGGAGTTCGGACACTTTAGCGGACTCGCCGGCAATTACTAGGGCGCGCCGGGCATCGGTTCTTAGGATACGGCGCTGCTGGCGTCGATTGGGGTGGTAGGGATCCCACCCGGGCAACAACCCAACCACCTTGGCCACTTTGCCACGCTCCGCAGGGGGCAGCCAAAAAACACGCACCGGCACAACGGACCGGTCCTCACCAGATTCAAGCTGCTCAGCGAGCGCAGTCAGTGCCGCGGGCGCCGCGTTACGTGGAGGCAACTTCACTACGTCGAGCTTGGTGTCCGGGTTGCGGGAGCGCTGCTGGCGCAGCCAATCCATCACCAACTCAATTTCCGCCGGAGTGTCCATGGACGCTAGTACCAGGGTATCTTCACCGGTAAGGACTGAACTGATTTCTACGGCCAGCTCGGTCACGATCGCTCTCTGGACTGTTTCATGGTGAGGTCTTGGGGAGCAACCTTCAAGACTTTCGGGTTCACTTTGGATGACGTTTTCGCGGTAGCTGCCGACGCCGTTTTGGTAAAAGCTTTGCTAGCAGTGTTTTTCACAGCCTTAGCCGCTGTGGCCTTGGTTGCTGTCCTCTTAGTTGTGGTCTTGGCCGTCCGGGCTCTGTCTCCCGCTTTTGGCTCCATCTTTTTCGCAGCCAACTTTGTCGTTCGAGCGTACAGTCCGGCCTTGGGTAGCTCGTCGACCGGCCAATCGGCCAGAATATTCAGATACAGTTGGCGCACCTCGGCGATGTGTTCCGGCAATGCGTCAAGAGTCCAGTCGTCGACCGGAATCGCCGACAAAACCGCGACATCGACCATGCCCGGATTGATGGCGTGGGAATTTCGAGCGGCAACGATCTCCGCGTTACGGATCACGATCGGAACGATCGGGATCCCCACCGCCATCGCGATGCGGAAGGGCCCTTTCTTGAATGGCCCGACTTCGGTGGTATCGAACCGAGTACCTTCTGGTGCCATTAGAATCGAGAGTCCCTTCCTAGCCCGGTCTTCGACCGCGTGCAACGTTCCCACCGCGCTAACCGGATCGTCCCGGTCAATAAACATGCCGTCGGTTAATTTGCCAAGCGCGTAGATAATCGGGTTCTTTGCCAGCTCCTTCTTGGCCACCGCAATCCAATTGTCGCGCACCAGCGCACCGGCGATGAGCGGGTCAATCTGGTTGCGGTGATTATAGATGAACACGGCGGGACGCTGCGCGGTCAAGTTTTCATTACCGATCACATTGAGATGCACCCCCGCGGCCGCGAGCAGCAACTGGGGAAAGGCGGAGGTGAAGAAATTGGCACCTCGCCGCCGGCTACCGGTCAGCGCACCGATTCCCACCGCGCCAACCACAAGCGGGAACACTGAACTCAGACCGGCAAGCGTACGCAACTGCACTCCAATGCCGACGCTGCTGCGACTGTTGAACTTCAGGATCGGCCAGCCACGACGTTTAGCGACGGTGGCCATTTTGCCTTCAGGGTTAGTCGGCCGTGGATTACCGACTAGATACATCAGTGCGATGTCCTCGTCACCGTCAGCGTAGAAATAACTGTCTTTGAGGTCGATGTCGTGTTCGGCCGCAAATCGTTGTACTGCAACGGCTTTTCCTGGTCCCCACAAGACCGGCTTGACCACACCACCAGTGAGCATTCCGTCTTCTTTGATCTCGAACTTGTTGGTTAGCATGTTGGCAATCCCGAGAAAGCGAGCCACCGGATTGACCTGGATCGTCAGTGCCGACGAGCTGAGCACCACGGTGTGACCACGAGCCACGTGAGCCCGCACCAGTTCACGCATTTCCGGATAAATTCGGGACTCAATCCGCTGGACAAACAGTCGCTCGCCGATCTCCTCCAAGTCGGTCAAGAACCGTCCACGCAACGCCGAGGAGGCCTTACCGATAAGACCCTCGAACTCGATACGCCCGAGCATATGGTTCAGACCAGCCTGAATCACTGAAAGCAACTCTCTCACACCCATGTCGCGACGTCTCAGACGCTCTTGGGTAAGGATGACTGCGGTAAAGCCGGCTACCAGCGTCCCATCCAGGTCGAAAAACGCCCCGACGTGGGGTCCAGCAGGGCTGGCGAGGATTTCGGCGACTGAACCGGGCAAACGCATTTCCGACACAGACTTGGGAGCACCACTCTCGTCGGCGGCACTCATGAACTCGACACCCATCCCGCCGGCGAATCCGCGGACCGCGCAACCAACGATGTCGGCACTGCGTGTGGTGCCGGGTCACCAGCCAGCGCCAGGACCTCGTCAAAACCCTCCAATAGGCACCGGGTGAACAACGCCTCGCTTTTCACCGAAGCCCGGTCGTAGCGCACAGTGACCGTGCAGAACCCACCTCGAGACATCAGTACCACCATCATCGCCACACCGGAAAGCTGGCCAATACCGTACTGCCGCAATACTTTTGCGCCTGCAAAGTAGGTATCTCCAGGATAGGAAGGAATATTACTGGCATGCACATCTGAGCCAACTATCGAGTCAACAATCACATCCAGCATCGGTGCCGGCAATACCGCCATCAACGGCATGAGGGAACCAATGATGTTCACTGCAGGCTCGTCGCGCCGTTGTATCATTTGCGCACGAATCTTCTGCATCCGAGCCGCCGGATCAATAGTACCAAGCGGTGCTGCCAGGTTAACGCCAATGAACCTATTGCCACTAGCCTTATCTGCTTTGGTCCGCATATTTACCGGCACCGACATCGGCAGCGTGCTGATGGACACACCAAGTGCCTTATGGTAGCGGTACAAAGCACCAGTCAAGCCGGCCAGATAAGCGTCGTTGATCGATCCACCGCCCGCTTTCGCAGCCGCGCGCAGGTCGGAGAGCCGGATTTCAATTGCCTCGGTGCGGGTGGCCAGGCTGCGCTGGCGCAACAACGGAGATGGCTCGGCAGCTTGATTCAATACTCGGATCCCCGACAAGACGTAGCCGACGACTCCCGACACAGTCGACGCAGGTCGCAGAATTGCCTGTCCAACCCCCGATGCCACCCCAGACAGCGCGCCCACGACGCCGCTGACTAGGGTGACCGGCAAGTGATTAATACCCTGCCGCATTAAATCATTGCGCGACAGATCCTGTGGAATAGGTTGCGGGGAAATAGGTCTGGCCGGCGTATCACGTTCCAAGTCATACATTTCGGCGAACATCTCAATACTGCCTACACCGTCGGTGATCGCATGGCTAATCTGCAGTAGCATCGCAGCTCTGCCAGCGGCCAGACCTTCGACCAGAGTAGCCGTCCACAGCGGACGCGACACGTCCATTGGTGACTGCTGGATCACCTCGGCGAGATCGAATACCTCACGCAACGTACCCGGTTCGGGCACACGCATCCGGCGCACATGGAAGTCCAGGTCGAAGTCAGGATCCACCACCCAGCGCGGTGCGGTGGTCGGCAGTGTCGGCACCACAACCTTCTGCCGCAGCCGCAACACTTGTCGGGAGATGTCCTCGATCCGAGTCCGGAACCGATTCCAGTCCGGTGCGGCATCGAGGAGTTCCACCGCCATGATCCCAGCACGGGTCCGTGGATTTGCCTCACCCCGATGCAGTAGATAATCGAGCGGTCTCAGCTCATCGGACGGTCCAACGCCCTCGACGAAGTCAGCCATAAACACAACCCCATGCACACCCACACCCATACGCTGTCACCGCCGATCACGCCTCCTGCATTCAGTCCCGTACACCCAATTCGCCTATCCAACGCTAGTCGGGTTCACCCACTGGTGAAAGTCGATTGCGGGTGCCGGTCGCTTATTGCGAGAGTACTGGAACGTCGGGATACGAAACTTCATGACGAGCAGCCGAATTGACGACTCTGACAGGGCTGCGGCCCCTCAGTTCAGTTCGCAGTGAATGCCGACAAAGGACCCGTGTGGAGCCTAAGGATTTGTCTAGCCATGCCACACTAAGAATGGCAGAGCCTCGCAGGGTGCGTACGAAATCGGCGACACCACCGTAAACAGCTCGAGGTTGCCACACCATAATAGTCGGCGATATTCTCGCATGCCTGCACGATCGCCCTTCTCACAACGAAGCTGTGCACCTGCCGCACAAAACGCGGGCTCTCGCTGTCGTTGATTGAGACACAGACCCCACCGAGTTCCACCATCCTGTTCATCAACGGATAGGCTTGGCTCCGTTTGCCGTTGATAGCCTATACCATAACCGGGGAACTGTGCCAACAGACCGCCATGGTGCGGACACGCCAACAGATCGCTCATTCTGGTGACATACCAGATCACGGTCCGATCCTAAGGACTCCTCGAGAGCCGGAGGGTGTGATCCGCGCGTTTTGTAGTCCACGTCATAGCAACAGGCGATAGCCGTGACAGCACAGGCTCGGTCATGACCTGCAAAGAAAATTCGCAACGAGCCAACTTATCACGATTGCGCGAACCGCGCGGCGACAGGTGCCAGCCCGAACGGGGTATCGAGGCACACACCATCACTGTTAATCGCGACAAGAAAAGACATCTTGTGCACATTGTGCGGACAAAATCGATCGATGACTGCCATTGGATAAACTGACTTACACATTGCCTCCGTAGCTCAGGTGGATAGAGCAAGGGCCTTCTAATCCCTAGGTCGCACGTTCGAGTCGTGCCGGGGGCACTGGTTAAATGCACTGGTGAAAGTAGGTTTTTCCTGTCCAAGCCAGCGTATGGCAATGTGTAGCAGCAAGCCTTCCGTTCTGTTGCAAGGGTGACACAACCAACCGCCTAGCCGGTGTAAGGAACCTACACCAACCCAACATAAAAGGCAGCCCGCAGGCAGCTACGCGCTGGCCGCCGCTATCCTTACTATAGAGACCGTTATCCTTCTATGAGAGAAGTGTATCAATGACCACCTCTGGCCGCCTATAGAGCCTTTAATGTCAAGCTTAAACTATCGCAGTTCGAGGTCAACGAGTACTCACTGACCGGAACGCGATTGACCGACCACCGAAAGCAAGCATCATGCACTACTATGCTCAGCTATTCCTTAGCGCCGCCGCTATTTGGCCGATGAGTGTTTTGGTGAATGCAGATCGCTAGACGCTTGACTGGCTGGCCGAGTGGCCCGATAGGTCGTCTAACAGTACGTTGGCCACATCACAAATTTCTTGTAAATGGAAGCGAGCACTTTCGTCGTAAGCGAGACCAACTGGTGGCCAATGGATTTCGTGCCACCCTCGGGTTAGACCCACCGACTGCTGCCGACCAGCTACATTGTTTAACCGCAGGAGATATCCGACACCGTCACTGTGAACGTTGAGTTCGATCGTGGGATTGCCGACGAGTACACCAGCACTGAGCGCCTCATAGACCAACTCAGACAAAGCTGATCCGGCACAGTCATCACTCGAGTTGGGGAGCTTTCCTCTCAACTCCTCACCTTCGCTATCGACCCAAGCCGCGAACGCATCGTCATCGATTCCAAACCGCGCTTGGGTGCCGTAAACGGTAATCATGAAGGCTGGTGTGTCGGCTGCGATACAGGGCTGACGAGCCGCGATCCGTTTGGATACAGATTCCGCGATACCATGGCCACGGGTTGGGTTGATGCTGTTCGGAAAAGTCGCGAACGCCATAGCGCATTGATATCAGTATGTTGACGCCGATGCAACATGTACTGAGATAATGATATTAATGCGTTGAGTTCGCGGACTGCTTATAGTATCCTCAGCGCATGCCGGGGGGGCTATGTATGAAACGAGCAGTGCAATTGACCAGCGGGGGTAAGTCCGACCGCTTGTTATGTGCATCTGAACTGTCGGTGAAGCTGAACAAGCTTTTTGAGATCATGCGCAACCCCTCTGAGCCGCCGCTATCCAACGCGGCCGCAGCCGAGGCCATCACCCAAAAAACCGGGGTGTCGATTAGCCCGGCCTACATGTGGCAGCTGCGCGCCGGGGTCAAAAATAACCCGACCGTCCAACATCTACGCGCGATCGCCGAATTCTTCGGTGTCTCCCCGTCCTACCTGATCGACCCCGGGGTCGATCCACAGATCGACGCCCAGCTCAACCTGCCACAAGCGCTGCGCGACAGCGGCGTGCGTGATTTGGCAATGCGTTCCTCAGGGTTGACTCCGGAAGTACTCAACAGTGTAGCAGTGATTCTTGACCGTGTTCGTGAGCTTGAACGGTTGCCTCCAATCGCTTCGAAGGGTGGGGAAATTTAGATGACATTTTCTAACTAGGAGCTACATTAACTTTAGCCCGAAAATTTCCGATTCTTGTCCCCTGAGACAGGAATTTTTTATCATGGAGTGTAGCCTAGTTTTGTCGTAGACTAATTAAGTTGATTCCGGCGAATATCGCCATATTGTCCACCAGTTCATGTAGTTTGTGACTAATGTGTGATAATACCAATTTTAATTCTTGCACGGTGTAGGAGGCGCCGAATGTCACATTGATCAGATCATATGCCACAAAATTGGTCATATGGCATTTTAGTGACGACAAAGGCTGCGGGCTGCGGAAGCAGTACTGTGCCGCACAATACCTACACGGTATCGACTCGGTGATGACATGCACTATACCGGGACGAACGGATGACGTCAGCGACCAGAAACACGACACCGAAATGTTCGCTCATACGTTGATGATCGCCTATGCGGAAACCACTACTAAAAATTTGATGATGCGCAGCGCATTTTTCCGCCTCCGATGACCACCGCCGTTCCCAATAACATCGCCCGACCTCTGATCATTTTCACAGAAATTGTTATTGCTGTACGTTAAAATAGTTTTGTCTATAGTTAATATGAAACTTATTCTGACAATAAGAAGATGCATTCGGTCACATTGACCCTATTAGCTTGCCTATACAACACAAGCCAAACGAGCTAGTATTCCAATGGTCCTCACATTCGACCTATCGGTCGTCTTCAACTCACAACCGAGTACTCTTGAGGAGGAAACGACCGAATTGTCGAAACTATCCAGATGATGCCCATACGCACAGGCCGCCGCAAAACTTAACACAACATACTCCTCCGATTAGTCCTACTAGCGAGGCTAAGATAGGCCCACAATCATGAAGAAAATCGCGCCCACGATCTTGCCAAATTCGACTCCCACTCTCCACCCCACCGTTTCGTCCACCTCACCTATCGTCAGATACATACTCACCGTAGACTTCCTTAAACCTGCATAAAAGCTGGCGAGACAAGCGCTCTAACTCAGCAAAATATTCAAGCAACACGTTTTCGGATATCAAACTATTATAGTATCAGATGCCGCATCAATCGATGAAGGCAGTGATTAACGATTGCGGGAAAGTATACAGGGTACATGATCTATAAGTTGCGGCCCATCTGTGTAGATAGATTATTTACCACCTAGACAATTGTAATGTCGGTGCGGCAGTCGGATACTAGGAGACGGGTAACGTATCATAATACCCACTAAGGCAAACCTGATTAAAATAAAGGTAATTTCCTGGACCGGATTCAACTGTAGTGTCAATAATATTAGCTACAAAGCTACCGACAATTTTTATTATCGCGATTTTATGCGAACTAAAATACGCTAAACGGTGTAATTATGTGCTTCTATGATACAAACGACTGTTCATACAGAAGCACATACTACGAAGACAAAAAGTACATTCACCAACAAATCGACAAGATTATTGAAGCTCGTAGACCGTGGCCATGCAGCGAGGAACGTAACGATGTGCTCGACGTCATGCTAGACGTAGCCGATCTCGACATCAGCGACATGCTCGATAACGCGAATATCGCCCACAAGATACTGACATTGCTCATCACCGGCAGCAAAACCTCAGTCAACACTATCGCTTTCACTTTACACTATCTTTCGACAAACCCCGATATCTGCACACATGCACACGCCAAGATCGATGAACGCTGACCTCATTGTAGCTTTCCAGGAATGTAGTTCAATGACATGGCTAAGCTGTGCTATCTGCGGCGTGTCATCGACGAAAAGTTGCGTCTGCAACTAATAGAACCAGGCTATTTTTGACAAACCAAGCTAGACACTACTATCAGCGACGCGAAATATCTATTTAAAGCAAAGAATGGACCATTCGTCTTGCTTCTCACAGCTCACCGCGCCCCTACCCGGTGTCCGGAAACTAGTTCAACTCCGACCGGCTTTCTGCCCGAGAATCTGCGCAAGTTCCCACCGTGTACCTACAAGCCCGTTGGCACCGATTCGCACACCTGCATGAGCAGACAATTCGCTCTCCACAAAACTCTTTTAACCCTTGTCACGATTTTACGCTAATATGATGTAGAGCCGGACGCGGACTATCAACTCCAAGTTTCTGAAACAACCACCTTGAAAGCAGCCCAACTCCGATTACGCCTACACCTAAGATAAAGGAGTTATTCGCAACACGCCTAGCTAGCCCTCACACCACCTGAGCGATGCTGACTGTGACTCACACATCACCACGTTAACGCCATCCTTCGGCAGAGTACCTCTGCCGGCTCTGAATCTGGTTCTTCATGATTGAGGGTGGCGTTGAGGTCTGAATCCGCCGGTTTTCAGTAGTGATCGGGCGCGATGTAGTGAGTG
>NZ_QAYL01000023.1 GCF_003408705.1 Mycobacterium uberis
GATCAACTCACACAACCCATCGACCCACACCACAACCCACACCACCACACCCCACATAAAACAAAACCACACAACACTCAACAAGATGCTTGAGGACAGCAAAAACCATTCGAACACACACATACAATTGGCCCCATGACCAGCGGCTCTCTTGAGTTCACGGTGTCCCGCGCGGCACATCCAGTGACCGATGCGGAACGTGAAGCGATCCTGGCTGAGCCGGGTTTCGGTAAATACCATACCGACCACATGGTATCGATCGATTACACCGACGGCCGGGGTTGGCACGATGCGCGGGTCATCCCCTACGGCCCGATTAAGCTGGATCCATCCGCGATCGTGCTGCACTACGCGCAGGAAGTTTTTGAGGGGCTTAAGGCATATCGCTGGGCGGACGGCTCGATTGTGTCGTTTCGCACTGAGGCCAACGCGGCCCGGTTGCGTTCGTCGGCGCGAAGAATCGCGATTCCCGAACTGCCGGACGAGCTATTCGTCGCATCCCTGTGTCAGCTCATCGCTGTCGACAACGCTTGGGTGCCTCGAGTCGGCGGCGAAGAGGCACTTTATCTGCGGCCATTCATCTTCGCGACCGAGCCGGGACTGGGGGTCCGGCCAGCCAAGCAGTATCGGTATCTGCTGATTGCCTCGCCGGCCGGGGCGTATTTCAAGGGTGGTATCAACCCCGTCGCCGTCTGGGTGTCGACGGAGTACGTGCGGGCTAGCCTCGGCGGCACCGGTGCAGCCAAGTTCGGCGGCAACTACGCCGCTTCACTGTTGGTCCAGGCTCAAGCCGCCGACAACGGATGCGATCAGGTGGTATGGCTAGACGCCGTCGAGCGCCGCTTCGTCGAGGAAATGGGTGGGATGAACATCTTCTTCGTGTTCGGCAGCGGTGGGTCGGCACGCTTGGTCACCCCGGAGCTTTCCGGATCGCTGTTGCCCGGGGTCACGCGAGCGTCGTTGCTGCAGTTGGCTGTTGATGCTGGATTCAATGTGGAAGAGCGCAAGATCGATATCGATGAGTGGCAGAGTAAAGCCGCCGCTGGCGAAATCACCGAGGTTTTTGCCTGTGGCACCGCCGCCGTTATTACTCCGGTCTCGCGGGTTAAGTACGGCGATATCGAATTCACCATTGCCGATGGCGCACCGGGTGAGGTGACTATGGCGCTACGTGACACGCTGACCGGAATCCAGCGTGGCACCTTTGCCGACACCCACGGCTGGATGGCCCGGCTGGGCTAGCAGGTTCGATGCCGGCTATATATTGATTGCGCCAACCCTGTGAGTAATCATAGCGTTCACCATCGTAAGTAGTGAGTTTGATCGCGGCGTTCAGTACGTCACTGTTCATGCTCCCAAACTGGCGCACGCATTGCGCGACTAGGGCCGCGCCGCAGTATATCGCTAACAGCGCCGGGATTTGGCCTCTGTCATGGCAGCGGGCCTGCCGGCAGCGAAATGATCAGTAGCACCACGTACTAGACCAGCACCACCGGAATGGGTTGGATACCGGGGAACCGCACACCTAGGGTACTGCCATCGGTAGTTGGCACCGATCGGTGACACGCCAGCGCCGCGGTGACCCGGCCGGCAACCACAGCTAGGACGATGGCCGCCGCGTTCAGCATTGAGGACACCAGCTCCTGCACCGTGATTGCTACTACGACAGCCGCCATCCTGAATGGTCCGGTCGACCCGTCGCGCATCATCGCAAGCGCAAACTGCGGCGGCCCGTAGCAGTCCAGCCTGTCAGCCGTATCGGCAACGGCGTCGATGTGCAAGCCGCGAGTTGTGACCAGCAGTGCTGCTACTGGGAGCAATCTGAATAACGCTCTGGACGGGCCGAAGACAAGTGCGTTGCCCCGTGATTACGGCTGCGGCCAGCGCGCCCAACATGGCGTCAACCATCGGCAACGCGGTTATCGCGCCACGACCCATCGGGTGCTGTCCGGCCCGCGGCACAGGGGTAGCTGTTTCGAAGGTGAAGGCCGTTGCCAGCGAATGCATCACGGTGAGGTAGCTGGTCGATGGCCGGTGTTAGACGAGATGGTGGGACCGGCCACACCAGCGTCTGCGAAGGTCATCATTGACGACAATGCGGCTACCGCGGCGCGCAGCACCGGTAACGCTGCCGTAGCGCCGGTGCCTTCACCCAGTCGCATGCGCAGGTCCAGAATCGGGTCCAAGCCCAAAGCCGCTAAAGCCAGGTCATGACCCGGCTCGGTGGATCGGTGACCGGCCTGCCACCACTGCCAGGCGCCCGGTGCCAAGCGCTCGGCGACTAGTGCGGCCGCCGTCACCGCCATGCCGTCAAGTAGAAGCGGGGTACGCCGTACCGCTGCCTGTGCACAGAAGCCCGCTATCGCGGCTAGATCCGCTCCGCCGCAGCAGCGCAGCAGCCCGACCGGACTGGGCAAGACCAGCCGTGTCCGAAACAGGGCATCGCGTACCGCGGCTGTTTTGCGTGCCCAGCCAGCGTCGTCGATCCCCGTTCCGGAGCCCACCACGGCGACCGGTTCGGTGTTCGTCAACGCCGCCACCAAAACCGCTGCTGCGGTGGTGTTTCCAATTCCCATGTCGCCGGCGATGAGCAGGTCAGCGCCGCAGTCGACTTCTTCGTCGGCGATGTGTTGACCGGCTGTGATCGCGCGGGAAGTCTCGTCCTCGGTTAACGCGTCCTGGATCGCGATATTGCCGCTTCCGCGTCGTATCTTGTGTGCGCCGATTTGAGCCGACAAAGTGTCTGCGTCGACAGCCAAATCCGCTACTCGTACCTCCGCGCCAGCGATATCCGCTAGTGCATTGATTGCTGCCCCGCCGCGGTCGATGTTGGCCACCATCTGGGCGGTCACTTGCGGCGAGTACGCCGACACCCCGTACTGGGCGACACCGTGGTCACCGGCGAACACCACTATCCGAGCACGCTGGAATTGCCGTGGCGGACACTGGCCCTGGCACGACGCCACCCAGGCCGACAGGTCTTCGAGACGACCCAGCGCGCCATGTGGCTTGGACAAAGTGTCCTGGCGAGCGCGGGCAGCGGCTGCGGCGCGGCCGTCGGGCGGCGACACTGGTGCGAATTCCATCAGGTTCTTGGTGCTTTGATCGGTACTGTTTGCCCAGTTGGCCCTCGGGTTAACCTCATCGTCGTGCTGAGATGGCCTTCGGGCGATGTTTAACCGACACTGCTGCCGCGTTCGACTTGGGGCCGGGGCGCGCGCAGCCGGCGCATTTGGGATGCCCGACCGACGGCGTACAGGCCTAGCTTCCACCGGCTTTCGGTGTTGGACGGAAACTTCGCATCGACCAGTTTGTTGACCTTGCGGCCCAAGATGATTCCGTCGATACTCATTACGGCCATCAGCACCAGCATCGCTGGAGATATGTACAGCTGCAACTGCAGAAGCCCGAACATGGTAAATAGCAGAGCCAGTGCTAATGGCATGAACAGACCGAGTGCGTTGCGCCGAGAATCCACGACATCTCGGACATAGCGGCGTACCGGACCCTGATCACGTGGCAGCAGGTATGCTTCTTCACCGGCCATCATGCGCTCTCGGCGATCCGCAATTCGAGTCCGGCTGGCGGCTCTCTCGGCCTTCCGCTCTGCACGGCTGAACTTGGGCCGGGCCAGTGACTTGCGCCGAGCCCGTGCCTCGGAGGCAGTCGTTGGCGCCGGCGCAATCGGCCCTTTTTTCGTGTGGCGTCGATCAGCGTCGTCGCGCTTCCGGGTGGGCCGGCCCTTGGGGGCAGTCATACTCGACCCGCGTGTTTTTGGGGAACTAGCCCCCGTACTCGTGCCGTCGTCCAATGTCGCCGGTGCCTCGGTGTCCTGTTCGTGGCTCTTCTTCCGACCCCGTAGTTTCACGGTCGTCAGGTTACTTCGCCGGCGGGTGGCATTGGAATGCGCCCGTATTGTGCATGCACCAGTGTCACTTGACCCTACTCAACTATGCTTAAGTGTGATTACTATCTTAATGGTGTGATGAACGCTTAATGGTGTGATGAACGGCTGCCTGTGATGGACGGCTTGATAGCCTCGGTCCTGATCCCAGCGGACTTGTGCTAGGCTGAATTCACCAGTATGCGCATCTCGAGCAGCAGGACCGAGTCACCTCTGGGCGATCGGTTACTCGTTCCGCTCCAGTTTCGACGGCGGCCCCGGTTTTGTCGAGGCACTGGCCAGTCAACTGAGCGAGCTGTGGGGGTTGCGGGTTTCTGGAGTGCTGGATGCCCTGGTGGACGCCGAGTGGCGTGTTCTATGCCGGTTCGTCAACCGCGCGAGCCTGGGGTGTGAGCAGACGTGTGATCTGGTGTTGCTGAGCGGTCCGTCCCCACTGGAGACCGTGCTGTCGGCGTACAGCATGGGGTAGGGTAGCCCCTTGCCGAGGCGCTGCAGGCTGGGGCGACGCGGATCATCGTCGGTTTGAGAGGCGCTGAGTACACCGACGGTGGACAAGGACTAATTGCTGAGCTCGGCGGCCGTCGACAGCTAGCCGACATCGAATATCCGCTGTTGGAACCGTGGGACGCGGCCGGGGTGTTTGGGCCGCATAAGAGTGCGTACACGACTACCGGAGCAAAGCTTGAAGTTTGCCCGAGACGTGTGTGCTCGAAATGGAGGACGCGGCCGGACGCGATGTTAGCGCCGCACCAGGTGCCGACATCGGTGGTAATATTAGTGCCGCGCTGTTTACGCTAGATGGCCGGTGCAAGTCCGGCGTGGCAATCATCGCCGACATACCCACTTGGCCGACGGCCTTGCCGCGGCCGAGCTGATTGTCATTGGCTAGGGCCAGTTTGACGAGCAGTCTCTGCGGGGAAAGGGAAAGGCAGTTGGCTCACTCGCCGACGTGGCCGGTCCTCTGGACATTCCGGTTGTCGTAGCTGGCTGGGCAAGTGTGCCTGGAGAAGTCCGCGTCTAGGTTAGCGGGTACTACGATTGCCTTATCGATTGTCGAATACACTGGCTCAGTGCTGCTCGCACGGGCCGACGCGGACAACCAGCTCATGGGTTGGGTGTATGTTGTCGCGGAGTGCCTCGGGAATAGCGGCGTTGCAAGGTACCGTTAAGGCAATAGGCTAGCGAACTCACCCAAATAATGACGCATGTAGGAGAAGCAATGACGGTGCAGAACGAGTCAAGCGCCAAGACCCATGGGGTGATCCTGACCGATGCCGCTGCCACCAAGGCGAAGTCACTGTTGGATCGAGAGGGACGTGATGACCTGGCGCTGCGTATTGCGGTTCAGCCGGGTGGATGTGCAGGGCTGCGCTACAATCTTTTTTTCGACGATCGGACGCTGGACGGTGATTTTACCGCTGAGTTTGGTGGTGTGACCTTGACGGTGGACAGGATGAGCGCACCTTATGTGGAAGGCGCTTCGATTGATTTCGTGGACACCATCGAGAAGCAGGGCTTCACCATCGACAATCCTAACGCCATTGGCTCCTGCGCCTGCGGGGATTCGTTCAACTGACTTGACTTTAGGATGTGGCTCGGTCCCATATCCGGCTAGTGCGAGCTCTTGGTGCGCAGCGTGTACGAGCACACTAATATTTCATTACGCTGATACAGTAACTGCGCCACGCCTTGTAGCTGCCCGTGCATCGGACCTCCAGTGGCTGGCGATGCCCGAATAGTGAATAGTACCTGCGCCTGATAAGGCGACCAGTACACGATCTTGTCGATCGAGGTCAGCTCGACCCGGGAGAACTGCTTCCGGAACGCGTCGCTGCTAAGCCGTGCCAATGCCTGGTCGGGTCGCCGGTCGCGAACGGCGTCGTAAATACCGCACAGCGCGTTGCGGGCGATAGTGTCGGCATCGCGCTGTTCCAGCGCGTCTAGATACCCTTGAATCGCTGTTTTGGTTGTCGCCTCGGAGAATGTGCCGCCGGTTTTCGACCCGTTGGTGCGAACTCCGTAGACAATCGCTACTGTCATTGCGGCTATCAGCGCGATAGCCACCAGCGCGCTGATGATCAGCCACTTTGGCCGTCGTCTCGGGTACGACACCGGCGGTGGCAGTATCCCGGGATAGGTGGGCGTCGCGTCGTCTACATGGATGGCAGATTGAGTCGTTGCGAAGGCGGTGTCGGTATAAGGCGGTAGTCCGTCAGTGCCGACAGTAGGATTCGGCGTATGCGGACTGGCCATCGTGGTTCTCCTGCGGTGGTGGACGGGGCGACGAGCAGTTGCCGCTCAACATTGGGGTTTAGGGTAACCAGACGAGCCTCCCTAGGCAGGCTAGCGCAACACCTGCCCGCGGCCGTGGATGCATCGGAGCCTAGCTATCCGTGGGTAGGTTAAATGACTTGATGAACGAAATGAAGGGTAAGGCCTGGTGACGATCGTTGTAACCGGTTCGATTGCGACTGACCATCTGATGCGGTTTCCGGGTCGATTCTCCGAGCAACTGCTTGTTGACAATCTGCACAAGGTCTCGCTTAGTTTCCTGGTCGATGACCTGGTAATTCATCGGGGCGGTGTGGCCGGAAACATGGCTTACGCGATTGGCGTACTAGGCGGTGACGTCGCACTGATCGGTGCGGCCGGCAACGACTTCGCCGACTATCGCAATTGGTTGCAAAGGCACGGAGTCAACTGTGACAGCGTGCTGATCTCCGAAACTACGCACACGGCGCGTTTCGTTTGCACCACCGACCTGGACATGGCCCAGATTGGATCGTTCTATACCGGTGCCATGTCGGAGGCCCGCAATATCAAGCTAGCCGATGCGATCGCAACCATCGGCACACCGGAGTTGGTGATCATCGGGGCCAATGACCCGGCCGCCATGCTGGGGCACACTCAGGATTGCCGCAAGCTCGGACTGGTCTTCGCTGCTGACCCATCCCAGCAGCTAGCGATGCTATCTGGCGAGGAAATCCGTAGCCTTATCGATGGTGCTACCTACTTGTTTACCAACGATTACGAGTGGAATCTGCTGCTGTCCAAGACTGGCTGGTCGGAGGCTGATGTGATGGCGCAGATCCAACTGCGGGTGACCACACTGGGCGCCAAGGGCGTGGACCTGGTACAGCGCGACGGTATCTGTGTGCACGTCGGTGTGGTGCCTGAGACAAGCCAAGTTGATCCCACCGGCGTTGGTGACGCGTTCCGGGCCGGTTTTCTGACCGGACGCAGCGCCGGTCTGAGCCTGGAGCGTTCGGCACAGCTGGGATCGTTGGTCGCGGTGTTGGTGCTGGAGTCGACTGGCACTCAGGAGTGGAGCTGGGACCGCGATATTGCCGCGACCCGGCTAGCCGGCGCTTATGGGGAGGAAGCGGCCGCCGAGATAACCGCTGTGCTTTCCTAGTGCACTAGCCCGGCAGGGCTAACTGAGGCCGAGCTAGTTACAGCTGCACCGGATAACATGGCTCGCTGATCTGTGGCACCACGCTGTGTTCGATGAAGATGGCATGCCACAGCATAAAGATCAGCACCGTCCACAGCCGGCGACTGTGATCGCTGGTGCCACGTCGGTGCTCGTCGAGCATCCGGCGCACGGCGGCTAGGTTGACCAGATGTTCGGTCTGCGACGAGTCCACCGTTGCGTACGCCCACTCCAGCAGTTCGCCGGCGCGCAGCCAATGCCGGATCGGAACTGGGAACCCGAGCTTGGGTCGGTGCAACACGTGTGCCGGGACGATGGGTTCCAGTGCACGTCGGAGCGCGTATTTCGTGGTGGTGCGGGTGATCTTGGCTGGCACCGGCAACCGGGATGCTACAGCGAATACTTCGGGATCAAGGAACGGCACTCGCAGCTCTAGCGAGTTGGCCATAGTCATCTTGTCAGCCTTGACCAAAATGTCGCCTCGCAACCAAGTGAACAGATCAATGTACTGCATGCGGGCCACGGGGTCCCAGCCGGCTGATTCAGCATACAGCGCTGCCGTGACATCGGTGTGGGTCCAGTCCGCACGGAACCCCGGTAGCACAGCTCGCAACTGCTCATCCGAGAAAATGCGGGCGTTGCCATAGTAGCGCTCTTCGAGCGTGAGTGATCCGCGGTGTAGCAGGTTCTTGCCACGCATGCCTTTGGGCAGCGGTTTGGACAATTTGCCCATCGAGCGTCGTAATGGCCCGGGCAGGTAGTTAAAGGGCCTCAACGACAGCGGCTCTCGGTAGATCGTGTAGCCGCCGAACAGCTCGTCGGCGCCCTCGCCGGACAGCACCACCTTGACGTGCTTGCGTGCTTCGCGGGCGACAAAGAACAACGGAACCAGGGCTGGGTCGGCAACCGGTTCGTCAAGGTACCAGACGATCTCTGGTAGGGCTGCGACGAACTCGTCGGGGGTGACCACCTTGGCGATATGACGCGCGCCGATCGCCTCAGCCGAGGCCGCCGCCACGTCGATCTCGGAGAATTCCTCATGCTCGAAGCCGGTGGTAAACGTAATCAGATCCGGATTGTGTCGAATCGCCAGCGCAGCGATCGCCGTGGAGTCGATACCGCCGGACAGAAATGCGCCGACAGTGACGTCGGCGCGCATGTGCTTGGCCACGGAATCCGCAAGAGCCGCGGCAGTTTCGTCGTAGAGGGTCTGCTCGGTGTCACTGGTGATTGGGGTGGCGGCAAACCGTGGCACGAAGTAACGGGTGATCACCGGCTCGAGTTGTTCGGGACGGATCCGGGCGTAGCAGCCCGATTCGAGTCGGCGCACCCCACGATGCAGCGTCTCGGGCTCGGGCACATACTGCAGGACTGTGTAGTGCTGCAGCGCACGGACGTCAATCTGCGTGTCGAATCCGGCCATGTCGGCTAGGGCAAGCAGACACTTCTTTTCGCTGGCCACTGCGGTGCCGCCGATGCCAGTCGCCATGAACAGCGGCTTAATCCCGAAGGGGTCGCGGGCACAGAACAATTCGCGGGTAACGGTATCCCACAGCGCGAAGGCGAACATGCCGCGTAGCCGCGTTAATACCTCGGTGCCCCAGTAATGGAAACCGGCGGCAATAGCTTCACCGTCTCCGTCGGTGGCGAAAGCAGCCCCGTGCCGGGTAGCCAGCTCGTCGCGCAGCTCTAGATAATTGTAGATCTCGCCGTTGAATACCAGGAAGTAGCGGTCGGGTGTCTCCGGTGGCCCCCACCGCAGCGGTTGATGCGAATGCGCGATATCGATGATGGACAAGCGGTTAAACCCAAACGTAACGCCTCCCGAGGACCCGTCGATGTTGGAGTCGGACCAGGTGCCTGGCTCGTCAGGCCCGCGGTGACGCATTAAATGCCCCACACGGGCAATGGCATGATCGGCCTGAAGAATGTGATCGTTTCCGCACGAGCCGGGGCCATCAGCGCGGGCCGCTGCCACCACGAACGCCAGCAGTCCACACACGGCGCTCCAGTATGCCGCATTCGACTAATGTTCGTGGCTGTCGTTCCGTGCCTCCTGGGGTCCGACTAGCCGGCTGTTTTGGGGCCCCGCATCGTAGCTTGGGCGAGTGCCGTGGTTTACGCTGCGTAGTATTTGACATCTGAGTTAGCTGACGAATCCCGCCTCTAAGCGGGTCAGCCCCGAATCGGCCCAGCTTGTGATACAGGAGGCGCTAAAGTGGCAGTTCACGAGCTAGTCCGTTCGCAACGTGTCGGTTGGAGTGTCTCTCGTCGTCTTCGACCGCTGGGTCTGGTTGGGGTACTAGGTGTACTGGCGGTCACCCTGGGAGGATGCAGCTGGTCGGACACGTTGGCCATGGGCTGGCCGGAAGGAGTCACCCCGGAAGCTCACCTCAACCGACAGCTGTGGATCGGTGCGGTGGTCGCCTCACTGGTCGTCGGTGTCATTGTGTGGGGCCTCATCTTCTGGTCAGCTATCTTCTATCGGAAGAAAACAACCGACCCCGAGTTACCGCGCCAATTCGGCTATAATATGCCCCTGGAGCTGGTGTTGACAGTGACGCCGTTCCTGATCATTTCGGTGTTGTTCTATTTCACCGTGGTCGTGCAAGAGAAGATGCTGTACCTCGTCAAGGATCCCGAAGTCGTCATTGATGTCACGGCTTTCCAGTGGAACTGGAAGTTTGGTTATCAGCGAGTTAATTTCAAAGACGGTACTTTGACGTACGACGGGGCCGATTCGGCCCGCAAAAAGGCCATGGTCTCCAAGCCGGAGGGCAAGGACCCCCGCGGTGAGGAGCTTGTCGGGCCTGTGCGTGGACTCAATACTGAAGACCGAACCTACCTGAACTTCGACAAGGTCGAAACCTTGGGCACTACCACTGAAGTTCCGGTGCTGGTGCTGCCTGCCGGCAAGCGCATCGAGTTCCAATTGAACTCCGCTGACGTGATCCACGCGTTTTGGGTGCCGGCGTTTTTGTTCAAGCGCGACGTCATGCCCAATCCGGCAGCGAACAACTCCGTCAATGTTTTCCAGGTCGAGGAGATCACCAGGACTGGGTCATTCGTCGGCCATTGCGCCGAGATGTGCGGTACA
Organism: Mycobacterium uberis; assembly: GCF_003408705.1. Lineage (GTDB taxonomy): Bacteria > Actinomycetota > Actinomycetes > Mycobacteriales > Mycobacteriaceae > Mycobacterium > Mycobacterium uberis. The sequence goes on from NZ_QAYL01000023.1 coordinate 10,435, forward strand.
TATCACTCGATGATGAACTTCGAGGTTCGAGTGGTCGTGCCCAATGACTTCAAGGCCTATTTGCAGCAACGGATCGACGGAAAGACCAATGCTGAAGCATTGCAGGCGATCGCTCAGCCTCCGCTCGCGGTGACCACCCACCCTTTCGATACCCGCCGCGGACAGTTAACCAACAGCCAGTAGGTAGTCTCCCAGGTTAGGATACGCAATGCATATCGAAGCGAGGCTATTCGAGTTTGTCGCCGCGTTCTTCGTCATAACCGCGGTGCTGTACGCTGTGCTGACTTCGATGTTCACCACTGGTGGTGTGGAGTGGGCCGGCACCACCGCGCTAGCGTTGACCGGTGGCTTAGCGTTGATCGTTGCCACTTTCTTTCGTTTTGTGGCTCGTCGGCTGGATACCCGACCCGAAGACTACGAAGGTGCTGAGATCAGTGATGGCGCAGGGGAATTAGGGTTCTTCAGCCCGCACAGTTGGTGGCCGGTCCTAGTCGCCTTATCGGGCTCGGTGGCAGCGGTCGGTATTGCACTATGGCTGCCGTGGTTAATGGTTGCCGGGGTTGTGTTCGTTTTAGCCTCGACAGCCGGGTTGGTCTTCGAATACTACGTTGGTCCGGAGAAGCACTGATCGGCACCGGAGAAGATCACAATCAGGGCATCAGTTGATTCGTGGGTAGTTCGCCAAGACTTGTTTGCCCTGCTCAGTTAGGTAGGGTTGCCGAGGCAGGATGAGAATCTTCCCAGCGCGCACGCAACGATGTAGTCGCGCGGACCCGTGCGTAGGTGATGCAGTTGGACAGGGTAGGCAAACATGAGCGGGCCGAATCCTCCGGGACGGGAAAATGAAAAACCCGATTCCGGCAACGCGCTCAGCGACGAAGTGGACTCCCATAATGGCATGGAGTCCGTTGACGAATTAGTACCCTTGCCTGATAGCGATGTCGTAGCAGCGAGCGACCAAACCAGCGAGACTGACGTGTATTCGCAGGCTTATTCGGCTCCTGAGGCCGAGCATTTCACCAGTGGCCCGTACTTGCCGGCTGATCTCCGACTCTATGACTACGACGATTACGACGAGTCATCGGTCGATGATGAGTCGGGTGCTCCGAGCTGGCCGTGGGTAGTCGGCGTTGCTGCCATCTTGGCTGCAATATCACTGGTGGTTTCGGTGTCGTTGTTGGTCACGCGTACCGGCACCAGCAAACTTGCTACCCCAGTTACTAGCCGGTCCACACCGCCGGTGCAGGACGAAATCACGACCACCAAGCCGCCATCGCCACCTTCACCCAGCACGGAGACCTCGACAGCTACGGAGACGCAGACAGTGACGGTAACGCCCTTGCTACCACCGCCGATGATAAGCACCACGGCTCCACCGCCACCGGCTCCACCGCCACCGGCTCCATCGCCACCGGCGGTGGAGCCTCCGCCGACGACGCTCACGACTCCGGCTACGACACTGGCTGGTCCGCGGCAAGTCACCTATTCGGTGACGGGCACCAAAGCGCCGGGCGACATCATCTCGGTGACCTACGTTGATGCCTCCGGTCGGCGACGAACCCAGCACAACGTCTATATCCCGTGGTCGATGACCGTTACGCCGATCTCGCAATCCGACGTCGGCTCGGTTGAGGCATCCAGTCTCTTCCGGGTCAGTAAACTTAACTGCTCGATCACGACGAGCGACGGAACGGTGCTTTCTTCGAACAGCAACAACTCACCGCAAACGAGCTGTTGATGGTGAGCAGGTATTCGGCGTACCGGCGTGAGTCGGACACCATTCCGCCGGACGTCATCGATCGCATTCTGGTCGGGGCATGCGCGGTAGTCTGGCTGGTGCTGATAGGGGTGAGCGTAGCTGCGGTCGTCGCACTGGCGGATTTGGGTCGCGGTTTTCACAGAATGGCGAGTAACCCGCACACCACCTGGGTGTTGTACGGCGTCATCGTCGTCTCCGCGTTGGTTATCGTGGGGGCGGTGCCAGTACTGTTGCGGGCTCGCCGCATGAATCGGGTTGAGCCGTTGGCTCGACCGGTCATTGTGCCGGCGCGCGGGGGAGTCAGACCGCAGGTCAGCGCCAGGCGTTCCACAGCACGCATTGAGGTCGGGCGGGTACACGCGGATAAGGCTCAGACAGTCGCACAACCCGGCGAGTGGTTTGATGCGGCAGTGGACCGGATCTGGCTGCGGGGTACGGTCGGATTGGCTGGTACAATGGGGACCGCACTGATCGCGGTCGCGGTGTCAACCTATCTGATGGCTGTGGGTCGTGACGGCGCGTCGTGGGTTGGTTACGGGCTCGCTGGAGTCATCACGGCGGCGATGCCGGTGGTTGAGTGGCTACATGTGCGGCAATTACGTCGTGTGGTTGACGCGGATTAGCAGGTGTTTTTTGCGCGGCGTTACGCGGCGAGCTCGAAAAGTTCTGGTTGTTCAATTAATGCTCGCCGCGCTTCCTATTCGAGGAACTGACGATGCTGTCCTGGTGTTCGCGCAATGCAATAAGTGCACGTTGTTCGGTGGCGTGTGTTGCTTTGCGCAGTGCTACATCCTCGGACGCCGGATCTGCGAACAAGAAGCTGCCGTTGCCGGGTGATCCGGCTGAGCCCAGCTTGTTCATCCGCTTGGGAACAGCGGCACCCTGATACTCGAGTGGTATCGGGTGACCGTGGTCGTCAACCGGGCCGAGTGGCTGGTGTAGCTCAATGTATGCCCCATGCGGTAGCCGTTTGATGATGCCGGTCTCGATGCCATGTTCGAGCACCGCCCGGTCACTGCGCTGCAGCCCGATGCACCACCGATAGGTGATGAAGTAGATGAGTGGCGGAAGAATCACTATGCCGATGCGTCCGATCCACGTCGTCGCGTTGAGCGAGATGTGGAATTTCAACGCGATGATGTCGTTCATCGCCGCGAGTGTGAGCACCATGTAGAAAGCGATCGCCATGGCTCCGATCGAGGTGCGCACCGGGGCGTCGCGCGGCCGCTGCAGCAAGTTATGATGCGCATAGTCGCCGGTGAACCGCTTCTCCAAGAACGGGTAGGCAATCAGTAGGACAAATACCAGGCCCATGATCACTACGACCCACACCGGTGCGGGTATGGTGTGGTGCCAGAAATAGAACTCCCAGGCAGGCCAGATGCGGGCTAAACCCTCGGTCCACATCATGTAGAAGTCTGGCTGTGAGCCGGCTGACACCTGTGACGGCTTGTAAGGGCCTAGATTCCAGATCGGGTTGATCTGTAGCAAGCCGCCCATCAGGCCTAACACGCCCACGATGGCTGCGAAGAACGCACCTGACTTGAACGCAAATACCGGCATTACTCGCACGCCGACGACGTTGTGCTCGGTGCGGCCGGGTCCGGGGAACTGGGTGTGCTTCTGGAACCACACCAGCGCCAGATGCAGCCCGATCAGCGCCAGGATGAGCCCCGGGATCAGCAGGATGTGCAGTACGTAGAGTCGGGGGATCAATATGCTGCCGGGGAAATCGCCCCCAAACAGGGCCCAGTGTAGCCAGGTCCCGATCACCGGTATGCCCAGCGTGATCGACGACAGCGCGGCCCGTAAGCCGATGCCTGACAGCAGGTCGTCGGGCAGCGAGTAGCCGAAGTAGCCTTCAAACATGGCCAGGATCAGCAGTAGAGAACCGATCACCCAGTTAGTCTCGCGGGGCCGCCGGAACGCTCCGGTGAAGAAGATGCGCGCCAGGTGCACCATGATCGCCGCGGCGAACATCAATGCTGCCCAGTGGTGGATCTGGCGGACGAACAGGCCGCCCCGGACCTCGAAGGAAATGTCTAGCGTTGATTGGTATGCGCGGGACATCTCGACCCCGCGCAGTGGTTGGTAAACGCCGTTGTAGGTAACATCAGTCATCGAGGGGTCGAAGAACAGCGTTAGGTACACCCCGGTGAGTAGCAGTACGATGAAGCTGTACAGTGCGATCTCACCGAGTAAGAACGACCAGTGCGTTGGGAAGACCTTGTTGAGCTGCCGGCGCAGCGCTGCCGACGGGTGATACCGTGTGTCGATGTCTTCAGCTTGACGGGCCAGGACATAACCGATATCCGGGATGAATTTTGGACTCATGTTGTGCGCTCCCAGAATGCTGGTCCGACGGGCTCGACAAAGTCACCGTTGGCAACTAGATACCCACCTGCGTCGATGGTTATAGGCAGTTGCGCTAACGCGCGCGCTGCCGGACCAAATATCGGCTTGGCATACTGCAGCGCGTCGAACTGCGACTGATGACATGGGCACAGGATTCGGTAGGATTGCTGTTCGTATAGCGAGGACGGGCAACCCAAATGCGAGCAGACCTTGGTGAAGGCGAAGAACTCGCCGAAGTTGAAGCTCTCCTGACCTCGGCGTTTGATCACACGAGTCATATCACTGGGCCGGATGCGGATGAGCATTACCGGGTTGCGGATACCCATCTTGATCGCTGTCAGCTTCTCGTGTGATTCTGTGGTGGTGCCGTCGCCGTCAGACTCCCGCCACGGGAAGACGGTCTCCATCCCACCGGCGTCGATGTCTTCCGGACGCATCCGGATAAACGGTGCTCCTGAATGCGAGCCGGTAGCTCTTGCCAGGTAGATCGTCTCGCCGTGGTAGCGCGGGGTCCAGCCCGAGGTCCAGAGCACGGCCTTCATCCCATTCTCGGTGGGCACGACCGGTTTCCATGGATTTTTGATGAGGCCACCAATAAACGCCACTAACGTGCTAAGACCAAGAGCACCCAAGCCCACACCTAGCGACAATCCAACTAGCTTGCGGCGTCTGATCGTCGAGCCCTCAAAAGCGTCGGTCAAGTTCGCCACGACCGTCTTGCGGTCGATCTCGCGAGACGCGCCGTCATGGCGTTCTTGGATCGAAATCTCTTCCGGTATGAACCTCTTCTGAAACTGCACCGCGCCGATAGCAATCGCCAGGATGCATAGACCGAAGGTCAGACCATATAGCGGGGTGGAAATAGTGTACAGGAAGCTGTCCGCGGTCCCTTTGGGTTTGTACTCCCATGGCCAGAACAGGAAGATCAGTAGCAACGCCAGACCAAATGCGCCCCCCAGCAAAAACCAGCAGGCTATCCTACGCTCGGTGCGTTTTTCCGCTTTGGTGCCCTCGACCGGCCAGCGATGCCCCTTGTAGACGGTGTCGACACCGTCCAGCTTGCCGCCCAGGGTGACCAGCTCCTCGCGTGACATCGTCCCTAGCGCCACTTCGTTGAGCTCCTGGGAAACCTTGGCGCTGTCTTTCGCCTTTGTACTCATGTTCGTACCCCAATCCACAATGCCAGCCCGATCGCGGCGACTATCCCGATGATCCAGATCGCCATACCCTCCGGTGCAGGGCCGAAGCCACCGAGGCCGTAGCCACCCGGCTGACGCTCTTCGACGACGGCCCGCACGTAGCCTATGATGGCTTTCTTTGCTTCGAAGGAAAGTTGGCGGTCGGCGAACTTGGGCATGTTCTGCGGGCCGGTCAGCATCGCGGTTAGGATTTGTTGTTCGTTGGCGGGTCCGAGATCGGGCGCGTACTTACCGGATGACAGTGCGCCGCCCTTTCCGGTGAAGTTGTGGCACGATGCGCAGTTAAGTCGAAATAAATCGCCGCCGCGGGCCAGGTCGGTACCGCGTAGCGATTGCATCGCGATACTGCCGTCGGGGTTACGCATCACGGTCGGCCCACCGCCGTTGGCCTGCACGTAGGCGCTGATCGCGTCAACTTGTGACTCGTCGAAAATAGGGTCTTTACGCGCTGCCTGGGCCTCACCGCGCATGGCGGGCATTCGACCGGTCGATACCTGGAAGTAGGCTGCCGCTTCACCAACACCAATCAGGCTCGGCCCGTGGTCGGGTACGCCTTGTAGGTTAGCCCCGTGACATGACACGCAGGAGGTGTCGAATAGCTGCTTGCCGGTACGCAACAGCGCCGACGACGACTCGTCAGCGACGGCCACTTGCGGAGTGGGGGTCAGCACCGCGGCAACCCCGCCTGCGGCGGTCAGTGCTATTAGGAGCAGCAGGCCTCCCGATAAGCGGCGGCGCAGCCACCGCCGCGGGCGGTCACTGCCCCGCTTTTGCGGCTGGCTGCACCGCCTCTCGGATCGAGTGAAACCCAGTTTCTTCAACCGATAACTCCTGTTCTGGGCTGCCGGCTCATCGGATAAAATAGATCACGGTGAACAGTGCGATCCACACGATGTCAACGAAATGCCAGTAGTAAGAGACGACGATGCTCGCGGTCGCCTGCGCCGGCGTGAACTTGCTCATCCGAGTGCGGGCCAGCAAGAAAATGAAAGCAATCAGGCCCCCAGTGACGTGCAATCCATGGAAGCCAGTCGCTAGGTAGAACACACTGCCGTACGCGCTAGCGGGAATGGTGGTGCCATGGGTCATTAAGTGGTAGTACTCGTAGCTCTGGCCGAGGACGAAGAACAGGCCCATCAAGAAGGTGATTACATACCAGCGGCGCAGTCCGAAGACATCGCCACGCTCAGCCGCGAATACCCCCATTTGGCACGTGAACGAGGAAGCGATGAGTACCAGCGTCACAGGGACGGCTTGGTAGAGATTCAGTTCGGTCGGCGCCGGCGGCCATTTTCCGTCGGCTTGAGCACGCGCGGTGAAGTACATCGCGAACAGTCCAGCAAAGAACATCAGCTCACTGGAAAGCCACACTATGGTGCCGACACTGACCATGTTGGGTCGATTCAGCGAATGTACTCGCGACGCAATTGCAGTACCCGAGGTGCCCACAGCGCTCGTCACATCCGCAAGTATGGCGCTTTGTAGTTGTCGAGCTCTACCCGGGGCGGCTAAGTCAGCTGCTCGTGTCGCGTTTGCGCCGTTAGCAGTGTGCTTATGGCGCTGGTTGGAGGCCAGTGGTCCTCGTGAGACTATCGGCCGGTGGTTTTGTCATCGCAACCGCCTTCGTCCCGCGACACGATGTGGTCGTGGCCGCAGGTTCTGGGGCGTTTGACGGCAGGGCAGGACCTCGTGCGGGGCCAGGCTGCCTGGGCGATGGACCAGGTCATGGCCGGGAAAGCGGTGCCAGCTCAGATCGCTGCATTCGCAGTGGCGATGAAGATGAAGGTTCCTACCGCGGCTGAAGTTGGTGAGCTCGCTGATGTCGTGCTCACCCACGCACGTCGGTTGCCCACCGATGCGATCCGCCCAGGTATCGGAGACACTGTCGATATTGTCGGTACCGGGGGGGATGGCGCCAACACGGTCAACCTGTCCACTATGGCTGCGATCGTGGTTGCGGCCGCAGGTGTACCGGTGGTCAAACACGGAAACCGGGCCTCGTCCTCGATGTCCGGCGGCGCTGACACTCTGGAAGCGTTGGGGGTGCGTATCGACCTCGGACCCGAACAGGTCGCGCGCAGCCTTGCCGAAGTCGGGATTGGGTTCTGCTTTGCACCACTGTTCCATCCGTCGTACCGATACGCATCCGCGGTGCGCCGCGAGCTCGGAGTGCCGACCGTGTTCAACATCCTTGGGCCGTTGACTAATCCGGCCTGGCCGCGGGCAGGATTGATCGGCTGCGCGTTTGGCAACCTTGCTGAGGTTATGGCGCGGGTGTTCGCTGCACGACGCTCCAGTGTGCTGGTAGTGCACGGCGACGACGGGCTCGACGAATTGACCCCCACCACTACCAGTACGATTTGGCGTGTCCAGGCTGGCATGGTAGATAAGCTGACTTTTGATCCCGCCGGATTCGGGTTTGCGCGAGCTGACCTCGACGATCTGTTGGGTGGTGATGCGCAAGCCAATGCGGCGGAGGTGCGTGCGGTGCTGGCCGGAGCCAAGGGCCCGGTCCGGGACGCCGTCATCCTCAACGTTGCCGGCGCGATCGTTGCCCATGCCGGGTTATCCAGACGCGCTGAATGGTTGCCCACGTGGGCCGATGGGCTGGCGCGTGCCATCGAGGCCATCGATTCGGGTGCCGCCGAACAGCTCCTCGCGCGGTGGGTGCAGTTTAGCCAGCAGGTCTAGATCTCGCCCCATCGTGCGAGGTGATAGTTATCCTGAACATCGACGCTGGTCGGCTTAGCGGTGATCCGCTCAGGCAGCGTGGTCAGGGCGCGCAGGCGCTGTCACGCCACAGATGTTAAGACTGCGGTCAAACCGGTGTTATCCGAGTAGTGGCGCGGTATACGCATCACCGAAAGCCGAGGAAACGCCTCGTTGGTCAGCGTCACTCCACCATAGTGCGCGATCTGGGGCGGGATGTTACGGCGGGGGTATGGCGAACTCACCTAAGTATGGCGTCGTTTTGAACTTCGACCGTGTCAAATCTTGGTGATCGTATCGGGGGGGGGGCGTTCCCTCATTCCGTCCGCCATTGGTTTTGAGGTTCACCGCGACACAGGTGGTCTCGCGTAAAGGAAGCTCGTAGGGGACTTGATCTATCGTCGGTGTTCCAGCCAGGTCAGTGCAACTCAGCTGGGTCGCACCGGTCAGGCTCATGGCCTTGACGCTAGGTAGACTCGCGTGTTCGCCGTTGTCACGGTCAGATTAATACAAGGCAGCGGATGGAATGTCGGTGCCGGTGGTCAGCGTGCGGACAGCTCGACTTAGTTAGCCTGACTGACTCGACTCGAGAGGACTGAGCCCTGATGGCACAAAACAGTGGATCCGATGACACAGGCGTCGCGGCGCCCAAGCTGGGGGCCGGTGGTTATCGACTGTGACGACTGCAATAGTAGTGCAGACTGGGATGCAGTGATTGTGTCATCAGTGTGCTACTGGTGGTACCGGAGACCCTGTTGCAGGACGAGCGTGCTGCTTTGGAAGTGCTCGCCGACGTCGGATTGGTATCCCGGTTGCGTCTGATGCCGATCCGCGGCAATTGTGGGTTTCAGGATAGCTTGGTTATCCAGGCCCGCCAAAACCCTGGGCCGCTGGTTTCTGTGCGACGCTCTCAAGCGGGTGACTGAAAATCTTTCTATTTTCTTAATGATCTCATTTGGACAAACGTCGATATCGTTTCGTAACCTATTTGAGACCTAAAGCCCGCTCGACGGCCAAGTGTCTTTGGCAGTTTGGCCAAGTGTTAAGGAAAAAGCTTTGAGACTTGGTCGTAAGCATCCGATCGTGCGCCTTATTTCGCGACCTGTCATCGGAACACTAGCAGAGTTCGCCGTATTTTCTGCCGTATTATCTAGTTTCCTTACCGCCACTGCGACGGCTGACCCCGCCGAAGACGCGTTGGCAAAACTCAATGAACTATCCCGCCAAGCTGAGCAGACTACCGAAGCGATGCATAGCGCGCAACTTGACCTGAACGACAAGCTGGCAGCTCAGCGAGTGGCAGACAAGAAGCACATGGATGACCAAGCTGCTCTGGCGGACGCCAAGGCGCGTTTGGCTACGTTTCAGGCTGCGGTTAACAAACTTGCCGCCGCGACATACATGTGTGGTCACATCAACGGCATGACCGCCATACTGACAACTGATTCACCTCAGCAACTGATCGACAAGTTGGCCTTACAGCGAGTGCTGGCAGCGCAACTGGCCACAAAGATGGCCAGTTACAGGGCAGCTGGGGAACAAGCTGTAAAGACTGAGCAGGCGTCCGCCAAGTCTGCTGTTGACGCCAAGCATGCGGCCGATCAGGTTGCCGCGGTACGGGCGGGACTGCAGTCCAAGCAGAGTCAGTTGCAGGTGCAGATCGCGGTCGTCAAATCGCAATACCTGGCGTTATCGCCTGGGCAACGCACCACGCTCGCCGAGCCCGGACCGGTCTCGGCGGTGGCTACGCTGCCCGGTGCCGCACCACCTGGCGGGCCACCGCCAGCTGATGCGGCACCACCCGCCGGATTGCTCGGGGTGGTCCCAGCTCGTCCCGTTGGTAGCGGTGACCGCGCGGCTGTTGTGCAGGCGGCGCTGACACAAGTTGGAAGCCCCTATGTATGGGGTGGTGCGGCACCCGGTGGATTCGACTGCTCCGGATTGGTGATGTGGGCATACCAGCAGGCCGGTATTGCGCTGCCGCACTCTAGCCAGGCCTTGGCCCGCGGCGGTCAGCCGGTGTCACTGTCGGACCTACAACCTGGCGATGTGTTAACCTTTTATTCAGACGCATCGCATGCCGGTATTTACATCGGTGACGGCATGATGATTCATTCTTCCACCTATGGTGTGCCGGTGCGGGTGGTGCCTATGAACTCGTCCGGTCCGATTTACGACGCTCGTCGCTACTAAACGCCTCGGACTGGGGTCGCTTTGTTGCCAGCGCCGGTGGCTCCCTAATCCTGCTGGCCTGGGTATTTGTTATTGGGCTGATTGGGTTCTTGTGGGTCGAGTGGGTTGTACTGTTTCCCGCGCAACTTGCCGCGTCCACTCGCAGCCAGGTGCGTGCGCCGGTATGGAGATTGGTCGTCGGTGACCGCACGGCCAAGTTGCTCGGCGTTAGCGGCCCGACAACCAACCTTCTGCTGTCTCGCGTTGCGGGCGAATATCAGCGTCGCGGTAGACGTAGTGGAAGCCTTTTGGGGAGTGGACTGGTCGCCCGATATCTTGGATACTGGCTGCTGCCACGGACGAGCAGTTTCGCGCAACGGCTGGCAGAGGTGCGGTATCGTAGTGGGCTGATATTGCGGCGGTGACGGTCGTCGGCCGCGTTGATCTGGCTCGCCGGGTGACTGTCGGCTAACGGATCGTGTTCGCGCCGGACGCGGCCAACATGTCTGACCTTGCACTACGAATAGTGTTGGTCCGCAAGCTTTTTCACTACGCAGCGCGCACCTACACCGTCGTGGATGTACCTCGCTGGTTGGCCGAGGGGGCAGCGGATAGCGTCGCTCGGCCGAACACTGCGGTGCCTGTCGACGCACGTTTGGCGTCCCAGACGTTGCTGTCGGACACCGACCTGGATACACTGCGGGGCGCAGCGGGCGTGGGCTTACGATCGTGCGTGGTGGTTTGTTTGCTTTCTCGCTGATGTCTTCGGGACGGCGCAGCTACGCGTGTTCTATCTGGCTGTGTGTGGTGTCGAGCACGCCGACCCGATCATCGCCGCCCGCGAAGTACTGGGCACTGATTTGGCCGCCTTGCTCGCGAACTGGCAGCATTGGCTGACCTGATTGGCCGAGTTCGTTGCACACCGCCACGAAGTCGGTTGCGCCGCCACGCTAACCTGGTGTAGGTGAGCCGGGTCCTGCTGGTAACCAATGACTTTCCGCCGCGACGTGGCGGTATCCAGTCCTACCTGGGAGAATATGTTAGTCGTCTGGTCCAGGCTGGTTCAGGAGTCGGGTCGCATGATGTGGTGGTGTACGCACCGCAATGGCAAGGTGTCGCCACCTTTGACGACGCTGCTCAGGCTGACGGCTATCGGGTGGTGCGCCATCCGGGCACGCTGATGCTGCCCGGCCCGATGGTCGATGCTCGGATGCGCCGGTTGATCGCTGACCATGGCATTGACACTGTCTGGTTCGGTGCGGCAGCGCCGCTGGCCCTGCTGGCACCGCGTGCCCGAAAGGCGGGAGCGACCCGGGTGCTGGCCAGCACACACGGCCACGAAGTGGGCTGGTCGATGCTTCCGGTTGCACGCTCGGTACTGCGTCACATCGGTGATGATACCGACGTGGTGACCTTTGTCAGCCATTACACACGATCGCGTTTCGCGCCAGCCTTTGGACCCAGGGCTGTGTTGGAATATCTCCCTCCAGGGGTGGACACCGATCGGTTCCGGCCTGATCCGGCGAGTCGAGCCGAGCTGCGTGACCGCTACCGGTTAGGCGAGCAGCCCACCGTCGTGTGCCTGTCGCGGCTGGTGCCGCGCAAAGGTCAAGACATGTTGATCAGGGCATTACCATTGATCCGGCAGCGGATCGACGGCGCAGCGCTGGTGCTCGTCGGAGACGGTCCGTATCTCGAAGCGCTACGGAAGTTGGCCCAGGGGTGTGGGGTTGCAGACCACGTGATATTCACCGGAGGCGTGGCGGCCGCTGAACTACCCGCTCACCACGCGCTGGCTGATGTATTTGTGATGCCATGCCGCACTCGTGGCGGAGGCATGGACGTTGAGGGTTTGGGCATCGTGTTCCTGGAAGCCTCGGCTACCGGCGTGCCGGTAATTGCTGGAAAATCGGGCGGAGCCCCGGAAGCTGTGTGGCACAACAAGACTGGATTGGTGGTTGACGGCCGGTCGGTGAATATGGTGGCCGACGCCGTCACTGGATTGTTGACCGATCGCGACCGCGCCGTCGCGATGGGCGCGGCCGGACGGCAATGGGTGACAGCAGAGTGGCGCTGGGACCCACTGGCAGCTAGGCTTGCAGCTCTGCTGCGTGGCGATGATGTCAGCGCCACACCGGTGTGACGTTCCTTAGACAGCCGCTAGGCTTTCTCATAAATCGCCTCGATATCAGAAGCAAACTTCTGGGCGACCACGTTGCGCTTCACCTTCATCGTTGGTGTTAGTTCGCCGGTCTGCTCGGTGAAATCAACCGGCAAAATGCGGAATTTGTGGATCGATTCAGCATGTGACACCGATCGGTTAGCCTGTTTAATAGCAGTGTCCACCTCGGCCACCAGGTCTGGGTCGGTGGTCAGATCGCCTACTGTCGCGTTGGCCGCCTTACTGTTGCGCTGCTTCCAGCCATCGAAAGCTTCGGAGTCGATGGTGATCAGCGCACCTACGAATGGCTTGGCGTCCCCGACGACCATCGCCTGACTAATCAGCGGGTGCGCCCGAAGCTGATCCTCCAATACCGCGGGGGCAACATTTTTGCCGCTGGCGGTGACGATGATCTCCTTCTTGCGGCCGGTGATGGTCAAGAAACCGTCTTTGTCGATCGTACCGAGATCGCCTGTCTTAAACCAGCCCTCGGTAAACGCCTCGGCTGTCGCTTGTTCGGTACGCCAATAGCCGCTGAACACCACACCGCCGCGTACCAACAGCTCGCCGTCGTCTGCGATGCGCATACTGTTGCCTGGTAGCAGCTTGCCAACGGTCCCGATCTTCACATCGCCAACCTGGTTAAGTGTGACGGCCGCGCTGGTCTCGGTCAGTCCGTAACCCTCGTGGATGGTGAGACCTACCCCGCGGTAGAAGTGGCCCAGCCGCGCGCCCAGGGGTGCGCCGCCCGACACCGACGCGTGGCAATTGCCGCCCAGAGCCGCGCGCAGCTTGCGGTAGACCAGCCAGTCGAACACAGTGTGTTTGGTGCGCAGTAGCAGCCCCGGGCCACCGCGGTCGGAGGCCTCGCTCCAGTCGATTGCTGCCTGTGCGGCCATCGCGAAGATTCGACCTTTGCCGTCGTTGGTTGCGTTTTGCTCAGCAGTGTTATACACCTTCTCGAACACCCGCGGCACCGACACCACCACGGTGGGCTTAAACGCCGCCAACATCGACAGCAGGTTCTTGGTATCGCTGGTGAACCCGACGGTCATTTTGTAGGTGAAGGCAGACAAGGTGAGAGCTCGAGCCAGTATGTGCGCCAGTGGCAGGAAAACCAGTAGCCGCTGACCGGGTTGCAACAACGTCGGAAGGCATTCCTTGGCGCCCTTGACCTCGTAGAGCAGGTTGGAGTGCGTGAGCTGACAGCCTTTGGGGCGACCGGTAGTGCCCGAGGTATAGATAAGTGTCGCCGGGTCCTGGGCGCGTAGCGCCTTGAGCCGGTTTGTCAGCTGTGCCGGGTCGACTGATGTGCCAGCTTCAGCGAGTTGGTCGAACGCCTTAGCATCCGTGTCGTTGATCTGCAGCACCTGACGCAGGGCGGGCAGTTCACCGGCGAGCTGATTGATTATCGTTGCGTGCGCGTTGGTCTCCGCGAACGCCAACGCCGTCTCTGAGTCCTGCAGCACCCAGCGCACCTGCTCAGCCGATGAGGTCTCGTAGATCGGCACGGTCACCGCACCCACGGACAAGATCGCCAGGTCGAGGATTGTCCACTCGAAGCAGGTGGACGAAAAGATGGACACACGGTCACCTGCTTGCACTCCCAGCGCGATTAAACCAAGTGCCGCGGAGCGAATTTGGTGAGCCGCTTCGGCGCATGTGATGTCGGTCCAGACGCCGTTGATCTGGCGTTGATAGATGACCAAGTTGGGATTATTGCGCTCGTGCTCGAAGATCACGGCTGCGATGTTTTCGTGCTCGCCGACGGAAAATCGAGTTGGGATGCTAGACTCACGCACTCTATTGACCTCGCTTGACCTTGAGACGTTTCCGGGGCAGGCGTGCTGCCGCACAGCCTAGTCCAGCGTTTATACGTTCATAGAACGTTCGTTTATACGTTCATAGAAGATGAAGATTGGCAGCCAGAGTACCACTCTGATGGGCTGCCGGCTCGTCCCAGTGCCGACCCCCTTAGGTGAATGTGCGAAGCTGAGATCCATGAACTCCACGAACAGCATCCAGATCGCGGACGACACTTATGTTGCTGCTGACGGCGCACTGGTAGGTGCCGCGGTCGCCGATCGATCGAGCTGGCGTCGGTGGTGGCCTGACCTGCGGTTGCAGGTCGTCGAGGACCGGGCGGAACGAGGGATTCGGTGGGCGGTGATGGGCGCCCTGACCGGCACCATGGAGATTTGGTTGGAACCCTTAACGGAGGGGCTGGATGGGGTGGTCCTGCACTATTTCCTGCATGCCGAACCTGCCGGCGTAGCGGCCTGGCAGTTGGCCAAGATGAATATGGCCAAGGTGACGTACCGTCACCGTGTGGCAGGCAAAGCAATGGCCTTTGAGGTGAAAACGTCACTCGAACGGTCACGCCCCATCGGAGTTTCTCCGGTAATTTAACTCCGATCAATGTTGGCTCGAGAGAGTACCGTTTCTGCCGGGGATATCGATCGACTCTCGCAGATAGTCGCGGTCGGCCTGCTTTGCAGGAAGGGAATTGGAAAGGGATTTAGCCAGATGGCGGGTAAAGCTACGCAAACGTTCTATATTGATGCCAATCCAAGTGAGGTGATGAAGACGATCGCCGACGTCGAGTCCTACACGCAATGGATTTCGGAGTACAAGGAAGTCGAAGTTTTAGAGGCCGACGACGAGAATTACCCGAAACGGGTGCGAATGTTAATGGATGCAACGATTTTCAAAGACACCCTGATCATGTCTTACGAATGGCCGGCAGATCATCAATCGGTTAGCTGGATTCTCGAATCGAGCTCACTGTTGAAGTCCCTCGAAGGTTCATATCGCTTGGCGCCCAAAAATTCTGGCACTGAAGTCACTTACGAGCTTGCGGTCGACCTTGCTATCCCGATGATCGGGATGCTCAAACGCAAGGCGGAACGCAGGTTGATCGATGGGGCATTGAAGGACCTGAAGAAACGAGTTGAGGCTGAGCAACTCCAGTGAGTTCCGGGTGTCGACTCAGGCTCGGATCAGTCTTCTCGTTGGTAAAGGCGGGGTAGGGAAGTCTACTCTGGCAGCCGCCATAGCAGTACGTGATGCGGGTAAGGGGCGGCGGGTGTTGGTTGTCTCCACCGATCAGGCGCATTCGTTGGGCGCTGTGTTGGGTGTCGTGGTCGCCCCCACCGGCCACGGCAATCCGGTTCGGGTGCTTGGCGATGACGTCAAGACAGGCGGCGGCTTTCTCGATGCGTTGGCACTGGACACGTTGGCCCTGCTTGAGGCCCGATGGTGTGATGTGGTCGACGCCCTGGACCGGAGATTTCCCGAATCCGAGTTGAACAGCATTGCTCCTGAAGAACTTTCAGCGTTGCCGGGTATCCAGGAGGTGCTCGGTCTGCACGCGGTTGGCGAGCTTGCGGCAGCTGGTCGATGGGATCGCATTGTGGTCGACTGCACCTCGACTGCAGATGCGTTGCGCATGTTGACCCTGCCCTCCACCTTCAGCCTGTATGTAGAACGTGCGTGGCCACGCCATCGCAGACTCGGCATCGCTGCCGGCGACGCCCCATCGGCAGTGGTGGAGTTGTTCGAGCGTGTCAGCGCCAGCGTTGAGCGGCTCGGTGCATTGCTAACTGATGGTTCGTTAGTCAGTGCGCACCTGGTACTGACCCCAGAGAGGGTGGTCGCGGCTGAGGCGATTCGGACCCTGGGTTCGTTGGCGCTGATGGGCATACGGGTCGAAGAGCTGATCGTCAATCAGGTGTTGGTGCGAGATGAGTCATACGAGTACCAGAGCTTGCCTGAGCATCCGGCACTCTCCTGGTATGCCGAACGCATTGATGAGCAACGCGCCATCCTTGATGAACTCGACGTCACCATTGGTGATGTGGAGCTGGTAATTACTCCATACTTGTCCGGAGAACCGGTTGGCCCCAAAGCACTGGCCGCGCTGCTGGACGTTGCCCATCGGCGGAGCGGACTCGCGCTACCGAGTCCGTTACGTCCTATTGTCGACCTGGAATCAGGATCGGGACTGGAGTCTGTATACCGATTGCGGCTAGCGTTGCCCCAGCTCGATCCCGCAGCATTGACCCTGGGGCGGGTCGATAATGATCTGATTATCAGTGCCGGCGGGTTGAGGCGCAGAGTTCGATTGGCCTCCGTCCTGCGCCGGTGTACGGTGCTGGACGCGCAGCTGCGGGACAGCGAGCTAACGGTTCGTTTTCGACCGGATCCGGAGGTGTGGTCGACATGAGTAGGGGCCATGCCGACATTGGTCCGGAGCTGCGTAAGCTTGCTCAGGCGATCTTGGACGGGATAGACCCCGTAGTGCGGTCCGCGGCGGCATTGGCGGTGGGTGCTAAAGGCGTCGAGAAATGCCAGCAGGCGTGGTGCCCGGTATGCGCACTAGCCGCGTTGGTTGCTGGTGAGCAGCATCCGTTGCTGACTGTCATCGCGAACCACAGTGCCGTTCTGCTGGATGTTATCCACGCTGTCGTTAACGACAGCGACCGGTCGACTAGGCCCTCACCGGACGGCCCGCCCGGTGAGGGCCTAGTCCCCGAGACACCAGTTCAGACCAGCGCAGGCAACGGCACCGTGAAAAAGCGTTACCAACCCATCCCAGTTCGTGTCGAGGACTGATTGGTAGAGCAGGAGGTGGTCCCGCACCTCATGGATCGGTACAGTTGGCGCAGAACACCATCCGGTTCGGGGGAGAGGAAGGGCCATGTGGTACTGGCTATTCAAGTACGTTTTCATGGGCCCCGTGCTTTTCGTGCTCGGCCGACCGAAAGTCGAAGGCTTAAAATGCGTCCCGAGTTCTGGGCCGGCGATCCTAGCCAGTAATCATCTTGCGGTGGCGGACAGTTTTTATCTGCCGCTTGTGGTACGCCGCCGGATTACCTTCCTAGCGAAATCGGAGTACTTCACTGGCACCGGCTTGAAAGGCTGGTTCACTAGCTGGTTCTATCGCACCACCGGTCAAGTGCCCATTGACCGCACCGACGCTGATACCGCCGAAGCCGCGTTGTGTACTGCTGAGCGGCTGCTAGGCCATGGCAAGTTGCTCGGTATGTACCCCGAGGGCACCCGTTCCCCCGACGGCCGACTATATAAAGGCAAGACCGGGTTGGCCCGGTTGGCTTTGCAGACCGGGGTTCCGGTGATCCCGGTGGCGATGATCGGCACCAACGTCGTCAATCCGCCGGGCAGCAGGATGTGGCGGTTTGGACGGGTCACCGTCCGTTTTGGCAAGCCGATGGACTTTTCACGTTTCGAAGGGTTGGCTGGCAACCGCGTCGTCGAGCGAGCAGTCACCGACGAAGTTATCTATGAGCTGATGGGCTTGTCCGGTCAGGAGTACGTCGACATTTACGCCGCTAGTGTGAAGGACCGCAGAAACGGCGCCAGATCGACCAACGAGGCCGTGCGCATACCCGAGACCGCAGTAGGATAGATAGCACTGCCCCCGATCAACGAACAGCCGCTGCTGGCGTTAGTGTCTGCGTTGTCGAATCCGGTGACGTCACACGGGCAGTGACGGTGAGTCCAGCAGCGACAATGACTGCCAACGCCCACCACACATAGGACATCCCGGCAAGTTGGCGCCACCACACCGCGGTCGTCTCCTGATGCTGAGGAAGTAGGTCAATGGGAGTCCATCTCATCAGGGCCGCTCCGGTGGCGCTGATCACAGCCACCGCCACGTTCCGGCGTCGCCAGCCTAGGACGCCTGTCACTAGCACGGCCGGCAGCATCCACACCCAGTGATGCGACCACGACACTGGTGAAACCACTAACCCGAACAAGGCGACGCAAATTACCGCCAGCATTGGCTCGCCGGCCAGCAATACCCGTCGCATTGCCCATATGGTTGCTGTCAACACGAGCAAGCAACCCACCGCCCAGAGCAGGAAGCGCTCGTGTTCCCCAAGCCCGAGTCGGGCGAGGGCACCTGCGATGTTTTGGTCGGTGTTTAATGCTGCGGCACCAATCCGCTCAGTGTTGTGCACGGTGTGGGTCCAGTATTCCCACGAATCCCGCCACGCCAGGATGAAACCAACTAGTGTTGCGCTCGTGAAGGATGCCAAAGAGGTCAGCGCCGTGCGATTGTCGCGGCGTAGCACGAAGTAAAGCAGAAATACCGCTGGAGTGAGTTTCAGCGCAATACCCAAACCCAGTATTAGTCCGCGTGGCCATGGCGTGCGGCGCGGCACGCAGTCAGCGACAACTAAAGTCATCAGCACGACGTTGATCTGGCCGAAGGCGAAGTTGGAACTGATGGGTTCTAGCCAGACTGCTGCCGGAGCCACGACGATCACGGCCAACCACAACTGCCGCAGCCAGGCCGGCCCGGGTACCGTTCGCGACGTGCTCCACACGTCCAGGCGGGTCAGCACGATCATCGTCGAGGCAATCAGCAATACCAGCGTTGTCAATGTGATGGCCACACTGGCGGCCGGCATGTGCAGCCAGGCGAACGGGCAGAACGCGATGGCCGCCAACGGCGGATAGGTGAACGGCAAATTCAGCCCGATAGATGTAGGGAACAACACATCGCCGCTGTAGAGCGGGTGTCCGTCCAGCCAGGCTTGACCACCCATCTGATAGATATCAATATCGATGCGGTACGGTGTGTGCCCTAACAACTGCCAGGCTACCTGCCCCAGCGCTACAGCAGCTAGCAACCAAAGCAGACACCAGTGCCCGAGCCGCCCGCGTTGACTGCCCATGTCGGGCGTCTGCTGTTTACTCATTTCGCAAAACAGCGTAGTCTAGCATCGCTATTCCATCGATGTGCCGCAACTCGGCTCACACACTGTTGCAGAGTGTTGGCGTAAGTTTTTAACGGTGGTCTAGTGGTTTGTGTTTAGGCTGCTGCGCTGGTTTGTTGATGACATCGTCCACTGTGGCCGATTGCCATTGCTGTGCTGCCTGCTCACTTTCATCCTGACGTTTTTGCCACCCGAGCTTTTGTACGCTTTATCCGCTACCGTGCCCAAACTGTTCGGCCGCCGCAACCGCGAAACATTTACATCGGGTTGGTGCATAATTCACCACTTGGCGTTCGGCGTGATGTCAGTAATGATCTCCGGCCTGACATTGGTGACCTTATCCATCGAGGGGTAGGAGCACGAATTCATTTTGACTGCCATATGATTTGTCATCTGGGTCGTGTTGATGCTCGATAAGTTATGTGTTGATCCTGCTCCTGTCTGAAGTCTACTGGTCAGAAGAGGGGCGTATTGCGGTGAATGCGGTCTTCGTTGTGGCAGCGGTGGCGGGACTGATGATTGCGGGCTTGCACCCGCTGATGTTTGTGTTGCCGATGTGGCATGCTGTCGACTTCTTAGTGCCGCGGGCCGGAGTGAGTGGTGTGCTCGTTTTGGCCCTTCCGCTAGCCGTGGTGGTGTTGTTGAAAGTTATAGGTGTGGATTGGCCTGCTCGGCATGTTCATCGTCGTGTTATTAATCATCGACGCGACCCAGTTGTCGCATCCGCATGCCTCGTGGGCTCGGTGGCGCTCCATCACCCAGCTAGATCGGATGGGTAGCTCGCCGCAACGGGAACGTCTACTGCGCCGCCTGGTGGCGCGCACTAAGCTTGTGGTTGCAGTGCGCGATAGCCGGCACCCTACGCCTGTCTGACGCAGCGCACCGTCGCCGCCCAGCTGGATCTCGACGTGCATCTTGTGCCTCCACCCGAGGGTGCATCGTTTGTATTGGATTAGTGGCAGAGTTGGCTGAGTCATCGGCAAGTCGGGCGCGGAAAGTCTGCACGCCTGAATTCATAGAAAGGGGATAGGAACCGGACCCGAGCCACGGGCACCGTGCTCTTGACCGCCAATGCGGTACTTCTATGACACAGAATTCATCGAGGACGACCGTACCATCGAGCTGATCTCAATCGGCGTTGTCGCCGAGGATGGCCACGAATATTACGCTGTTTCAACCGAATTCGATCCCGATCGGGCTGGTAGTTGGGTGCGCGCCAACGTACTGCCCAAGCTGCCGCCACCAGCCTCGCAGTTGTGGCGATCGCGCTTACAGATCCGTCTGGACTTGGAGAAGTTCTTTGGTATTGATGGCCCGGAGCCGGCTGACCCGATCGAATTGTGGGCCTGGATAGGTGCCTACGACCATGTGGCCTTGTGTCAGTTGTGGGGCCGGATGCCAGACCTGCCGGCAGCGCTGCCCCGTTTCACTCGGGAAATTCGGCAGTTATGGGAAGATCGGGACTGTCCCCGGATGCCGCCGCGACCGCGCGACCTGCACGATGCCCTGGTAGACGCCCTTGATCAGCTGCGCCGATTCCAGCTCATCATGTCCGCAGGCAATGCAGGCAGCCGAACAGCGCGCTGAACTAAGGTGCGTTCGATGTAACGTTCGCCCTGATCAGCAGTCGAACCCGGTTACTATGGACCGATGAACTGGACCGTCGACATTCCGATCGACCAGCTACCTCCGCTGCCGTCGTTGCCGGCTGACCTTCGGGCCCGGCTGGACGCCGCACTAGCAAAGCCGGCCGCCCAGCAGCCTAGCTGGCCCGCTGACCAGGCCGCCGCGATGCGCACAGTCCTTGAAAGCGTGCCGCCGGTGACCGTGCCGTCCGAAATCATTCGGTTGCAGAAACAGCTAGCCCTGGTTGCAAAGGGCAAGGCGTTCCTGCTGCAGGGTGGAGACTGTGCTGAGACGTTCGTCGACAACACTGAACCCCACATCCGGGGTAACATTCGCACCCTATTGCAGATGGCCGTGGTGTTGACCTATGGGGCCAGCCTACCGGTGGTGAAGGTGGCTCGCATCGCCGGCCAGTACGCCAAACCGCGGTCAGCTGACATCGACGCGCTGGGTCTGAAGTCTTACCGCGGCGACATGATCAACGGCTTTGCGCCAGATGCCGCAGCACGCGAACACGACCCGTCGCGTCTAGTGCGGGCCTACGCTAACGCCAGCGCGGCGATGAACCTGGTGCGAGCGCTAACTTCGTCGGGGCTAGCGTCGCTGCATCTGGTCCACGACTGGAACCGGGAATTTGTTCGAACCTCTCCGGCCGGTGCGCGCTATGAGGCGCTGGCCGTCGAGATCGATCGCGGACTGGCCTTCATGAGCGCCTGCGGAGTGGCGGACCGGAATCTGCAAACCGCAGAAATCTACGCTAGCCACGAGGCGTTGGTACTCGATTATGAGCGGGCTATGCTGCGGTTGGCTGAAGCGCCGGAAGACTCGGGTGCGGATCTGCAGCTCTACGACCTGTCGGCGCACACCGTGTGGATCGGCGAGCGGACCCGGCAACTCACCGGTGCGCATGTCGCCTTCGCCGAGGTTATTGCAAACCCAATCGGCGTCAAGATGGGCGCGACAATGACCCCAGAGCTGGCCGTTGAATACGTCGAGCGGCTCGATCCGCACAATAAACCGGGCCGGTTAACTTTGGTGAGCAGGTTGGGCAATAACAAGGTGCGCGACGTGTTACCGCTGATCGTCGAGAAAGTGCAGGCCACCGGTCACCAGGTGATCTGGCAGTGCGACCCGATGCACGGCAACACGCACGAGTCGTCGACCGGGTACAAGACCCGGCATTTCGACCGCGTTGTAGACGAAGTGCAGGGTTTCTTCGAGGTACATCGTGCGTTGGGTACGCATCCAGGTGGCATCCATGTCGAGATCACCGGCGAGGACGTCACCGAATGTTTGGGTGGCGCGCAAGATATTTCTGACACAGATCTGGCCGGTCGCTATGAGACAGCGTGCGATCCGCGCTTGAACACCCAGCAGTCTCTGGAGTTGGCGTTCCTGGTCGCGGAGATGTTGCGCGACTAGGTGCCCTAACGTTCACAGCAGTCCGCTCAGGTGGCTTCCGATTGTCCAAGCCACTGTCGCTACCAACCCGGCGATTGCCACCACCACTGCAACCCAGATCAGTACCATCCGGCGGGCGTGCTGTCGCGCCCAAATGAATTCGCTGATTGCGATACCAGCGAACTGGCCTGAAGCCGGTTCGTATTCGTATTCTTCCGGGTCCTCGGTATCGGGCTGAGCTCGTTGCCTTGGTGCCGACCAGTCCCCAGGTCCGCGGGTCAACTGGCGGGTAGGATATGGCACCGGTGCGTTGAATGCTGGCTGTGTGTGTTGCTCAACGGGCCACTCGACCATGCGACCACGATGTAGTGCCGCCGATCGGTGTTGGGCGGAGTTGCGCGGCGCCGGTACTCGGAATCGTGGCAGTGCTAACTCTTCGGCGATGGCATTCAGTTCAACAGTCATCTCCATCGCGTCGGCATATCGAGCGTTCGGGTTGCGGACCGTCGCGCGTTTCACCAGTTCGTCGAATTGTGGGGGGACACCGGTGATCACTGCGCTGGCCCGGGGGACATCGGTCTCTAACCGTTGATAGGCGATCGAAAACGCCGAGTCGCCAGTAAACGGTGTGCGTCCGGTCAGCAGTTCGTAGGTCAGGATTCCGGCGGAGTAGACGTCGCTGCGGGGACTGGCGTTGCCGTCTCGGACTTGCTCGGGGGACAGATAGGCTGCGGTCCCCAAGATGACACTTGTCGAGGTGATTCCGGCGGCTGCGACGGCACGTACTAACCCGAAGTCGGCGATCTTGACGTCGCCGTCGTCGGAGATCAGAATGTTCTCTGGCTTGATGTCGCGGTGTACCAGGCCTGCCCGGTGGGCGGCGGCCAAGCCGCCCAACACCGGGCGAAGCACCGCCACGACGGCATGTGGTGGCATCGGGCCGCGTTCGGCCAGTAGCTCTCGCAGCGTGCCACCCTCGATGAGTTCCATAACCAGAAATGGGTGACGGGCATCGAAGCCTTGGTCGTAGACTGCAACCAGTCCAGGGTCCTTCAGCCGGGCGACGGAGCGGGCCTCGAGCTGAAAGCGGGTCAGAAACTGGTCGTTGTCGGCGTAGCGAGAGTCCATCACCTTCACCGCGACGGGACGGTCGAGTCGGATGTCGATGCCACGGTATACCGTCGAGGTACCGCCGCTGGCGATCTTGGCCTGCAAGAGGTAACGGCCATCAAGCAACGTGCTGTCTAATGGGTCCCAGGCTTCAACCGCTGCCACCGGGCCATCGTAGGTGTGGTGGTGCGATTAGGTGTGAGAACGTAGGCTCATTTTGTGTACCAGGCTCTACACTGGCGCAGTGGGCAGTATTCCGGCCGGCGACGACATTTTGGATCCCGACGAGCCAACGTATGACCTGTCCCGGGTTGCCGAGCTACTCGGCATACCGGTCAGCAGGGTGCACCAGCAGCTGCGCGAAGGCCATCTGGTCGCGGTGCGGCGTGGCGGTGGTCTGGTAGTGCCGCAGGTCTTTTTCACCAATTCCGGTGAGGTGGTGAAAAGCCTGCCCGGGTTACTGACGATCCTGCATGATGGCGGTTATCACGAAACCGAGATTGTGCGCTGGCTATTCACTCCGGACCCGTCGTTGACGCTGACCCGCGACGGCAGCCGTGATGCCGTCAGCAACGCTCGTCCCGTTGACGCACTGCACGCTCATCAGGCGCGGGAGGTGGTGCGGCGAGCGCAGGCCATGGCCTACTAAGAGGCTGGCGTTTCGGCTCGCGGGCGGCGCGTCTCTGGCGCTCGATAGAGTATGTACCAGGCGATCAATGCGCAGGTCGTGGCGAGCGAAAAATGCAGCCATGAATACATACCGTGCGATCCGTCGGGTTTGAAAATGACCATGACCCAGGCCGAGAACCCGGCGATGGTGGCCAGCGCTCGCCGTGATTGGGTCAGTGGCGCCGCTACCGCCAGCGGCCATGAGTAATACCATGGCAGGGCAGCGGGAACAAATGACACCACAATCAGCATCGACCACGCGATACCGGTCAGCGAGGATCGGTCGTCGCGACGATATTGCCACCACAACAGCGGTAGTGATACCGCGATGATTACGATTCCGATAGACCGGGTTACCCGTAACATGCCGTAGAAGTCAGTTGCTAAGAAGCCGTTGGCCAGGGCGTTGACTACATTCGCTACCGCGGTCGGTACGGTCAACCAGTTGATGATCTTCACCGAGCCGGCCAGCGCAGTCAGCCACCCCAGACCGACGCTGGCCACACCGGACAGTACCGCGAATATGACAGCGAAGATCAACAGCGCTGTAGCGGTGGCCGCCAAGAAAGCCTGGGCTGTTCGGTATCCTCGTCGGTCGCGCAACTGGCGCATCCACGCCCAGACCATGAAGGGCAAGGAGATTCCAGCGGTTGCCTTGACTGCGATCGCGACCGTGATGAGGGTGATGCCCGCGATATTGCGGCCCTGAAAGGTCAGCGTGACGCCAGCGGTCATCAGCCCCACCATCAGCATCTCGTTATGCACCCCGCCCATCAGATGGATGAGCACCAGCGGGTTGAGAACGCAGGTCCACAGCGCTGTCGGGCCGTTGGTGCCGAGATGGTGGGCCAGTCGAGGGGCAGCCCAGATCAACAGCGTCAATCCGGGCAGCATGCACAAGCGCAGTAGCATGGTTCCGGCCACCACATTGTTGCCCACGGCGATCGTGACGAACTTCGCAACTAAAATGAATGCCGGACCGTAGGGTGCGGTGGTGATCGTCCAGATTGGACTTACGTCGTCCAGCAACGCATTAGGGTTGCCGACTGGACCAACCAGGTAGGGATCCAGGCCATCGCGCAGCAGTGCGCCCTGAGCGAGATACGAGTAGGTATCTCGACTGAAGACCGGTACCGATAGCAGCAACGGCGCTAACCAGAAACTAGTGGTGGCTCTCATCGTAAACTCAGTGGCTTGGCCCGCCACGACATGTCGGCCCAGTTGTAGCCAAGCAATTATCATCAGACCCACCCCCGTCCACAACAGAATCGACGACAGCACCAGTCCGTGGCCGAAGCGCAGCCAGGACATGCAAATCGACTCAAGCAGCGGGTCGTGCTGGCGGGTACTGCCCGCCCCCAGCCCACCCGTGGTGATCAGCAGCGAGCCCAGCAACCCTAGCTTTGCAGGTCCGGACTCCGGGGCGACGGCGAACGTACGCAGTCGTGAAAAATGTTGGGCGAGAAATTGTTTTGTCGGCGAGTCTGCCTCCGGTAGGCGCGTTGGAATGGTCATCAGTTCAAGCAGACCGGTTCGTGGCCATGTTAGCCTGCTCGGACAGTCCTGCCTTCGCGCTCGCATTGATGGGTGCGATGGCCAGCGTGGTCAGCGCGCTGTTGGTGAGTGCAGTGATGCGGTCCTTCACAGCGGCCAACGTGCCCACTGACTCGATGACGTCGCGTAGTTTACGAACCTGTGCGTCAGTGAGCGAGGTGTCAATTGAAGTCCGTAACAGTTTGGCAGCCAGGGGATCTGATTTGTCTGCTAATACCATTGCCTCCGCCATCGACACGGTGCACTTGCCGGGCCTTAGGTCATCGCCGGACGGTTTTCCTGTCACCTCGGGATCCCTGAACACGCCGAACACATCGGCGTGTAACTGGAACGCTCTCCTCAGGTTCGTCCCAAATTGGCCGAAGATGTCCGCAGTGTTGGGTCTGTCGACGGTGGCAAGTCCGAGTTGCAGCGGTTGCGACACCGTGTAGCAAGCGGTCGTGTTGGTGGCGACGGACATCGCTGAAGCGATCAATTCCGCGGCGCTCGCCTCGGCAACGACGTTTAGGTATTGCCCACTCAGCACATTGGTTCGGATATCGGTCCATATGCGCTGGACCGGTGACTGGGCGTCGGGCGGTAAGTTTGCCCTGCAGACGTGGGAGATGATGTCGTCGGCCCCGATTTGCGCCACGTCGCCGATCAGGATGGCTGCCGACTTCCCGAACTGATCGGGCGATCCCTGCCAATTCTGGTCGCAGTGTAGTGCTGCGAACCGTACATGGGTTGTCGGCCTGCCATGTCGGGTCAAGGACTTGTCGATGACGTCGTCGTGTAGCAGTGCGAAAGCATGCAGTAATTCCAGCTCGGAAAACAGCAGCATCAGCAGTACAGTGTTATTGGGGCTCCGGGTCGCGGCGGCCTGCCAACCCCAGTAGGCGAAGGTTGGCCGCAGTTGTTTGTCCCCGTTCAGCAAAAAATCTTTGCGATCGACGAGCAAATCGTTGTAGTCGTTGCCTTCAGGGCCACGTCTGTAGGCGACGTCGTCGCGTCGGTTACGCAGATACTGTCGCAGTTGGCCGGCGATGGCGTCGGCCAACTCGACGGTTATGGTTGCTTCTACTCTCAGCGCGTCGCCCCTTTCCGTTCGGCGTGTCTCTGGCGCGACAGTGTATTCCGCAGTGGCGCCATGGACGTTTCCGTGTAGCTTGGGTGGTGTTAGCTTGCCGTAGCGGCTCACGTGGCTTCGACGTACTCACTGGCTCACCCCTATGCTGTTCGAGGGACCTGCGTTAGTTGACGTGCCTGGCCCAGCACGATACGTTGACGCGGCGTGACGCGGCTGGAAAATAGCCATTTGATACCCGAGGAGCCGTGTGACCCTCAACACTATCGCGCTTGAGTTGGTACCGCCGAACTTAGACGACGGTAGGAAGCGGGCAGCCGAAGATGCGCGCAAAGTGGTGCAGTACTCTACTCAATCCGGTCTTAGCGGCCAGATTCGGCACGTGATGATTCCGGGACTGATTGCCGAGGAAGACGATCGACCCATTCCGATGAAGCCGAAGCTGGACGTACTGGACTTCTGGTCGATGATCAAACCGGAGTTGCCCGGGGTCAATGGGTTGTGCACTCAGGTCACAGCGTTCATGGACGAAGCATCGCTGGGTCGGCGGCTTGCCGACTTATCCGCCGCCGGCATGGAGGGCGTGGTTTTCGTTGGTGTACCGCGCACGATGAATGACGGAGAAGGCTCTGGTGTCGCACCGACCGATGCCTTGTCAAGGTATCGCGAGTTGGTGGCTAACCGCGGTGTAATCATCATTCCCACCAGGGACGGTGAGCGGAGTCGGCTGAATTTCAAGTGCAATCAGGGCGCGACTTACGGCATGACCCAGCTGCTGTATTCCGACGCAATCGTGAGTTTCCTTACCGAGTTCGCCCAGCATACCGACCATCGGCCCGAACTTTTGCTGTCGTTCGGCTTCGTGCCTAAGGTTGAAAGCCGGGTCGGCTTAATCAATTGGCTGATTCAGGACCCGGGAAACGCCGCAGTGGCCGATGAGCAGGCGTTCGTCAAAAGGTTGGCGGGCAGCGAGCCTGCTCAGAAGCGACAGCTCATGCTCGATCTGTACCAGCGTGTGATAGACGGTGTCGCCGAGCTGGGCTTTCCGCTGAGCATCCATTTCGAGGCAACATATGGCGTGTCTCCAGCAGTGTTCGACACCTTCGCGGAGATGGCTGCCTACTGGTCACCAGTTTGCGTGGGCTAGTCGGGTGAGCCATTCTAGTCGAATGATCAATCGCGCGGAGCGTCGAATCTCGCGGAGCGGTTCCGACAGAGCCAGGCCAACAGCACGACCACGCAGGCAGCCGCGAACGACGCGATACCCAGCCAGATGCTGGCCCTGGTGAAAGAACGGGTATTGGGATCGGTGTAGCGGGCTTGCGCACTCATGGTGCTCACTATGCCCGGCTTGAGCTTCCATTGTACGACCTCATCCTCGATGCGGTCACCATTGGTGGACGTCACGACTCCGGGGAAGGCGACGGTTAGTTCAACGTCGGCATCGGGATCGATCACCGAGGTCAGATCTACCCGCCCTCCCAAGGTTACCAGGTTGCCGTTACGGCGCAGCGACAGGTTAACGCCGGCGGCGTCGGAGTTCATGTTGGTCAGCTGCGACAATTCGGCGAACGTCAAGTCGGAGAACACCGCTTGCGACCCGATATAGCCGTCGCTGTCGTAGTTCGACACCGCGACCTTCTGGCTGTACGGCAAGTTTCCGTCGAGCTGTGGGCCGGTGTCTTTGTTATTTTTCGGTTTTGCCGCGGCGATGATTTCCCCAGACACCAGATCGTCCGGTGAAATGGTTATTGAGGCTCTGACTCGCAGGCATCCGGTAGCCAGCGGTACCACGAGCAGCAGCGCGAGGGCCAACGCGCGGCGCCGCCGAATGGTGAGTTCTCGGGTGAACAGCGGGGGGCAGCCGGCACGCACCAGGTCATCGTGCCAGACCCGTTGGGTCTCTTCGGTGACCCGTCCTGTTATAGGGGAAGGGGGCGACCCAAGATCGCGAATGCCCGTGGATCGCCAGCGAAATGATGGCGGCGGATGATGTCTATGAAGCCCAGCCGCCGGTATAACCGCCAGGCACGATTGGCTTCACCGTAGGTTTCTGGTGTGGAGAGCAGCACGTTGTTCTCGCAACGATGAGCTAGCAGCCGGCGGGTCAATGCCTCACCGATGCCACGGCCTTGGGCGCGAGGATGAATGTGCAATTCGGTCAACTCGAAATAGCTGGTCATCAGCTGAGTGATTTCAAGTGTTGGAAAATCGCCGCGTTGCAAGCCCTGGACAACTTGCTGTTGCCACCATTGACCCGGTGCCCCCGGGTAACCGTAGGCTACGCCGACTAATGGTGCGTTGCTCAGTTCGTCAGCCGACGGCACCTGCTTGGTGGGGTCGTCGGCTGTCTCGGCTATGTCTGTTACTTCGACTTCGACGGCGGCCACCGCTTGCCAGCCCGATCGCCGGGTGTGATCCAGCCACATTCTGGCACGCAGGTTTTCGGTGCCCCGCGGGTACCGCATCGCGTTGACATACACACCCAGGGCATCGCTGAGGCGGCGCTCCATTTCGTTTGGCGGCAGATCGATGAGGAATATCGCCAACTTGTGGTGTCCTCCTCATTCAATCAATGACCCGGTGGGATTTTTCATCGCCATTATCGGATGGCATGGCCGCCGACCGACTAAGGGGCGTGGCAACACATCAACGATCCGACTTGCTTACGCAATATGGTTTCGTGGCCCACAGCGATTCTGAACCGTGGCGTCGTGGCGGTGCGGCTTGGATAGAATCGCCCGCGAACCAGTGGTACGGCACAGATTGACCTCGTATCATCGAAAGTTAGTTGCCCGCGCAACGGGCATCCTTGTTCTAGCGATAGTTACTTGTCATCCTGTCGGCAAGGAGGGACGAATGCCACTCTCCGATCGTGAGCAGCGTATGCTCGATCAGATCGAGAGCGCTCTCTACGCCGAAGACCCCAAGTTCGCGTCGAGTGTACGCGGTGAAGGGTTGTGTGCGTCGACCGCGCGGCGGCGCATGCAAGGCATGGCGTTGTTCGTCATTGGTCTGGGGATGCTGATTTGTGGGGTTGCATTCAAGGCCACGATGATCGGAAGCTTCCCGATTCTTAGCGTCGTTGGCTTCGTTGTGATGTTCGGTGGTGTGGTGTTTGCCATTACTGGTTTGCGATTGTCCGGCAGGGTGGACCACCCGGGTCCGGCGCCTGGGGCGTCGCACCAGCGTCGCACGAAAGGCGCGGGGGGATCGTTCACCAGTCGTATGGAAGATCGGTTCCGGCGCCGCTTCGATGAGTAGTGCAACCTCTAGCCGATCTACCTACACAGTAACGGGGCAGCCAGTGGCTGCCCCGTTACTGTGTCCGAGCTTAATTGTTAGCCCGATTCCGAACGCACAGTGGGCCGCGTAGGACCCAATCTACGCCCCACTGTGCTCCACGGGGTCTCTGTTTTGTGTCTTTAGGCATTTGAAATGCGGTTTTCCGCTGTCACGATCAGGCTGTGCGATGTCCTCGGGTGCCTCTAGATCGACCCTGAAGTGGTGGATAGCCGAGAAAATTCAACTATGACACCCTATAAATGGGTTTATATGGGGCAAAGTGGGGAATTGTGGGGTATAGTGGCCGAAGTGTTTGGGTTAGGCGGGAGCCGGTCTCGACGGGAGGTCAACTGGTGTTTCTCGGAACCTACACACCCAAACTCGACGACAAGGGGCGGCTGACGTTGCCCGCCAAGTTCCGCGATGCGCTGGCAGGGGGATTGATGGTAACCAAGAGCCAAGACCACAGCTTGGCTGTCTACCCCCGGGCAGAATTCGAGCAGCTAGCGCGCCGGGCCAGTAAGACGTCGCGAAGCAACCCCGAAGCCCGGGCGTTCCTGCGCAATCTCGCTGCTGGGACCGACGAACAGCACCCCGACGCGCAGGGTCGAATCACGTTGTCAGCTGACCACCGTCGCTATGCCAGCCTTTCCAAGGACTGCGTGGTGATTGGAGCCGTCGACTACCTCGAGATCTGGGACGCGCAGGCCTGGCATGACTACCAACAGACCCACGAAGAGAACTTCTCTGCGGCCAATGATGAAGCACTCGGTGACATCATCTAAGGCGTGGCGACCGGCTGCACCCGGCTCCGCCGAGCTTGCGACCGCCATGAGATCTAGGGCGCATGTCCGTGCATCGTGGCCTCTGCCCGAACTGACCCTGGCGTACTTCCCCAACGCCAGGCTCGTGCTTTCGGACAGAGACCACTATGCGGGGGTGTCGGTGTGCCTCGGGATGGTTCCGGGGGACAGTAGATGTCACCAGGTCCGGGAGGGTGGCAAGATGGCTGACGGCTCAAGTGATTTCGGGCATGTTCCTGTCCTAGCGCAACGGTGTGTTGCGCTCATTACCCCCGCGTTGACCCGCTATCACCTCGACGGGTCCAATACGGTGCTGGTAGATGCTACCATTGGCGCTGGGGGACATGCGGAGCGATTCCTGACCGAGTTGCCGGGGTTGCGGCTGATCGGGCTTGACCGCGACCCGAGCGCCCTGGGTATCGCTCGGACTCGGCTAGCGCGATTTGCTGAGCGGGTTACATTAATACACACACGCTATGATCGCCTTGCTGCGGTGCTAGGCGAATCTGGTTATGCTGCAATGGAATCAATCGATGGCGTGCTGTTTGATCTGGGTGTATCGTCCATGCAGCTGGACCGTGTCGAGCGGGGCTTTTCTTATGCTCAAGACGCGCCGTTGGACATGCGGATGGACCCGGGGTCACCGGTTAATGCGGCCGACATCGTCAACAACTACGATGAAGCCGCATTAGTCGACATCCTTCGCCGGTATGGCGAGGAACGATTTGCGCACCGCATCGCCGCGCAAATCGTTCGCCAGCGTGCCCATACCCCGCTGTGTTCAACCGCCGAGCTGGTAACCTTGCTGTGCCAGGCGATTCCAGCCCCGGCCCGGCGCACCGGTGGTCATCCGGCCAAACGCACGTTTCAGGCGTTGCGGATCGCGGTCAACGATGAGTTGCACTCGCTGCGCAACGCCCTTCCTGCCGCGTTAGACGCACTCACCATGGCCGGGCGCCTCGTGGTGCTGGCCTACCAGTCGCTTGAGGACCGCATCGTTAAACAGGTGTTTAACGATGCGGTCGCCTCCCACACACCGACGGGCTTACCGATCGAACTTCCCGGCCATGGACCGCGATTCCGGTTGTTGACGCGCGGCGCTGAACGCGCAGATGCCGCCGAGATAGAACGTAATTCCCGCAGCACCGCCGTGCGATTACGCGCCTTGCAACGAATCTAGCATTCAGTGGAACCGCAGCAGCCAACCAGGAGAGGCGACTCATGAAGGCTCAGTGCGACACGATGGTACGTCGTGGTGGCAGTGACCGTTCGGGTGGACGCAACGGTGCTACTCGCAGTGGCAAGCGCACGGCTCATGAGGTGAAGTTACGTCGTCCCCAAGCGCACGCCGGCAAGATCTCGGTACCCGCTCGTGAAGTCGGGGCGTCGAAACCTGGACCACGAACCAGTCCGATGTCCCGTCCGGTTGAACGGCCAACTAGACCTAGGAATACCACGCAGGCCAAGGCGCGGGCGAAGGCGCGGAAAGCCAAGGTTCCCAAGGTTGTCCGCCCTACGTTGAGTGAGCGTTTAATCACCCGGCTGGCATCTACGGACTTGCGGCCGTGGACTGTGGCAAACAAAGTTCCGTTTGTTGTGCTGATCATCGGCTCTCTTGGCGTTGGGTTGGGTCTCACGCTGTGGTTGTCCACTGACTCTGCCGAGCGTTCCTATCAGCTGAGTGATACCCGCGAAAAGACGCGGATGCTGCAACAGCAGAAGGAAGCGCTCGAACGGGATGTGCGGGGCGCAGAATCGGCGCCCGCGCTAGCCGAGGCGGCCCGCAAACAGGGTATGATCCCGACTAAAGATACTGCTCACCTGATACAAGACCCGGGTGGTAACTGGGTGGTCGTCGGTACGCCTAAGCCGGCTGACGGTGTTCCGCCGCCGCCGTTGAACACGAAGCTTCCTGACGCAGGCCCTCCGCTGCCGAAACCGCCGGTAGTTTCGTTGGAGGTCCCGACTCGAGTGGTACCCAGCCCCGGTGACCCGCCCCCGCCGGCGAATTTTGGACCGGAGATATTGCTGCGCGCTCCCGATGGCGCAACAACTTTGGGCGGCCAACACCTACCCCAGGCACTTCCGCAGCTGCCTGGTATTCCCAATGGGCAAGCCGCTGGGCAGGTCCCGGGGCTGATACTGATGCCGGGGCTGCCACTTCCAGAAGGCACGATGCGTGCCCCAGTGCCTGTAGAAGTTCCCGCGCCGTTACTCGCGGAAGTTCCGGTTCGGCTGCAACCGGGGTCAATGCCCCCAACGGACACAGTGTTGGGGATGTCGCGGTGAGACGCGGCGATGTCCACCGGACTGGCTCGTTGCGGTCGCCGTGGCAGGGACGCAGTTCCAGCACACCTCCCGTCCGACGACCGAAGCGGTCTCACCAGTCAGAGAAAGCCAGGAAAGCTAAGGACACCAAGAAATCCCGCCCAACTGTCGCGCCAGACACAGTGCCGGTGGGTCGTTCAGCGTGGGAGCGGCGCACCCGGCAGGTGGTCGAAGTTGGTGCGCGTGGCACATCTTTCGTCTTCCGACATCGGGCCGGCAATATGGTCATATTCGTGTTGATGTTGGTGGCGGCGACGCAGCTGTTCATTCTGCAGGTCTCCAATGCCGCGGGTCTGCGTGCCCAGGCGGCTGGACAGCTCAAGGTGACCGATGTTGAAAAGGCGGTCCGCGGTAGCATCACCGACCGCAACAACGAGAAGCTTGCTTTCACTACCGAATCGCGTGCGTTGACGTTTCAGCCAAGGAGAATTCGCCAGGAGCTGGAGGAGGCCAAAAAGGCGACTCCGTCCGCCTCTGACCCGCGGCAGCGCCTGCAAGATATCGCCACAGACGTCGCGAGCCGATTGAACAATAAGCCCGACGTTCCGACGCTGCTGAAGAAGCTGCAAAGTAACGACAATTTCGTCTATTTGGCGCGCGCCGTCGACCCTGCTGTCGCTGAGGCGATTTCCAAGAAGTATCCTGAGGTCGGTTCCGAGCGGCAGGACTTGCGTCATTATCCGGGCGGGTCACTGGCGGCCAACATCGTCGGTGGCATCGACTGGGACGGCCACGGGCTGCTGGGTCTTGAAGATTCCTTAGACTCCGTGTTGTCTGGAACCGACGGTTCGGTCACCTACGACCGTGGGTCTGACGGCGTGGTCATCCCCGGCAGCTATCGCAATCGACATAGAGCGGTCAACGGTTCGACCGTTCAGCTCGCCATCGACAACGACATCCAGTTCTACGTGCAGCAGCAGGTGCAGCAGGCAAAGAACTTGTCCGGCGCCCATAATGTTTCTGCTGTAGTTCTAGGTGCCAAGAACGGCGAAGTGCTTGCCATGGCCAACGACAACACTTTCGACCCGTCGCAAGACATCGGGCGCCAAGGCGATAGACAGCTGGGTAATTTGGCGGTCTCCTCGCCATTCGAGCCGGGCTCAGTGAATAAGGTCATCACCGCGTCCGCGGTTATTGAATACGGACTATCCAACCCCGATGAGGTGTTGCAGGTGCCCGGCTCGATTCAGATGGGTGGTGTGTCCATACATGACGCGTGGGAGCACGGCGTGATGCCTTATACCACCACCGGAGTGTTCGGAAAGTCTTCTAACGTTGGCACGCTGATGCTAGCTCAACGCGTCGGCCCGGAACGCTTTTACGACATGGTCCGCAAGTTCGGGTTAGGTCAACGCACTGGTGTAGGGCTGCCCGGTGAGAGTGCTGGGCTGGTACCGCCTATCGATCAATGGTCGGGCAGCACATTTTCGAACTTGCCTATTGGCCAGGGGCTTTCGATGACTCTACTGCAGATGACAGGCATGTATCAGGCCATCGCCAATGACGGGGTATGGGTACCGCCACGGATCATCAAGGCCACTATCGCAGCCGACGGCACTTGGACGCAAGAACCGCGGCCGGACGGTATTCGGGTGGTGTCGTCGCAGACTGCCCGTACTGTGCGGCAGATGCTACGTGCTGTGGTGCAAAAAGATCCGATGGGCTATCAGCAGGGCACTGGTTCCGCAGCCGGGATATCTGGCTATCAAATCTCCGGCAAGACAGGCACCGCGCAGCAGATTAATCCCGCCTGCGGGTGCTATTTTGACGACGTTTACTGGATCACCTTCGCTGGGATAGCCACTGCCGACAATCCCCGCTATGTCGTCGGCATCATGATGGATAATCCAGAGCGCAGCGCTGATGGTACACCCGGTCACAATGCGGCTCCACTTTTTCACAACATCACGAGCTGGTTGATGCAGCGCGAGAACGTGCCGCTGTCCCCGGATCCGGGACCACCGTTGACGCTTCAAGCTACCTAGCCGGTGTGGGTGTAGCCGATATCGATGTTGGCTCGACGTCTACATTCGTTTATTTTCGCGTTGGCGGCCGATTTCGTCGCCCTGCGCTGGAGCTGGTGCGCCTAGATAAGGTGGCATGGCAGGTCCTTGCGATCGAACTGCGGTAGACAACCGGACGGAGGTGTAATTGAGGGTGGTGGCAGTGCCGATTGGGCTGCGCCCCAGCGCCGCTGCGGGCGGGCGGCTACCTGTGCTTGCAGCTCAGGTTGGCGCGGTGCTGGCCAACAGCCCCGACTGGGCGACCGTTCCGGACGTTCCGGTAACCGGTGTGGCACTGCGGGCCCAGGACGTTCTGCCTGGGGACCTGTTCGTTGCCCTGGCCGGTGCGTCCACGCACGGCGCTCGGTATGCCGGCGTCGCCCTCGAGCGCGGCGCCGTCGCGGTGTTCACCGACATCGCGGGGGTCGCTGAGCTGGCAGACCAGACCAGCAGCGTGCAGATACTCGTACATCCGGCACCTCGCAGCGTGCTCGGCGTCTTAGCTGCCACCGTGTATGGCCATCCCTCTACTCGGATGACGGTTGTTGGGATCACCGGAACATCGGGCAAGACTACTACCACTTATATGGTTGAGGCCGGTCTACGGGCCGGTGGGCGAATGACCGGACTGATCGGCACCATCGGCATCCGGATTGATGGGGCCGACATCCCCAGCATCTCCAGTACGCTGACCACGCCGGAGGCTCCTGCACTGCAGGCGATGCTCGCGGCGATGGCCGAACGCGGAGTAGACACCGTGGTGATGGAAGTGTCTAGTCACGCGTTGAGTCTGGGCCGAGTGGACGGCACCCAGTTTGCAGTGGCAGGTTTCACCAATCTGTCTCGCGACCACCTCGACTTTCATCCCAGCATTGAGGAGTACTTCGAAACCAAAGCGGTGCTGTTCGATCCGCACTCGTCGCTGCGGGCTCATACCGTCGTGGTATGCATCGACGACAACGCTGGGCGCGCAACAGCTGCCCGAGCCGGTGACGTTATCACAGTCAGCGCCCTAGGCCAGCCCGCATCGTGGCGCGCGATGGACGTTGCGCCACTGGATGTCGGCGGACAAGAATTCACCGCCGTAGATCCCTCCGGTGTCCAGCACCGGGTCGCTATCCGGTTGCCTGGCTGCTATAACATCGCCAATTGTCTTGTCGCCCTGGCGATTCTCAATGCTGTTGGGGTCTCTCCAGAACAAGCGTCCCTGGGACTGCGAGATATCCGAGTCCCCGGACGACTGGAACAGATCGACGGCGGCCAGGATTTTCTTGCGCTGGTTGACTATGCACACAAGCCAGGCGCGTTACGCGCTGTGCTGACCGCTCTACTACAGCCGGACCGTCGGTTGGCGGTGGTATTTGGCGCGGGCGGCGAGCGCGACCCGGGCAAGCGGGCTCCGATGGGCGAGATTGCCGCTAAGCTTGCCGATTTGGTCGTCGTTACCGACGACAACCCGCGCGGTGAGGATCCGGCGGCAATCCGTCGTGACATTCTGGCCGGCGCCGCCGCGTCTGGTGGTGCAGCGCAGCTCGTCGAGATCGGCGACCGGCGGGCCGCAATCCAATATGCGGTCGCCTGGGCGGGATCTGATGATGTGGTGCTTGTGGCGGGCAAAGGTCATGAAATCGGACAGCAGGGTGCCGCTGAGACCCGCCCTTTCGATGACCGGGTGGAGCTGGCTCGGGCGCTGCATGTCCGTACTGTCCGGCGGCGTCCTGCTCCTGGACAGGCACGCCAATGATCGACCTGACGGTCGCCCAAATCGCCAAGATTGTCGGTGGTGCGTTGGTCGACATCTCGCCCGAAGAGGCTGCCGAGCGTCGCGTCACCAGCAGCGTGGAATTCGACTCGCGCGCTGTTGGTCCCGGCGGCCTATTCCTGGCCCTGCCGGGGGCCCGCTCGGACGGGCATTACCACGCCGCCTCGGCGATAGCGGCTGGTGCAGTCGCGGTGCTGGCCGCCCGGCCGGTCGGCGTTCCTGCCATCGTGGTCGCGCCCGACCCTCGCACCGACGACTGCGGGCTGACCGGGGTGCTCAAGCATGACACTGACGGGTTGGGTGCGGCGGTGTTGGCTGCGTTGGCCAAGCTGGCTCAGGTGGTGGCCGCGGAGTTGGTAGCTAGCGGGCTGACCATCATCGGGATTACCGGATCGTCCGGGAAGACATCTACCAAAGACTTGGTGGATGTCGTGCTGCAGCCGCTCGGTGAGGTGGTGGCGCCGCCCGAGTCGTTCAACAACGAACTGGGTCATCCCTGGACAGTATTGCGAGCGTCCCGCAGCACCGACTATCTGATTCTGGAGATGTCGGCGCGCCATCCCGGCAATATCGCTGCGTTAGCAGCGATCGCCCCGCCAACGGTAGGGGTGGTCCTCAACGTCGGTACTGCGCACCTAGGTGAGTTCGGCTCCCGGGACATTATCGCCAGGACTAAAGCCGAATTGCCGCAAGCTATTCCACAATCCGGTGTGGTTATACTCAACGTCGATGACCCGGCGGTGGCGGCGATGGCCGATGAGACCGCGGCCCGCGTGATTCGGGTGAGCCGTGGCGGTCGTCGCGATCTGGGGTTGCCAAACGGCCCAGATGTTTGGGCGGGGCCGGTGTCGCTCGACGAACTGGCCAGGCCGCGTTTCGCGCTGCATACTCGCGATTCACACGTCGGCGCCGCTGAGGTCCAACTCGGCGTATATGGCGACCATCAGGTTGCCAACGCCTTATGTGCGGCTGCGGTTGCGATGGAATGCGGTGCCAACGTCGAGCAGGTAACGGCCGCGCTCGCCGCCACCGGGCCAGTGTCGCAGCATCGGATGCAGGTCACCATGCGCGCTGATGGGGTGACGGTGATCGACGACGCCTACAACGCTAACCCCGACTCAATGCGGGCCGGTTTGCAGGCGCTGGCCTGGATGGCGCGCGGCGCCCGGCGTAGCTGGGCGGTGTTGGGAGAGATGGCCGAGCTTGGGGAGGACGCGATCACTGAGCATGATCGTATCGGCCGGCTAGCGGTGCGCTTAAATGTGTCTCGACTCGTTTTCGTGGGAGAGGGAAGTTCGATAAACGCCATGCACCGCGGAGCGATTATGGAAAGCTCGTGGGGCTTGGAGACGGTTAAAGTGGCAGACTCCGCCGTTGCCCTGGCATTGTTGCAGGCCGAGCTACAATCCGGCGACGTGGTCCTAGTCAAGGCGTCGAACTCGGTTGGGTTAGGGGCGCTGGCTGACGCACTGGTGAGCGACGGGGGCACCTGCCCATGAGACATATCCTCGTCGCTTTCGCTGTCGCATTGGCCGTGTCCATCCTGGTGACCCCAGCGCTGATCCGGCTGTTCACCAGGCAGGGCTTCGGCCATGAAATCCGTGCGGACGGCCCACCCAGCCACCACGCCAAACGCGGCACCCCGTCGATGGGCGGTGTTGCCATTGTAGCCGGCATTTGGGCCGGTTACCTGGGTACTCATCTGGCTGGCTTGGCGTTCGACGGTGAAGGCGTGTCCGCGTCGGGTCTGCTGGTGCTGGGTCTGGCCACCGCGTTGGCAGGCGTCGGATTCCTCGATGACCTGATCAAGATTCGCAGGTCGCGTAACCTCGGGTTGAACAAGATAACCAAGACCGTCGGCCAGATCACCGCTGCGGTCCTGTTCGGGGTGTTAGTGTTGCAGTTCGGTAATGGTGCCGGTTTGACACCAGCCAGCGCGGATCTGTCCTACGTGCGTGAGATCGCGACCGTCACCTTGGCACCGGCGTTGTTCGTGCTGTTCTGTGTGGTCATTGTCAGCGCCTGGTCAAACGCGGTCAACTTCACCGACGGTTTGGACGGGCTGGCCGCTGGCAGCATGGCGATGGTCACCGCAGCCTATGTTTTAATCACCTTTTGGCAATACCACAATGCGTGCGTGACAGCACCGAGCCTGGGCTGCTATAATGTTCGCGACCCGCTGGACCTGACTCTGATCGCGGCAGCAACGGTGGGTGCGTGTATCGGTTTTTTGTGGTGGAATGCCGCACCGGCCAAGATCTTTATGGGTGATACCGGGTCCCTAGCGTTGGGTGGCGTGATCTCCGGGTTGTCGGTCACCAGTCGCACCGAGATTCTTGCGGTCGTGCTCGGTGCGCTTTTCGTGGCTGAAATCACCTCGGTTGTTTTACAGATCCTGGCTTTCCGTACCACCGGTCGCCGGGTGTTCCGGATGGCGCCGTTTCACCATCATTTCGAGTTGGCCGGCTGGGCCGAAACCACGGTGATCATTCGTTTTTGGCTGCTCACGGCGATCACCTGCGGTCTGGGCTTGGCCCTGTTCTACGGTGAGTGGCTAGCTACCATTGGCGCCTGACGTGCTTGACCCGCTAGTACCGGGCGCGCCCGTTTTGGTAGCTGGTGGCGGAGTGACTGGCCGGGCTGTGCTGGCAGCGCTGACCCGTTTTGGTGCAGTGGCAACGCTATGTGACGATGACCCAGCCGCCGTGTATAAATACGCGGACAGTCCGGTGCCGACCGTGAGTGCAGCCACCGCCGCACAGCAGATATTTGAACGGGAAAAGAATTACGCTCTGGTGGTCGCCAGCCCAGGTTTCACGCCGACCACCCCCGTGCTCGTCGCTGCGTCAGCGGCGCGGGTGCCCATCTGGGGCGATGTGGAGTTGGCTTGGCGGCTCGATGCCGCGGGCTACTATGGGCCGCCGCGCCGTTGGCTCGTCGTGGCCGGTACGAACGGCAAAACGACGACGACGTCGATGCTGCACGCGATTTTGATGGCAGGCGGCCAGCGTAGCTTACTGTGTGGCAATATCGGCATCCCGGTGTTGGATGTTTTAACCGAGTCTGCCGAGCCCTCGGACGTTCTTGCCGTTGAGCTGTCCAGTTTTCAGCTGCACTGGGCGCCCTCGCTACGGCCAGAGGCCGGCGTGGTGCTCAACATTGCTGAAGATCACCTGGACTGGCATTCGACAATGGCCGAGTACATCAGGGCCAAGGCCCGGGTGCTGACCGGCCGGGTGGCGGTGGTTGGGCTAGACGATAGTCGGGCGGCGGCGCTGTTGGATACGGCGGCAGCGCCGGTGCGGGTTGGCTTCCGACTCGGCGAGCCAGTCATGGGCGAGCTTGGGGTGCGTGACGGTTATCTCGTTGATCGCGCGTTTGCTGACGACCTGATCTTGATGCCAGTTGCGTCGATACTGGTGCCGGGTCCGGTCGGAGTTCTCGATGCGTTGGCGGCCGCGGCTCTGGCCCGCAGCGTGGGTGTGGGGGCGACCGCGATTGCCGACGCAGTCGCATCGTTTCGGCTGGGCCGACATCGGGGGGAAGTGGTGGCCGTCGTCGAGGGGATCAGCTATGTAAATGACTCTAAGGCCACCAACCCGCACGCGGCCCTCGCCTCGGTGTTGGCTTATCCGCGTGTGGTGTGGGTAGCGGGTGGCCTACTAAAGGGCGCATCTGTCGATGCGGAGGTCGCGCGCATGGCGCCTCGGTTGGTCGGCGCAGTGCTGATCGGCCGAGATCGTGCGATGGTTGCCGAGGCGTTATCACGACACGCGCCTGATGTCCCCGTCGTCCAGGTTGTGACAGGTGAGGATAATGGCATGTACGAGGGTGTTGTTGTTTCTGATATAGATATGACAAAAGTTGATTATGTTGGTGGAACGATCGGCACTCGCGTGATGGTTGCGGCCGTGGCGGCAGCTCGAGACTTAGCCCAACCCGGTGACACCGTGCTGCTGGCACCGGCCGGTGCGTCGTTCGACCAATTCAGCGGTTATGCCGATCGTGGTGACACATTCGCAGCCGCCGTACGCGCGGCGATTCGGTAGATTAGGCGTGGGTAACACGCTGACCTGGTTGCTAGGCCGGGATAGGGGCCAGAGCACAGGAGGCAACAGCAGTTCGCAGGCCGCCATGACCATGGGGGTAACTGAGCCTGGCGCTGTTACGTTCGCCGAAGCGTCTGAAGCGAAGGCCAAACAATCAGGTTCTCCGGGGGCTATAGCACGCGGTCTCCGGACTCGGTTCGGCGTTTGGC
Organism: Mycobacterium uberis; assembly: GCF_003408705.1. GTDB lineage: Bacteria > Actinomycetota > Actinomycetes > Mycobacteriales > Mycobacteriaceae > Mycobacterium > Mycobacterium uberis. The sequence continues at coordinate 51,401 of NZ_QAYL01000023.1, forward strand.
TGGACCGGCCGATGACCTCGTTTCACCTGATCATCGCTGTGGCTGGGTTGCTGACGACACTGGGTCTGATCATGGTGCTGTCGGCCTCTGGTGTGCGGTCCTACGGTGATGACGGATCGGCCTGGGTCATTTTCGACAAACAGGTCTTGTGGACGATCATCGGCCTCATCGGCGGCTATTGCTCATTGCGGATGTCAGTGCGGTTCATCCGGCGCATCGCATTCTCCAGTTACGTCAGCACTATCATTTTGTTGGTGCTGGTGCTCATTCCGGGAATTGGCAATCTCGCCAACGGGTCACGTAAGTGGTTTGTGATCGCGGGCTTTTCGATGCAGCCTTCCGAGCTGGCCAAGATTGCGTTCGTCATCTGGGGTGCACATCTGTTGGTTGCCCGCCGGATGGAGCGGGCGTCACTACGTGAAATGCTGATTCCGTTAGTGCCGGCCGCGGTCATCGCGCTGGGGCTGATCGTGGCTCAGCCTGACCTTGGGCAGACGGTGTCTTTCGGTATCATCCTTTTGGCCCTGCTCTGGTATGCGGGGCTGCCGCTGCGTGTCTTCGTCACTTCGCTGTTCGCGGTCTTTGCTTCGGGGGCGATCCTGGCGGTGTCCGCGGGCTATCGGTCAGACCGCGTGCGGTCCTGGATGAACCCTGAGAGCGATCCGCAAGACACCGGTTATCAGGCTCGACAGGCAAAGTTCGCTTTGGCCCAAGGTGGTATCTTCGGCGACGGTCTTGGCCAGGGCGTCGCCAAGTGGAACTATCTGCCCAACGCTCACAATGACTTCATCTTCGCGATCATCGGCGAAGAACTTGGCCTGGTCGGCGCGTTGGGGTTGCTGGGACTTTTCGGGCTGTTTGCCTACACCGGGATGCGGATCGCGCGGCGGTCCGCTGACCCATTTCTGCGACTGCTGACCGCCACCACGACGATGTGGGTGTTGGGCCAGGCGTTTATCAACATAGGCTACGTAATCGGGGTGTTACCGGTCACTGGTCTGCAGCTGCCATTAATCTCTGCCGGTGGAACATCCACGGCTGCAACGCTTTTCATGATTGGCATTATGGCCAACGCAGCTCGCCATGAACCAGAGGCGGTGGCAACGCTGCGGGCCGGGCGCGATGACAAGGTGAACCAGCTGTTACGGTTGCCGCTGCCAGTGCCGTACCTGCCGCCCCGGGGGAAGACGTTCCGCGACCGCAAGCAGCCTCGCCCGCAACCTACCAACAGGCCAGGTGGTTGCAGGTCCGCCCGCAGCGTCTCCTGGGAGTCGGACCGGCCACTGCGCCCGGCATTTCCTCGAGCAGCTGATCGGCCGGCGCGACGATTAGGGCATCATAAAACTGATCAACTGCGCACTGGCCAACGTCATCCACCGCGCGTTCGCGCATAGTTTAAGGTCAGCGTCACAGGTGAACGACTCGATCAGGGAGCCGGTTGGCAGGCTGGGGGGTAGCCCTTCGCCCACTGGTGTCGCGTCATCGGTTCATTCTATCCTGTCGATCGTGCTGGCGGGCGGCGGTACCGCTGGCCATGTGGAGCCCGCTATGGCCGTCGCCGATGCATTACGCGCGCTGGATCCGCACGTCCGTATCACCGCGTTGGGCACTTCGCGTGGATTGGAGACCAGACTGGTGCCTGAGCGCGGCTACCACCTCGAGCTGATAACCTCGGTGCCATTGCCGCGTAAGCCCACCGGAGACTTGGTCCGGCTCCCCCGACGAGTGTGGCGTGCTGTTCGAGAGACCCGCGCGGTGCTTGAGGAGGTCGGAGCCCACGTGGTGGTGGGTTTCGGTGGCTACGTGGCATTGCCGGCGTACTTGGCTGCCCGCGGTATCCACAGATTGCGGCGCCACATCCCGGTGGTGGTCCACGAAGCTAACGCCCGGGCCGGTATTGCTAATCGTGTCGGTGCGCGCACAGCTGACCGGGTGTTCGCGGCAGTACCTGGTTCCGGGTTAAGCGATGCTGAGGTGGTCGGAGTGCCGGTCCGCGCGGCCATTACCACGATGGACCGCGCGGCATTGCGGGCGGACGCCCGCAAGCACTTCGGTTTCGCTGAGGATGCGCGGGTGCTGCTGGTGTTTGGCGGTTCTCAAGGGGCAGTCTCGCTAAATAGGGCGGTCGCCGGTGCTGCTGCGGACCTGGCCGCTGCAGGAGTGGCTGTGCTGCACGCCCACGGGCCCAAGAACACCCTTGAGCTGCGCACACCCGAGCCCGGCGAGCCTCCGTACGTTGCGGTGCCTTACCTGGACCGAATGGACCTGGCGTACGCCGCCGCCGACCTGGTGATTTGTCGGTCTGGGGCAATGACGGTCGCCGAAGTGTCGGCCGTCGGTTTGCCAGCCATCTATGTACCGTTGCCTATCGGCAATGGTGAGCAACGGCTCAATGCATTGCCGGTGGTTAACGCTGGTGGCGGCATGATGGTCGCCGACGCCGACGTGACGCCCGGTCTGGTAGCGCGGCACGTCGCCCGATTGCTCAACGATCCGGCGCGGCTGGCTATGATGATGGCGGCTGCCGTGCGAGTGGGACATCGTAATGCGGCACATCACGTCGCCACGGCAGCACTGGACCTGGCGTATGCAGCACGTGACATGGTCTCCGGTCAGTCGGCCGGAGGAAAACTGTGAACGCCGAGCAGCTACCACTCGAGCTGCGGCGGGTGCACATGGTGGGCATTGGGGGAGCCGGGATGTCGGGCATCGCCCGCATCTTGCTGGACCGCGGCGGGCTGGTGTCTGGTTCAGACGCCAAGGAGTCACGCGGTGTGCGCACGCTGCGGGCGCGCGGCGCGCTGATCCGCATAGGACACGACGCGTCGTCGCTGGACCTGCTGCCCGGCGGCGCTACCGTGGTTATCACTACCCACGCCGCTATCTCCAAAACCAACCCTGAGCTGGTCGAAGCCCGGCGGCGTGGCATTCCGGTGGTATTACGACCGGCTGTGTTGGCCAGGCTAATGAACGGATGTACCACGCTGATGGTTACCGGCACACACGGCAAAACCACGACTACATCGATGCTCATTGTAGCTCTGCAGCACTGTGGACGTGACCCATCCTTCGTGGTCGGCGGTGAGTTTGGCGAGGCAGGCACCAACGCCCACCACGGCAGTGGAAACTGCTTCATAGCCGAGGCTGATGAAAGCGATGGCTCCCTGCTGGAGTATACGCCCAATGTCGCGGTGGTCACCAACATTGAGTCCGATCACCTGGATTTCTACGGCAGTGTCGATGCTTATGTCGGGGTGTTCGATTCGTTCGTGGAACAGATTGCTCCCGGGGGAGCGCTCGTAGTGTGCGTTGATGACCCAGGCGCAGCGGCGCTAGCTCAGCGCACAGCTGAGTTAGGAATTCGTGTGCTGCGCTACGGCTCGGTGCCCGATCCCGCGGGTTTGGCCGGGACGCTATTGTCGTGGGAGCAACAGGGTACCGGAGTGGTTGCGCATATCCAGTTGGCTGGTGAACCAAACCCGCGGGTGATGCGACTATCGGTACCCGGGCGGCACATGGCGCTCAATGCGTTAGGTGCGTTGCTGGCGGCGATTGAAATAGATGCGTCGACCGATGAGCTGCTCGATGGGCTGGCTGGTTTCGAGGGTGTGCGTCGCCGCTTAGAACTGGTCGGGACCTCGGGAATTGGTCAGGCTCCGAACTCGTTGGTGCGGGTGTTCGACGACTATGCCCACCATCCGATGGAGATCAGTGCGACGCTGGCGACGGTCCGCATGGTGCTTGAGCAGAGCGGCGGCGGTCGCTGCATTGTGGTGTTTCAGCCCCACTTGTATTCGCGGACCAGGGCTTTTGCCAGAGAATTTGGTCGTGCGCTCGATGCCGCCGATACGGTGTTCATCCTGGACGTCTACGGTGCCCGCGAACAACCGCTCGCTGGCGTCAGCGGCGCTAGTGTTGCGGAGCATGTCAGCGTTCCGGTGCGGTATCTACCAGACTTCTCAACGGTCGCTGCGGAGGTCGCCGAGGCGACCGGCCCCGGCGACGTCATCGTCACGATGGGCGCCGGCGATGTGACCATGTTAGGGCCGGAGATCGTTGCCGCGCTGCGGATCCGGGCCAACCACAGCGCGCCGCCGAGCCGACTGAGGACAGTATAGTGACAGCATCGAACAAGGGCGCGCTGACCAACCACCTGGCGACGATACGGGCCGAAGTGGGGGGGGGCTCGGTTTGCGAAAGAGAGCCGGGCGATCTGGGCGTGTTGGCCGGGGACTCCGGAACCTCCGCTAAAGCTGTGACCACTGAACTGCTCACGGCCTCAACACGAAACAAGTCAGTGCAGGACAACCAAATGCTGGGCGACCACGACGAACTCGAGGGGCCGCGCCGACGGGCCCGTCGTGAGCGGGCTGAACGCCGTGCTGCGCAGGCGCGCGCCACCGCGATCGAAGAAGCTCGCCGCGAGGCCAAACGCCGCATCCGTGGGCAGATTAGCAACGAATCCAACTCTCCTAAACCGGTTGCGCGTGGCGTTGTTCGGGGCCTGAAGATGCTGTTCGCGACGGTGATCTTGAGTATTGCCGCGGTCGGGCTCGGGTTGATCCTCTACTTGACGCCGACGATGTCAGCGCGAAGTATTGTAGTCACAGGGATTGAGAAGGTGACCCGCGAGGAGATCCTTGATGCGGCCCGAGTGCAGCCTGGAACGCCGCTCCTGCAGATCAATATAAACCAGGTCGCGGACAGGATAGCAGCGATCCGGCGAGTGGCCAGTGTGCGGGTACAGCGTCACTACCCGTCAGTGCTGCGGATAGCCGTCGTTGAACGGGTTCCAGTAGTGGTGAAAGACTTTCCCGATGGTTCGCATCTCTTTGATCGCGATGGCGTCGACTTCGCGATAACTTCGGTGCCACCGGCGTTGCCCTATATTGATGTCGGTAATCCCGGACCGATCGACCCGGCCACCAAGGCCGCGCTGGTGGTATTGCTCGCGTTGCGTCCTGAGTTCGCAGGCCAGGTAGCCCGCATCGCAGCCCCGTCAGTGTCGTCGATCACGTTTACTATGACTGACGGGCGGGCAGTGATCTGGGGAAGCACCGAGCGCGTCGAAGAGAAGGCCGAGAAGCTGGCCGCGCTCTTGACGCAGCCTGGACGGACATACGACGTGTCTAGCCCCGATTTGCCAACCGTGAGGTAGTGGTGGGTGTGCACCCGCAAAACGCGAAGTTAATATTCACGATTTACTGCAGAAAAAAAACCGCGGAGCGTCGGCGCGCCTGCTCGGTTAGTACCCGTCGTAGCCATACCGTGCTGGTTAAACATAACTACTTAACATAACTCTAATCCTATGGTTGAGGTTAAGGGTTTGCAAGCAGACACACCGTCGGCTAGTCCCACCACGGAGGAGACGAATTATGACCCCCCCGCATAATTACCTTGCCGTCATCAAGGTTGTGGGTATCGGTGGCGGCGGCGTTAACGCCGTTAACCGGATGATCGAGCAGGGCCTCAAGGGCGTGGAATTCATCGCGATCAATACTGATGCGCAAGCGTTGTTGATGAGCGACGCAGACGTCAAGCTTGATGTCGGGCGGGACTCCACTCGGGGACTAGGCGCCGGTGCAAACCCTGAGGTCGGGCGCAAGGCCGCCGAAGATGCCAAGGACGAAATCGAAGAACTGCTGCAGGGGGCGGACATGGTGTTTGTTACTGCGGGTGAAGGTGGGGGCACCGGTACCGGCGGGGCACCCGTTGTCGCGAGTATCGCCCGCAAGTTGGGTGCACTGACTGTCGGTGTGGTCACCCGACCGTTCTCGTTCGAGGGCAAGCGGCGCAGCAATCAGGCAGAGAACGGCATCGTGGCGTTGCGGGAGAGTTGCGACACCCTCATCGTAATTCCTAACGACCGATTGTTGCAGATGGGCGATGCCGCGTTATCCTTGATGGATGCGTTTCGCAGCGCCGACGAAGTGCTGCTGAACGGTGTGCAGGGCATCACCGACCTGATCACCACGCCGGGGCTGATAAACGTCGATTTCGCCGATGTTAAGGGCATCATGTCGGGTGCGGGCACTGCGTTGATGGGCATCGGTTCGGCGCGTGGCGATGGTCGGTCGCTCAAGGCCGCCGAAATTGCCATCAACTCTCCACTACTGGAAGCGTCGATGGAGGGTGCACAGGGGGTGTTGATGTCGATCGCTGGTGGTAGCGACTTGGGCTTGTTCGAGATCAACGAGGCGGCTTCGCTGGTGCAGGACGCCGCGCATCCAGACGCCAACATCATTTTCGGCACCGTCATCGACGATTCGTTGGGTGACGAGGTGCGGGTCACCGTGATTGCGGCGGGCTTTGAAGCCAGCGGACCGGGCCGCACGCCTGTGATGGGCAGTACTGGTGGTGCGCACAGGATCGAGTCGGCGAAGGCCGGTGCGCTCACTTCGACGTTGTTTGAGCCTGTCGACGCTGTCAGTGTGCCGCTGCACGCCAACGGTGCGACCCTGAGTATCGGCGGTGATGACGACGACGTAGATGTGCCGCCGTTCATGCGTCGTTGAAGTCCCGTTGGGGTCTTTAGAAGTGCAGGGATTCGTCGATACTGTGCCGGTGAGCGTTCGCATCTGTCTCCGTCGGATGACCACGATGTGGGTGAGTAGTGTCTCGGCGCCGCTGTTCGATTCCTTCAACCTTGGCGACTGTGTTGGTGACGATCCGGCGGCGAAGATCGCTAAACGTGCTCGGTTGGCCGCTGCTATTGGACTGGGTGCCGGCCGGGTGGTGTGGATTAACCAGGTCTATGGTGATCGAGTCGAGGTGGTTGACGAGCCGCAGAGTGTCGCTGTCGGCGGCAAGGTGGGCATAGACGCCTTAGTGACCAGGGCATCCTGGCTGGCGTTGGTGGCGGTCGCAGTTGACTGTGTGCCAGTGTTTCTGCCCGATGCGTGCGGCGGGGTCGCCGCAGTAGTCGACGCTGGGCAGGGTAGGTGCCCCGCGAAGCGTGATAGCTCGCGTGGTGGACATGCGTGCTGAGCCTGCGCGCGTTGGGGATATTTCGGCACTGCTTGGCTCGGTGATCAGCGGCGCCAACTGTGAGGTAATCGCCACGATGGGCAGACCAGATCCCGGCGGCGCTGCCGAGCAGCCGCCCAACTACTTCTGGTTGGAACTTCCGGCCTTGACCTACGGACTGAAATCGCTCGCTGGCGCTGCGATTTGGGTGTCATGTTGATCGAAGTTGATCTATACACCACTACAATGGTTGACTCGACGTTGTTCAGCCATCGTCGGGCCGCGCCAACAGGGCGACCGGCGTCGCTGGCCTGGATGAAGTGACGGTATGGCGGAGGACCCTGGCCCGCAACGTGACCGCGAGTCTGAATTAACACATGCACTGGCGGCGGTGCGTTCCCGGCTTGCGGCCGCCGCGCAAGCTACGGGGCGCAATGTCGGCGAAATTGGCCTTCTACCTATTACCAAATTCTTTCCAGCAACTGATGTTGCGATTTTGTCTCGATTGGGTTGTCGGTCCGTTGGCGAATCGCGGGAACAGGAAGCTTCAATGAAAGTCGCTGAATTCGCTGAGCTGTTAGGGATTTCTCAGGAGGCGAAAATGCGCGTGCATTGGCACATGGTGGGTCAAATTCAACGCAACAAAGCGCGGTCATTGGCGCAGTGGGCGCATACTGCTCATTCGGTCGACAGCTCACAATTGGTCACCGCGCTCGACCGAGCGGTAGCTGGGGCCCTGGCTGACGGCCGCCGTGAGCAGCCGTTGCGAATTTACGTCCAGGTAAGTCTCGACGGCGACGTATCGCGAGGCGGAGTCAACGTTACTGTGCCCGGCGCAGTTGAACAGGTCTGCGCGCAGGTCGAGGAATCGAAAAGCTTGGAGTTGATTGGGTTGATGGGCATCCCGCCGTTGGGATGGGATCCCGACCAGGCTTTTGACCGGTTGCAATCGGAACATCGCAGGGTGCTGCAGTTGCACCCGGATGCGACCGGACTGTCCGCTGGTATGTCTAACGATCTCGAGGTTGCAGTCAAACATGGTTCGACGTGTGTGCGTGTCGGTACCGCGCTATTGGGTCCGCGCCGACTACGGTCACCGTAAGTAGTCACTGTAGTCACATCTTCATCACAGGGACCACAGCTTTCAGGCCTAGAAGGGGATCACGCAATGAGCACGCTGCATAAGGTCAAGGCCTATTTCGGAATGGCTCCGATGGAGGATTACGACGACGAGTACTACGACGATCGCACTTCTGCCCCCGGCTACGGGCGTTCCCGGTTTGAGGAAGGGTATGGTCGCTACGAAGGACGTACCTATGGCGATCCGCGCGATGACCTGAGTGGCGTGCCGGCCGACTATCCGCCACTCGGGTACCGGGGCGGATATGGGGATGAACCCCGCTTCCGCCCACGCGAGTTCGACCGTCCTGACCTGAGCAGGCTACGCTTGGGATCGTGGTTGCGAAACTCCACCCGTGGAGCGTTGGCGATGGACCCACGCCGGATGGCTATGCTGTTTGACGAAGGTAGCCCACTTTCGAAAATCACCACGCTGCGGCCTAAGGACTACAGCGAGGCACGCACCATCGGCGAGCGGTTCCGAGGCGGCACTCCGGTCATCATGGATTTAGTGTCGATGGACAATGCCGACGCCAAACGCCTGGTCGATTTTGCTGCGGGCTTGGCCTTTGCATTACGCGGATCGTTCGATAAGGTCGCCACTAAGGTGTTCCTGCTGTCGCCCGCCGATGTCGACGTATCTCCTGAGGAGCGTCGCCGGATCGCCGAAACCGGCTTCTACGCCTACCAATAGATCGGTCCGGTAGTCTGGCTGTAGCCGTTACACGTAAATGGAGATTGGTATCCTTATCGGTAAGGTCGGGGCTTTAGTTGACGTTGTCTTATCACATCCTTGGATTGGCGCTGTTTCTCTTCTGGCTACTGCTGATCGCACGGGTCGTCGTCGAGTTCATCCGCTCGTTTAGCAGAGAGTGGCGTCCCAGTGGTGTCACTGTGGTCATCTTGGAGATCATAATGTCGATCACTGATCCGCCGGTGAAGCTGTTACGGCGGTTAATTCCGCAACTTACCATCGGTGCGGTCCGCTTCGATCTGTCCATCATGCTGTTGCTGCTGGCCGCGTTCATCGGCATGCAATTGGCGTTAGGCGCTGCGGCCTGACTGACGCCATGCTCCGTCGCTCCGGAAGGGGGGCGACGGTTTGGCGAAGATTTGCTCCGTGCGATTTCAAATTTAAGAGCTGGGATTTTATTGGCCTTAAAGTTTGAAATTCGTTCTTAAAATTTATTTAGGTTTATTTAGGCAACGGTAACAGTCGGGTCTGGTGTGACAGGATGGACGGTAGTTGCGCGATGGCTACCACGCTGTTCTACACTCTCCAGATCGTTTGACAAGGGACTTGAGGGGACGAACAATGCCGCTTACACCAGCCGACGTCCATAACGTGGCGTTCAGTAAGCCGCCCATCGGCAAGCGTGGCTATAACGAAGATGAGGTCGACGCCTTCCTTGACTTGGTTGAGAACGAGCTAACTCGGCTCATTGAAGAGAATTCCGACCTACGGCAGCGGATCGAGGAGCTGGATCACGAACTGGCCGCGGTTGGCGGTGTTAGTGCCGTCCCTGTTACCGTCGCGCAGCCTACTCAGGCGCTCCCCACTTTCGAACCCGAAGCGGAGCTTGTGAAGTCGACATCGGTGGCAGTTGCTGCCGGAACGGCCGAAGAATTGGCGATGAAGGCCACTCGGGTGCTCTCCTTAGCACAGGATACGGCTGACCGGGTTACTACCACGGCTAAGGTCGAGTCGGACAAGATGTTGGCTGATGCCCGGGCCAATGCCGACCAAATTCTCAGCGAGGCTCGCCTGACGGCGGAAGCTACCATTGCCGAGGCCCGGCAACGTGCCGATGGGATGCTGGCTGACGCCCAAGCCCGCTCCGAGGCTCAGTTGTCTCAAGCCCAGGAGAAGGCCGATGCCCTGCAGGCCGACGCTGAGCGTAAGCATTCTGAGATTATGGGAACCATCAACCAGCAGCGCACGGTGTTGGAAGGCCGACTAGAGCAGCTCCGCACTTTCGAACGCGAATATCGGACCCGGCTGAAAACCTATTTGGAGTCTCAGCTCGAGGAACTTGGCCAACGTGGGTCAGCTGCCCCGGTTGATTCTAACGCGGATGCTGGTGGGTTCGATCAGTTCAATCGGGGTAATTAACTAGCCAAGGAGCGTGTCAGACTCCACGGTCGGCATACTAGGTGGTAATCTTACTTGTTGGCTGGAGGGTCACCGATGCTGATAATCGCACTGGTGTTGGCCCTCATTGGGCTCGTTGCGCTGGTGTTTGCGGTCGTCACCAGCAATGAGCTGGTGGCGTGGGTGTGTATTGGTATAAGTGTTCTGGGCGTGGTGTTGTTAATCGTTGACGCAGTACGGGAGCACCAGCGCATCAATGCGGCCAACGACCAGGATCAGCAAGACATGGACTGGGAAGACAAGGATGCTGAAGTGCCAGATGAGGGTGGCAAGGACGGCGACATCGGCAGCGATGAGTTGTTGGAGCAGGCTAACACCGACATGGGTGAGGAATCAGTGGTGATCGCTGACAAACATGGTGACGACCGCGCTACGTAGAGACTAGTGAATGACAACAGCTCTCTTACGCCGCAGTGCCCGGGCTGCCTGTTTTCTTCAGTGGTCCTATGATGCGTCTCCGGTGTTGGGTAACGTCAGAGTAGAACTGGCCGACCGCATTTGACGCGGTCGGCACTGTTCTGCACATCACATCATCGGCTTCGCGTGCGAGCTCACGGCAAGCTGACTGTGACCCGACAGGTACCACGATAATTATTGTTTGGTTTGGAGGTTGTGTTAGGCCTGCCCAGCCTGTAGGCCACGGACGGCCGCCAGGCATGCTGGCGCCGGTGGCGATGCCGTCGTCGACGAGGATCATGATCCTGTCGTGCAGGTCGGAGTACCGGGCGCCAGGAGCGATAAAGCCTGTTCGTGTCGCATGAGTTCCACTGTCTCCCTATCGATCACCGCTCTCACCTATTGGTTGGTGATGTGCAAGCTAGAAACCATGTTGTCGTTCATCATAATCATCACAGCACCTTTAGCCAGCGCACCCATCGCTAGCTCATTCTACTGCTGTACACCAAGCTTACGAACCAGGAAAACGTCGAGCGCGGCAGTGCAGTGCCGTGGCGATTTCCCAGCCCATTGGAACACTATCGCGAGTCAACCCCAGGACGGGTAAGCCCTGCTTGTCGACGTAATGCATTATCTATTCGGTGAGCATACGGCCAGCTTCGCACCGGTCGCCGAAGGTGATGTCGGTGTCTGCCGAAGAAAGCTACTCGGTAGGCTCAGTGGTTGTACTCCAGGCTATTGATTCCTCATCAAGCTTACGCCCGCTCGTGATGCCAAGCACCGACTTGGCAAATTAGACATCCTAATCGTAAAATCTTATCCGCGGCTACGGCAACAATATTGGACTAGGTCATGCCGATAGCAGTGTATGTAAACAAAACTGATGACGGTGGTGGGTCGATGGAAAACCTCGGCGTTGATACTTCTGCGGTATGAGTATGGCAACTTTCTAACTATAATAGTTTACACTATAGCTTGCGTAGTCGTCTGGGCTGTTCGTAATCTGCTGCGAGTTTGTGATGGTTTTCGGAGGACGAGTGTCGGCTACTATTGCAAGAGCCGCCTACCCGTCACTGAAACAGCATTGCGGACGATAGTCCGACTCAATTACAGCGTGTCCGAGGGGGGACTTGAACCCCCACGCCCATTTAGTAGGGCACTAGCACCTCAAGCTAGCGCGTCTGCCATTCCGCCACTCGGACAGATCCCAAACACAGTTTGGCAGTCCAGGCTATCGGATTGGTCCGCGCCGGC
>NZ_QAYL01000045.1 GCF_003408705.1 Mycobacterium uberis
GGAGCAGGTCCCAAGGGTTGGGCTGTTCGCCCATTAAAGCGGCACGCGAGCTGGGTTTAGAACGTCGTGAGACAGTTCGGTCTCTATCCGCCGCGCGCGTCAGAAACTTGAGGAAGCCTGTCCCTAGTACGAGAGGACCGGGACGGACGAACCTCTGGTATACCAGTTGTCCCACCAGGGGCATCGCTGGATAGCCACGTTCGGGCAGGATAACCGCTGAAAGCATCTAAGCGGGAAGCCTTTTCTAAGACCAGGTTTCTCACCCATTTAGTGGGATAAGGCCTCCCGCAGAACACGGGATTGATAGGTCAGACCTGGAAGTTCAGTAATGAGCGCAGGGAACTGGCACTAATTGGCCGAAAACTTACCAACACACATCGCAACCACATAATCCAGACTCACTTGGTCGTGGAATATCACACCCCTCCACCAGAACAAATTGAAATTTAAATAGAGTTATGTTAAATAGAGTTACGGTGGCCACAGCGATAGGGAAACGCCCGGTACCATTCCGAACCCGGAAGCTAAGCTTGTCAGCGCCGATGATACTGCCCACCTGGGTGGAAAAGTAGGACACTGCCGGATATATACAAAATACCCCTGATTATTTATCAGGGGTATTTTGTATATATCGCTTAGTTAAAAAGCGTCAAATTTACCGATGTGCGTTGCTTTTCCAATTCGAGCAGGGAAAACTTCCGGTCGAGCCCGCCACCGTAGCCGGTGAGTTGTCCGCTAGCGCCAATTACGCGATGGCAGGGAATAATGATGGCGATGGGATTTCGGCCGTTGGCCAATCCTACGGCACGCCCGGCACCAGGAGCACCGATCTGTTCGGCGATCTCTCCGTAAGACCTGGTTTCCCCGTACGGAATTGTCAGCAGAGCTTGCCAAACTTGCTGTTGGAATTCCGTTCCCTGTAAATCGAGATCGACATTAAATTCGGTAAGCTCGCCGGCGAAGTAGGCGTCGAGTTGACTGACTACCTCGGCAAATGCGTCGCCATTGGGTAACCAGCCGACACGACTGGGCTCGTAGGTCTGATCGACCATCCGTAGATTCGTTAAGATCGAACCGTGCCCGGCCAGGGTCAACGGTCCGATAGGGCTGTCGATATCACGGTAGTAAATCATGCAACTTCTTTCGAGGCCTATTGTTGGTTTGTTCGGGAGTTGGGGTGTTAGGTGATTGGTGTGGCGACTGGGGTGATGGGGTCGTGTTGTTGAGCTAAGACGGGGT
>NZ_QAYL01000024.1 GCF_003408705.1 Mycobacterium uberis
GCGGCGTATCCCCGCCAGAATTCAACGAGTTGGTGTATGAGTCGGGCTTGGCCGAGTGGCCCAGCGTGTCGTAGCCAGATAGATGAAGGTCACCACGAGAAGGTCGTTTCATCTATGCGTGTAATTTATAGTATTTGCAGCGCAGTGGCCGTGGAGGCCGCCGAGCTCACACTTAAAGGATTTCGATGCTGCCTTCGGTCATCAGTATCCGGACGTGACCGACATATGACGTAACGCCTGGTCCGAGTGCTGTTTTTAGCTATTCCGTGAAACTACGCAAAATTTTCTGAACCACTAACGCGACTGAATGGATCGACTTCCAGCTGCGTACGAGTACCAAGAATCATAGCTATTTTACGGAGAAGGACGCAGCGATAAAACTTGTTTACCTTGGATTGCGCAATATTTCGAGTGAGAGAGGAGGCTATTTTTGTACTGGAACCTCAAAATGGACTGGCGGCGTTCAACACACTCACCAGACTGCTCCCAGTATGACTTCCCTTGTGTTAAAGTTTAATTCGTAGTCAAGTAACCTCAGAATTACATAGAATTCGTGACAGGAATCATTGCTGATGGCATTGCAATAGGGGCATGCAGATCTTATTATCTGAGTGGTCGGTCGGATTGTAATGTCTTCTCGCGATCAACTCTTCAACGATCGCGTGTTGACGTTTGGGGGCACCACTTCCTGGGTGTTGAACAGCTCATACGTGTCGTGGGTCAACGCAAATACAGCTGTAAGCTGCGTGATCCTTTTGTGAGTAACGGCCAGTTCGTTTGCCTTCATACTTGGAGTGCCTTCGAGAAGCACGGCCTCGATTAGCGCTTGACGTTTCCACCAGAAACAGTGTCGTTTGGCAGATGCCGGTCTCGGTTGCTATCGCGGCAACTGATACGCTCAATCGCAGCCGAGCCACGGTTTGCCGGCGCACCGATGATGGGTACATACGGGGCATGTGAATTCCTGGTGATCACGCCGCTTTAGACTTTCATAACCACGGACCAACAACACGGGCACACATCACCTGGACCAGTTCACGGGGTCCAGTCACGCGGCCAGCACCTCGTGCAATCGGTTCAGTCTGTCGATATTTTCCAGCAGTCGAATCCGCACCAGCCGCCACCCCGCGTAATCCTCTATCTCGATGTCGTGACAACCTTCCAATAGTCGTCGGTGAATCACACCACATGCATCTACCTAGTATTATGAGGCCACCAATAGAATTTTCGGTAGCAGTGAGGAAACAGTCAAGCAACCTAATAATTTCCCTAATAATTTTCAGAGTATCTAGCCGAGTCTTGGCGAAAGATCTGGGGCAACGTCATCCCATTAGCGATCACATTCCCTCACGATCGGCAGTCGCACGATCTGACTTTAGAAATACCCACCAAATCAAATTTCAGGCCATACGAGTGCTGAATGACAGGCCGTTACCAGAATCGAACTTGCCATATGGCGACTGGGCCTGGTAAGTCGAATACATCAAAGACTGGCACATTGATGAGTCGGTTGAGTGGTGATTCGAGGCCGATGGGCACCCTCATGGACGGACCCAGTTGCCGCCCCGCTCTAGACCCGGTCAAACCACCAGTTAGACAACACCCAAACGATCCGACAGCACCTAATCTTGAGGCTCGCGCCTGAGAATTACGTGATGCCATTAAAGTGGCGGTCGGCAGCTGCGGGCCCACGGACCGTGCAAGATCGTCCACTAGTGGTGGTTCCCACGAAGGCAGCTCCGCTAACACACTGTGCATGAAGAGGTCATAGCGCTCCATCGTTATGATGTCGCTTAACAGCGAACTCGTCATATTGCCTATCGAGTTCTATTGCCCGGGGCACAGCTGTCGCCTCGGTTGCCTGACCTCACTCCTGGCGAGCGGCCGCTTTGGCAAGCTGGGCGACACGCGCGACCCGTCGCACGAAAAAGCGTGATTCGTTGCACGCGGTGCACGGCAACGGTTACCTGTCTTCACAAACGGTGCCCCGCCATCGGGTGTGGGGTCGGTTTTATGAGCTAAAACTGCTGTTAGACGATATGATTGGGAGCTCCGGGGACAGATTTTTCGACCACGACACGTTGACGTATTCGGTTGCTTTCAACGTTGCCTGGCTTACTGCTTAGCGACGCCAAACTACGAGACCGAGCTGGGTTAATGCTGGACAAATGCTGGTGAAACCAGGGGGTCGGGTTAGATTCCGTCAGGAGGCGTGAGTACGGTCGTCTCCGCTGGCTGGAGTACCCCGGCTGAGACAAACAATGATCGATTGCCATCGATGAGAGACGGAGGAATCGTGGCCCTTCCCCAGTTGACTGACAAGCAGCGTGCGGCCGCGTTGGAGAAGGCTGCTGCCGCACGTCGAGCGCGAGCAGAGCTCAAGGATCGGCTTAAGCGTGGCGGCACCAACCTCACACAGGTGCTGAAAGATGCTGAGAGTGATGAAGTCTTAGGCAAGATGAAGGTGTCTGCGCTACTGGAGGCATTGCCAAAGGTGGGCAAGGTCAAAGCGCAGGAGATCATGACCGAGCTGGAAATCGCGTCAACTCGCCGACTGCGTGGCCTCGGCGAGCGCCAGCGCAAGGCACTGCTGGAAAAGTTCGGTTCCGCTTAGGTCGACCAGACGATCCAAGCAGCTTGGCCTGTGGGGGCACTGACGCAGGAACGCCAAATGAGTACGCGCGGGGGAACCGACGCTGAGCGCGGGGCATGTCGCGAGCGAATGGATAAGGGACGTGTGGTTGTGCTTTCCGGCCCTTCAGCGGTCGGCAAGTCAACGGTGGTCAAATGTCTGCGCGAGCGGATTCCGAACCTGTATTTCAGTGTGTCGGCCACGACGCGAGAGCCCAGGCCGGGTGAAGTTGACGGTGTCGATTACTATTTCGTCAGTCCCGTCCGATTCCAGCAGCTGATCGACCAAGACGCATTGTTAGAGTGGACCGAAGTCCACGGCGGCTTGCACTGCTCAGGCACTCTGGCTGAGCCGGTTCGGGCCGCCGCTGCGGCCGGTCTTCCGGTGCTTATCGAGGTCGACCTAGCTGGAGCCAGGGCGGTCAAGAAAGCGATGCCTGAGGCTATTGCCGTGTTTCTCGCGCCGCCTAGCTGGGAGGCTCTGGAAGCCAGGTTGGTTGGCCGCGGTACCGAAACACCTGAGGACATTCGGCGCCGGCTCAAGACTGCGCGCATCGAATTGGCGGCACAAGACGACTTCGACGAGGTTGTAGTTAACCGCCGATTGGAGTCGGCGTGTGCCGAATTGGTATCCTTTTTGGTAGGAACTGCGTCGGACTCGGCATGAGCCACCCAGCCAACAGGACCTAGCATCGAAATTTCTTAACCGCAATTCAACACTGCTCTATGGAGATTGTCTTACGTGAATATTCCACAGTCCGGCGCGTCTCTTGTCGCCGTTACCGCCGTGGATCGGTTCGATCCATTAACAGGTGGACAAGGCGCCTACGATACCCCACTAGGTATCACCAACCCACCCATTGACGAGTTGCTGGACCGTGTCTCGAGTAAATACGCCCTGGCAATCTACGCGGCCAAGCGGGCGCGCCAGATCAACGACTACTACAACCAGCTCGGCGAGGGCATCCTCGAATACGTTGGTCCGCTGGTAGAGCCTGGGCTGCAGGAGAAGCCGTTGTCCATCGCGATGCGTGAGATTCACGCCGATCTGCTCGAGCACACTGAGGGCGAGTAATTAGGGCAGGACCGCAGGTGAGGGACCGTAAGCGGGTCATTGTAGGCGTCTCCGGAGGCATCGCCGCGTATAAGGCGTGCACGGTGGTTCGTCAGCTTGTCGAGGCCGGTCACGAGGTCCGGGTCATCCCAACCGAGTCGGCGTTGCGCTTCGTTGGGGCCGCCACTTTCGAGGCGCTCTCGGGCCAACCGGCACATACGGGTGTATTTGACGATGTTCCGGTAGTGCCGCATGTACACTTCGGTAAACGGGCCGACCTGGTGGTAGTCGCGCCGGCCACCGCTGACCTGTTGGCCCGCGCAGTTCACGGTCGCGCCAACGATCTATTGACCGCGACCCTGCTGACTGCACGGTGCCCGGTCCTGTTTGCGCCGGCGATGCATACCGAGATGTGGTCGCATCCGGCCACTGTCAACAATGTGGCCACGCTGCGTCGCCGCGGCGCGGTGGTGCTGGAGCCCGCATCCGGGCGCCTCAACGGTACCGATAGTGGAATGGGTCGCCTGCCCGAGGCGGAAGAGATTGCTACCCTTGCCCAGTTGCTGCTAGAGCGACACGACGCTCTACCCTATGGCCTGGCTGGCCGTAAACTGTTGGTGACCGCCGGTGGCACCCGCGAGCCGATCGATCCGGTGCGCTTTATTGGGAACCGTAGCTCCGGTAAGCAGGGCTATGCCGTCGCGCGGGTCGCCGCCCAGCGTGGCGCCGAAGTTACCTTGATCGCCGGGCACACCGCAGGGCTGATCGATCCTGCCGGGGTTGATGTGGTGCATGTTGGCTCGGCGCAGCAGCTTGGGGATGCCGTTTCTAAGCACGCTCCTGACGCGGACGTGTTGGTTATGGCGGCGGCCGTGGTCGACTTCCGACCTGCCCAAGTCGCTACCGCCAAGATCAAAAAAGGACCCGATGAACAGGACGAGCTGCTGATCGAGTTGGTGCGCAACGACGACGTGTTGGCCGGTGTGGTGCGGGCTCGTGCGCACGGGCAACTGCCTAACATGCGGGCTATCGTGGGATTTGCCGCCGAGACCGGCGACGCCAACGGAGATGTGCTGTTTCATGCCCGAGCTAAGCTGCGGCGCAAGGGCTGTGACCTTTTGGTCGTGAACGCTGTGGGCGACGGCAGGGCCTTCGAAGTAGACAATAACGATGGTTGGCTGCTGGCGTCCGACGGTACCGAGTTGACACTACAGCATGGTTCCAAGATGCTCATGGCCAGTCGTATCGTTGATGGGATCGCTACGTTTCTGCACGGCCTTTCCGATCTGCAAGGTGGGTGACGACTCGGGTTCTTTAGGACTTCTGGACAAGTGCTGGACGATCTCTTAATTCGAGTGGATGTACCGAAGACTGCTGTCAGAGGATATAACTAGTTTAACTAACTATTGAAAGGAAGCAGATTGAGTGAGAAAGGTCGGCTGTTCACCAGTGAGTCGGTAACCGAGGGACATCCCGACAAGATCTGTGATGCGATCAGCGACTCAATCCTCGACGCACTTTTGACCGAGGATCCTCGCTCACGTGTTGCGGTCGAGACGTTGGTCACCACCGGGCAGGTACACGTAGTGGGTGAAGTGACGACGTCGGCCAAAACGGCGTTTGCTGGTATCAGTAATACGGTCCGCGAACGCATACTCGAGATCGGCTATGACTCTTCGGAGAAGGGATTCGATGGGGCGTCGTGCGGGGTTAGCATCGGCATCGGTGCTCAGTCGCCTGATATTTCCCAAGGCGTCGATACCGCCCATGAGGCACGCGTCGAAGGTGCGACGGATCCGCTGAATGCCCAGGGCGCCGGCGATCAAGGTCTGATGTTCGGCTACGCGATCAACGACACCCCGGAACTGATGCCGCTCCCCATCGCACTGGCTCATCGGTTGTCAAGACGGCTAACCGACGTACGTAAGAACGGTGTGCTGCCCTACCTGCGTCCCGACGGCAAGACCCAGGTCACCATCGCCTACGAGGACAATGTCCCTGTCCGCTTAGACACGGTGGTCATCTCCACTCAGCACGCCGCCGATATCGACCTCGACGCCACGCTGGTTCCTGATATCCGGGAGAAGGTGCTAGACACTGTTCTCGACGACTTACCCTATGACACCTTGGATGCATCGTCGGTGCGTGTGCTGGTGAACCCGACCGGCAAGTTCGTGCTCGGTGGGCCGATGGGCGATGCAGGGCTCACCGGTCGCAAGATCATCGTCGACACCTACGGTGGCTGGGCGCGCCACGGTGGTGGCGCCTTCTCCGGCAAGGATCCGTCTAAGGTGGACCGGTCGGCGGCGTACGCGATGCGTTGGGTGGCCAAGAACATCGTCGCTGCTGGACTGGCGGATCGGGTCGAGGTGCAGGTGGCTTACGCCATCGGCAAAGCCGCCCCGGTCGGCCTGTTCGTCGAGACTTTTGGTACCGAGGTAGTCGACCCAGTCAAGATCGAGAAAGCCATCGGTGAGGTATTTGATCTACGTCCTGGCGCGATCATCCGCGACCTGTACTTGCTGCGCCCAATCTATGCGCAGACCGCCGCCTATGGACACTTCGGCCGCACCGACGTCGAACTTCCGTGGGAGCAGCTCAGCAAGGTCGACGATCTCAAACGTGCCATCTAGCCGGGTAGCGGATGGTTGGGCTCGAGAGCAGGTAGGTCATCGGTGCTGTGCCGGTTGTGCTCAGCAATGCTGGTTAAACTTCTTGACCGCCGCTTTTCGTCAGTCGTCTTGGTTGTGAGCGTTGTCGAGTACCGGGCGTTCATCGATGAGTTCCTAGTACGGCACCGCATATCTGCAGGCGTTGGCGATGCGCTTGACATCGATGACGATGGCAGTATGCATGCCAGGATGTTGTCCCCCGGAATGCGCTGCCAAGCTAGGCAATTCGATGTCGTCTAGTTGCACGGCGCGGCAAGTGCCGAAACAACCGCAAGATCCGTGAGTTGAGGGTGAACGAGCAGAACATGATGGCGATACGGCCATTGCCACGTAAGTGGGCGATGGCTTAGACACCGCTACCGAACAGATCGCGATAGGCGACGGTGTGGTTGTCAAGCACCCCGAAGGTATCACGGTATCCCTTGGGCGAGAGGTTGACTCGTCCTCCGTGAGAGGGCCGCAGTCGCTACGGAAAACATAGCTTATTTGCCGATGACCTTTCGCAGCCATAGGTCAAGGCGTGAAAACTCCTTCGCCACTGAGATTCTCCTTCCAGCGCATTGTAATTATAGGTGCACCAGAAACGCCGGCTTACTAGGACTATGGGTGTAGGTTTTCTTCAACGCCGCCAGTCTCGGTTCATCGCCTTGATGGCGGGCACTAACAGGGCGGGGTGGATGTAGCCGTGCACCATGGTCGACTCTGCTTGCACCCCTGCCGAGTTGAGCAAATCGGCGTACCGAACTCCGTCTTCTCCCACTGGGTCATGTTCGGCGACGCTGAAGATCAGCGGGAATACGTCGAGCAGCTCCTTGAGCATCGGATCGGTATATGTCCGGGTGGCCATGGGTACTGTACCGGCGTAGCTGTGTACCATCGTTTTCGGCGTTGTGCATCTCGATGGGGACTCCAACGGCTGCCAAGAGCTCACCGTGTCATATCCGGTCGTCGCACAGTGGATCGTAGCTGGCTGGCAGGTTGGCTAGGTTATTGGCTTGCCCCGGCGCCATTCCAGCAGAAGGGTTGGGCAAGTTGATTTTTCCTGCTTATCAACGGTAGAGTACAGCGATCACCTCGACGTCAAGAGTTGTTGCTGTGGCGTTCTTCTGGAATGACGGCAGTGATTGGTCGCACAGTGTGGAGGGGTGCCATAACACATAACAAGTGGAACGCGAGCGGCGGTCCATCTGTTATGGGCGCCATGATAGGCGTTGTCGTGGGCTCGTTGCGTGATCATCGCGGTCCTAGTTCCACCCACCGAGTTCCCGGCGATGGTTATCTGGGGCGGTATCGCCACCGATCTTGGGCGACCCGTAACGTTGCAGCCCAGGCGTCTTCGATGGCAGCGGGGTAAGGGTGTTCGGACACCAACCGATACTAGACGGGCATCACGATCGCGCCGGTACCCACGGCGTGCAGGCGGGAGGACCCGTCGTGGGTATCGAGGTCGCCCATGACGAAAGTCGCCATTGTGGAAATACAGTACTACAGAAGACCGGTAGTTGCTCGTGCTGCGATCGGGATCGGCTGGTGGTCAATAAATCCGGATGCCAACCGGGCCTGCTAGACCGGGGATGGCCCGATTCGCAATGCGCAGTTCGGAGTGCACTGTCTGACGTGACAGGTCACGCACCCGCTGCCGGATCGCCTCGATCCCATCGCCGGTGGATAGCCGGAACGAAACCGCATCCAGTACCTTCAGCAAGATGGGGTCGATAGCAGGTTTCTCGTCGGCTGTGCTGTCCAAGTTGGGCATGGAGGTACCGTACGCACCTCGGTTGGTGGCTTGCGGTTGGATGGTCGCCGGTTGGGTGGGTCTCGCCTACGGCGTGTATTTGACTGTGATCGTATTACGCTACTCGCCTGGGACCGCGCTAACTGAGCATTGGATTCTTCAGCCACCATTTAAGGCATTGATGGCGATGTTGTTGGCGGTCGCCGCGGGGGCACACTCTATCGTTCGGGAACGGCGGTGGTTGATTACCGCGCTACTGTTGTCAGCTGCCGGCGACTGGTTGTTGGCGATCCCGTGGTGGACGGAATCCTTTGTCTTGGGCCTTGTAGTATTTCTGTTGGCGCACTTGTGTTTCCTGGCCGCATTAATGCCGCTGCTGGTGCCGTCCCGGATTCGTGTGGTCTGCGTGATTTTGGTGTGCCTGGTCTCGGTGGTGCTGCTGACCTGGTTCTGGCCTCACCTGGGCGCTGAAAAACTGACGATTCCGGTGACGGTCTACGTTGTTGTGCTGTGCACAATGGTCTGCGCTGCGCTATTGGCGCAGTTGCCAACGATCTGGACTGCGGTTGGGGCAGTATGTTTCGCAGTGTCGGACGCTATGATCGCCATTGGCCGGTTCATCCTGGGTAATGAGGCGCTGACGATGCCTATCTGGTGGTCGTATGCCGCAGCCGAGATCCTGATCACAGCCGGATTCTTCTTCGGTCGAGAGCAGCCGAATCATGCTCCCGAGTCCACTGAAAGCTAAAAGGCAGTGGTCGTGACTACCGTGTACAAGGCCGCTCAGTGGAACGCAGGCTGGTGCGAAGCATGTTGTGAATTGATGGGAAAATCATTGCATAGTAACATATTTCAATGGAAAATTCGGTGCCGAGCCGGCTGTTATGACCGGTCGGTTTGCTCGACGTGACCCGAGCCAGTGGTGTCCGCACGCCCGTAGAGGTGGAGCCCATCGCGCGAGTGCTGCCGATGCTGTCGGTGCCACATCTGGATCGCGAGTTTGATTACTTGGTATCCACCGAGCAGTCTGACGACGCCCAGCCAGGGGTGCGGGTACGGGTACCGTTCCACGGTCGGATGGTCGACGGGTTTGTGCTGGAGCGTCGCAATGACACAGATCATCCTGGGAAACTCGGCTGGTTGGATCGTGTCGTGTCTGCTGAACCGGTACTCACCGCAGAAGTGCGTCGGCTCGTCGACGCGGTGGCGGCTCGTTATGCCGGGACTAGACCGGATGTGTTGCGGCTAGCGGTGCCGGCTAGGCACGCCAGAGCGGAGCGAGAAGCCCCTGTGGCCCCTGCGTCGGCGCTTCCGTTGATTCCGGCGCCGGTCGACCCGTCGGGCTGGGAGGTTTACGGCCGTGGAGGACAGTTCCTGGCCGCACTGGCCGAGTCGCGCGCCGCCCGCGCCGTCTGGCAAGCGCTACCCGGCGAGCAGTGGTCGGACCGATTCGCCGAGGCCGCCGCGCAAACTATCTACGCCGGACGTGCCGTGTTGGCGATCGTTCCTGATCAGCGGGATCTGGATGCGCTGCGGCGGGCCGTGTTGACTCGTGTCGACGAACACAACGTGGTGACTCTCTCCGCGGCTCTTGGGCCGGCTGCACGGTATCGGTGTTGGCTGACGGCGCTGCGCGGCAACGCGCGACTGGTGATTGGTACCCGCAGTGCGGTGTTCGCGCCGGTAAATGACCTGGGCCTGGTCATGGTTTGGTCTGACGCCGACGACACGTTGGCCGAGCCGCGGGCACCCTATCCGCATGCTCGCGAGGTGGCGATGTTGCGCGCGCATCAGGCCCGTTGCGCTGCATTGATCGGCGGTTACACCCGGACGGCAGAAGCACATGCGTTGGTGCGTAGCGGGTGGGCCCACAATGTGGTCGCGGCACGTCCCGTGGTTCGCGCCCACTCACCTCGGGTAATGGCTATCGACGACAGTAGATACGCCGAGGAACGCGACCCGGCCGCTCGCACTGCGCGACTTCCGTCGATTGCGCTGCGCGCGGCCCGCTCGGTGCTTGCGGCTGGAGCGCCGGTGCTCGTGCAGGTGCCGCGGCGTGGGTATGTGCCGTCGTTGGCCTGCGGGCGCTGCCGCACGGTTGCCCGTTGTCGACACTGCACGGGTCCGCTCGCGCTGCTAGACCGTGCCACCCCCGGTACCGTTTGCCGCTGGTGCGGCCGAGTTAACCCGGTGTTACGTTGCGTGCGCTGCGGGTCGGAGGTGGTGCGCGCGGTGGTGGTTGGGGTGCGCCGCACGGCCGAAGAGCTTGGCCGGGCGTTCGCCGGTACGCCGGTCATCACTTCGACGGGTGACACCCTAGTGCCGGAAGTCGGTGCCGGACCGGCCCTGGTGGTCGCCACCCCGGGAGCTGAACCGCGCGTGTTAGGTGGGTACGGGGCTGCGCTGCTGCTGGATACCTGGGCATTGTTGGGCCGGCAAGATTTGCGTGCGGCTGAGGACGCCTTGTGGCGTTGGATGACTGCAGCCGCATTAGTGCGTGCACGTGGCGATGGGGGCGTGGTGACGATCGTCGCTGAAGCAGCCATTCCGACAGTGCAGTCGCTGATCCGGTGGGATCCGGTCGGTCACGCAGAGGCTGAACTGGCGGCTCGGACCGAAGTCGGTCTGCCGCCTAGTGTGCACATCGCGGCCGTCGACGGTGCCGCCGGCGCAATTAAGGCGCTGCTGCAGGAGGCCCGGTTGCCCGACGAAGCCGATCTGCTTGGTCCGGTGGACCTGCCGCCGGGCGTGCGCCGCCCAGCCGGCATGCCCGCCGGCACGCTGGTCAGCAGAATGCTGGTACGGGTGCCTCGCGAGCAGGGCCTACAGCTGGCAGCGAGTCTGCGGCGTGGTATTGGTATACTCAGTGTCCGGCAAACTCATCAGCTGGTTCGGGTGCAGATCGACCCGCTGCACATCGGATAGTCTTATAGCTTGCGGGCGACGAAAATCAATTATTTCCAATCCATTACATCGTCTTTCCGGTATTACTGGCAGGGCTTGGCGCGTTCGATATCGACCGTAGAACCTTTCGAGGGTCCAGCTAATCAATCCGATCGTCCGCGGTGACGACATACCGGGCCAGCTCCTCGGCATCACGTTGATGGCGCGAAGGCTAACATCGGATCGCTGACACGACAAGCACGCGATCACTGGCACGAGTACTATTGGCAAAGAACAAGTTTGAGAAAATTTCTGTCAAGAACTGGGTACGGCGAAAACTGTCGAGTTTATTAGATAATGAAAATGAGGGATATTCAACTCCGAACTCGTCGTCGAGAGGAAGAAGTTTTGACTAGCAACGCCGATCGTGCTCTGCGGTAATAGTGTGCCAGCACATTACTCTATAGTAACCACACTATAAGGGCTGTTACACGTTAGTATGCGTTAGCCCGTGCAGTGCGACAACGACGTTGATGGCCTGAGAAGGCTCTGGACATGGGGGCACGATGGTAATGGAAGATGCGACTGTAGCTGACGAGTCGTTGGATGATATCACCGATGCCTTGCTGACAGCGTCCCGGTTGCTGATCGCTGTTTCAGCTCACTCAATCGGACAGGTCGACGAGGCCATTACTATTCCGCAGTTCCGAACATTGGTGATCTTGTCCAGTCGGGGTCCGGTCAACCTAGCCACCTTGGCTAGTTTGTTGGGGGTGCAACCGTCGGCCACTGGCCGGATGGTCGATCGATTAGTCGCTGCTGGGTTGATCGACCGTTTGCCACATCCGACCTCTCGGCGGGAACTGCTCGCCGCGTTGACCAAGCGTGGACGGGAGGTCGTCCGGCGGGTCACCGCGCAGCGGCGTTCCGAGATCGCGCGAATCGTAGAAAAAATGCCGTCCTCCGAACGTCGCGGACTGGTGCGAGCCTTGACAGCGTTCAGTGCTGCTGGCGGTGAGCCAGAAGCGTATCTGGATGTGGTCATATAGTCGTATAGGCGAGGTCACGACGCCCGCTACTCGGGGCCAATAGCCAAATTCTTTGTGGCAGCGCCCTGAGCTCGGTATTGGGGACGGAGGGTGCCGAGCTCAGGGCGGCCGGTCTCAGTGTTTTTGCGCGGTGAACAGCAGATATTCCCACCTCATGGTGCCGTTGGCCAGGTATTCTTGTGCGAGCTCGGTGAGTTGGGTGTCGAGTTCGGCGGCGAGCACTGTGTTGTCGCCAATGTTTGCGTAGGCCTCAATCGTCGGGCCGTAATGGTTCTTGAAGTAGTTGTGGACGCCCTCGGCAGTGTCAAAACGTTTCACTTCGAGCAATCTACGATCCGTTTTGACATCGGTGACGCCATCGCCCAGCAGCCCGCGGATGTAGGCCTCACGTCCCCACAGCGCCGCTGGGGGTAAGGCCGCCGACAGACTTGGCTGGTATGGTCGGATGGTGGCCAACATTCGGCCAAAGAATCCCTCTTGTGTCCAGCTGATCACACCGATCATCCCGCCGGTCCGGCAAACTCGAACCAACTCGCTGGCAGCGCGTCGATGGTCTGGTGCGAACATCACGCCAATTGCTGACATCACGACATCAAACTCCCCGTCACCAAATGGCAGGGCTTGTGCATTGGCTTCCCGGTATTCGAGCGTCAATCCGCACTCTGCAGCTCTGGCCTGGGAGCGCTGTAACAGTTTCGGTGTCAGGTCGGTGGAGACGATGGTGGCACCCGTCTTGGCGGCGGGAAGCGAAATGTTGCCGGAACCGGCGGCGACATCGAGCACTCGAACACCTGGTCGGATGCCTGTGGCGGCGACCAGGATTGGTCCTAGCGGGGCCATAAGCTCCTCGGCCATCAGGGCGTAATCGCCCAGTGCCCACATCGCTCGATGGATGGCCGCAAGCGATTGGTCCTGGTGGATGGGTATGTCAAGGTCCATGTGTTCTCCTCCCAGGTATGATAGCGCCCGCTAGAAATAGTATGTATCAGCAACAGTAAATGTCCATAACAAGTAAATTACCGATAACATCTGTGCGTGATTGCACATGCCGTCGACGTATTCTACGTCACATGTGTACAAGCTGCGGAATAGCTGGGACGGGGACTGTTCTTAAACTGTTTCAGTGCGTCTCGTCTTTGCCGGCACTCCAGAACCCGCGCTGCCTGCGCTGCGTTGTCTCATCGACTCGCCCCACCATGACGTGATTGCGGTGTTAACCCGACCCGACGCCGTATCCGGTCGGCGGGGCAAGCCGGAACCGTCGCCGGTGGCCCGTGAGGCGCTCGATCGTGGCATCCCATTGCTGCGGCCAGCGCGGCCGAATTCGCCCATGTTCGTCAGCGAACTATCGGAGTTGGCACCCGAGTGTTGCGCGGTGGTGGCTTACGGCGCGCTGTTAGGCAATCCGCTGCTTGCGGTCCCCCCGCACGGCTGGATTAACTTGCACTTCTCGTTACTGCCAGCCTGGCGCGGTGCGGCGCCTGTGCAAGCTGCGATCGCCGCCGGGGACACAATTACCGGAGCGACGACATTTCGGATCGAGCCGAGCTTGGATTCTGGACCGGTTTACGGAGTCGTTACCGAGAAGATCCAGCCGACTGATATCGCCGGCGATCTGCTTGAGCGATTAGCGGTTTCGGGGGCGACGCTGCTGTTGAGTACTTTGGACGGTATCGCTGACGGAACGTTGACGCCGCGACCGCAACCGGACGACGGGGTCAGCGTCGCGCCGAAAATCACCGTTGAGCAGGCCAGGGTGCGTTGGGATCTGCCAGCGCTAGTTGTTGAGCGTCGTATTCGGGCCGTCACACCTAACCCGGGTGCTTGGACACGCATCGGTGAACTACGGGTCAAACTCGGACCGGTGTGCCTCGGTACTGGCGTCGCTGAACTTCCGAGAACGCTAAACCCCTTGCTTCCCGGTGATATTCACGTAGACCGCAAAAGCGTTTGGATCGGTACTGGTTCAGATCCGGTGCGGCTTGGTCAGATTCAACTTCCGGGAAAGAAATTTATGAATGCTATTGACTGGGCGCGTGGTGCCCGGCTGGATCTCGCAGTGCAGGCCTTATGACCTCAGAACGGGACAAGCCACGCCGAAACCGGTTAGACCGCAAACCGATCCGGTCGCAGAACCGGGTACGCGGAACGTGCCATCGGCCGCTAGACCCGGCGCGTGACGCTGCGTTTCAGGTGCTTCGAGCGGTCACTGAACGTGGCGCGTATGCGAACCGTGCGTTACCCGCATTGCTGCGGCGACGCGGTATCAGCGGCCGCGACGCGGCGTTTGCGACCGAGCTGGCGTACGGCGCGTGCCGAACCCAGGGTTTGCTCGACGCGATCATCGGTGCTGCGGCAGGACGCTCGCCGCGAGCGGTCAATCCAGTGCTACTCGATCTGCTCCGGCTGGGTGCTTACCAGCTGCTGCGTACCCGCGTCGAGGCACACGCCGCGGTTTCCGCTACAGTCGAACAGGCTGGAATCGAATTCGACTCAGCACGAGCGGGTTTTGTCAATGGCGTATTGCGTACTATCGCCGAGCGAGATGAGCGATCCTGGGTGGACGAACTTGCCCCCGATAAGTCAGGCGATTCGATCGGGTATAAGGCGTTTGTCCATGCTCATCCCCGCTGGATTGCTCAAGCCTTCGCTGATGCGCTCGGCTCGGCGGTCGCAGAACTCGACGCGGTACTGACCAGTGACGACGAACGGCCCCAGGTGCACTTGGCGGCCCGTCCGGGAAGGCTGAGTGCCGCAGACCTGGCCGACACGGTGCATGGCACTGTCGGGCAGTATTCTCCGTATGCGGTGTACTTGTCTGGTGGCTACCCCGGACAACTGCCGCCGGTGCGCGATGGCGCAGCCCTAGTCCAGGATGAGGGTAGTCAATTGGTGGCTCGTGCACTCACTATGGCTCCGGTCGACGGTGATGCTGGCCGATGGCTGGATCTGTGCGCCGGGCCGGGTGGCAAGACCGCGCTACTGGCTGCGTTGGGTGTTGGTTGCGGTGCTCGGGTCACCGCGGTCGAGCCAGTGCCACACCGCGCCGATCTGGTGGTGGACAACACCCGAGGGTTGCCAGTAGACGTCCTGTGTGTCGACGGGCGCCAGTCCGGGCTCGAATTGGGCTTCGACCGGGTGCTCATAGATGTGCCTTGCACCGGGTTAGGCGCACTGCGCCGTCGGCCCGAGGCTCGCTGGCGGCGTCAGCCCGGTGACGTGCCAGCGTTAGCAAAGCTGCAACGCGAGCTTTTGAGCGCCGCGATCGCGCTAACCCGACCCGGTGGTGTGCTGCTCTATTCGACGTGTTCACCGCACTTGGCCGAAACGGTAGGGGTGGTAGCCGACGCGTTGCGTCGCCATCCTGTGCGCGCGTTGGACACCCGATTGTTGTTTGAGCCGATCACCGAGGGGCTAGGAGATGGTCCGTATGTGCAGCTTTGGCCGCACCGGTACGGTACCGACGCTATGTTCGCGGCCGCACTGCGTCGCCTGCTGTGAGTTGCGCCGCGGAGCTCAGTAGTCTGTCGCTCATGTCTGGCAACAATGCGAGACCTTTGATTGCGCCGTCGATCCTGGCGGCTGATTTTGCCCGGCTCGCCGACGAAGCCGCCGTCGTGGCTGGCGCCGACTGGTTACATATCGATGTGATGGACGGCCACTTTGTGCCTAACCTGACGATCGGACTGCCAGTGGTGCAGAGTCTGTTGGCCGCCAGCGACGTCCCGATGGATTGTCATCTGATGATCGACAACCCAGACCGGTGGGCACCGCCATACGCCGAAGCGGGCGCCTATAACGTCACCTTCCACGCCGAGGCCGCCGATAATCCGGTCAGGATAGCCTACGACATCCGGGCGGCTGGTGCTAAAGCGGGGATTAGTGTGAAGCCTGGGACACCGCTGGATCCTTACCTGCACATCTTGCCGCACTTCGACACCTTGCTCATCATGTCGGTGGAGCCCGGCTTCGGGGGCCAGGAATTCATCTCCGAAGTGCTGAGCAAGGTGCGTGTAGTACGCAAGATGGTCGACTCGGGCGAGTTGACGATCCTGGTCGAGATCGATGGTGGCATCAATGCAGACACCATTGAGCAAGCCGCCGAAGCTGGTGTAGACTGCTTCGTCGCCGGATCGGCGGTTTATGGCGCGACCGACCCCAGCGCTGCGGTAGCTGCTTTACGGCGACAGGCTGATGCTGCATCGCCTCATCTACGCCGGTGAGCGTTCAGACAGTCGACAGCCTCGATGCCGCCATGCGGCTGGCTGTAGAACAGTCTTACCTGGTCAAAGGTACCACCTATCCGAATCCACCGGTCGGGGCAGTAATCATAGACCCTGGTGGGCGGGTTGTCGGTGTTGGTGCCACCGAGCCTGCCGGCGGCGACCATGCTGAGGTGGTGGCGTTGCGCAGGGCCGGTAGTACCGCGGCCGGCGCTATTGCGGTGGTCACTCTCGAGCCGTGCAACCACTACGGCAAGACCCCGCCGTGCGTGAACGCGTTGTTGGAGGCTAGATTAAGCACCTTAGTATACAGTGTCGCTGACCCGAATGCGATCGCTGGTGGCGGTGCGGCTCGGTTGACGGCAGCTGGCGTGCATGTGCAGTCTGGGGTGCTGGCCGATCTGGTGACCGCCGGACCGCTGCGGGAGTGGCTGCACAAACAGCGGACCGGGCTGCCTCACGTGACGTGGAAGTACGCCAGCAGCATCGATGGCCGCAGTGCTGCTGCCGACGGCTCCAGTCAGTGGATCTCTAGCGAAGCCGCGCGTGCCGACCTGCATCGTCGCCGCGCCACCGCCGACGCGATCATGGTCGGCACCGGCACTGTCCTAGCCGACAATCCGACCCTGACGGCCCGCCTGGCTAACGGCACGCTGGCTGATCGACAACCGCTGCGGGTAGTGGTGGGTATGCGGGATATACCGCCAGAAGCGAACGTTCTCAACGACGATTCGTCCACCATGGTGATCCGTACCCACGATCCCATGGAAGTCCTTAAGGTTCTGTCAGACCGGACAGACGTGTTGCTGGAGGGAGGCCCCACCCTCGCCGGGGCTTTTTTGAGGGCCGGAGTGATCAACCGGGTCTTAGCCTACGTCGCGCCGATCCTGCTGGGCGGCCCCGTCACCGCCGTCGACGATTTGGGGGTGCCTAACATTGCGCGGGCGCTGCGTTGGCAGTTCGACGGCATCGACCGGGCTGGCTCGGATCTGGTACTCAGCCTGGTGGCGCGGTAGCGGGTAACCGTCACGGCGTTGCCACTGGGTCTTTTGCGGCCTGCTGTTCCGGGACTTCTGGCTCGTCTGTGTGTTCCTTGCGGTCGCTTATCAGTAGACCCAGCAACGCTCCGATAACACACACGATGGCCGTGATCGTGAATATGTCGCCGTACATCATTGTGTATGCACGTTGGGCCTGGCCGGCTATCGCAGCCGTACGTTCCATCAGGGTGGCGTCGTGCGGGACTTCCATCGACAACCCCGCAAGGATTTGGTTGAACCGGTACAATCCCCAGGCGGTTAGCGCAGCTACCCCAATCAACATGCCCGTCATCCTGGCCACCACTACCGCCGCTGAGGCGATGCCGTGCTGCGCTGTTGGGACAACTCGCAGAGTAGCAGACGACAGTGGGCCGATCACCAGGCCAAGTCCTAAACTGGCCACCAACAGGTCGATGTGCATCGCGGGCATACTGAACAGACCAAAGATGTTATGTCGGTAGTTCAACAAGTCGACCGGCCAGTGTGAGATCAGCCAATAGCCGCCGGCAGCGATAAGCAGCCCGATGAAGGCTATCGTGCGGTCACCGGCCTTGGTGGCGATCCATCCGCCTACTAGCGCTCCGATCGGCAGCGTGATCAGAAACCACACCAACAGCCCGGCCGCTTGAGTTTGGTCCATTCCCAACACGCCCTGACCGAACAATTCCACGTTGACCAGCGTTACCATCAGCGCCGCACCCGCAGCGACCGACGCGCCCAGTGTGCACAGGAAAGGCCGGAAATGCACACCGGCAGGATCAAGCAGCCGGGTGTGCGCGCAGCGCTCCCAGATCGCGAATGCCACCGCGGCGACGATCCCCCCGACCAGTACGGGCAACCCATAGCTCGGCAGCACCTGTTTGCCGTCGGGTTGAGGATTATATAGCCCGATGACCACGAGGCCCAGTGTGATGGCCAGCAGTACACCACCGACCACATCGACCTTCTCCGACTCGTCGTTGCGGTCGTGTGCCGGCAAGCTGACCTGGATCATCAGCATGGCAATCGCGGTCAGCGGGACGTTGATCCAGAACACGTATCGCCAATCGCTTAGTAACCAAACGATGAAAATGCCATACAGCGGACCCAGCACGCTGCCGAGCTCCTGCGCGGCGCCAATGCCACCGAGCACGCCGGCACGGTTACGCTGTGCCCACAAATCGGCACCCAGCGCAAGGGTGATCGGCAACAGCGCACCGCTGGCGACACCCTGGATGGCGCGGCCCGCGATCAGCATATGAAAATCGCCAAAATGCCCGGCCAGCGCAGTCACCACCGACCCGACGGCGAAGCTGGCTAAGCTGACTTGAAGCAGCAGCTTGCGGCCGAATCGGTCGGAAGCCCGGCCCAGCAGTGGCATTGCGGCAATGTAGCCCAACAGATACATCGTGACGATCCAGGTGACTCGCTGCATCTGGTTCACCGGGATGCCGACATCGTGCATTATGTCGCGCATGATGGCGACCACGACATAGGTATCTAGGGCGCCAAGCAGTACTGCGAGGCTGCCGGCGCTGATCGCGACTCGCCGTCTCGCCCACGTGCCCATCAGTTTACCTGGGGTTTTGTGACTTGCACCGTTTCGCCCCAATTCGACAATGTCATCTGGACGGAATTGCCTGAATCCTTATCCATCCTGATCTGCGCTAGCTGGTGATTGCCCGTTTCTTGAACCCAGACGATAGCCGGCGTGGGCTGTGTAGCGTTGAAGGGCGGCGCGATCTTGTTCACGGCATTAGCGGAGACGGTTCCACCGATACGGACGGCGTTTTGACCGTTGATGCTGTCGCGGCCCTCGGCCTTAGCGTCGGTGAAGTTCGCCAGCACGTTGGCCAGGCCGGTGTCCGGATTCAGGATCAACGCGACGTCATAGATGTTGGAGGCCTTACCGAAATTGCTCCATTTGTTCGGCGTGAAGGTGGCATACAGATCTCCGTCGACAACCACAAAGTTGGCATTCAGATCGGACCCGCCAAGTGTGATCGTGGCGTTTCCCGACGCGGCGATGTTCGGGTGCGTGGTCAAGTCACCTGTGAGCGTCTTGACGGGCAGCCCGGTAATTTTGCCGTTCACCGACAACACTAGGTGTGCGCTCGTGACGTTCTTGGTGACCTCAATGGCCTGTTTGACCAAGGTCGTTGCGTCGGGCAGAAGCCCGCCGCTCAGCTTGGAGTCCGACGAACAGCCGGCGATCATGGCGGTAGCGACGCTCAGGGTGGCGAGGACGGCGAAGAGACGGCTGTGACGTCTGAGGTCTTGCATACCCTGCATCGTAGTAGAGGGTGCCAATGATCAGCCCGGAAAACACGGGTCATGTTCATAGGGTCGAACATAGCGTGCCGGTACTGCTTGACGATGGCGTTTGCCGTGCCCCATAGGGGTGGGCAGACGGCCAACTAGCCTGGTGCCATGTTCACCGGAATTGTCGAGGAACTCGGAGAGGTGATTGGTCGGGACGCTCATGCCGATGCGGCGCGCTTGATCATTCGCGGTCGCACTGTTACCGCCGACACTAGCCATGGCGATTCGATCGCGGTCAACGGTGTGTGCCTCACGGTGGTGGAGGTGCTGCCCGACGGCCAATTCAGCGCCGATGTGATGGCCGAAACGCTACATCGGTCCAACTTGGGTGAGTTAGGGGTCGGCAGTCGGGTCAACCTGGAACGTGCCGCGGCCGTCAATGGCCGGCTCGGTGGGCACATTGTGCAGGGACATGTGGACGACATCGGTAAGGTGGTGACCCGCACCGTATCAGAACATTGGGAGGTGGTGCGGATCGAAGTGCCCCCGATGGTGGCTCGTTATGTCGTCGAAAAGGGCTCGATTACTGTCGATGGGATTTCACTAACGGTTTCCAGGCTTGGCGCTGAACCGCGGGACTGGTTCGAGGTTTCGTTGATCCCAACGACCCGAGAACGGACCACCCTCGGCCGTGTTCTGATGGGAGCGCAGGTGAACCTTGAAGTGGACGTCACCGCCAAATATGTTGAGCGGCTAATGCAGAACGTGCCCACCGGGATTTGACCGTATAGCCGTTCTCGTAGCGACATTGCGGCTGCGTCATGTAGCCGCGGGGCTCATGCCGTGGAATCTGTTCTGAAAAGTCGGAGTAATAACCACACCGGCACGGTGGTTCATACTGAATGCAGCGCGTGGGCTGCTTGATCGGCCCTTTTGATAGCAAGGTGGCGAAGATGACGAGGTTGGACTCCGTCGAGCGGGCGGTTGCCGACATTGCGGCCGGTAAAGCCGTCATCGTCGTCGATGATGAGGACCGCGAGAATGAGGGCGACTTGATCTTCGCTGCCGAAAAGGCAACGCCGGAGATGGTGGCTTTTATGGTCCGTTATACCTCGGGATACCTGTGTGTACCGTTGAACAGCGCGATCTGCGACCGGCTGGGCCTGTTGCCGATGTTTGCGGTGAATCAAGACAAAAATGGGACCGCTTATACAGTCACTGTCGATGCGAGAAACGGTGTCGGCAGCGGGATTTCGGCTTCTGATCGAGCTACCACAATGAGGTTATTGGCTGACCCGGCTAGCGTCGCCGACGATTTCACCCGTCCTGGTCATGTAGTTCCGTTACGTGCCAAGGATGGCGGCGTATTACGCAGGCCGGGTCATACAGAGGCCGCCGTCGACCTGGCCCGGCTGGCGGGACTGCAACCCGCGGGAGCGATCTGCGAGATCGTCAGCCAGAAGGACGAAGGCTCCATGGCACAAACCGACGAGTTGCGGGTCTTCGCTGATGAGCACGATCTTGCGTTGATAACCATTGCTGACCTGATAGAATGGCGGCGTAGGCATGAAAAGCATATTGAGCGGGTTGCTGAAGCCCGGATCCCGACCCGTCACGGAGAGTTTCGTGCTATCGGTTACGCCAGCATCTACGAGGATGTCCAACATGTGGCACTGGTCCGTGGCGAGATCGACGGGCTCAGCGCTGACGGCGACGACGTATTGGTCCGGGTGCATTCTGAGTGCTTGACGGGTGATGTGTTCGGCTCGTGGCGTTGCGATTGTGGACCCCAGCTCGATGCCGCAATGGCGATGGTGGCGCGGGAAGGGCGTGGCGTGGTGTTGTACATGCGCGGCCATGAAGGTCGAGGTATCGGACTTATGCATAAACTGCAGGCTTACCAGCTACAGGACGCTGGCGTGGACACCGTGGACGCTAATCTCAAGCTTGGATTCCCAGCTGATGTAAGGGATTACGGCATTGGTGCGCAGATACTCGTCGATCTCGGAGTGCGCTCAATGCGGCTATTGACTAACAACCCAGCCAAGCGGGTCGGACTGGACGGGTACGGACTGCACATCATTGAACGGGTGCCGCTTCCAGTGCGGGCCAATGCGGATAACATTCGTTACTTGATGACTAAGCGCGATAAGATGGGCCACGACCTGGCCGGGTTGGATGATTTTCATGCATCAGATCACTCGCCAAGTGAATTTGGCGGTGCTTTGTGAGTGGTGGAGCCGGAGTTCCAGAGGTTTCGGCGATTGATGCGTCCGGTCTACGGCTCGGTATTGTCGCGAGCACGTGGCATGGCAAGATCTGCGATGCGTTGTTGGTAGGCGCGCGTAAAGTTGCCGCTGACTCGGGTATCGACAGTCCGACGGTGGTCCGCGTGCTCGGTGCCATTGAGATTCCGGTCGTGGCGCAGGAACTTGCCCGCAACCATGATGCAGTCGTTGCACTGGGAGCTGTGATCCGTGGTGCTACACCACATTTCGACCATGTCTGCAATTCCGTAACACAAGGCCTGACGCGCGTAGCGCTGGATACCTCGACTCCGGTTGGCAACGGCGTGCTGACCACCAATACCGAGGAACAGGCGCTGGATCGGGCTGGACTTCCGACGTCAACCGAGGACAAGGGGGCCCAGGCGGCAACCGCTGCCCTGGCCACTGCATTGACCTTGCTTGATTTGCGCGCTCGGAAATGACAACAAAGTTGAACCGGGGCAACTGGGATATAGAACTGCGTCCCTACCGGATGCCGTTATTTTCCTATGCTGCAGCGTTTCTGATCGCAGCAGTGCATATCACGGTGAGTTTGCTGCTCAAAATCAAGTCCAGTGGGGTGGTCTTCCAGACCGCTGATCAGGTGGCGATTGGTGTGCTGGGGTTGGTTATAGCGAGCGCAGTGCTGTTGTTTGCGCGGCCACGACTTCGGGGTGGAGCTGCCGGACTGTCAGTGCGTAATCTCATAGGCTACACTATGATTCCATGGTCTGATGTGGTTGATGTGTCGTTTCCTTCCGGAAGCCGCTGGGCGCGAATCGACCTGCCCGACGATGAGTACATTCCGTTGATGGCGATCCAGGCTGCTGATGCGGAGCGTGCTGTGGAGGCCATGGATGCTGTACGTGCGCTGCTGGCACGATATCGGTCGAACCTGCACGAGTGCTGATGCGGACGCCATCGGCGTATCGGGCGGATAGCGACTATTATTTGATCAGTGCTTGGTCGTGTGAAGGCCCAGCAGCTGAGGTGTTCAATGAGATCCACTGTATCGGTGATTCAGCGTCTGCTCAATGCTGTCGCGGTCACCTTTGTTGGCTAGCTGGGCTAATTAATCGAAGATACGGTATCCGCCGTTAGTTTGGGCCGACCCTGTTAGATGACGTATACCGAATCGCCTTTGTTCTGAGCGCGAGTGTTGGTGTGTGGCATAGGCTAGCCTGGCGTGTGGTCTCTTGTCGGGAGGTTGAGTGATGGTTGATTATCCGTTTGGGACCAGGCGTGATGCGGGTCAGGATGTTGCTTGCGTTGCGGGGCAGTTGGGTGGGGTTGGGTCAGTTGGTGGCGGCCCTGGTGTTGGAGACGGGGGTGAATGAGGATTGTGCGAGGTTTGCTCGTGAACAGCAAGCAATGGTCCGGTTAATGGGTCATCCCGACATTGTGGCGGTGTTGCAGGTGGGGCAGACTGCGGGGGTATCCGTTTTTGGTGATGCCTTATTGCTGGTAGGGGTCTTGGCAGGAGCGGATCGTGCGGTTGGCGGTGTTGGCCGTTTATAAGGTGTTGCGGGTGGAGGCGAAGATAGCCAAGGCGTTGGCGTATTGGCTTGAGGTTATTCATCGTGATGTGAGGCCAGACAACATTTTGCTGACCGATTATGGGCAGCCGACGCCGAGTCGTTGTGGTATTGCTCGGGTGGTGGGAGGTTCAGGCCACTAGCGGGAGGGTTGTGGGTTTGCCAGCGTTTTATGTGCCGGAGGTGGTTAGTGGTGAGATGTTTTCGCAAGCTTCAGAGGTGTATGGTTTGAGGGCAGTTTGTTTGCGGCGTTGACTAGCCATGCTGCTTTTGAACAGCGTCATGGTAAGCATGTGGTGGCACGGTTTTTGTGAATTGCTACTGATCCGGTGTCTGAGGCATGTGAGCATGGTGTCGCCGATGAGTTAGCCGTGGTGATCCGAGAAGCGATGGCGCGTGCGCCGGAGGATCGACTCACTGTGCGGGAGCTTGGTGAGCAGCTGCGCGGGCTATTGGGTGGGTCGCGGTTGGTGACGGTTAGTAGTGTGGGCGGGGTTGGCTCGATCACCTTAGCCCGCTATATCGTTGGCGAGTTGGCGGCGACGTTTGCCGGTGGGGGTGTGATTGGTGGAGCTGGGGGATTGTCGCGATGGTGCACTGTTAGTCGAGGTGGTGGCCCGTGATGTTAAACATTCAGGATCGGTCGGGTCGGTGGCCCATCGACGTTTTGGTTAAGGCTTTGGGTCAGCATCATGCGTTGGCGGTTTGAGACAACTGTCAGTGAAGTGCCTTGATTGATAAGGTGGCTAAGCTGGTTCGAAGTGTTGTTAGGGCTGTGGGCAGTTGCAGATTCTGGCTACTAGCCGTGAAGTTCTGGATGTGAGTGGTGGCGTTGGTCCTGCTGGGTTGTTCGGGCTTTGACGATAAGTCCACCTTGGGGATGTTGGCTGGCTATGACGCCGCGAGGTTGCTTGTTGAGCGAGCCCATGCGACGTTGCAGGGTTGCATTTTTAGTGGCGCCAATACTGGTGCGTTAGCATGTATCTGCGGCTAGCGGGAGGCCGTGCGGTTGACTATATGAGTTAGCGGCGGCTCGGTTGCAGGCGATGTCGTTGACGCAGATCGGTGATAGGGTGGCTGATCTCTACGGGTCGCTGGCCCGTAAGCGTCGGGGCGTTCCGCAGCGTCAGCAAACCTCGACCTAGCGTATTGGATGGAGCTATCAGCTATGCGTTAACTCTGGGCAGCAGTTGTGGGAGCGGTTTGCGGTGTTTGCTGGGGGCTTTGGCTTGGCCGCCGCCCAGCAGGTGTGCATCGTGGACTCGGGCGCTGATGATCTTCTTTGACGTGCTGTGTGCTTTGGTGGATAAATCCATTCCTGATCAACACTGAATACTACGACCCGGTGCGCTTAAGATTGCTTGATGCCATTCCGTGACTATGATCGTGCGCACATCGTCGACAGTGGCTAGCTGCCGCTGCAGCAACGCCACGCCGTCTGGTGTCAGCAGCTGTTGACAGACGCGGCATCGGAATGGTGGGGGCTTCGCCAAGTTTGGTGGCTCCAACGCTTCACCCTTGAAATGCCCCACATCAGCGAGGGGTTGCAGCTCGGCTTGACCGACAGTCTGGAAGCTATTTTAGCGATGACCATTGCGATGCGTTTTTCAATGGGATGCTTGGCGAGGGCCGCCGGTGGCTGGACCTGGTGTTGAGTGCGACTCCGCCTGAGCCGACCGTCAAGCGCATCTAGGTCCTATTCGCTGCAGCGAATATCGTTGTTCTACAAGGCGATATCTCGGCGGTGCGAGACCTGTTCGCCGAGGAGCATCGCCACTTGGAGGTGATCGACGAGTACACCGCTATGTTTAGCAGCAACCTTGAACGGTCCTAGGACTGCGTCAAGCCGGCCTTGACCGCGGCCGGCGATATCAAAGTACAAGCTTCGTCAATAGTACTCTATAGATTAAGCGCTCTAACTGTCCGCTAATGTTAGCAATGCGTTGCGCTGGTCTGAAAGTACCCGCAATGACCCAAACCCACGACAAACCGATTCTACAAGAATACACGTTATTGACAATATATACTCTATCTTTGGCGTCTACAGTGTGCCAAAACGTTGCTGTGTCAAAGCCCACAACTTTTCCAGTTGATCAGATATGTGTGTGTGACTGCACAATGTATCTGGAGCTGCTGACCTGGATCGCGGACTCAAACGGCACTCTACGGTGGGATGTGGTGCTGATAGCGGCCGCCGATGCGCTATTGGTGCTCCTTATTAATATGGTTGCCATTAATATGGTTGCCGCTATGTGGGGACTCCCACGAGGTATGCGGACAATGCGCCCGTGAGCAGGTAGATTCGGTCAAATGACAGGCCGTGTACAACCATGAGCAACTCACTTACCTTACGATGAGGCGGTTGCCGCTGCCTTCTCCAAAACGCTCGCGTCTGACCGTTAGCGTCCTCCTCCAGGAATCCACTTGAACTACAAGATTATTCTTTACCCAGATGTGGTCGACACGTGCAGCCGTCGACAGGGATAGTGTCGTCGAAGACATGGACATGTACTTTTTAATTGCCTAATGGCAGTTCTGGGGTAGCGAGACGTAATCATAACCGTGGTTCTGTTGGTCGACAATGATTTTCGTTAGTATGCAGTTAGCTGAATTCTCGTCGGTATCGCTGTTCGAGGGCTCGCCACATTGTCGTGCCAGTGTTGTAGGCTAAGTTCATCGTCGTCTACAATAACTGCCAGTTCGGAATGTATGAACCGATGGTTATCAATAGCTTCGGCGTATCCTGTGGGTTCGCTGTGGTCCTCCGATGCCAAGCACGGGTTCGCTCGGGCGCAGAGGGTGTCGGAAATGAAGGTACAACCGACGGCTGGATTACCTGACGAAACTCAACGGACTGTCGAATAGTTGGGCAATAACCCTTTTCGGTGTTCTCTGTGTGGGCTACGTCGTTTATGGTGCGTGAGGATGAGGCCAAAGATCGAGGACAGGGAGTATAAATGCGTGAATAGCTGTTGAGGGGCGGTGTTGGCGGTCGCGGTTCTAAACGTTGGAGTGCCGGTAGCCCAGTCCAGTGGAAGAGCCGATTGGGCGATGTTTGTCTGGATGCCCCGAGTGATAGTTGGTTTGGCCCGGTGATAATCAACTTCTACAGTGGGGTCGGACTTTCAGTACTGGAGTCTTATCGCTGACTGGCAGCTCGAGAGAATGGTCTTACCTAGGGAATGTGTGGCTCTGGGTTCAATGGTATGGGCCCGCCTACAGCTGTACGTGAACTGGATCAGCTAGCCTGGGACTATCGGGCTCAACGATCTGATCAAAAATGATCTTGCTGCCTGCCTTGCTGTTCTCGGCAGCCTGGATCTTGGCACGTGGGTATCCACCCGCTAGTGTACCTACCAGGCGCTCTACCAACATATGAACATATGGGATAGCGCACTATGACCGGGCTTGCCCGATGGGCACCCGCCTTTCTCGAACCTCTGCTAGCGACCACTAGCCTAGATGTGTGTCAGATCCCGCGACGTATCGTCCCGCAGCCGGGTCCATCCCGGTCGAGCCGGGTGTGTACCGATTCTGGGATCCGCATGGGCGCGTCATTTACGTCGGCAAAGCCAAAAACCTGCGCAGTCGACTGACGTCGTATTTCGCTGACGTCGCGAACCTGCACCCGAGGACTCGGCAAATGGTGACGACCGCGGCCAAGGTCGAGTGGACGGTAGTCAACACCGAGGTCGAGGCGCTGCAGCTGGAGTACAACTGGATCAAGGAATTCGATCCGCGCTTCAACGTCCGCTACCGTGACGACAAGTCTTATCCGGTGTTGGCTGTCACCCTGAGAGAGGAGTTTCCGCGGCTGATAATCTATCGTGGGCCGCGGCGTAAGGGTGTGCGCTATTTCGGACCGTATTCGCACGCGTGGGCTATTCGGGAAACGCTGGATCTGCTCACCAGGGTGTTTCCAGTTCGATCTTGTTCAGCTGGAGTATTCAAGCGGCACAAGCAAATCGACCGTCCATGCTTACTCGGTTACATCGACAAATGTGCGGCGCCGTGTGTGGGTAGGGTCAGTGCCGAGCAGCATCGTCAAATCGTGACAGACTTTTGCGACTTCCTGTCCGGCAAGACCGACCGGTATGCCCGTGACCTAGAACAGCAGATGAATGCCGCCGCGGAGCAACTTGATTTCGAACGAGCCGCCCGGCTTCGTGACGACCTTTTTGCGATCAAGCAGGCTATGGAAAAGCAGGCGGTGGTTTTCAGTGATGGCACTGACGCTGACGTGGTGGCATTCGCTTACGACGAACTGGAGGTGGCGGTGCAGGTGTTTCACGTTCGCGGCGGGAGGGTGCGTGGCCAGCGTGGTTGGATTGTTGAAAAGCCTGGCGACTCTGGTGGTACCGGTGAAGAGCAATTGGTGGAGCAGTTCCTGACACAGTTCTACGGCGAACAGGCGGAGTTAGACAGTGCTGCTGACGAATCCGCCAACCCGGTTCCCCGCGAGGTGTTGGTGCCGTATCTACCGTCTAACGCCGATGAGTTGGCCAGTTGGCTGTCCGGTATGCGCGGATCTCAAGTCATGCTGCGGGTACCACGACGCGGCGACAAACGCAAGTTAGCTGAGACAGTGCAGAAAAACGCGAAAGAGGCACTACAGCAACATACGCTGAAGCGTTCCGGTGACTTAAACGCCAGATCCGCTGCGCTACAGAATATTCAAGAAGCACTGGGGCTGGCTGATGCGCCGCTGCGGATCGAGTGCATCGACATCAGCCACGTACAGGGCACTGATGTGGTGGGGTCTCTGGTGGTATTCGAGGACGGCCTGCCACGCAAGTCAGATTACCGTCACTTCGGGATTCGGGAAGCTGCTGGGCACGGGCGCTCTGACGATGTCGCCTCCATTGCTGAAGTCACTCGGCGTCGATTCATGCGACATCTGCACGATCAGAACGACACGAACTTTCTTTCTCCGGAAGGAAAATCGCGCCGATTCTCCTATCCGCCCAATCTGTATGTCGTGGATGGTGGTGCGCCCCAGGTCAATGCAGCCAGCGCAGTGCTCGACGAGCTTGGTATCACTGATGTGGCGGTGATTGGTCTAGCTAAGCGACTCGAAGAGGTGTGGGTGCCGTTCGATCCTGACCCGGTCATCATGTCGCGCAACAGTGAGGGTCTATTTCTGCTGCAGAGGGTCCGTGACGAGGCGCACCGGTTCGCTATCACCCACCATCGCAGCAAGCGCTCCAAACGAATGACCGCGTCGGTACTGGACTCGGTGCCGGGTTTGGGAGAGCACCGCCGCAAGGCATTGGTTACTCACTTTGGATCAGTAGCTCGCCTCAAGGAGGCCACCATAGACCAGATCACTGCCGTTCCAGGTATTGGTGTGGCAACGGCCACCGCCGTCCTTGAGGCGCTGCAACCCGACTTGCCCGGAGCTTGAGGATGACGACTCACAGTGGGGATAGCGAGGTTCGACGTGGTACTACGCGTGTGTCTGGCGAGGTCATGGTCGGAATTGACGTTGTCCTGGTGACTGGATTGTCCGGAGCCGGACGCGGCACCGCGGCCAAGGTGCTTGAGGACCTCGGTTGGTATGTCGCTGACAACCTTCCGCCCCAGCTGATCACCCGGATGGTGGATTTCGGGTTGGCGGCTGGGTCGCGGATCACCCAGCTGGCGGTGGTGATGGATGTGCGATCGCGCGGCTTCACCGGCGATCTGGACTCGGTGCGCAGCGAGCTTGCTACCCGCAACATCAATCCGCGCGTGGTTTTTATGGAGGCATCCGACGACATGTTGGTACGTCGCTATGAACAGAATCGACGCAGTCATCCGCTGCAGGGTGAGCAGACGTTGGCTGAGGGCATTGCCGCTGAGCGTAGGATGCTGGCTCCGGTTCGCGCCACGGCCGACTTGATCATCGACACGTCGACGCTGTCCGTGCGCGGCTTGCGGGAAAGTATCGAGCGTGCGTTCGGTGGTGATGCCGGCGCGACCACCAGTGTGACTGTGGAGTCTTTCGGCTTCAAGTACGGCCTGCCGATGGACGCTGACATCGTGATGGATGTGCGGTTTCTGCCGAATCCGCATTGGGTCGATGAGTTACGTCCGCTCACTGGCCAGCATTCGGCGGTGCGCGACTATGTGCTGGACCAGCTTGGCGCGGATGAATTTTTGGAGACTTATCATCGATTGCTTTCTCTGGTTGTCGACGGCTATCGACGGGAGGGGAAGCGCTATATGACAGTCGCCATCGGTTGCACCGGCGGCAAGCATCGCAGCGTGGCGATCGCGGAAGCGTTAATGGGACTGATGCGGTCGGATCTGCAATTGTCGGTGCGGGTGTTGCACCGAGATCTAGGTCGCGAATGAGCTCATCTGACAACCCCCCAAGCAACCAAAGTATCGTGGCGCTGGGTGGCGGACACGGTCTGTACGCGACGTTGTCGGCAGCTCGTCGGCTTACCCCCTACGTCACGGCGATCGTGACCGTCGCCGATGATGGGGGCTCCTCTGGTCGGCTGCGCAGCGAATTGGGAGTGGTGCCACCAGGCGATTTGCGAATGGCCTTGGCGGCATTGGCATCCGACAGCCCATATGGACGACTGTGGGCGACTATCCTGCAGCATCGATTCGGCGGCAGTGGTGCTTTGGCTGGACATCCGATCGGTAATCTGCTACTCGCTGGTCTCAATGAGGTGCTGGCCGATCCAGTCGCCGCGCTCGACGAGGTCGGACGCATCTTGGGGGTCAAAGGCAGGGTGTTGCCTATGTGCCCGATTGCGCTGCAGATCGAAGCCGACGTGTCCGGTCTGGAGGTCGATCCACGGATATTCCGGTTGATCTGCGGTCAGGTGGCGATCGCGTCCACACCGGGAAAAGTGCGGCGGGTGCGGTTGCTTCCGGTGAACCCGCCGGCGACCAGACAGGCCGTCGACGCCATCATGGCTGCCGACTTAGTGGTGCTAGGGCCGGGGTCGTGGTTCACCAGCGTGATCCCGCATGTGCTGGTACCGGGGCTTGTTGCGGCGCTGCAGGCTACCACCGCCCGACGAGCGCTGGTGCTCAACTTGGTGGCCGAGCCGGGTGAGACAGCGGGGTTTTCCGTAGAGCGTCACCTGCACGTACTTGCCCAGCATGCACCCGGGTTTACCGTCCACGACATCATCATCGACGCTGACCGAGTGCCGAGTGACCGGGAACGGAAGCAGCTGCGTCGCGCCGCAACACTGCTGCAGGCCGAGGTCCACTTCGTCGAC
Organism: Mycobacterium uberis; assembly: GCF_003408705.1. GTDB lineage: Bacteria > Actinomycetota > Actinomycetes > Mycobacteriales > Mycobacteriaceae > Mycobacterium > Mycobacterium uberis. Next base: position 30,554 of record NZ_QAYL01000024.1, read on the forward strand.
GTGGCCAGACCTGGTACACCTTTACATGATCCAGGCAAGCTGGCGGCAGCCCTGGACGGGATGCGGGTGGGTAACCGGGATTCATCGGTGCCTACGGTAATGGCCACCGAACCGATGCGGCTCGACGGTGAATGTCCACAGACCGGGGTGAATGGACCGGTTGGCAAGGGACCAAGGGGTGACGACGCGTGGCGATGACGACCGAAGTCAAGGAAGAATTGAGCCGCCTAGTAGTGAAATCGGTTAGCGCGCGTCGTGCGGAAGTTACGTCCCTGCTGAGGTTCGCTGGCGGGTTGCACATCGTTGGTGGCCGTGTGGTGGTCGAAGCTGAGGTCGACCTGGGCAACATCGCGCGACGGCTGCGCAAGGATATCTTCGATCTGTACGGCTACAACGCGGTTGTACATGTCTTGTCGGCTAGTGGGATTCGCAAGAACACTCGATACGTACTACGGGTGGCCAATGACGGTGAGGCGCTGGCGCGTCAAACCGGTCTGCTTGACATGCGTGGCCGCCCGGTACGCGGTTTGCCGGTCCAGGTTGTAGGTGGTAGTCGTGCCGACGCTGAGGCTGCGTGGCGAGGCGCTTTTTTGGCACATGGATCGCTGACTGAGCCAGGACGTTCGTCGGCATTGGAGGTTAGCTGCCCCGGCCCGGAGGCCGCGCTGGCGCTAGTGGGTGTGGCGCGCAGGCTGGGGGTAAGTGCTAAAGCCCGCGAGGTGCGTGGTGCCGATCGTGTGGTGGTGCGCGACGTTGAGGCGATCGGCGAGCTGCTGACCCGTATGGGCGCCCAGGATACCCGGTTGGTTTGGGAGGAGCGTCGGATGCGTCGCGAGGTGCGGGCGACGGCCAACCGGCTCGCCAATTTCGACGACGCCAATTTGCGCCGTTCGGCGCGGGCCGCGGTCGCGGCGGCCGCCAGAGTAGAGCGGGCACTGGAGATACTCGGTAATACGGTGCCTGATCATCTGGCCTCGGCAGGCAAACTGCGTGTCGAATATCGACAAGCTTCGCTGGAGGAACTGGGGCGACTCGCCGACCCTCCGATGACGAAAGATGCTGTGGCAGGACGTATTCGGCGATTACTGTCCATGGCTGATCGCAAAGCGAAGGTTGAAGGCATCCCCGACACCGAGTCCGCGGTTACCCCAGACTTGTTGGAGGATGCCTAAGCCTCACGACGATGCGTGCCATGCAACGCTGTGAGGGAGAGATGGGCGGGGCAATTGCCCAGGATTGCTTGGTGTGGCCCGTATGCTAGGATCATGGTCGGGGCATGAAGCGGCTTTTCGCAGTGTTGATATGACGTTTTGTACTGTGGAAACAGCGGAGTTGGCACATGTATGTTGGTGATCTGTGATCCCGTTCACGCACCCGAGTACAGCTTTCGGCGACTCCGCGAACTAATTAACGAACGGCGGCCCGAACTAACATAGTTGCGGTGGAGTGCTACCGGTGCCTTGCTCGGGCTGGGTCAGTCGTGGCTTGTTGAGGACGACCTGAAAGGCGACTTCCGCGTCCGCCGCGTCGGTGTGCTCGCTCACGGTGGTCGATGTGAGATCGACGAGTTCGCGGACCGGCTGGTATCCAGCAAACTGAACCGTTCACGACCATTGTGGGAACTGTGGGTGTCAGAAATATACGTGTCGTAACGCTGACCAAAATGCATCACTGCTATCGTCAACGGGGTCGCGGGCGCTGGGTTGGGCGAAATCCTGGTAGACGTCATGACGTAATCTTGACTACCGCGAGCGCAGATGATGATAGCATAAGTATAGAGTGTGGTTCCCGAGCCTGGAAAGGCGTGCGGTGGCCGCCCTCATTAATGTCGGAATTATGACTCCTTTCCGCATCGGGCGGTTGGTGTAGTAGACCGTTCGTCAGCAGATTGCCATCCTTGGTATCCACAGCAAGACGTCGCGACGCTTTGAAGCGCCCAAGACCCGGTTCAATGCGTCAGTTTCGCTGCATAAGCGGATTAGTGGCTGTTGCGTTGAGCTGGCCCGGGTCAAGGGTGCCAAAGACACCTTCGTGTCAAGCTCAACGACGTTGTACTTGCGCTGGTGGCGGGGGTGGCTCGCGAATATACACAAGCGTGGCGAGTTGCTTGTCAAGCCGCTCATCTAGCAGATCCCGGTCTCCCACCCGCACCGACAAAACGCTGAGTGAAGTTGGGAACCAGATCGGTTCGACGACTGGGCCACTTGTCACCAATGTGGTTGACCCCGGCGAACGACTCAATACCATCCACGAGAGCACGCAGAGCGCCAAAGAAATGACCAAAGCGCTCTCGGCGCATTAAGTCATGGGGTCACCCACCCGAGCATACCGCAGCTGGCCGCACCCGCCTACACGGCCACGGGGCTGTCGCATGACCTGGCACCAATCAACCTTGCCGTCTCCAGTGTGCTCGCCCTGCCCTTCTCGCTGTGTATGGCTGGCGCCACGCTGGGATCGCTGGTGTCACTTGGGCCACCCGGTCATGGACGTCATCCTAAAGATCGCTTGCTTCTAGTATGAGGACCACTTGGACTTGGACTTTGGCTTTGTCACCACTCCGAAGTTGTCAACGACATCGGCGAGATGGCCGACGCCATGGAGTCCGTACTGACTGAACAGGAGCGCGCCACGGAATTGCGGTAAGCGCAACCGTGACTCGGGTTTAGCCCGATTGACCATTGAGGCCGATTGCTCCGGTGCCGAGGGATTCCCGGTAGGTCGTTCATTGGCGATGCGTTGTCAAAGTCGTCCTTGTTATCGTACTCGCTGGCTTGACCGGGAGCAGATGCATTGGCTACATAGTTAATTTAGTGGTAGCCCAAGCAGGATTGGGTGAGCGTGTACATCAGGTTGTGCAGTTACTGTAGCGGCGATGTGTTTGCTGTCTCTGCGGATACAAGCATGCCGCCAGCGACGGCCAAGGCGCCCACCAATTAGTCGTAAAGAACACCGGCCTGCGCACTAAGCTTTTGATAGATCTAGCTATGCTGTCTGAACAGGTCGGCGATCGTGATCGACACTTCATCAGCGCCCGCCGTCAGTACGCTGGTGGTGGCCGCGAGTGCGACTTCGTTGGCCGCGGTCAGCGTCGGTCCAAAACCGGCCAGATCCGTTGACGTAGCTGCAAATACTTCCGGCGCCGCTATTACAGAAGACATCACCGATCCCTTTCTATTTCCCTATAACCCGGCTGAGTCGGACAGGCCACTGTGAGGCAAAACGCTATAACTGGTGCAGCCGGGGTTACACCGAAAATTGCTAAGAAAGCGTCAATGCTTTGGTCGCTGAAGCCGACAGTGTGGCTTGGTTAAATCGCCGTGATAGCCACGGATTCTTTCGCAACGTTGATGAATTTCATTGCTGTGCATTACGGAATATTGAAGCGACTTCGCCAGTTCGCTATCGTCGACTGATTCTAGCTAAGTCTATTGAGGATCGCTATATCACTGAGGCATTCGTTCAATGTGCATTTGGTTCTGGAAGTCTGCCTCTGGATGGCTCTTGTTGTGCTGCGAGCAGTGACAACCTGTTAGATAGCATGGCATTGGTGGGTGTAGGAGATAAAAGCATTGCAAAAGAATTCGTACTTAACATCGCGCCTTGTGGTACTATGTTGAGGTGGATAGAAATTTGCGCTTCGTCCTTTTGTGTGGTTCGTACAAAAGCGGCAGTAGCATTCTTTAGTGGTGCATCCGATTATATCCGTAAAAAGTCACTGTCTTCATCGAGCATGAGCCAGCCTGCAGCCAGTGTTGAACGCTGTGCGGTTGAAGCCGTCACACCGGATTACCGACAGGCCGAATACTTTCTGGGACTGTGGAGCCGGAGCATACGACGGTATTGACGACCGAATCGACGAATACCAGAGGGCGATCGTAACAGTCGAAGCTGGCGGCGACACTAAACGGGCTTCTGACTTTCGGGACTTGGTGTGCGTCGAAGCACAGGACCAACAAAAGGTTCAGGGAATGATCAAAAACCTGCAGCGGCGATCCCGTTTCGGCTTCGGGATAAGTCTCGTGTTACGGCACCGAGGAAACACTTGTGCGCGATAGGGGTTGGCGTACAGGGCGATCGGCGTGTTTCCAGATCCTTGTTAAGGGGGAGACGCCGGTTGTGTGGTATCGATAGATTGAATTCACCAACTGGTTGGACACGAAGAACGAAGCCGCCATGGGATTCATCACGCCGGAGCTCTCGGACGTCGATCGCTACACCTGGCAGACCAAGGCACGGGCACTGCGGCTGCAAGTTGTGACCCGATACCGGGTTGAACAAGGCGTCTGCCGAACTCTCTGTGCGGTGTATTTGTTGTACTTGCTCAAGGTTGTGGTGTAGATCTTCGCTTTTGCCGTGACTATCTCGCATACCGCTCGGCCTGAGCGGCTTGGGCTATATAGGTGACTGGTGGACGCAGCTGGTTATGTACCAGGAAGTCGTCGTTTTCACGCTGCTGTTCGAAAGCGTAGGCCTCGGCTGTGGATTTGGACCGCTGACCAGGCAGTTCATTCCGCCAATAGACATTTTCCTTTATTTGCTACAGCCCAAAAAAATTCAGCATACCACTTGGCAGGGCAAGATTTCACTTACTAGCGGTGATACTTGTATCAGCGTCGACGTCGTGCTCTATGTCACTGTTTTGCTTGGCGGAATATGTGCACTGTTGTTACTCGGTCAAGGCGGTATCGGTCTCACCACTGCGGGCGACATAGGCTTGATAACCTTCGTGCTGGTGATGCCGATCATTGTTGCGTTGATGCTGTTTGGTCTGCGCGACAAGACCGTCTTTCTGGCTGCCCGTGGAGAGCACTACTGGCTGAAACTGTTCGTGTTCTTCTTCCCATTTACAGCTTTCAAGCTCATCATGCTTGTGCTGTGGTGTGGAGCGGCTGTTTCGAAGCAAGCTGTTGAACCCGATCAAGCACGTGCTCTACATTGGCCCGGTCAACGCCCTGTGCTCTTCCCGGTTACCGAAGTTGATGGTCCATGTCGGCGGCACCACCGCAGAATTTCTGGCTCCGGAGATTCGGTTTTTGGTTGCCGGTGGTGAACCGTGGCGGTGGTTCCTTGTCGGTTTATGATGATTTTCCACCTCAACATTACGTACAACCTCCCGATAGGAGTCCCATTGGCATGGAACGTGTTCTCTGTCTTTTCGTTTCGGACACTGTGAATCGATTCCGTGCCATCGACCTTCGGGCACAGCTGCTGCCTACCCTTATGGTCGCTGTGGTGGCCGTTGTGATCGGGGAACCTGTTTCCGGAAAAGATTTCGTTTCTGCCCACAATGCGGTATTATTCCGGTAGCTGGGTCGCCAGCTTATGGTGCTTCTTCGTTAGTGCCGAAGAAAAAATAGAGAAGACTGGTTGTTAAAAGCTCTGCGTTCGTTGTTAGGCAGTTGGCCAAGTTGTATGGGGGGCGGCGACCGCCGAAATGATGTCGGGCAAGGATAAGGTGGCGGCGGATGCGCACGCACTACAGGGTGTTCAAGGGCTGCTGTTCCGGGCAATAGACAGCGAAGCCGACTACCGTGTTCGCGAGGGCAAAACAGTTGCCGGGCCGCTTGTCAGCTGGAACTTCGGTGGAAGCCCCTGTACAACGAGCAGCTGTTAGCCGCGTTGCAACGTCGGTGCAATTTCGACAAAGGTGACATCTGTATCATTATCTTCCGAGGTCAAGCGATCCACATCCAAAAGTAGTGGTACCCCGTTTTTGGTGCCGAGACCGGGCTGATCGAGGCGGGCTATGTCGAGGTCGTGGGCATGCTGACTCGCCAGCCGTGGTTCGAGCCTGACGATGATGACGACGGCGGTTGGTCAAGGCTAGACCCACGATTGGGCAAGTCAAATCACGCCATCGGGTCATCATTTGGAAAAGATGTGGTCACGGCATGGTTTGTGTTCCACGTCGATTCTGCAATTGTTCTACATCGGTTCTACAACCAATTCATTGCCTACCTAGGCAAGGTTTCAGGACAAACGATACTGTGCTGGTAGCCTGCATTATTCGGAGGTATCCGAGTACGACAAATGGGCACAAATAAGTGAAAAAATTTACACAAATAATAATTTTAGTTGGAGTTAGAAATTAAGGGAGTTAACGTTGAAGATCTTTGATCGATTCAACACCGCAATACTTGTCAGCGCCGGATTATGTGGTGCTGCGTTGGCGTTTAGTCCCGGTGCAGAAGCTGCACCGCTGCCAATGCCGACGGGGGGTCCCACATGCATTGAGCAGATGTCCGGCCTGGGTGCTGCGCCGGCAGCCGTTCCGGCGGTCCTGCCTGGTCCGGTAGTAGGGCCCGTGCCTCCTGTACCGCTGGCTCCTGGCGGGTTTCCCCCGGTGGTGCCGCCTGTGGCTCCGGTAATGGGACCTCTACTGGCTGAGGACCCGGTGGCATTGGGAAGCGGGACTTTGGCGGGTAAGGGTGTGCCGACTGCTCCGCCGCAGGCGGCTTTGTCTGATTTCGTGGTTTTGCCTGGTCCGTCGGCTAGCATCGAAACACTTCCTGCCGCCGTGCCCGTAGGGGAGTCTGGTCCGGCGGCTGCGGAGTCTCTTCTATGCTGTGTGGAGGCAGTACCACTAGTCAGGTAGTTTCGACTTGTATGTGCTTCAGTGGTCACCCCGCTGGAGGGTTGGCTTAGCTGGGGTCCGGATTCCACGTTCGCGGCGTGACTGGAATTCTAAAAACTGACGAAAATTCTAAAAACTGACAAATGTCACTGACAGTCGGGTCTGCTAGCAGTAGCAGACCCGACTGTGTGAGCCATCGCCGTCACAAGAAGTGCATCACTGGTGGTCGAACTGTGGGAGCTGTCACAACGGCCGCACCATAGTTCGAACGCCATCGACGTCGACTTAGTCGGCACAGTCTTTCATCTGTTGTCGAACGACAAGTTCGGATTTGCTAAGGCCATAACACATCACATCAGCTAGCAATTGCGGCGGCTAGCCAGTTGTGAAACGCCTCGGCTTCAATGGATACACGAAAACCAAATAAAAATTATATTATGAAGGCAGACGTCATCCCTGCAAGGTCGGTAAGCGGAGTTCATTAAGTATCGGGGATTCGTTGGTCTTTAACCGCAGTCCAGGCGATGTCGATCGGAGATAAGATCGCGGGTGCGGTCATGTCGACAGCAGTCGATGGCGGTTGACCACCAGAGTCATTTGAGAATGTTGGTGGCTTTATCGGCGTACAGGTCTTGGGTCTGCTAGTCAGCTCAGGATCTGCCGGAGACAGCTCCAGTTACGAAGGCATGGACTTCAACGCAGTACGCACGATCACTTCATCCGAATGCATTGCCTTGACGTCCTGGACCCAGAACTGCTCGTATTCTCTATTAAGTCTAGTCTAAGTGCCGCGATCGCCGCATCGTGTTGCACTAGCCTAGAACTCTGCTCTGCCACTAGAGTTCCCCGCTGAACACGGTTATTGGCAATCCGCTCCGCGGACCCTAATTGCATGTCATGTTTCGGACAAAGGTCCGCGCGATGTTTCTGTGATTGACGACTGCCGTGCTGCGACCAATAAACTGAAATCTGGTTCGTTTATGACACGCGCAGAACTACTGCCGTTCCTTACATAGATGATCCAGACAGATAATGGCGTCGGTTGTCAGTTGGAGACAGCTAATCTCTCACGATTACTGGGTCACCAATGTTAACCGTGTCGTAATACCACTCTGCGTCGGTGGGGCTCAGGCTGATGCAACCGTGGCTGGTGTTATCAAACCCCATTGACTGCACTGCCCACGGAGCCGAATGTATATAAAGGCCACGGTTGCTGATACGGACGGCGTAATCCACCGAGAGTCGGTAACCCTCGGGATCGTCGACAGGTATGCCGACACTGCTCGAATCCATAATCACCGAGCGGTTCTTGACCAGGACAGTGTAGTTGCCGACAGGTGTCGGAAATTCCATTTTCCCCATCGAAGCCGGCATCACCCCTTCTTCTCCCCAGTGGGGTCGGTGGTGAGGTGTGGGCAGTCGAGGTGGTGTCTGTGCCTCAACTCCGTCGATTGTCACCGTGAACGTGTGATCTGAGATGTCGGCAACACCGAGGACGGCAGGACCCGTTTTGAAGTTGGTGGGCAGGCCGCCCACTGAGAGTGTGATCGTGCTGTGCGCTGGCCAGTAGCGGTTGGGAACCCACTGCACAACGTTACTGTCGAGCCAGTCAAACTTGCCGGTCATCGCGGGCGCTGAGTGCACTCTAATGGCACGCTCGGCCGCTTTCCGGTTAGTGACGGGCACGCTGAACGTCAACACCACGGGGTGCGCGACGCCCACTATCGCGCCCCGCGTCGGGAGAATCGACGTGATGGAGAAGCCAGGCGATTGACTCACCGCCGCCCGGCTTACCCCTACCGGCTCCGCGACTACTGTAGCAGCGATTCCGACCGCCACCAGAACACCTCGAATTGCTGCCCGCATCGTTCGCATTACCTTTGCATTTGATATCTCTGAGATGACCAAAAGATCGTTGACGTTGGCGATGGTAGGGGCCGAATGCCGGGTGAGTGGGTCAGCACACGCCAGTGGTTCGGTCAAGTTTTGGTTGCGAGTTCAACAACCGGAGGAGACGCCCGTATCCTCTCGCTGAGACAGACCCGACATCCAGCTGTGTCTTGTCGGCGTGGTGACCGAGCAGTCGTTGATTTTAGGCATGGCAATCGCAAGACTGGCAGACATGCTCGATATGCGTTAGGGCGTATGCGTTCATTGACGCTTTTTAACCGCAGCTGCCACAGTGTATTCTGTCGCGCTTGACCGCGCCATGACTTGGGCTAGGTGCCGAGACTGGCGCTCACCTGTAACCAGTCCGGCAGCGGTTGGCTGTTACTGATCTAGGCTGACGGCGAGCGGTTCATCAGCCGATTGAAGACGACAAGGGAGAGACCAGTGACAGTCCGAGTAGGTATTAACGGTTTCGGCCGCATCGGACGCAACTTCTACCGGGCTTTATTGGCTCAACAGGAGCAAGGCAGCGTCGACGTGCAAGTGGTCGCCGTCAACGACATTGCCGACAACAGCACGCTGGCGCACTTGCTCAAATTCGACTCCATCTTGGGCCGGCTGCCGTACGACGTCAGCCTCGAAGGAGAAGACACGATCGTGGTTGGCCTCGCAAAAATCAATGTGCTTGATGTTCGAGAAGGTCTGGCGGCACTGCCGTGGCGTGACCTCGGCGTCGACGTCGTCGTCGAATCGACTGGCTTGTTCACCAACTCGGTCAAGGCCAAAGGCCACCTGGACGCTGGCGCCAGAAAAGTGATAATTTCGGCACCTGCCATCGATCCCGATATCACCATCGTACTCGGGGTCAACGATGACAAGTATGACGGTAGCCAGAATATTATCTCCAATGCGTCGTGCACGACGAACTGTCTTGCGCCGCTGGCGAAGGTGTTGCACGATGAGTTCGGCATCGTCGAGGGCTTGATGACTACCATCCACGCCTACACCCAGGATCAGAACCTGCAGGATGGACCGCACTCGGATCTACGTCGTGCCCGCGCTGCAGCGCTGAACATCGTGCCGACCTCCACTGGTGCGGCCATGGCGATCGGCCTGGTGATACCCGAGCTTAAAGGCAAGCTTGACGGCTACGCACTGCGGGTGCCAATCCCTACCGGCTCGGTTACCGACCTGACTGCCGATTTGTCCAGATCCACCAGCGCCGCCGAGATCAATGCAGCGTTTAAGGCGGCTGCCGAGGGCCGACTCAAAGGCATCCTGAAATACTACGATGCTCCGATTGTCTCCAGCGATATCGCCACCGACCCGCACAGTTCGATCTTCGACTCTGGCCTCACCAAAGTAATTGACAACCAGGCCAAGGTGGTGTCTTGGTATGACAACGAGTGGGGCTATTCCAATCGTCTGGTTGATCTGGTATCGCTGGTTGGTAAGTCGCTTTAGCCGTGAGTATTCCTAACATCAAAGACATTCTTGCGACAGGTGTTTCGGGCCGCAGCGTGCTGGTGCGCTGCGATTTGAATGTCCCGTTAGATGATGACGGCGCCATCATCGACCTCGGCCGAGTCACTGCATCGGTGCCCACGTTGAAAACGTTACTGCAGGCCGGCGCCAAGGTGGTGGTTACTGCACACCTGGGTCGCCCCATGGGCAGGCCAGACCCGAAGCTGTCGCTGGCGCCGGTCGCCGCGGCGCTTGGTCAGCAGCTGGGACAGCGTGTCCAGTTGGCCGGAGATGTCGTCGGGACCGACGCACTCGCCCGTGCTGAGAGGCTAAGTAACGGCGACCTCCTACTGTTGCAGAACATTCGCTTCGATCCGCGCGAGACCAGTAAGGTCGACGACGAACGACTCACCCTGGCCAGGCAACTAGTCAAATTGGTCGGAACAGCAGGCGCTTTCGTTTCGGATGGATTTGGTGTGCTGCATCGCAGGCAGGCATCGGTGTATGATGTCGCCACGCTGTTGCCGCACTACGCCGGCACACTGGTCGCCGACGAGACAAGGGTACTCGAGCAATTGGTCAGCTCGACCAAACGCCCCTACGCAGTGGTACTCGGCGGGTCGAAGATATCCGACAAACTCGGGGTCATTGAGTCGCTGGCGGCAAAGGCTGACAGCATCGTAGTCGGAGGTGGAATATGTTTCACATTTCTTGTTGCACAGGGGTTTTCAGTAGGAAAGTCGCTGCTGGAAACCGAGATGGTCAAGATCTGTCGCAAGTTGCTGGACGCCTACGCTGATGTGCTTCGGTTGCCTGTGGATATTGTGGCTACAGAGAAATTCGCCGCCGATTCCCCGCCACAGATCGTCGCCGCTGATGCTATCCCAGATGGACTGATGGGTCTGGATATCGGGCCGGAATCAATCAAACGGTTCGCCGCGTTGTTATCCAACGCCTCGACCATCTTCTGGAACGGACCGATGGGTGCGTTCGAATTCCCGGCGTACGCTGCGGGCACTCGAGGTGTTGCTGAAGCGATCGTGACCGCGACCGGCAAGGGTGCGTTCAGCGTGGTAGGCGGCGGTGACTCCGCGGCTGCGATGCGGGTGTTGGGCCTCCCCGCACGGGGCGTCTCGCACGTTTCCACTGGCGGTGGCGCATCGTTGGAATACCTTGAGGGAAAAACGCTACCCGGCATCGAGGTACTAAGTCGTGGGCAGCCAACTGGAGGGGATTCATGAGCCGCAAGCCGCTGATCGCCGGCAACTGGAAGATGAACATCAATCACTTCGAGGCGATCGCGCTGGTGCAAAAGATTGCGTTTTCGTTGCCGGACAAGTATTACGGCAAGATTGACGTCACAGTTTTGTCGCCTTTCACCGATCTGCGTAGCGTGCAAACTCTGGTTGATGGCGACAAGCTGCGGTTGACCTATGGTGCCCAGGATCTTTCGCAATATGATCTGGGTGCCTACACCGGTGACATCAGTGGGGCCTTCTTGGCCAAGCTGGGCTGCAGCTTCGTGGTGGTGGGGCACTCCGAGCGACGCATCTACCACAACGAGGATGACGCTTTGGTGGCCGCGAAAACGGCCGCGGCGCTCAAGCATAGCCTGACTCCGATCGTCTGCATCGGGGAGCACCTTGAGATCCGTGAGATGGGTGAACACGTCAGATACTGCGCGAACCAACTACGTGACTCGCTGGCCGGGTTGTCGCCTGAACAGATCGGCAATATCGTCATCGCCTATGAGCCGGTCTGGGCGATCGGTACCGGACGGGTAGCCAGTGCGGCCGACGTCCAAGAGATGTGCGCGGCGATCCGAAAAGAGCTGGGTGCCCTGGCATCACCGCAGTTAGCTGAGACCGTTAGGATACTCTATGGCGGCTCGGTGAATGCCAAAAACATCGGCGATATTGTGGCTCAGCAGGATGTCGATGGCGGCCTGGTCGGGGGAGCGTCGCTGGATGGGGAGCAATTCGCGACGTTGGCGGCCATCGCCGCCGGTGGGCCCTTTCCCTAGGGAAGCCCTAGGGCCGCTCTCGATTGGTGGGTGACCTTGCGGGGCTTGGTCGTAGTGTTGGTTCGGTACCGCGGACGGCTGGGATGGCGCTAATTTTGTGTCCAGGTTTTGGTTGTGCCTGAGTGTGTTTGGTGTGGGGTTTCCATGTGGATTGGTTGGTTCCTTAGTAGTCTCTGGGCAAGTAGTTGACAGCTTTCTGAAATGGAAATGGGGCGCAAAAAGTGTTCTTGTGCAACGGATTCAAATTAGCAATCTGGCTCGTCGTAGGCTACTTGATCTGCCGTGTGGTCGAGGGTCACTGCGACGCTGATCGTGGGTATGGATTCGGTGCTGGTGCTCGAGCTCGAGTGTTTGCGATGATAGGAACAGGAACGACGTGCTCGTACCGCTCGTTGGTGCGTTGGTGGGGTAGCCATTGCGGTCTCGGGCACGGACTACCGGGTGGCGTCTGGTGTTGATGTGAACATTCCATAGGGCGTCGACCGGCTCTCTATGTTTCGACACTGGCATTTGGTTGCAGTCGCCACCCTTGTGATGGTTGCTAGCATCGCGCTGAGCGGTGCAGCTTTGCCTTGTGGAAAGGAACCGAGTGGTGCGGTGTAGCCTATCTGCGGTTCCGCCAGGTTAGGACTGGTCGGAGGTAGAAGGTAGTCTGTCGACCATGGAGTTGGCCCTGCATATAACCCTGGTGGTCACTAGCATCCTCGTAGTGTTGCTAGTGCTGCTGCACCGTGCGAAGGGGGGCGGCCTGTCGACGCTATTCGGCGGTGGTGTCCAATCCAGTCTGTCCGGGTCGACGGTGGTAGAGAAGAACCTGGATCGGTTGACACTGTTCATCACCAGTATCTGGCTGGTCTCTATCATCGGTGTTGCCTTGCTTATTAAATATCGTTAGCGCTTGTTGGCCAAGTCGATGTCCAGACGCAATGATGTGAGGTGTCTGATGTCGTGCTGGAATCGATCGGCGTGGTCCAGCGAGTTTGGCTCGGTCGTGAGGCGACCGAGCCAATGTGTACCGACATCCGGTTGTTGAGCGCCATCCTTGATGACACCGTGTGCGAGCAGAACGGTTATGAGGTATTCGACTTCGTCGAACGAAGTTCGGGTGGAGTCGTTTCGGGTGCTGCTTTCGGCAGATTGACTGAGCCGAGATGACGCGTATGTTGGCTGGTTTTGATATTCGCCTGGCTATCTATATCATCCGGGTGTTCAGTCATTTCGCACTACTGGCCAGCGTTGCCGAGGACATCTAGCGGGCGTGTCGGCGTCATATTTAGCCGCCATAGGATAGTAGTCTAGCGGCCACCTGCGCTAAACTTGCTCTGGAGGATCTTGATTCGGTTATCGTGGCAGATTCCTTGACGGGCGCATTGGTCTAGCCGGTGATAACTCCTCATTTCACCGAGACCTGTCGATGTACTGTCTTTGTTACCCAACATCGGATGACCGAATTAATGCGACTGCACGTGGAGGCATACACCTAAGCTGACGACGGCCGCAGTATTAAGCGTGAATTGCGTCATCAAGTTCTCATGCTTGTGGCAGGCAGTGTTGATTCGGCTTTCGCGGTTACAGATTGCCGACGAGGTCGAGGTACTACCTCGTCGTGTTTTTTCGGGTGATCCTGCAGTTGAATTCCGATGTGTGCAATACGTTGTGTGTCTGGTGGCCTGACGCCGAACTGCTGTCCTGCCCCATACTGCAACCCGGCTCCTGGATGGGCGGTGACTGGGACGAAAACCCGAACATGATCGCTGACGTGATGCTACGCGTGACTGACAGTGCCGCTTATACTGCGGTGGCGCACTACTTAACCGAACTTACGCACCTTGAGAAGGAGCTGTCGATGTCGGTGCGACTAATCACCGTCACTCCCGAGTTGTCTGCGATTGACGCTGATATCCTGGACAGGTAATCATCCGACCAGTCCGACTTGGTTTTGCCACCGTATTTGGCGCTAGCTGAACTGCACGTCGACCTGGACACCATCGAGGTTTCCCTGCGCATGTACGGTGCCATAGTGTTGGCCGACGTCCGTGTGACGCTGCTGTGAGAAAGATTAGCAGTTTTCGGGTTTCACTTATGCGGTCTGGATCTAAAGTAAAATTTCGGACGTATACGAAGAGGTTATCGCTAAGCTGTTGGTGTGGGCCGGTCTGCACTCGGACTACAGTTCGTTGCCCGAAGGCCAACGGGTCAAGCTGTTAGCGGGCTAACTCGGCGCCCACCGTCCGCTGGTCAGGGACTGTGCACAATTGTCTGACCTGGCGCGTAGCGAACCCGCCGTCTTGGCCGCCTCTGCACACGCCGTCGGTATTCGGTATCTATTGGACTGGCGCGGTACCCAACTACGCCATCTCGATGTGCTAGTCCGTGTCGGATGTCTTGGAGACCACGATGCTGCTGATGGAGGCCGGCCCTACTGAACATCTCCGGACCACACTCATCCTGTCCGGTGGACATCTCGCCGCTGTTCGAGACGATCGACGATCCACATAACGGAACGACCGTTCTGTGTGTGATGCTGGCAATTCCGCTGTATCGAGCGCTGATGGCTGTTCGCGGTGACTGGCAGGAAGTGATACTCGGCTACTCCGACTCCAAAGAGACGGCGGTTTATCTGATCGCTATTTGGCCAGTGTATCGCGCTGAGCTGACCTTGGTAGGCGTGGTACGTAAAAACGAAATCCGATTGCGCCTCTTCCATGATGGCGGCAGCATTGTCGGACGCCGTAACGACTCTAGCTATTAAGCTACTCTGGCACAACCGGCCGGGGACGGTGAACGATTCGCTGTGTCTCACCGAGCAAAGCGCAATCATCTCTGCCAAATACGCCAAGCCGCATATGGTGCGACGCAACCTGGAGAGCTTGGTGGCAGCTACCCTGGAATCGACGCTATTGGATGTCGAAGGCCTTGGCGATGCAGCCGAACCCGCTTACGTCGTACTCGGTGAGGTGGCCATCCTCGTGCGGTGCGCCTAAGGCCGAATTAGTCAACACACCAGGTTTCGCCGATTGCTTCAGGGCTTCTACGCGGGTCAGCGAGATCGGGTCGTTGGACATTGACAGCCGGCCGATATCACGCAAGCTCACCACATCGATCGCGGACTTGCATGCCATTCCGTGGGTGCTGGCGTGGAGCCAATCGTGGGTCATGCTGCCCGGTTAGTGTGGTACCGGATCAGTGTTTTAGCAGTGAATTGCGGCTGGACACGAAAGCGAATAACGGCAGGCAGAAACACTGCACGACCTCTATCAGAGATGGCCATTTTTTGCAGCTTGTTGTCCAACATAATCCAGGTACTGGCCAAAAGCTACCTGGGCGTAGCGGCGGCCTGCTACGTCGAACTAATGACCGACGAAGTCTTGCAGCACAGGGTGTTAACAAGCTTATCTATAAGCACCAGCGAACCATCGTCATACATAAACTGACCACGAGTCATGACGGCCCGATTGCCGACAACCCGGTGTTAGTCCGTTCGGTGTTCAACCGCTTCCCGTACCTGAAGTCATGAAACCACCTTCAAGCTGATATTTTGCACCGTTACCGCTCAGGAGACGATACTAGACTGGTGCACCACGGTATTCTCCTTGACGATGAACGGATTGGTTAGCCTGTTACGTAACGGCGGGTAACAGCGGCTAGCCCGGGTGAGACTGCTGTACAGTCCGATTCCGCAGCCGGTCTAGCACACCGCGGACCGCATGTTCGCTAGCCGATAGCGGCGATAGCATCGTCTCGCCTAAACCCACGATGTAGTCAATCCGTTCGACGATGGTTTCCACCGGACCGATCAGCGCGAGCAGCCGCTTAGCGAGATTGTCCAGGTTTTCCAGCGTGTCCTCGAAGCGTTCGACCGTGCCGTTCAACCGTGACAATGAGTTGTTTAACTCATTCATCGTTTTGCCTAAACCATCGAGGACATCTTCGACTTGCCCAACCGTCCGGTCGGCGTTCAGTGCGGCTTGAGTCAGTGTCTTGATTCGTCTTCGTTCGGGCCCGTTGCGCACGACTCTGTCTGTCATAAGGGTCATTATGACGCCGCTGGCCAGGAAGCTTGGCTGCGGCTTCTTCGTCTAGCAGCCAGAGCGTGGTCTCAAACCCGACAGCTCCGGCAGCTGGTATCAAGGCAGAGGGAGCTCCACCCATAGCGGCTGCCACTGCGTCGGCCTTCGTCGTCCCGGACACCAACAGCCAGACCTCGCGGGAACGCTGAATAGCGGGAATTGTCAAGGTTATTCGTGCTGGTGGTGGTTTCGGAGAGTCTTCAGTTCCGAGCACCATACGACTGGTCTCGCGCACGGCTGCAGTATTTGGGAACAGTGAGTTAATGTGGCCTTCAGGTCCCATGCCCAGCAGGTGCACATCAAAATTCGGGGTGGGATCACCGGGTGCGGCGTTGGCGGCCAACAGCTGTTCGTAGGCCAGTGCTGCTGCTTCTAGGTCGTTGCCAAATCCAGTGTCGCGTGCGGGCATCGGGTGTACCTGGCTGGGTGGGATGTCGATGTGATCAAGCAAAGCTGCACGTGCCTGCTTTTCGTTACGCTCATCGTCGTTTTTGGAAACGTAGCGCTCATCGCCCCAGAACAGATGCACCTTAGTCCAGTCGATTTGCCGTCTACGTGTGTTTAAATCCCGCAGCAGTCCAATGCCGTTGCCGCCACCGGTCAGCACGATCAATGCTCTTTCCCTGACTGCCACGGCGGACTGGATGGTGTCGGCAAGTCGTTTGCTGGCGGCCCCAATCATGGTATCGCTGTCTGGAAAGATCTCTACGCTGGCGCCCACAGGTACTGTACCTTCTTAATGCCTTCGAGGGCCTCGAAGTAGATTTCGTCGGGATCTAACCGTCGCAGATCTTCTGCCAGGCACTCGCCGGTTTCCCTGCGCGCCAAGGGAACTAGTGCATCTGGCTTAGCAGTCCGACTCAGGGTGGCGGTTACCCCAGTCTGGGGTCGGCTTAAGACGATGGTTTCGCTATTGCGTACCAGCTCGACCTTCAGTTCGCCGACCGCTCGGCGCACCGGTCCGTCGATTCGGCTAGCCAACCAGCCGGCCAGAACGTCCAGTGCGGGTTCGGTCTTCAAGCCGGAAACCAGTGCAGACTCGATCGGCTCATGGGGTGGCAGGTCGACCGCGGAGGTCAGCAGAGCCCGCCAATAGGTGATTCGGGCCCACGCCAGGTCGGTGTCGCCGGCGGTATAACCGGGTAGCCGGCTCTTGATGGCCGACAATGGGTCGATGCCGTTGGTGGCGTCAGTGATCCGCCGAATCGCCAACTTACCCAGCGGGTCTTGAGCGGGCACCGCTGGGGCGATGTCCGGCCACCAGGCCACTACCGGGACGTCAGGAAGCAGGAACGGAATGACGACGCTGTGGGCATGTCCAGATAGAGGCCCGGACAGTCGCAGCACCACCACCTCCCCGGTGCCGGTGTCGGTGCCCACCCGCAGCTGAGCATCCAGACGCGCTTTGTCAGCATACGGATTGCCCCTCATCGCGACGATGATTCGACTGGGATGCTCGTGGCTGGCCCCGTTGGCGGCCTCGATAGATTCCTCAAGCACGGCTGCGCTGTCCGGTGCGATGATCAGCGTAAGTACTCGACCCATCGTGACTGCGCCGATCCTTTCGCGGAGCTCGTCGAGTTTCTTGTTGACCGCCGTGGTGGTGGTGTTGGGCAACTCGACGATCATTTGCGTTGCTCCTTCTCATCGTTTCGCTCTGCATCATCGCTGGCACGTATCATGGCCGTCGCCATTCCCGGCCGGTGCGCTGCAACATCTCGAAGGATGATTCCGGACCCCAGGTTCCCGCCTCGTACGGATCGGGCTTGCCGTGTGCTGCCCAATAGGTGAGGGCCGGTTCGAGTATTTCCCAAGCTAATTCGACCTCGGCATTGACCGGAAACAGGGACGGTTCGCCGAGCAACACATCAAGGATCAGTCGCTCGTAGGCCTCCGGCGAATCCTCGGCAAATGCCGAGCCATAGGAGAAGTCCATATTGACGTCGCGGACTTCCATCGCACTGCCCGGGACCTTGGAACCGAACCGCAAGGTGATCCCTTCGTCAGGCTGTACGCGGATGACCAAAGCGTTGGCACCGAGTTCGTCAGTCATAGTGGCATCGAAAGGGAGATGTGGCGCGCGTTTGAAGACCAGAGCGATTTCGGTCACCCTGCGGCCTAGTCGTTTCCCAGTTCGTAGGTAGAACGGCACACCGGCCCAGCGCCGGGTATCGACCTCGAGTGTGATGGCGGCGAAGGTCTCGGTGTTGGAGTCCGTGGCGAACCCGTCCTCGTCGAGCAGCCCGACCACTTTTTCGCCACCTTGCCAGCCGGCGGCGTACTGGCCGCGACTGGTGGTCTCGTTGAATGACTCGGCGAGGTGTGTCGCCGATAGTACCTTAATCTTCTCAGCCTGCAACGCAGCCGGATTGAAGCTGACCGGTTCTTCCATCGCGGTCAACGCCAACAGTTGCATCAGATGGTTCTGGATGACATCACGGGCTGCACCGATGCCGTCGTAGTAGCCGGCCCTGCCACCAAGTCCGATGTCTTCGGCCATGGTGATTTGCACGTGGTCGACGTAGTGTGCATTCCAGATCGGATCCCACAATTGATTGGCGAACCGAAGTGCTAGGATATTCTGCACAGTCTCTTTGCCCAGGTAGTGGTCGATGCGGAAAACAGCTTCCTCCGGGAAGACTGCGTTGACTGACTTGTTTAGGTTGCGTGCACTGTCCAGGTCATGGCCGAACGGTTTCTCGATTACGACCCGACTCCAGCTACCGTTTTGTGGGCGGGCCAATCCGGACTTATGCAGCTGGTCGCAGACCACCGGGAAAGATTTGGGCGGGATCGCTAGGTAGAACGCGTGGTTGCCACCGGTACCGCGCTCGGCGTTCAGCTTGTTCAGGGTCTCTGCGAGCTGAGTGAACGCATCGTCATCGTCGAAAGAGCCTGATACAAAACGGAACCCCTCGGCCAGCCGACTCCAGTTAGCCTGCTGAAATGGCGTCCGGCAGTGCTCCTTGACGGCATTGTACACGACGTCGCCGAAATCCTGGGTGCTCCAATCTCGGCGGGCGAAGCCCACTATGGAAAACGTGGGTGATAGTAAGCCCCGGTTGGCCAGATCGTAGATCGCCGGCATGACTTTTTTGCGCGCCAGGTCACCGGTGACCCCAAAAATCACCATCGCACACGGTCCGGCGATTCTGGGCAGTCGCTTATCTTCCTTGTCCCGTAGTGGGTTCCGCCACTGCGTGACGGTGAAGGTGTGTGCTGTGACTGGGATCATCTGGCGACGGAGTCCAGTTGAGCCTGAGTCTCTTGGAGTAGTTCGTTCCAGGACTTCACAAACTTCTGCACGCCTTCATGTTCTAGTACGGTGAACACATCAGTTAGATCGATCCCGACCACCGCTAGCGAGTCGAGTACCTTTTGAGCAGCAGAGGCGGTACCGCTGATCGTGTCACCGCGGATCACACCGTGATCGGCGACGGCGTCAATCGTCTTCTCTGGCATGGTGTTCACCGTGCTTGGAGCGACCAGTTCGGTGACATACAAGGTGTCGGCGTAATCAGGGTTCTTGATACCAGTCGACGCCCAGAGCGGGCGCTGTGGTTGGGCTCCTCGGGCCATGAGCGCCTGGTAACGCTGGCCACCTTCGAAGGCTTGTTGGTAGGCCGCGTAGGCCAATCGAGCGTTAGCGATACCGGCCTGGCCGCGTAGTGCGAGTGCTTGCTCGGAACCAAGTTTCTCTAGTCGCTTGTCAATTTCGGTATCCACGCGGGAGACGAAAAACGATGCCACCGAAACGATCTTAGACAGATCGTGCCCAGCTTCGGCGGCTCTTTCGATCCCGGCCAGGTAGGCTTCAATCACCTCGCGATACCGCTGCACAGAGAAGATCAGCGTGACGTTGACCGAGATCCCTCCCGCCAGAACAGTGGTAATCGCCGGTAGTCCAGCTTGGGTCGCAGGGATCTTGATGAGCAAGTTCGGGCGGTCGACTATTGTCCACAGCTCAACGGCTTGCGCGATGGTCTTGTCGGTGTCATGCGCTAGATGGGGATCGACTTCTATCGAGACTCGCCCATCTCTTCCGTGGGAAGTTTTCCACTCACGTGCCAATACGTCGCATGCGTTACGTACGTCGTCGGTGGTGACGGTGCGCACGGTGGTATCCACGTCAGCGCCGCGTTCAGCAAGCTCAGCGATCTGGGCATCGTAGGCATGGCCGTCTGCGAATGCTTTCTGGAAGATGGACGGGTTGGTGGTCACGCCAACGACACTCTTGGTGTCAATCAGCTCCTGTAGGTTGTCCGATTGCAACCGATCTCGTGATAAGTCATCCAACCAGACGGACACCCCAGCAGCATTCAATGCGGCGAGGTTGGGGTTCTGAGTTTTTGAGGTCATCCGGATAGCCCTTTCTCAGTTATCCAGTACCTGTTCCGCGGCGGCAACCACGGCCTCCGGCGTGAAGCCGTACGCACGGAACAAAGTCTGGTAATCCGCGGATTCGCCATAGTGTTCGATGGACACGATCTTGCCGGTATCGCCGACCAGCTTGTGCCAGCACTGTGCGATGCCGGCCTCGACAGCTACCCGGGCCGACACTGACGGGGGTAATACGCTGTCGCGATACTCATACGGCTGGGACTCGAACCATTCCACACACGGCATCGACACCACCCGTGCAATGATGTCTTTGTATGCCAACAGCTTCTGGGCAGCGACAGCAAGCTGGACCTCGGAGCCGGTGGCAATCAAAATGACGTCGGGTTCTTCGGCGTCGGAGCTGCTGTCATCGCCTAGTACATAGCCGCCTCGGGCGACGCCTTCGGCGTTGGTGCCTTCCAGCACCGGTACACTTTGCCGAGTTAAGATCAGCCCAACCGGACCGCTGCTGGCGTCGCGGGCCAGGATCGTGCGCCAGGCATACGCCGTCTCGTTGGCATCGGCAGGACGCACCACCGACAGTCGAGGGATCGCGCGCAACGCCGCGAGATGTTCGATCGGCTGATGGGTGGGACCGTCCTCGCCGAGTCCGATCGAATCGTGCGTCCATACGTAGATCGTATCGATATTCATCAGTGACGCCAGCCGCACCGATGGGCGCATGTAGTCGGAGAACTGGAGAAATGTGCCACCGTATGCGCGGGTGGGGCCGTGCAGCACGATTCCGGACAAGATGGCGCCCATCGCGTGTTCGCGAACACCGAAATGCAAGGTGCGGCCATAGAAGCGTGCAGTGTATTCATCGGTTGAAATCGATGGTGGCCCAAAGGAATCGACATCTTTAATGGTGGTGTTGTTGCTGCTCGCTAGGTCGGCCGAACCTCCCCACAGTTCCGGGAGTTTAGGTCCTACCGCGGATAGCACCGCACCAGACGCGGCGCGGGTGGCCAACTCCTTAGACCCAGGATCCCAGTACGGCAGGGCCGTATCCCAGCCGTCGGGTAACTGCTGGGCGAGCAACCGATCCAATAGTGCCTTGCGCTCGGGCTCGCGCTGCGCCCACGCCTCGAATTTCAGTTGCCAGCGTTCGTGGGCTTCCTTGCCGCGAACCACCAATCCGCGGGTGTGAGCGATGACGTCCTCGCGGACCTCAAAGGTTTTGTTGGGATCGAACCCAAGGATTCGCTTAGTGGCCGCCACCTCGTCGTCACCGAGGGCCGCACCGTGCGCCTTGCCGGTGTTCATAAAGGTCGGCGCGGGATGACCGATGATGGTGCGCAGCGAGATAAACGACGGCCGGCCGGTGGCGATTTTCGCATTGGCGATGGCTTCTTCAATGCCGACGATATTCTCGCCGCCTTCCACTTCTTGCACGTGCCAGCCGTAGGCCCGGTAGCGGGCGGCGGTGTCTTCGCACAGCGCGATGTTGGTGTCGCCTTCGATCGAGATCTGGTTGTGGTCGTAGAACACGATGAGGTTGCCGAGCTGCTGGACTGCGGCCAACGAAGAGGCTTCCGATGTCACCCCTTCTTCGATGTCCCCATCAGAGGCGATTACATAGATGTAGTGGTCGAACGGGCTGGTGCCTGGCTCAGCGTCGGGGTCGAACAGGCCACGCTCGTAACGTGATGCCATCGCCATCCCGACCGCTGACGCCAAACCCTGACCGAGCGGGCCGGTGGTGATTTCAACACCCTTGGTGTGCCGGAACTCCGGGTGTCCAGGAGTTTTGGATCCCCAGGTACGCAGCGATTTGATGTCAGACAGTTCAAGACCGAAGCCGCCGAGGTAGAGCTGCAAATACAGGGTCAGGCTGCTATGTCCGGCTGACAGCACGAATCGGTCACGACCCAGCCATGCGGTGTCACTGGGATCGTGGCGTAGCATGCGCTGAAACAAGCTGTAAGCTAGCGGGGCTAGGCTCATCGCCGTACCCGGGTGCCCATTGCCTACTTTTTGGACCGCGTCAGCAGCTAATACCCTGATGGTGTCGACTGCAGCCGAATCGATCTCGGTCCAGTCGTCGGGATAGCGCGGTTGGGTCAACGTAGAGATCTGGTCGAGTGTGGTCACGAATCAGTCCTTGGGTCAGTCGTCAGGTCATCAACCCGATCAATCCCACCTTAGTGCCGCAGTGCGGGCTTCTGTAGGGCCCGCTTTCTTGGTGCCTACTGCTTGCTGTGGTGCCACTGGCGTGCGCCTGCTCGCGTTTTGCAATCTGGCCCGCAATTTGGAAAGGATCTTCGTGAAGAGACCCTGCGGGCTGTTGGCTGTGGGCATGCGGTCTACCATCGTGCGTAGTAGAAGCTGCGCGCTGCTGCGATCCCGAGGAGTTAATGCGTGAGCGTTCGCGTGCGCTTAGCGCGGAGCCGAATGTTGGCGTACCTAGCGTTGACCAAGCCACGTGTCATCGAGCTGCTTCTGGTCACCGCTATACCTGCGATGTTGCTTGCTGACCGCGGTAGCGTGAATCCGCTGTTGATCCTCAACACGCTGCTCGGCGGAATATTGGCTGCCGCAGGTGCTAATACGCTTAACTGTGTAGCAGACGCCGATATCGACAAGCTGATGAAGCGGACGGCCCGGCGGCCGCTGGCGCGGGCCGCGGTGCCTTCCGGCAATGCCTTGGCGCTCGGGCTGGCGTTAACTGCGGGTTCGTTCTGCTGGTTTTGGTGGACGACTAATCTGCTGTCAGGCCTGTTGGCGCTCGCCACTGTCGCGTTCTACGTATTCGTTTACACGCTGTTGCTCAAGCGCCGGACGTCGCAAAACGTTGTGTGGGGCGGTGCGGCCGGGTGTATGCCGGTGATGATTGGTTGGTCGGCGATTACTGACACTATCGGCTGGCCGGCATTGGCAATGTTCGCTGTCATTTTTTTCTGGACTCCGCCGCACACCTGGGCATTGGCGATGCGCTACAAGGACGATTACAAAATGGCCGGCGTCCCGATGCTGCCGGCCGTGGCGACCGAGCGTCACGTTGCCAAACAGATCTTGATCTACACCTGGCTAACCACGTTATCGACGCTGGTTTTGGCGCTGGCGACGGGATGGCTGTACGCGGCGGTGGCCGCCGTCGCCGGGATATCGTTTTTAACGATGGCCCATCAATTATATGCTAAGGTCTGTGCCGGTGAACCGGTCAAGCCGCTGAGACTGTTTTTGCAATCGAACAACTATCTGGCGGTGGTGTTCTGCGCCTTGGCGGTCGACTCGGTGCTCGCCCTGCCGACACTATTCTGATTATCCTCTGTGGTCTTATCCACCCCTGTGGCGTGCTTTACGGCAGCAGCACGACCGAGCCGATGGTCTTGCGGGCCTGCAGATCTTCATGAGCGCGGGCGGCGTCGGATAGCGGGTAGCGTCCGCTGACTTTGATGCTGACGGCTTCGCGGCTGATTGCGTTGAACAGCTCATTGGCTCGCCAGTTAAACTCCTCGCCAGTGCGGATGAAATGGGCCAGCGTTGGCCGGGTGAGGTAGATTGAGCCGGCGGCGTTGAGACGCTGCGGATCGACAGGTGCAACGGGTCCGCTGGCTGCACCGAACAGTGCTAGTGTCCCGCGGATAGCCAGGCTGGCGAGGCTGGCGTCGAAGGTGGTGGCGCCTACGCCATCATAAACCGCTGCCACACCGGCACCTCCGGTAAGTGCTCGAATCTGCTGGCCGAATTGGGCGTCGTCGTCGGGGTAGGAGAGCACTTCGTCGGCTCCGGCCGCCTTGGACAGCCGTGCTTTTTCCGCATTCGAGACGGTGGTGATGACCCGCGCACCGAGATGAGTAGCCCACTGAGTCAAGATTAAACCGACGCCGCCAGCGCCGGCGTGTACCAGTACAGTGTCACTGTTTCGCACTACATACACCGACTTTATCAGGTAGTGGGCGGTCAGGCCCTTTAGTAGTACCGACGCTGCCATCTCAGAAGTTACTCCGTCTGGCACCTTGGCGGTTAAAAATGCTGGCGCAGTGGCGAATTCAGCGTAGCCGCCGTTAGCCGTGGCACTGACTACCCGGTCACCTACGCCGACACCGTTGATGTCGGTGCCCTCGCCAGTAGCAACGACAGTGCCGCATACTTCCGAGCCCAGGATGAACGGTACAGGGCGGGGATACTGCCCTGAGCGGAAATAGGTGTCGATGAAGTTGACGCCGATGGCTTCGGTCTTGATCAGCAGCTCGCCGTGACATGGGCTGGGTTGCGGTTTGTCGACATAGCGCAAGACTTCAGGACCGCCAGTTTCGACGACTTCGATTGCATGCATGTGGCTAGCATGCCCCGGGAGCACGAAGCTCGCGCAGCCAGACTTCTTCTATCCCCGCATTGTGTTGGCGGGTTCTCGTCAGCAGGTCGCCGGTACCGGCAATGATGCCGGGTTCGTTCCGGTGTTGCGACGCCGTGGCCTGCATATCTGGTGATTGTCCTGGTAAAATTATTAAATTATGTCGCATGGACCTGGTGATCCTGCGGACTATCCGTGACTATGCCGAGCAGCCCTACGAGTTCTTGGCCTTGACCACTGGCGTGCCCAATCTGCTGAACCCACCCGCCGTCGTCGCGTGGAATATCGACCGGCGTTACCTGGAGGACCTGGAAAATCGAGGGGTGTCAACGGTGTTTGGGGAGGTTTTCGCACCAGGCGATCGGATCCGGTTGGCTGTGTACCAGCCCTGTTTTTGTTAGCCTGACCGTTGGCACTGGCGCACGGCGTTGCAACGACTGGTCGGCGGCTACCTATGTAGCCGAACTGCACCCGGGTGGCCAAACCGTTCTCGTGCAACCGGGCGGATCGGGTGAAGGAGCGGTATTGATCTTCATCGGTGGTGTGCCGTCGTACGCGTTTACCAAACAGGACATCTTGATTCAGGCTGAGCCCGACTTCGAATCCGGTCTACTGCAACCGCCGCGCTAGCGGCTGCGGTCCCGAGGTGAGTATCGACGTGGGCGAGTTGTTGTACGCGTGTGTTCACGTGCTCGGTAGCTGCCGGAAGCCTCGGATGCTGGAACTGCAGCTGGTGGAGCCTTCGCTGGGCTGGTAACGATTGAACGCCGGTACCCGTGACCACGCCCAATGCGAGTTCGCATTGGGCGTGGAATCAGCATGCGGGTGTCTCGGGCTTGATCCGTTTTCGCAACCGGGTTCGCATTGAGGCCCATAGTGCAGCGGTAGCCGCGGTGCACGCGGCGGCTCCAGCCACATGGACTGCGACTAGGGCGGCAGGCACCCCGGTAAAGTATTGCGTGGTGCCAACAGCGGTCTGTGCGCAAACCAGAGCGAGCAATATGGCGAGTCGCACCAGGATAACTCGGGTGGCGCCGACTGCCAACAGCCTGATGCCCAGCCCAACCAGCAGTACAAGGTAGGTGATTAACAACGAAGAATGTAGGTGCACTAGGGTGGCGATCTCGACTCTTAGCCGCGGAACCGTCCGGCTGGGACTGCGGTCTCCCGCGTGCGGGCCGGCAGCCGTCACCAGTGTACCGGTCACCAGAACCACCGCCAGATTTACTGCGGTCAGAGCTGTCAGTGCGCGCAGCGACCGGTTTACTCGCTCATGGGCACTTCCACCGTCGGGTTCACCTACCTTGACGTAGAGCAACATTGCCAGCCATACTGCGCTCATCGATGTCAGTAGATGTATGGTGACTGTCCACCACAGCAGCTTGGTAAGCACGGTAATGCCGCCGATGACCGCCTGCAGCACCACCGAGATTGGCATCAGCCACGCATAGACCATAACTTCGGTGCGTCGTCGCGCCCGGGTAACGGCCAAAACGGCCAGCACTGCGACGATAAACACCGCGATACTAACCATCCGGTTACCGAACTCGACTGCCTGGTGGACCCGTGGTACCTCGGCGATGGCGACTGGGGTGAAGCTACCCGGAAAACACTGCGGCCAGGTGGGACAACCCAGCCCGGACGCCGTGACTCGAACGACTGCGCCGGTGACGGCAATACAGCCTTGGGTGAGGATGACGGTCGCGGCAATGACCCGCTGCGCACGCAGACTAGCGTTGGGAAGCAGGTCGACTAACCACAACAGCACTCGTACGGCAGGCACTGTCCGATCGTAGGGCCGTGAAAACCCTACTTGGCAGTAGGGGATTAATATGGTCGGGTGTCACATGTCCGCATACTGGCTCAGTCTCCGCCAGCAGTTGCCTAATTCACCAGCTAGATGAACCGTTTAGCGTGAGTGTCTCGGTGGG
The DNA here is from genome assembly GCF_003408705.1 of Mycobacterium uberis. GTDB lineage: Bacteria > Actinomycetota > Actinomycetes > Mycobacteriales > Mycobacteriaceae > Mycobacterium > Mycobacterium uberis. Next base: position 57,186 of record NZ_QAYL01000024.1, read on the forward strand.
CGTCTTTCCAGCAAGCTCACGACAGTGTTGTTGCGCTTTAGGGACTACGGGTCCGGTTAGGTGGTCACTCACTGGTGGGCTGGCTGCTTAGTCAGTAAGCGGTGATCAGCAGAACACGCGCTATAACCTCTACGCACATCCGCAGATTGAGTGACTGTTGCCAGGTCAAAAAATGATGTGTTTTGCAGTGACGGCTGTGAGATGGGATTCCGGCTGATCGGTGATGGCATGTGCATTGTGCACCATTGTTGTGTTGTGGCGGTTTGGGCGGATTTACCCTATTAGTGTCGTCACACAGCGGTCATCATTTGCTGCAGTTCGTTCCGGCAACGCAGTCTGTACACAATCAGGTTGTGGGACCGCGTTAACGGCCGGTGATCGTGGTTGGCAGTTGGCTTGAGTTGCGTTAGGAGGACACCGATATCGCATCGCTTTTTCCCATTCCCTGTGGGGCAACGGCCAAATGAGAAGCACTCGGGGCGACAGCCGGCGACCTGCAAGGCATCGGTGCACAGCTGGTTGCTAGTGATGTCTCGGTGATGAACGGTATTGTTTTTGTGGCCGTCGATGATTAAGGCGGTACGTTTCAACGCGCAAGATGATCTTTACCAGGCGATAGTTGCTGAAGCCGTGGTGCTGCATGAGCGGCTTGTCAACTTCGTTGCTATAGATGCGGATTTCTATGCCGACATTGAGACTGCCAACACGACTGTAATGGAGGTTTCGGAAGCTGCCACTAGAATAACGTCCGGTGGATTGTCATCGACAATAATAGCCCGCAGGTTTTCCTGGGCCATAGCGCTCCACAGGTGTTCGGTTCTCCCGAACTGAAGGGCTCTCTGTCGCTGTCCGGTTATCCTGAATTGATGGACTCGATATGGACGTCATCATCAAGGACAACTCTCAACTACGAGTAGTTTTGAGTTTACATAGAGTTATGACTTAAAGCGGTTGCCTTTCAACGTACTTGAGGTTAAATAATCTCTTGACGCACGAGGAGGTTATGGATCAGGTGATGAGGGCGGCTTGCCAATAGTTTAGTGGGTGTGCTTCTGCTGGACGATCATGTTGCGTAGATTCCATTAGACGTTGCACCGGAAACGAGCCTGATTTTGGATAATCTCTGGCCAACGTGGAGCTACGGTGCCGGCGACACCAGCGGAGCTGAGAGCAGATGAGCCGTAGCTGACGTAGTTCGCTCACTAGAGCCAGGTCGGTGCAATGGTCCTGGGCAGGCCTGGCTTAGTCATCGATTGTGCTGCCGCTCACACTGTTTGTATACTTTTCGCTGCCGTATGCACCTGTTTTCCGCACGCGAATGCATTTTGCTAGTACTTGCTAATATGGCATATTTCGCTTAACAAAATGATCTACCTTTAATGTGATGGCCTTTTGTCATAACTGTTAGGGTGAACCGGAGTGCTGTGCCGTTTCTCACGCATGAGATATTACGCTTTGCATATCGTTATATCTTTTTCGTCCATTTCTTTTTGTGTTTCTCTTGTGTGGTGGTTGCGTGGTGTGATTCCGGTTTATTGATGACGGTGTGTGTACTTTATACCGTGATGGGTTTTCGTCTGTACTGATTCGGAGTAATTGCACTCTATTGACTGAGCAGGTGCATGACTTTTTCACCCTTGTTGTTAGTTGGTTACGACGGTTTGAGTGAATTTTTCCTGTTGGCGAATTCGCGCAATAGTTTCCATTTGCTGCAGCTCGGCACCAACAATGCATTCGATGTTCATAGCGTATGCGCTGATGCGTTGGTTTATGAGAGCTCAGCCGTGGCTGCTGGGTGAATACCTGATGGAGAAGTGGCGAATGTGACGCTGCAGATGGTATCTGAGGGCCTGGCGTCGGCGCAGCTGACTCAGCTGTGATTTATGCGACGGATGATGTCGTGCCAACAACGCCGGTTTGGATTGCTTTGCCATCGGAGGTGCATTCGGCTCTGCTGAGTGCAGATCCGAGCATTGCTGAGCTGCCATCGGCGGCTACGGCATGGACCGGCTTCTGAGCGTCGAGTATGCTTCAGCAGCAGAAAAACTCTCACCGTGGTCCTAGATATGGTCCAGACTGGGGCGTGGCAGGGCTCTAGCGCGGAGAGTTATGTGGCCGCTAACATGCTTTATTTGGCTTGGTTGACCCAGGTCGGTGTCGATAGCTGGAAGGCGGCCGCTCAGCATGAGGCCGCTGCGGGCGCGTTGGTGGTGACGAATTTCTTTGGGATCAACACGATCCCGATCACGCTTCATGAGGTCGACTATGTGTGAATGTGACTCCGAGCTGCTACCTTCACGAGCGTCTACGATGCTTTGGCGCATACAGCGGTGGCTTCGACGCCGCACACCACGCCGGCACCAGTCATCATCAAATCCTGTGTCGGTGAGGCTGGTAATGGCGTGACTAACGCAACTGAGATCGCTCCCGGCTTTGAACCGGCATTTTGGATCTTGCTTTCGGCGACTTGTCCTAACGGCCTTATTTGGGTTTGTGCTGTGCGCGAGCCTGTTTTTGCTTTTTAGGCGGGTCTGTGTTGTTGCTAGACGCATTATTTTTTGTGTTGTCTAGTTTTGATTTGCTAGATTAACGATAGCGATCATACGCTTTGCGGTAAGGCTACTAATTGGTGCTGTTCTTTTGACCGCTGGCGGTATTTGGAAATTTAGTGTCTTGGATGGACTGTTCTTGGTTTCGCGTTGACCGATGCCGAGGTGATCGTG
>NZ_QAYL01000046.1 GCF_003408705.1 Mycobacterium uberis
AAGGCATATGTCGGCAATTCGACGAAGCCAGCCCCATCCAACGCACCGCGCCAATCCACACTTACACCCGCAACGAACGCTTGTGCGATAGCATTGATCAGCGTTGTAGGCTCGGGATGGTCCTTGCGCAGGGCAGACATCGTGATCACCGGTTTATCGGACAACGACTCTTCGATTGATGCGGTCAGGCCGCTGCTGGGCCCAACTTCTAGGAATCGACTTCCGCCGGCCGAGTGCACGTAGCAGATGCTGTCGGCGAATCGAACCGCTTCGCGAACGTGTCGTTTCCAGTAAGCCGCTGACGCGAAGTCGTCTTCAGCTAGCTGCCCAGTCACATTCGACACGATGGGGATGGTGGGCCGCCCGATTGTGAGCCCGGCAGCAACCGTTTCAAATTCGTCGATCATCGGGTCCATCAACGGGGAGTGGAACGCATGGGAGACGGCCAGTTGGTGTACTCGGTGGCCGGTGGTGCGGAGTTCGTCCGCTACTGCAGCCACCGCGTCCTGGGTGCCTGAAATCACCACTGAAGCTGGACCGTTGACCGCAGCGATAACCACATCGGCGCTCAGCAGTGGCCGCACCTGTTCTTCGGTGGCCTGCACGGCGCTCATTGCCCCGCCTGCCGGCAGAGCCTGCATGAACCGGCCGCGGGCGGCCACTAGCACCGCAGCGTTCTCCAGTGAAAGCACACCTGCCACGTGCGCGGCGGACAACTCACCCACCGAATGGCCCATCACGAAATCTGGGTGCACACCCCAGGATTCCAACAACCGGAACAAGGCTACTTCCACTGCAAACAACGCCGGTTGTGCGAATTCAGTTTTTTTCAAAAGATTTTCGTTATGTCCCCACATTACTTCGCGTAACGGGTGCAGCAGATGCCGGTCCAGTTCGCCCACCACGGCGTTAAACGCCTCAGCGAATACCCGGTATCCAGCGTATAATTCGATTCCCATGCCGAGCCATTGAGAACCCTGGCCGGGGAAGACAAACACGGCCTTGCCCCCGGGTGTGGCGGTACCCCGAATAGCCGA
>NZ_QAYL01000025.1 GCF_003408705.1 Mycobacterium uberis
GGCTTGACATCGTCATTGAGAATCCCTCCGTCCCCCAATGGTTGGAGAGTCAGAACACCTCCGATCACTCAAAAATGCAGCAACTCTAAATGTCGGTGTCTTCCGATAGTTTGGTGTTGTGAGTTGAGTTCATTGTGGTGTCGTGGATAGGAAGGTGATCACGGCTGCGTTGGATACGTTGGATACCACGGTACGGGGTAGCGTGGCGGCAGGTTCTTGCATGCGATTGCCGAGTGGACGCGGATCAGCCGTACCGAAGTCTCCCCAACGCATCCGTGATGCCACCGATCTTGGTGAACGGCACGTGATTCACCAGCAAACCATTACCGCCACAGTTAGCGGCCACCACAGCAGCCCAGCGTGCCGAACGACTCGGTGCCGACCAGATCTCGCGGTGATCCACCGGTTCTGCCACCAACTACCCGGCTGGATCGATGCGGCCATCCGTGAACGCGCCAAGGCTGATCCGGCCAAGCAAGACACCCAATACCGGTCCGAACACCTGGCCGGGTTAGCCGATCGTCTCGCCGACTGCCTCAACCCCGACAGGCATCTACACCGACCATGAATCGGGCCCGCCGACGCAGACTAGCCCTAAGCAAAAAGCCGACGGCATGTCGGCGCTACACACCTAGCTGACCCCTGAGGCCCGCACCATACTGAAGGACATGTTAGCCAAACTGGCCGCTCCCGGGATATGTAACCCCACCGATAACACCGCCAAACAAATACCCCCACCACAACCACACAAACACAGACAAAGGCACCCTAAAAACTTCTACACGACAAAAACCACGGTGCAATCCACTACTTTGATATTGTGCATGCTATATCAAGTTGAAAGATGGCCTCATAGTTGTCCTGACGTTAGCTACCAGGCGCGGGACATGTCTGCGTGCTGCCTGATCCAGGCATGCATTGCGATCCCAGCGGCAACACCAGCATTGATGCTGCGGGTCGAACCGAACTGAGCTATCGACACGGTCATCGCCGCGCCAGCCCGGGCGTCGTCGGTAATGCCGGGACCTTCCTGACCGAACACAAATAGACACTGCCGCGGCAACGTGGCCTGTTCCAGGCGCTCCGCCCCCGTAACGTTGTCTACCGCTACCACGGCCAAGCTGGCGTCCACCGCGAAGTCCAGCAACTCAGCTGTGCTGTCGTGATGACACAACCGCTGATAGCGGTCCGTCACCATGGCGCCTCGCCGGTTCCAGCGCCGACGCCCAACAATGTGCACGGTGTCAACGGCGAACGCGTTGGCAGTACGCACCACGGAGCCGATATTAGCATCATGACCGAAATTCTCGATCGCCACATGCAAAGGGTGACGGCGCCGATTGATATCGATAAGAATCGCTTCCCGGGTCCAGTAACGGTAAGCGTCGACAACATTGCGAGTATCACCGTCCCGCAACAAGGCCCGGTCATACCGCAGGTCATCCGGGAGGTCACCGATCCAAGGGCCAACGCCGCCGGTAGATGTCCCCCATTCAGTAGGCCCTAGCTCACTCACCGGACAATCCACACCCCGGCGTGCGTCCCAGCAAGCGCCACCGTCGCGTACAGCAACGCCTGGTTAATCTCGCCCTGAGTGCACAGTGACGCGTTGACGTGCACCGCATCCAACGAGGTGTCGGGCAAGATCAGAACCGATGAGCCGTACGTCGCGCAAGCCGGATGCAGTCCCCGGCCGGGTAGCGTCGGCGAAGCGAGCAGCATCATCGGGCCGCCACGGGAGACGGAATCGTCGCAATACCGGGCCGCAACAGCGTCGGCCGCAAGCCCCAGTAGCATATAGCCGTCGCCGGTGAATGCCCCTGGGTCGCCGAGTTGTGCCGTCGTAATCGGGGCGCCGTCAGCACGCCAGGCCGACAGGCTGGCAGTCTTGACGACCAGGCCGGTGTCGTTCGGGTTTGTCGGCAACAACCCCACCGGAAATGCCGCCGGATAAGCCGCCACAGTATTGGGAATCCGGTCACGCGGCGAGTAACTGTACACTCCGCGAACCGCATTGTGATCCTGCAGCGGGCCCAGACAGACCGTGCCGGTGAGCCGGTTGGCAGGCGCCGCCAACGGCGAGGCAACATCAGGCACGCCAGCCATCCTGCTCTCGCAGCTGCCCAATCCGGCGGACTCCATCGGGTGAGCAAGCGCACCATATAGGCCGAACCGGATGTCCTCGGGTCTGGCGTGCGGAGCATGTGGATCTGTCGAGGTCGCATCGACGTCGATCAGCATATAGTCGCCGCCCCACCGCAGATTCGACACCGCCACGTTCCAGCCCAACAATCCCAGCGATTCGCCGATACGCGCGACCTGAGCACCATACGGACAACCGACATGATTCGGGCTCGAGCAGCCTGCCAGACAGCCGATCATGACAATTATCGCAAGGAAAGCACGCACCGTTATCCCGCTAGGACTATTCCAACCCCAGATCAGCAAGGCCTAGTACGCTGCGGTATAGTAATCCTTGCGCTTTGATGGCCTCAGCGGCGCCGGCAGCGCGGTCTACCACGGCGGCCACGCCGACTACGTCGCCACCCGCGTCGCGCACTGCGCGAACCGCTGTCAGCGCCGAGGTACCGGTCGTACTCGTGTCCTCCACCACCAACACGCGCCGCCCAGATACCTCAGATCCCTCGATGAGACATTGGACGCCATGGGTTTTCGCGGATTTTCGAACCACGAACGCGTCGACCGAACGCCCGGGTGAGTGCATCACGGCGGTTGCGACCGGATCGGCCCCCAGGGTCAGGCCGCCAACCACCGTGTAGTCCCAATCTTCGGTAAGTTCACGCATCAACCGGCCGATCAGCGCAGAGGTCCGGTGGTGCAAAGTGGCGCGGCGCAAGTCAACGTAGTAGTCGGCCTGTTTGCCCGACGACAGCGTGACGCGCCCGTGCACGACCGACAGTCGACGGACCAGATCAGCCAACTCTTTTCGGTCAAGTTCGGCCACGGCCGCCTCCCACTCGTTCGCTTACGACACGCAGCAAACTCCGCGGAATCATTCGCTCCACGGTGACAAGCGCCTTGTATTGTACAGCCTGGAATGCTGATCACCTTGCCGCTCGCGATATCGGCCAGACTCTGGCTAACCACGTTGTCGACCTCGAGCCACATGAACGACGGCAGCTTGGCCATGTCGATCCCAGCCCGGGCGTGGAATTCAGTGTGTACAAACCCTGGGCAGACGGCACGTACACCCCACCGGTACCCTTCAACCCGCCGGCCAGGACTTCGTTGAAGGCGATCACCCAGGCCTTAGACGCCGAATAGGTCGACCCCCGTCCGGTCAACAGCCCGGCAACGCTGGCGATCTTGACAACGGTGCCGCTGCTAGCGTGGAGCATAGCTGGCAGAGCCGCACGAGTCAGCTGCATCACCGCGGTCACATTGACGTCGAGCTGGGCCTGCAGCAAGAACAGATCCGCCGTCCAAGAACAGATCCGCCGTCCAAAATTCGCCGGACGTGCCAAAGTCGGCGTTGTTCACCAAGACCCGAACACCTGCGCGGAGCCGGTCGGCGACTTTGTCGCAGTCGGCAAGATCGGAGAGATCCGCGGGCAAAATCTCGGTACAGCCCGCTTCGTTCTGTAGCTCGTCCGCCAATTGCGTCAACCGGTCGACATCGCGCGCAACCAGAATCACATCGTAACCATCCCGCGCGTAGCCGACACCAATCCCAGACGTTGATCCAGTGATTAAAGCGGCGGGACGGAGCATGAGCGACAGTGTACTAAGCGGGGCCTAATCTTTTTCGTGCCATACTCGTCTTTTTCGTGCCATACTCGGCGAGCTAATCGCTAATCAGCATTGGTAGTTCGTGGCCTGATGGCCGTTACGCCCCACTGGCGGTGGGCGTCGGACAGCTCCCCAGCTACCCTCATCGCGGCGCATAGGCTCCGTGGGGCGACCGGCCTGAACATCCGAGCCCAGGAACCCGGCAACATCCGTTTCGACGCCCCTATCCAAGGGCAACTCTGCCCGGCCAGCCGGCGCCAACGGACGACCCGGTTCTACGTTGCGGGACGACGTTCCCGCGTCCTGAGGGGTCTCTGCAGGCAGCGGCGGCAATACTCGCAGCAGGTCGTTGAATTGGCGCACGGTGCGCAGACCCTCGTCCCACTGGGCGCGAGTGCTGCCAATCGGCATACTGACCAGCGTCCAGTTTTGCTCGTTCCACATCACCTCGGCGCAGTCAGGTGCGGTGTGCGCGAAGGTGACCATGCGCCGGTCACAAGCCCGCCGAGCCGCATCCAGATTGGTGGAGTACACCATCCGCGGCCCGATCGCACCCAGCAACCAGATGTCGCTCTCTCGCGGCTCCTTGAGCCCCTTGAGCCGCAGGTCGACCACGACATTAGTGCCCACCTTGCGGTGCAGTGCGATCACCGTCGCGACTTCCTCGAGATCGAAGATATACACTGCCTCACCGCGGATCTGACCCAACACGACATTGTACGCAGGTACATCGCCCACTGTCGACATCACGCCGCGCTTCCACCGCTGCAGGATCTCGGTAGATTCGCGTTCGTAGTCGAATCCGTGCGATCGAGCCCACGATTTCCGGCGTCTGCTGCGTCCACGGCGTCGATCAATATCGACATAAAGCAACACAATCGCGCCAACGAAGCATAGCGCGGAGAGCGTGAACCAAAGCGGGACCATCCCAGATAGCGTATCTGCTATAAGCCCAGAACCAAGAATGCGACCAGATCACAACCCTATTACAGGGCTAGCCCAGGACAAGCGAGTCACCGCCCGGACTCACATTGACCGGAACCACATCTCCGTTATGCACCTCGCCGGCCAGAAGCATTTTGGCCAACTGATCGCCGATCGCCTGCTGCACCAATCGGCGCAATGGCCGAGCTCCGTATGATAGGTTGAATCCGCGTTGTGCCAACCAGCGCTTAGCCGGCAATGAAACTTCTAATTGTAGCCGTCGCTGCGCGAGCCGCTCGCCGAGCTGCTCAAGCTGAATGTTGACGATCCGAACCAGTTCTTCGGGGTTGAGCCCGTCGAAAATCAATACGTCGTCGAGGCGGTTGATGAACTCCGGCTTGAATGCCGAGCGCACCGCCGCCATCACCTGCTCCCTGGTGCCACCCGATCCGAGGTTGGAGGTCAGGATGAGGATGGTGTTGCGGAAATCGACCGTACGACCCTGTCCGTCAGTCAAACGACCCTCGTCAAGCACTTGCAGCAGCACGTCGAAGACATCCGGGTGCGCCTTTTCGACCTCGTCGAACAGTACCACCGTGTAGGGTCGCCGGCGCACCGCCTCGGTCAGCTGACCGCCCTGGTCGTAGCCGATATAGCCGGGAGGCGCACCCACCAGACGGGCCACCGAGTGCTTCTCACCGTACTCGCTCATGTCAATGCGGACCATCGCGCGCTCGTCGTCGAACAGGAAGTCAGCCAGCGCTTTGGCCAGCTCGGTCTTGCCGACGCCGGTGGGACCGAGGAACAAGAATGATCCAGTCGGCCGGTTAGGGTCGGCTACCCCGGCCCGAGAGCGCCGCACCGCATCGGACACAGCCTGCACAGGCTTTTTCTGTCCAACCACACGGCGGCTTAGCTCGTCCTCCATCCGCAGCAGCTTGGCGGTCTCGCCCTCTAACAGCCGGCCGGCCGGGATGCCGGTCCACGCTGACACCACGTCAGCGATATCGTCGGGACCGACTTCTTCCTTGAGCATCACGCCTTCACGGGTCTGGGCCGTCGGCACCGCCGCATCCAACTTCTTTTCCACTACGGGGATGCGCCCGTACCGCAGCTCAGCGGCCTTGGCCAAGTCACCGTCACGCTCGGCGCGCTCGGACTCCCCACGCAACGTCTCTAACTGTTCCTTGAGTTCGCGGACGATGTCGATCGCGTTCTTCTCGTTCTGCCACTTCGCGGTTAGCTCGGTGAGCCGTTCTTTCTGGTCGGCCAATTCCGCGCGCAACTTCTCCAAGCGTTCCTTGGATGCCTCGTCTTCTTCATTCGCAAGCGCCATCTCTTCGATCTCGAGGCGGCGCACCAACCGCTCGACCTCGTCGATCTCGACGGGCCGCGAGTCGATCTCCATGCGTAACCGGCTAGCCGCCTCGTCGACCAGGTCGATGGCCTTGTCCGGCAGGAACCTAGCGGTAATGTAGCGGTTGGAGAGCGTAGCCGCAGCCACCAGCGCAGAGTCGGTGATGCGCACACCGTGGTGTACCTCATAGCGGTCCTTGAGACCACGCAGGATGCCGACAGTGTCTTCCACCGACGGTTCACCAACGAAGACCTGCTGAAAGCGCCGCTCTAGTGCGGCATCCTTCTCGATGTATTTGCGGTATTCATCGAGCGTGGTGGCACCGACCAAGCGTAGTTCGCCGCGGGCCAGCATCGGCTTGATCATGTTGCCAGCATCCATCGCAGACTCACCGGTCGCACCGGCCCCGACGATGGTGTGCAATTCGTCGATAAACGTAATGATCTGGCCGGCGGAGTTTTTGATGTCATCAAGCACGGCCTTGAGTCGTTCCTCGAACTCGCCGCGATACTTGGCACCGGCCACCATCGATCCGAGATCGAGCGCCACCACAGTCTTGTCACGCAAGCTCTCTGGCACATCGCCGGCAACAATGCGTTGAGCCAGACCCTCCACGATCGCGGTCTTGCCGACACCGGGCTCACCGATGAGAACCGGATTGTTCTTGGTGCGACGGGACAGCACCTGCACGACACGACGAATTTCGTTGTCGCGACCGATAACTGGGTCAAGTTTGCCATCGCTGGCCCGGGCGGTCAGGTCGGTGGAGTACTTCTCCAGCGCTTGATAGAAATGCTCGGGATCGGGGCTAGTGACTCGGGCACTGCCACGTACCTTGACAAACGCCTCCCGCAGCGCCTGCGACGAAGCGCCGTGCCCAGTCAACAGCTTTGCTACGTCGGAGTCACCGGTGGCTAGCCCTACCATCAAGTGCTCAGTAGACACATACTCGTCATCCATCTCGGTAGCGAGCTGCTGAGCAGTGATAATAGCAGCTAACGACTCGCGCGACAACTGCGGCTGCGAACTGGAACCACTGGCCTGGGGTAACCAGTCCAACAGCCGCTGCACCTCATTGCGAATGGTGGCGGGCTCCACACCAACGGCCTCCAACAGAGGTGCGGCGATTCCGTCGCTCTGCGTGAGCAGCGTCAACAGCAAATGCGCGGGCCTGATCTCGGGATTACCTGCAGACGACGCTATCTGCAGTGCCGAAGTCAAAGCCTCCTGCGTCTTGGTGGTCGGGTTGAAAGAGTCCACGACGATCTCCATTCGGGGTACGTCTAAAAATAAAAATGCTTGTCGAGTTGTTTAACGCCGCTAACATTGAGTCTATTCCACTCAATTTTATCTTGACAGTGAGGCATCCAGACAATCGCAACCGGTCCAACTCCACACTGTGACACCAACAACCGACATCGCGACTAAATCCAGCCCAGTACCAAGCGCGCGTGCTTAGATCTCGTTAGCGCCCCTGATATCGAAGAGCCGCCCACTATTACCGCCGGGCGGGATACGGTTACCACCGTTACCAATCAACTCAGCGTTGCCGACCAGCATTCCAGTCTTGCCAACGGCACCTCCGATATCGTCGATCCCGCTGTCGCCACCACTGCCGAAAAGATGCGCATTGCCGCCTACCGCGCCCGGTGTTGCTGGTATCGCCATTGTCGATCAAAACTCCACCATCACCGCCGTTGGCGCCGGTCACGTCACCCCGTTGACACCGTCGCCGATCAGCGATTGCCCCAACAGCGTCTGGGTCGGCGGTTAATCAAACCTAACATGTCCCGCTCCAACGTCTGCAACGGCAATGCATTGGCCACCTCGGCGCAAGCATAGATATTTGCACGCGGAGGGGAATGCTTGCACGAACTGCTGATGAAACGCTGCCGCTTGCACACTCAACTCTTGATAACCCTGAGCATACGTGCCGAACAACGCCGCAATCGCTGACGACACCTCGTCAGCACCTACAGCCAGCATCCCTGTGGTCGGAACCACTGCGGCCAGGTTGGTTGCACTGATGGTTGGATCAAGTACTTGTTAAGTCCGCCGCAGCCACAGCGACCATTTCCGGCGTAACAATCACAAACGACATAGTCCTACCCCTCAAGTTGATGATTAATTTGGCGTCTTACAACACAGTAGGACCACCCGACAGTTGCGGATATGTATCGCGCAATACTCTTGTATGCCAAGGTTTTCACGACCTTAGTGCCGGATTACCCGCTTCACCGTCAACTACCGCCTTGGCGTGTCAATGCACTGACGTTCGGAAACGGTCTGATCTCCCTGACCGGTTGATTGCTGAGGCAAAAGCACGGTCACCTCGGCCTGCACAGCAGCGACGCCCACCGTGGTGAATTCCAAGGCGCTATCTCAAGATACAGCAAAACCCGCTGAATCGGATTTGCCACCGTGGACCAAATGTCGGAGTGAGCATATTGGGTCGCGACACGGTCACGGATACATACCCATCAGAACATCATTGATCACAATCGCCACACAGGACACTATCGTCACATGACGCCGATCATGGGCGTCAGTAGGGCGTCCCCCTAGGAAAGGTGCACTATAGTGGGGTTTTCTCGGGTCATTACAATAAGCTTTGTATTGACGGCTGCTGCCGGACTCATAACTGCGTTGAGTTTCCCGCCACCAGCTAACGCCATGCCTTGTAGCGCGCCAGAAGCCAACGTGCCGCCACCGGCGACACCCCCAGCGATGTCCACACCGGCGCTGGTCATCCAACCACCGACTGGACGCCGGCCATCTAACACCAACGACCATGCGCCGCTACCCAAATTGGGGCCACTTATTGCATCTTTGCTAAAGCCGGCTACGCCAAATACTCGTTACGGCGAACTGCAACACCCTCAAGCAGAGGTAATGCCCCCCGAACCCAACCCTGTTCTCCCTGGACAACCCCAGAACGCTAGTCAGCTTGTTCCTAACGCACCCTCAGTCCAGCCGTCGGCACCGCCGCCCAAGTCGGGACCACCACCTCCTGTTTCCATCTCGAAGGCATCGACGTCGCTCGTCGAATGGGTGACCGGACCCAACAGTCCAAACAAAACACTTCAACGCTTCGGTATCTCCGGAACCGACCTCGGGATCCCTTGGGAAAATGGTGATCCAGTCCGACCTCAGGTCCTCATGGCATTTGGCGACAGCTTTGGCTATTGCACCGTCAAAGGACAACAACGGCGGTACAACATTTTGTTCCGCAGTTCAGACCATGATCTATCGCACGGAATCCGTGTTGCCGACGGCGTGCCTAACGACAAGTACTCGGGCTCACCGGTGTGGACAACTGGCCTCGCTAAGCAGGTCGTAAACACCATCCACCGGGCGCCGCACGAGGCGGGAATCATCCCAACAGCCGCCATCTCCATCGGAAAAACTCAATACATGAACTATATGTCCATCAAGAACTGGGGACGCGACGGCGAATGGACGACTAATTACTCAGCTATCGCTCGGTCAATCGACAACGGACAAAACTGGGGGATCTACCCCGAAACCATCCGCTCGTCATCACCGGACGCCATCCCCGGGACTAACTTCGTTCCGGGTAACCAAAACTTCCAGATGGGGGCATTCATGCGGGGTAACGACGGTTACCTCTACTCGTTCGGCACCCCGTCCGGACGCGGCGGTGCAGCGTATCTATCCCGAGTCCAACCGAACTTTGTGCCGGACCTCGCCAAGTACGAGTACTGGAACGGCGACGGGGGCGGGCACTGGGTCCCCAACGACCCAGCGGCCGCTACGCCGGTGCTCCCCGGTCCGGTAGGCGAAATGTCAGCCCAATACAACAACTACCTCAAGCAATATCTCGTGCTTTACAGCAACGGTAGCAGCAATGACGTTGTGGCGCGAACAGCGCCAGCTCCGCAAGGACCATGGAGTCCAGAGCAGCCACTGGTGTCGTCGTTCCAGATACCTGGTGGCATCTATGCGCCGATGATCCATCCCTGGTCGTCGGGTCGAGACCTGTACTTCAATCTATCGCTGTGGTCAGCTTACGACGTCGTGTTGATGCACACCGTGCTACCCTAGCTAGTGCGCAAATCCGCTGTAGATCATCCTGTGGAGCTACCATCCTTGTGCTGATCAAACTAGTGTTGCTGGACAAAAGGATTCGTGCCCTGTAGCTCACCTTCCTGTGGCGGGCTTAGAATCGAGTTTCGTGAGCTTAGACAACCGGGATGCGTTGCGCGTGTTGCGCGATATCCTCGCGCGGGAGAACCAGGACCCGACAAACGAAGCTAACGTAATCGTGCGGCAGTTCTATGCTTACTGGTTCGCCCTCGACAACTCGGTACGCGACCTATTCCCACCGGAAATGGACTGCCAGCGAGCGTCTTTCACCCATGCACTGCACTGGGTGTACAGCGAGCTGGTCGCTCAGCACGCGGAAGAGCCCGTGGCCTTTCTTGCCCAGCTTGGTCGCGATCACCGCAAGTACGGTGTACTAACAAGCCATTATGAGACATTGCGTCGAGCTCTGCATACCACATTGCGCACTCATCTGGGTGAGGCATGGACTGATGCCGTCTGCGACGCGGTCAGTCAGTCACTCAACCTAATCACCGGGGTAATGAGCGGAGCGGCTGAAGCCGACGAAGGACCAGCCTGGTGGGATGCAACGGTCATTGAACACATTCGAGTGTCACGGGATCTCGCAGTCGTTCAGCTGCAATTAGACCAGCCAATGCACTATTACACCGGCCAGTATGTCAACGTCCAAATTCCGCAATGCCCACACCGTTGGCGATACCTCAGCCCCGCCATTCCTGCTACCTTAGACGGCGCGATCGAATTCCATGTCCGTGCGGTCCCCGGCGGCTTGGTCAGCACCGCCATCGTCAGCGAAACTACGCCTGGAGACCGGTGGCGGTTGTCCAGTCCGCACGGTGCAATGCAGATCAATCGCGACGACGGGGACGTGCTGATGGTGGCCGGTAGTACCGGTATAGCACCGCTACGGGCACTGATCGTGGATATCAGCCGCTTAGCGATGAACCCACGGGTCCACCTGTTCGTCGGCGCACGCTACCGCTGCGAGCTTTACGACCTGCGCACGCTATGGCAGATCGCAGCACACTGTCCTTGGCTAGCAGTCTCACCAGTATCGGAGTACAGCCAAGACCCATACTGGGCCGCAGACTACCCCGACGTCTCAACGCCGCGTGGCCTACATGTACACCAAACCGGCCGGCTTCCTGACGTGGTCACCCAGTACGGAAGCTGGAGCGACCGGCAGATCCTGATCTGCGGTGGACCGGCCATGGTGCGCGCAACCAAGGCTGCTCTTATCGCTAAAGGCACTCCGCCGGAACGTATTCAACACGATCCTTTGTCGCGCTAGCTGGATCGACCATCTAAGCCTTGCACCTACCAGATGCGGCCCGCGGCGAGTAAATCATCGAGACACGACTACTTCGACATCTGACCCTCGATCAGTCAGGCCTGCCCACCTAACCTAGCGCGACTTTCGCGGCTGCCAGAGGACCAGCGCCGTGCTCTTGGGCACCACCGCGAGATCGCCGCGCTGGTTGGCGCGCAATACCATCAACTCATCGGTCAATTCCTGCAGCTTCAACTGCAGTGCCTCAATCTGATTGGTCAGCTCGATAATGCGCTTGATGCCGGCGAGGTTAACTCCCTCGTCCTGCGAGAGTCGCTGCACCTGGCGCAGCAGGTCAACATCATGCTGTGAATAACGGCGCCCACCACCGGAAGTCCGGCTCGGGCTGACCAGCCCGAGTCGATCATAGGTGCGTAAAGTCTGTGCATGCATGCCGGCCAGCTCAGCGGCCACCGAGATCAAGAACGTCCGGGACTCTTGTTTCCTATGGGCTCTAGGGTTTCTAGCCATCACCGATTACCGGTCCATCCCGCCCGTGGGTTGAAACCACTTGACCGTTCGGCAGCCGCATAAGTCTCCAGCGCCTGTTGTGCGGTACCTTCCAAGTTCGGTGGAACTGCCACCTTGACGGTGACAAGCAAGTCTCCATAGCCGCCACTACGTTTGGGCACACCGCGCCCTCGCACTCGCAGGATGCGGCCATCCGCAGTGCCTTTTGGCACCCGGACGCTGACAGTCCCGTCCAGCGTAGGCACTGAGAGTGTTGAGCCCAAAGCTAATTCGGTGAAGCTAACCGGAATGGTCACGATGAGATCATCGCCGTCTCGATCAAAGGTCTTGTCTGGACGCACATGCACCGTCACATACAGATCACCTGACGGGGCACCGCGCAACCCAGCCTCACCCTGCCCTGCCAATCGAATCCGTTGTCCGTCTTCGACACCGGGCGGTATCCGCATATTAATGGTGCGAGTGCGGGTAGTGACACCGGTGCCTTTACACTCATCGCAAGGGTGCTCGATGATCGACCCGCTGCCCCGACATTCAGTGCAAGGCTCAGAGAAACCGAAGGCGCCCTGATTGCGGTTGATCACGCCGGAGCCGGTGCAACTAGAGCACACTTTCGGAGTGGTTCCCGGCCGCGCCCCGCTTCCATGGCAGTTAGTGCACGGCGCTGGACTGGTCAGCCGCAGCGGCATAGCTAAACCTTTGGCTGCCTCAACAAAATCCAAGTCCGTCTCGGTCTCCAGGTCGTTGCCGCGTCGCGGCCGACTAGGACGGGTGCTAGCGCCACGTCCGAATAATCCGCCGAACAGGTCACCGATGTTGGTGCCACCGGTTCGACTGGCAGCATCGAATAAATCGTTGAGATTGAACTCAGCTCCATCTCCACCCATTCCAAAGCTGCCGAAGCTACCGTCGAACCGACGGCCACCTAACCCACCGTTGGCAAACAATCGACGAGTTTCATCGTACTCTTTGCGCTTGCCCGGATCCGACAACACATTGTGCGCCTCAGACACCGCCTTAAACCGTTCACCAGCGGCGGGGTTGTCGGGATTCGCGTCCGGATGCAAGTCACGTGCCAACTTCCGATAGGCGCGTTTGATCTCTTCAGAACTGGCGTCAGAGGAGACGCCTAGTTCCTTATAGAAATCTTTTTCAACCCATTCACGCTGGGCCATATTGCGTCACCCCCCTCTCACCGTCCTCTGTGTGTTGTACAGATTCTTCTGCTAGTTGCCTTGATTCTGGGCCTTATTCACCTGTGGTATCGCGTTACCGTCCGGGTCGACTTGCCCGGCGTCATCCGTAACGACCGTCTCGGAACCGTCACTTGCGACTGTGTCAACCACCCCGACCAGGGCGTGCCGCAGCACTTGCTCGCCCAGTTTGTAGCCGTTCCGCAGGACGTCACCGATCACTGGCTTAGAACCTTCTCCACCATCGCCCTCGTGCTGCACGGCTTCGTGTAGCCCCGGATCGAAATCTTCGCCCTCGGCACCAAAAGCCACCAAACCGAGCCCGGTCAACGCGCTCATCAGCTTGTCGGCGACTGACTTCAGCGGACCCGAATCCAGGTCGCCGTGCTTGCGTGCCCAATCGAGATCGTCGAGCACTCCCAGCAATTGGCTAATAACAGTGGCTTTAGCCCTATCCGCAGCCGCCTGCTGGTCGCGCAACGCTCGTTTACGGTAGTTGGCAAAGTCGGCCTGCACCCGCTGTAGATCGCTCGTCAGCTCAGCAACTTTGTCGACAGTTGTGTCAGTAGTGTCGACGCTCTGGTCCGTCAGACCAGCTGGCTCACTTCCTCCCGGCATGTCGCCGAGAGGGATGTCCCGTACTTCGCCGGTCTCGGGGTCGATCCGCCGTTTATCGGTGACCGTCACCTGTTCGTGTGGATTGCTTTCGGTCATTTGGACTCCCGTTCGTCGTCGACCACCTCCGCGTCCACCACATCGTCAGCAGAGTTCGACCCACCGGGTGCGGAAGCCTTACCGCCAGTCGCCGACGCAGCCTGAGTAGCCTCATAGATCGCCTGCCCCAGCGCCTGGGACTCCTGTCCCAGTTTCTCCATCGCCGACTTGATCGCGGAGACATCGGTACTGCCGAGCGCGGTCTTGGCTTTTATCACAGCGGCATCCACTTTGTTGAGAGTGTCTTCAGGCACCTTCGAACCACCTTCGGCTTCTCGCTGTTCTTTGACGAATTTCTCCGTCTGGTACACCAACGTCTCGGCCTGGTTGCGGACGTCGGCTTCCTCACGACGCTTGCGGTCCTCCTCGGCGTGTGCCTCAGCATCCTTGACCATCCGGTCGATCTCCTCCTTGGACAGACCGGAGCCTTCCTGAATTTTGATCGTGTTCTCCTTGCCTGTGCCCTTATCCTTGGCTGTGACGTGCACGATGCCATTGGCGTCGATGTCGAAAGTAACCTCAATCTGTGGGATACCGCGCGGAGCTGGTGGAATACCAGTCAGCTCAAAGGAGCCGAGCAGCTTGTTGTGCGAGGCTATTTCGCGCTCACCCTGGTAAACCTGAATTTGCACCGACGGCTGGTTGTCGTCGGCGGTGGTGAAGGTCTCTGAGCGCTTGGTGGGGATCGTGGTGTTGCGCTCGATAAGCTTGGTCATCACACCGCCTTTAGTCTCTATACCCAAGCTCAACGGTGTAACATCAAGCAGAAGAACATCTTTCACTTCACCCTTGAGGACGCCGGCCTGCAATGCAGCGCCGACGGCGACGACCTCGTCGGGGTTGACGCCCTTATTGGGCTCCTTGCCACCGGTAAGTTCCTTGACCAGATCAGTTACTGCGGGCATCCGGGTCGAGCCGCCCACCAGCACGACGTGATCGATCTCGGAGACCGAAATACCGGCGTCCTTGATTACCGATTGAAACGGCTGCCGGGTACGGTCCAGCAGATCCTGTGTGATGCGCTGAAATTCGGCACGATTCAGCTGTTCATCGAGGAACAGCGGGTTCTTGTCCGCATCGACGGTGATGTAGGGCAGATTAACCAAGGTGCTCTGGCTCGAACTGAGCTCGATCTTGGCCTTCTCGGCAGCCTCACGCAGCCGCTGCATGGCCATCTTGTCCTTGGTCAGATCAATACCGCTGGTACCTTTGAACTTATCGACGAGCCAGTTGACGATGCGGTCGTCCCAGTCGTCGCCACCGAGGTGGTTGTCACCGCTAGTAGCACGCACTTCGACCACACCTTCGCCAATTTCGAGCAACGAGACGTCGAAGGTACCGCCCCCCAGGTCGAACACCAGGATAGTTTGTTCCTTCTCTCCCTTGTCCAACCCGTAGGCCAGCGCTGCGGCGGTCGGTTCGTTGACGATCCGCAGGACGTTTAAGCCGGCAATCTGGCCGGCTTCTTTGGTAGCCTGGCGCTGGGCGTCGTTGAAGTAGGCGGGTGTGGTGATGACCGCATCTGTGATGTCCTCACCGAGGTAAGCTTCGGCGTCACGTTTCAGCTTCATCAGAACACGGGCACTGATCTCCTGGGCGGTGTATTTCTTGCCGTCGATCTCGATGGACCAGTCACTGCCCATATACCGCTTGACCGAACGGATGGTGCGGTCGACGTTGGTAACCGCCTGGTTTTTGGCGGGCTGGCCGACGAGCACCTCACCGTTACGCGCGAACGCGACAATTGACGGAGTGGTCCGCGACCCCTCGGAGTTGGCAACGACGACGGGGTCGCCACCCTCCAGAACGGAGACAACGGAGTTAGTGGTCCCGAGGTCGATGCCGACTGCACGAGCCATGGTGATTCCTCCTGAGTAGTAGAGCTTTTATCATGCACTATGCTGAGTGAATCATGCTCAAGTTTGTTCCTGCAACCGCGATGCTGTCAACTCAGAGTTGAGTCTGGCTCACTTAGATTGTTACCCGAGAGTCAACGCCCCTGATTCGCGATCTTGCTCCTAGCCGGTTGAGATGAGATTCGCACAAGTACCTTCGAGCTGTCGAAAGCTTTCGTCCCCTAGCTACCCAGTGCCCGATGGTGGATTCGCAACATCATCCGTGTTCGACCTCATGGGCGAATTTTCGGTAAGACTTCGCCGGCAGTACGACCGTACTATGCACGGCCTCTTCATATGGCGAAGTCATACCGTCGTTCGATGACGTGCTTGGACATGTTCGGTCACACTCCGGCCACCTACCTTCAACCGTTGTGGCGAGGGCTCTGACTTCATCCCACTAGCAGGTCTCGCAGTTAGGCTCAGCCCTCCGTCGTGACGTTCTTCGCGACGTCAGCGATCGCATCTGGCAGTTATGTTGCCATATCGCGATCTCGGGCAACAGGTCGCCCGGGATCGACTCCATGTGTTCTTCATGAACTGTTCGACATGTTTCTAGAGTGACGTCGCCGAATCTGTTGTGATCAGCAATGGACATCGCGACACAATTAAAGACTGGATACGATTTCGCACGGGCACGGCAACATGTTTGCAACGTCCTAGATTAACGTGAAGTTACGTTCTCACCATCGAAGAGGACAAAGTAGTTCTTTGCGTGCCAGTCCGGGATGTCCAGAAGGTACTGGACCATTAATGCATTTCGTGAACCGGCTGATGTCGTGTCGGGAATCGATTCAAGACAACAGTCGGCTGACGTCGACAGCCGAAGGTCCTCCGCTGGAGGTGGACTTACTTCTGCGGCCACACTGACAACACTTAGCATATGTCTTCCTGATGAATTCGAACAAACGATCGATGTAACTCTGTTAGAAAAATTTAATTCTGTTCTCGTGGTGATGATTTCAACCTGCTCGAAGGAATAGAAGCAGAATTTCCCGTTGAGAGCCTAAGCCGAATATCGTCCAATGTCCGGCTTGACCTGGTCACTCTCGTCAAACGTCCTATCGGCAAACTTGGCAGAATCGACGCAACACACGATTTTGTGCGGCACGCCCACCTAAAATTATTTAACAGCGCTGCCAGTCATTCTCCGTGATGGCACCGTGATGTCCAAGCCGTCATGAGCTGGTGAGAAGTACTACGATGTCGTTTGTGGTCGCAAGTCCGGAGATGATGGCAACAACAGCTGTGAATCTAGCGAATATTAGTTATAGACAACCAACGCGACTAACGCCACCGCGGCACTGTTCAATGAGCACGCCTAAGTATAGCAGAAGCTCGGTGTCCAGGCGACAACAATTCATAACTAGTTTTGTGCAGGCGTTGAACGCTGGTGCGCACACGCATGTGAGCGCAAAAGCCGCCAACGTGTACCCTTTGCAGACCATCAAACAGGATCTGCTTGGCGTGATCAATACATCCACCAAGCTGCTGCTGAATCACTCACTGATTAGCTCTGGCGCCTGCGGCGGAACCGTCAACATCATTGGAACCCAATGGACATCACGCTGATTTGTTCTGCGTCCAGTCTATGTAGCGTCCGCTGGCAAGGTCGTCACAGTTGATCATCTCGACGTCAAGCCAGCCGCTCAGATGCGCTGCTGCACCCTGATCACCGGATGCCCGTGCCAGCACCTGGGGCCAGTGACGACACGCCATGACAACAGAATGTACCGGTCGATCACGAAAGTACGCTCGTAACATGCAACACCGCGTAGTCAGTCTGCACTCAATCGTCCTGTTGCAGAGCCATACACACCAAGAAGATCAGCCTCTCATGCCACTGGGGTAGACGAATGGCAGTGACACCCAGTGAGGCAAGAACATCGGCAGCCCCTAAAACGACACGACGTCGGCACAGCCACTACGGCATCCAACCGACTGTCGACTAGCACTTTGGGCTTACTATACCAAGGTTCTGCACTCAAGAAGAGTAGAATGCCAAAGCTGCGTAGCGGTAAAGCTATCGACGTTGACAACAGCACTCTGCCGGTAATGACCTTGGGCTTTTAACTGTGTGACAACGGGATAGAACGTGATGACTCACGCTGTATAGCGTATCCGATATACCGGCAACCGCATTCAGCGAGTGGAAGACACCAGGCTGCTGACCGGCCATAGTAGCTTCGTCAACGACGTCAAGCGGCCGGTTATGTTGCATGCCTGCTTTGTGCGTAATCCCTTCGCTCCTAATCCGAATCAACAGCATCGACGCGTCGGCGACGCTAGCACTACCCGGTGTACATACATTCTTCACTGCTACCGATTTTAGCCAATACGTCAAATGCTTTGGCGAGCAAGGATGTCTTCGACATCTAGCGGCAATTATTGACCAAGGTCGAAGTGAATTTCGTCGGTGAACCGGTTGCGCTGATTGTCACTAAAAGCTGTTATCTCGCCGAAGACGCGCTAGAACTGGTAGACGTTGACTACGAGACACTGCCGGCAGTAATCGACTTCACCCGCATACAGTTCTGCGGTGTGCTGGCTCATGACAACTATCCCAACAAATGTGACGAACGGGATGATTGGAGCACCACTAGACGAGTATATTTTTTCGACGTCGGCATACCTTGTCATTGCAAACATCTACTAGCAGATCTATGCGACTGTTCCGATCGAGACCCGCGGCCTGGTGGTCAAGTGGCCAGCAGCTAGCGAAAAAAATCACCCTCTGAGCGTACGCACAGACGACGCATGACTTTCTGACGTTCTTCGCACGGATTTTATACATTGCAGCACAAAAAGTTCAGGTCATCATTCGCGACACCGGAGGTAGCTTTAACCAAAAGATCATCTCCATACGCGAAGACATGTGCATTATGCTAGCCGCACGCAAGGTGCCGGTGGCGTTAAAGTGGATTGAGATCCGTCGCAAGAACCGCATATAGGCCAGGCAGACCCACCACGTCAATGACACGGCCAGGATGGAGTTCAATGATACCTACAACATTCGGGCGGATGATATTGACTTCGTTCAAGACATCGGGACGTATCCGACGTCTTACCCGGTGTTGACCTGCGAGACTATCGGCATATTGTTCTCGGTACCCTGTCGCGTCCCCAGGCCAGCTTCGGCTACCAGACGGTCCTTTCCAACACCAGCGGACTAGCCTCCTACCGCGGTCTACGGAGACACGAAAAGCTATTGTGCGAAATACTTATTCAGATCTCTACGTTCAAGATGAACATCAAACCGATCCAGTTACGACGGAGCAACTTGCTGCGCTGCGACGAAATACCTTACACTAATGACAATGTCATGTCTTATGATCATGTGGCTCCGATGTGGTTCCGATTGATAATTTCGAGCAAGCTGTGGAAACCCTTTACCAAGAAAAACTTCGCAAACAGCAACGCGATGCTTTCGAACATGACTGATACCTAAGACTAGGGTTCTCGACGTACACCGAGTCGACCGGGGCTGCGATCGGTTATCTGGCCACAGAAAACGCAACTATCCTGGTGAAGTTGACGGGGAAGATTAACATCTACGTCAACATCAGTTGAACATAAAAAATTGTAAATCAAGGTTGTTTAGCCAAAATCCAATGAGCTGGACACCAGTATCAGTGACACTACTACCCTTCAGAGCGACACCGTGGCCACACCTTATGGCATCGAGACACAGGACAGCCACAGCGGTCCGATGATTGTCGGAACCGTTAAGAACAGCAGATACCATCTGCGGGAAAAGATCCTGAGACTGGCCGTACACCACCTCAAGATAGTTGAATCCGAAGTAGAACTTTATTATTCGAGCACATCCGTGCGGAGTCACCTATCAAAGGCAGTAACCTTCAGCTTACTAGCCTATCAAGTGACCTAACCAGTACAGGCAGCTGACACTGGTAATATCCCCTGCACTGTCGGTAGCCACCCGTTACACCGCAAAAACTCTCACTCTTTGGGCCAATGCCACACACGTTTGCCACCTGAGAAATCGATTTAACAGCAGAAAAAGTTATACTGCTCAGCTGCACTATCAGTGAATACGTGGTTCCTATGACCAACCCTACTGTCGCGGAGTGCTAGATTGCCTGTAGGACAGTGCAAGACATCGGTGACACGTTTCTGGAAAACCTCGCCTACGACGATTGTAACTCGCTGGCAACCATGTTCGCCTACTATCTGCTGCAGAAGGCAACCTAGGCTCAGCCCGTAAAATTCAGCCATGTCGAGATACCCAGCGCTGACCCAGGCGGATACAAGGGCTGCAGAGAAGGTAAAACCATCGGCTCGGTGCCGACAATGGTCAACGCGATCAACTACGCACTGACGACGATGGGTGTGACAATATATCCGGTAGTCGGATAACCCGGTGGCCATCACCTCATTGCCGAGTGAGCAGTATCGGTGAAAACCGCGTCACCGGTCAGGCACCATCTAGCAGATAGTTGACCTGATACATGAACTTGCTTGGGATAATAACACTTTGGCTGACGGACAGAGCTTGGTGCCAATACGGTTAGCGTATTTCGACCATATCATCGACATTTCCCGACTCAGCTAGCTATAGGGTATTGAGCGCCACGGTGACCCATTATGGATCGACGCCGGAGCTATCGAGGCCAAAGTGAGCGCTTCTCCGTAAGTCCGCCAGGGATTTACGTTTCTTACCCAAACTAAGCTGTACACCCGGCACGTTCAGATCCTCAGCAGAGGCACCCTGAGCGGCTAGGTCGTACACACCGAAGTTGCCGACGAATGCCTGGCCGTCGTGTTAACACTGGACACGGTGATCGAAGTGCTGTCTCTATAAAGATGATGCGAGATCCCTGCCTCAGGCTTCTTCATCGGCGTGCGAGAAACAGCTATCACACTAAAAAAAATCGTAATCGGAGTACTTTTGTATATACACAACAATATATCAACATACATAATATATAAATTGTATTGCTGTATATATAAATTGTATTGCTGTCAAATTTATTTAACTATCACCGGGTCGATCATACTCGTTGAGCTCAATCGCAATGACCTCGTCTCCCACGGCGCGAATAGGGTCACTTGGGCTAGGCGCCACACCTCAGCGTGCGAAGACCGTCGAAGCGGCAATCATCAGAAAGCCAGTCCGCGAGCCAGAGCCCGAGGAGACCGGCCAGGAAGCAATGACGGAACTTGACGACGTTCCAGCCGATCTGCACACAGATAGTGCATGTTACCACACCCAGGTGGGAGCTCCAGGGTAGCCCGTGCCTAGGCCGACATGGCTGAAGATTCAAGCACGAGGCAACCACTGCATGAACAACCGGTCCGGCTATCAGTCAACGGAACCCCTGTCTCTGCCACCGTCGAACCGCTCCTGACGTTGGCGAACTTCCTGCGAGAGAAGGTTAGCCTAACCGCTACCCATCTAAACTGCAAGCACGAGGCATGCGGCGCCTGCACGGTGTTGCTGGACAGCAATCCTAAACAATCATACCTGCTGTTCACGGTGCAAGTAAGCGACATGGATATTACAGAATCTTGTCTCCCGACAGAATCTTGTCAGCGGTGCAGTCAGCGTTACGGGAATGTCACAGGCTGCAGTACGACTTCTGCACGCCAGGTTGCATAATTTCACTGACCGCACTGCTGCGTGACGATCCTGCCCTCACCGATGAGTAAATACGCGCTATGCTATCCTAGAGTTTCTGCCGCTTGCACCGGTTACCAAGGTATCGCCGCTACAGCTTACCGCGCCGCAAAGATGGTAGCTAGGTCCGTACTGCAGTTATAACGCTTTGTAATCGGCGCCATTCCAAAAAGGCTTCACTGCAGTAACTTGCATCACCTCATGCGTAGCCTGACTTGCGGTGTCTCAAAATTTTGGGGAGTGGTGCGTGCGGTTTTCGCAAAAGACATGGCGGAGTCTGGCCAGTGGCTCGCTGCTGCTCATCCCCTTGCTGACCAACCCTATGCTGATCGACGGCTGCAGCACCATCATCGAGGGCAAGCCGGTCGCCACAACGGGAGCGGGACCAACTGCACCATCCTTACCCGCCATGAGGTTGACGCCACCGGCCACCAAAAACCCTAACGCGACCCCACCCAGCGCACCGACAGACCCGACCACGCCGGCCAACGTGATCCCTCTCTCGCCCGACCAGAATGGTTACGTCTTTATCGAAACCAGGTCCGGAGTGACGCGCTGCCAGATAAGCACCACCAGTGTAGGGTGCGAAGCACCCTTCACCCATTCCCCTATGCAGGATGGCGAGCACGCCAACGGCGTCAACGTCACCGCGAACGGCTCCGTGCAGTGGGTGCTGGGCAACCTCGGGGCCATCCCAACTGTCACCATCGACTACAAGACCTACAACGCGCAGGGCTGGACGATCAACGGTACCGTGGATGGCACCCGGTTCACGAACAACCGCACTGGCCATGGCATGTTCGTCAGTATTGACAAGGTCGACATATTCTAGGCACTCAGGTCACTTCGCCGGTTGGGGCCACAGTAGGATCACAGCGGCGAACTTGACCTCTGCTTTTAGACTACGGAAACGTAGCGCAGATCGTCATCAAATACTTCCGTACACGCATCTCACGGATGCTCCTCTTTGCACTCCTGAGCATCCGCTTAAAAGCCGTCACATCCACCCCATCGGCACCGACGATTCAACGGTGAACATAGCAGGAAATGGCGCCGTGCAGCGCCATTTCCTACACGTACCAGGCAGTCCGCACACCAGTCAAGCACCAGTTTTCGACTTTTAGTTTTTTTCGTTTTAGCCTAAAGCATGTCTGTCATGCTTACCGTTGAAAAACGGACCGTTCTACAATCCCATGCGTCTCAAGACTTCGCGCCGCTATTTGAGGCATTCGCATCTCAACAGGTTCCCGTATGCGGCGTCAACAACTATTCCTATTATCCTGCTGGATCCGGTGCGTAAGGCACTGTTCATGTAGTGAATGCGATGGCACACGCCAAAGTACATCGCTCTCATGCTATGATAGCAGAAGCTGGCCACCCAAGAGGCGGTCAGCCTGTTTAACATCGCCTGGCCAACGCTGATCAAACTCCTTGAAGAGGGAAACAGTCTGTTTGATAAGCTGGATCGGCATAACTAAGGTCTACCTCGATGCCCCATTGCAGTGCCAAGAGGATAAAGACACGAACCAACCGACACGTGGGCCTGGACGCGTTAACCCGGGACTCGATAGATGAAATTACCGCAATCCTCAAAGGTATTAGGAGCTAGGCAGTACGGCGTTTCAGTGGTATTGAACGCTAGTGTGCTCGCTTCTTATTCGCTCCTCGCTGTGCTGCTGCGGTTGGCCGGTGGAAGTATCTATTGACACCTCTGTTCTCATGACATCATGATTGAGACACATCTTATTATACTTGAAAAGCCCAGCTTTACAGCGGAAATCGAGGATAAACGACTTAATACGATGCAGCAAAATGCCATTGATGCTGAGGTCACCGAGTACTAGGAGTTCATCGACGCAATACTAAAACAATGAAAAGAGCCGTCATACGCTCACTACAGCAGTCAAGGAATGTGCAGAAGTCATCGTCACCGCCGGCAGTACGGACTTTCCAGCAGAAGCCGTCGAGCCGTACAACATCGAGGTGACCTCACCCGGATAACTTTCTGTCCAACCAGATTGACCTCTATGCAGATGCCGCCCATGCAGTCCGGATTCCGGCTGGTGGCAGCTTGGACTAACCCACCCTCGGCTTCTTAGATGCGTTGGCCACTACGGTTCCGAAATTCGCAGCTGAAACGCTTCGGCTGTTCCGCCCAACTGGCTGTCCGCGCAGGCATACTCAGACACGGCTCTGGTGGACCTCTTGAGATCGCAACAGTTTTGGCCGCTATCCCGGCAAACGGTCGCACAACGGCAGTTGACAGGTAGTGTCAGTACTATCGATGCCATAGCACGCTACGACCCATCAAACGATTTGAACAATCAGCCGACGCAGTACGCAAACCTCGGCCGGGGCGAATACTCACCATCCGGATCACCGCCTCTGCCTCCAATGCTGTCGCTTTCGACACCCATTCCGCCTGACCAATTCGAACCTTCCGGGCTTTGGGACCAGGAAACCGAGCCCATCCCGCCATACCGCAAGCCGGCGGTGCTCGTCGACTGAACCCTGCTGGTGCTGACCCTGATCGCGCTGATTTTTATACGGCATCATCAAGCTGATCGACGCAAGTCAAGACACCAGCAACACTCCGTCGACCATCACAACCCCGAGGTCAATGCCGCCACCACAGCAACTATCTCGGCGACCGCATCTGGCCGCCACTACCATTGGTCATCACTATCCCCGAAATGCCGGCAGTGATTACCCTTCCGCCTGGCATCACCGACATGAGCTAGTCGCACGTGTCGCAGCCAGATCAAGGTTCAGCTTCCGACTTGCAGCTGACGCTGGCCGATACAATCAACAGCCATAATACACTCACGCCGACCACCAGTAGGACAACCAACACAGGGGTACCGGATGTGAGCGAGTCGCTCGGGTTGTCGATCGGAGCGGCAAACCTGATCACGACCCGACAAGCCACAGACCCATTGTGACACTGTTCGACTACCGACCCGCTGAAATCGCTCTGCTAGAGGAAAATCCTAACCTGACCGAGCCCGGCCTTACGTTGCAGGGATTTGTCGAACGAAGTCGAGGACCGGGTTCCGTTGGTGGCGGCCGACGGGACGAAGCACCTCGGCGAGACGGCAACGGTCGCCGCGCTCGACACGATAGCGTGCACAGCCGGCAGTGGGACACCGGTCACCTCGCCTATTGGTCTGACAGTCAGTTCGCGGCATTGTGTGAGGCGTGGGTCACCTAGCAGGCCCTGGTGTCCGACGGCGCGCCTACCCTGATGGTTTCTAACGATAAGGTTGCGCCCACAACACTGTAAACTAAACTAGAATTTCTGCCGGACGATGTTGTCGTTTTGTGCGACATTGGCGCTAGCGACGCTACCGTCACTTTGGTCAACGTAAGGTCGAATGTCGTGTCTCACTGGTCACAGATCAGCCATAAGGTTTCGCAACACCGAGTTCTCCGGTGAAGCAATCGATCAACTCATCCTGACTTGGTTACGGACGAGCGGCCCTTGCGCCTACACCACCAAGCTCGTCAACATCGCACATAGAGTCGCTGACTAGTCCGCTTATCGAATACCTGCGCGCCAAATGAAGAGTTTTCTGCGGCCGCAGCGACTACCATTCGTGCCAGGTCATTGGGACCCAACACCGATACACGGTTGTCCCGCACAGAGTTTGAGAAACTTGTCGCTGAGCCACTTGGTCGCTTAATCAGCACCGTCGAAGAGACGTTGCTGCGCAACGATATTCCGCGAGGCTACCTCACTATCACCGCGACCGCCGGCGGTGGCGCAAGCATCACGCTGCTCATCGCACGATTGTCGGAACGCTTGCAGGCTCCTATCTTGACCACGCCACAGCCCGCACTCACCGCCGCCGTTAGTGCGGCGGTACTCGGTCAGCAACAATCGCCATCGGACATGCCGACCACCATAAGCGTCAGCGTCAACGCTACCACCGACTTAGTAACCCCTCCAACCGAGATAAATCCATCGACATGGACCACTCAGACCGCTGACAACGACACATCAGCTACTTACCGAGCCTTGGCCTGGTCCCAGGAAGCTGCAGATATAGCCGAGCCGACACCCTATGCAGGCCTCGACGCAGTCAGCGAATACAGCCGGGAAATAACGGGATTCGACTATCCATACGACCAACGCTATGCGACCGAAATCGCACCGCTGCCGTGGTATATGCGGTGGTATAAATGTACGGCCCTGGTATTCAGTGTGGGAGCCGCGGGCGCAGTCGTGCTGGCAGCCGCATTGCTGACGGTGAACTTGGGCCACAGCAAAAACAAGCCGCCCGACACTATGACCGCTGAACCAGTACCACCGCCGACGTCGCAGACCGTGACCACGACCGGGCCGAACAACAGACCTACCGTAACGGTGACCCCGCCGCCGTCCACCACCACGAACGCACCAACTACCACAACCACCAGCCAGCCCGCTACACCTACGATAACCACACCGGCCACGGCCATAACCACGACCACCAGCCAGCTGGCAACGACCACCCCGACCACGTTGTCACCGATGACGACTGCTACGCCACCGCTGACGAGCTCACAACAAACAACGTCGGAAACGTCCATCAGGCCCACTCGGCGTGAATCACTCATTGAGCCCCCGTTTAGGCGCTAACGCACGCTGAGCGTTGGACCGGCCAAAATATCAATAAATGCATGATCTACCAGCACCGCCGCGAAGTCGCCTCCAGTCATAAACAACTTAGGGTTGCCTTTCTCGTGTTGAAACCTGCGCAGATGTCACTATGAGCAGGCCAAAAAGCAACAATGGCGCGTCGCCTGCTACTGATATCGACTGGTCCGACGCAGTAATGTCGAAGTCACTACGCATGGGAGAAGCCTTTTGTGACCACGCAGACGCTGATCAGAATGGTGCTGGGCCTGAGCATGACCGCAGGCGTGCTGCTGTTCGCAGCACAACGCACCTTGTGGCTGTACAAGCTAATCATGTCCGGCCAACCGACCGGCGGGCGTACCGACGAGCTAGGTACCCGCATCTGGACGCAAATCGCCGAGATCTTTGGACAACGACGGCTGTTGCGGTGGTCACTGCCAGGTATGGCGCACTTCTTCACCATGTGGGGATTCTTCATCTTACTCACGGTCTACCTCGAGGCCTACGGCACGCTGTTCCAGCCAAGTTTCCACATCCCGATCATCGGTCGCTGGGACGTGCTGGGCTTCCTGCAGGACTTCTTTGCGCTGGCCGTGCTGGTCGGCATCGTTACGTTCGCGATCATCCGCATGCGCAACAAGCCGAAAGAATACGGCCGCAAGTCCCGCTTTTATGGCTCACACACCGGCGGTGCGTGGCTGATCCTGTTCATGATCTTCAACGTCATCTGGACGTATGCCATTTTCCGCGGAGCATCGGTCAATGCGCTCGGCGACGAGTTCCCTTACGGCGACGGCGCTTTCTTTTCGCATGCCATGGCCACACTGCTGCATCCATTGGGTCAGAGCGCCAACGAGATCATCGAGACCATTACGCTGATAATGCACATAGGCGTCATGCTGGCTTTCCTGTTGATCGTACTGCACTCCAAGCACCTGCACATCTTCCTGGCGCCGATTAACGTCACATTTAAGCGACTATCCGACGGACTAGGCCCGCTGCTGCCAATGGAATCAGACGGCAAGCCGATTAACTTCGAAAATCCTAGCGAAGACGCGGTTTTTGGTCGCGGCAAGATCGAGGATTTCACCTGGAAGGCCATGCTCGACTTCGCCACCTGCACTGAGTGTGGACGCTGCCAGTCGCAGTGTCCGGCCTGGAATACCGGCAAACCCCTGTCGCCCAAGCTCGTAATCATGGACCTGCGCGACCACTGGATGGCCAAGGCGCCCTACATCCTGGGAGAGAAAACGGCAGAGAAGCTACAGGATCCCGATCTAAAGACCACCACGCAGGAAGGCCGCCATGTGCCGGAATCCGGGTTCGGCCGGGTGCCCGGAAACGGACCCGAGCAGGCGGTCCGCCCGTTGGTCGGCACCACCGAACAGAGCGGAGTCATCGATCCCGATGTGCTGTGGTCCTGTGTCACTTGTGGCGCCTGCGTGGAGCAGTGCCCGGTTGATATTGAGCACGTCGACCACATTGTCGATATGCGCCGCTACCAGGTGATGATGGAATCGAAGTTTCCCTCCGAACTGTCCACCTTGTTCAAGAACCTGGAAACCAAGGGCAACCCATGGGGGCAGAACGCCGGCAATCGAACCGACTGGATCGATGAGGTCGACTTCGACGTCCCGGTCTACGGGGAAGACATAAACAGCTTCGACGATTACGAATACCTGTTCTGGGTCGGCTGTGCTGGCGCCTACGACGACAGAGCCAAGAAAACCACCAAAGCCGTCGCCGAATTACTCGCCATCGCCGGAGTAAAGTACTTGGTGCTAGGCATGGGCGAAACGTGCAACGGCGACTCGGCGCGCCGCTCAGGTAACGAATTCCTGTTCCAACAGTTGGCCACCCAGGCTGTCGAAACCCTGAACGGACTTTTCGAGGGTGTGGAGACCGTCGACCGCAAGATCGTCGTCACCTGCCCGCACTGCTTCAACACCATTGGCAAGGAATACCGACAGCTAGGCGCCAACTACATCGTGCTGCACCACACCCAGCTGCTTAATCGGCTAGTGCGCGACAAAAAGCTGGTCCCGGTCACATCTGTGTCTAAAGATATCACCTATCACGACCCGTGCTATCTGGGCCGGCACAACAAGGTGTATGAAGCGCCGCGAGAGCTGATCGGGGCGGCGGGAGCCAACCTCACTGAGATGCCTCGGCACGCTGAGCGCAGCTTTTGCTGCGGCGCGGGAGGTGCCCGCATGTGGATGGAAGAACACATCGGCAAGCGAATCAACCACGAACGCGTCGACGAGGCGTTGGCAACCAACACGGCCACGATCGCCACCGGCTGCCCGTTCTGCCGGGTGATGGTCACCGACGGTGTCAACGACCGACAAGAAGAGGCCGGGTGTAGCGGCATCGAGGTACTTGATGTAGCCCAGGTGCTGCTCGGCTCACTCGATTACGACAAGATGAAACTGCCGCCGAAAGGCACGGCCGCAGCAGAGGCCGCCAAGACTGCTCCCAAGGCTGGCGCGCCTGCCCTGACCACACCCGCCAAAGAGCCCACTGAGGCACCCGCTGAGATGCCCGCGCCGGAGAAAGTCACCCAGGCCGCGGCACCAGTGGCACTTGCCAAGGGACTCGGTATCGTCGCCGGCGCCAAGCGACCCGGCACCAAAAAGACAGCGCCGACAATCAAAACAGCTAAGGAACCCACTCACCCCGCCGTGCAGCAACCTGAAGCCAAGGCGGAGCTGGAGTCGAAACCCGAACCGTCCACGCAGTCTGACGGCGACGCGACACCGCCGACAGCTCCTGTTAAAGGGCTAGGAATCGCGCGCGGGACCCGTCCACCGGGCAAGCACTGACAACCGATTTGATCGGTATCAGGACGACAGTCAGTCGGACATGTGGCGGGCGATCCTCAGGAGGCCAAGCCGAGGAACACCATGAACAACCGTTCGCTGTCTGCCATGCACGTGACGAACACGCGACCGACCCGCGCTCCGAGGTTTGAGTGGCGAACTGTCGTGACCTTGTCGACCACAGCGAAGCTGAGCTCGGTGATACCGGTTATCGTCGGGGCCTCGATTCGCGCTATTGCCACGCCAGCCACCGCTGTCGTTGTCAGTGGTATGACGACGACCAATTCCGTTGCGGGAGAATCGGTCTTCCTGAACAACAATCGCCGGACAAAGCTTAGCGCCGCATAGGCACTCCGAGATGGTCCACAACTCGCCACAGTTCACTCGTCGTAATCCAGTGGGGCCAGACCGTCAGAGATTGCCTCAACAAAGTCCATGTCATCGCTGTGCTGGTCGACTCAATGCTTCCCGGTGTTTTTCTGCGGCGAACCGTTACGACCGAACGTTAGGTACCCACATTTGGGCTGGGCAGTATCCGCACTCGGGCATGCATACCGCCCATATTGCATGCAAAGGCTCCAACTTGCGCCAGACACCTATCAGCAAATTTCGTTAGACAACGATGGCACCATAAGTGACATGACTACTCGCCAGCTGCCCGTACACACCCCTGACCGCCAACTGCAGCGGACCTTCACGCAGTCGTCCAAACTCCAAGACGTCCTCTACGAAATCCGCGGCCCGGTCCACCAGCATGCCGCGCGGTTAGAAGCCGAAGGCCACCGCATCCTCAAACTCAATATCGGCAACCCGGCGTCGTTCGGGTTCGAGGCGCCCGACGTAATTGTGCGCGACATGATCCAGGCATTGCCGTACGCACAGGGGTACTCCGACTCCAAAGGCATCCTGCCCGCACGTCGTGCGGTGGTTACCCGCTACGAGCTGATCGACGGATTCCCCCAATTCGATGTCGATGACGTCTATCTCGGCAACGGCGTCTCCGAGCTGATTACGATGACACTGCAAGCCCTGTTAGACAATGGCGATCAGGTGCTGATCCCCTCACCGGACTACCCACTATGGACGGCGTCGACTTCGCTGGCCGGTGGTACACCTGTGCATTACCTCTGTGACGAAACCCAAGGCTGGCAGCCAGATATAGCCGACGTGGAATCGAAGATTACCGAACACACCAAAGCGCTGGTTGTGATCAACCCTAACAACCCGACCGGTGCCGTCTACAGCAACGAAATCCTTACCCAAATAGTCGATTTAGCGCGTAAACATCGGCTGCTGCTGCTTGCCGACGAGATCTATGACAAGATCCTTTACGACGACGCCAAACACACCAGTGTGGCCTCAATTGCTTCTGATCTGCTGTGCCTGACCTTCAACGGTCTGTCGAAAGCCTACCGCGTAGCCGGGTACCGGGCTGGTTGGCTGGCGATCACCGGGACCAAGGACCACGCCAGCAGTTTCATCGAGGGGATAAACCTGCTGGCTAACATGCGGTTGTGTCCTAACGTTCCTGCACAGCATGCGATCCAGGTAGCCCTTGGCGGCAACCAGAGCATCGAAGATTTGGTGCTTCCGGGCGGTCGGCTGCTTGAGCAGCGCGACACCGCCTGGACCAGACTGAACGAGATCCCAGGGGTATCATGCGTAAAACCCGCCGGTGCACTATACGTCTTTCCTAGGCTAGACCCGAAAGTCTATGACGTCGTCGATGACGAAAAACTGGTCCTCGATCTGCTACTGCAGGAAAAGATCCTGGTTACCCAGGGCAGCGGATTCAATTGGCCGGCAACAGATCATCTGCGCTTGGTGACGCTGCCATGGTCTCGCGATCTCGCGGCTGCGATCGACCGTCTCGGCAACTTCCTAGTCAGCTATCGGCAGTAAGCGGCCCCTCCACTCGTCAACCGAGTGGCGTAACCCGAAAGTTCGCTGCTACTTCCGTTGACCACAGCGGCATTGGCTAGGCTGGCCGAAATCAATGTTTTTCCAACAGCTCTGACAGATAACGGCCATACCCTGACTTAGCCAGTCTGTGAATGCGTATCGCTAGCTGCTCGTCGTCGATCCAGCCCATCCGCCACGCCACTTCCTCAGGAATACCGATCCTCAAGCCCTGCCGACGTTCCAACGTACGGACGAAGTCGCTGGCGTCCAGCAGTGAGTCGAAAGTCCCCGTGTCAAGCCATGCCGTCCCACGAGCCAGCACCTCGACCACTAACCGACCCTGGTTGAGATAGGTCTGATTGACCTCAGTGATCTCATACTCACCCCGCTTCGATTTGGTTAATCCTCTGGCAATCTCGATCACGTCGTTGTCATAGAAATATAAGCCAGGCACTGCGTATTGAGATTTCGGGGTGGCAGGTTTCTCCTCTAACGAGAGCGCTACGCCGTTAGAGCCAAACTCAACGACACCATAAGAAGATGGATTTGCCACCCAGTAGGCGAAAATAGCTCCACCGCTGACGGATTGGAATCTTTTCAGACTGATACCCAGCCCTGGTCCGTAGAAAATGTTGTCCCCCAATATCAATGCCACTGTGTCGGCTCCGATGTGATTAGCACCAATGACGAATGCTTGTGCCAGACCTTCGGGGGGATCTTGTGTCACGTAGCTGACATTGATGCCAAATTGCATACCGTCACCTAAGAGGCGTTGAAACCCTGGCGCGTCGTGAGCGGTAGTGATCACCAAGATGTCACGGATGCCGGCCATCATCAGCGTGGACAACGGATAGTAGATCATCGGTTTGTCGTAAACCGGCAGCAACTGCTTGCTGATGCCCATCGTGATTGGGTACAGTCGGGTACCCGAGCCGCCGGCCAAGATAATCCCCCGCATGAGTGGCTCCTAACGCTTCTATCGACCGCTAATTGACGAAGTCAACTTCGGTGGGATCGGTGGCTGCTAGTGCTGATGCCAAGTCCTTGCACCGGAACACCGACGTCATATGATCGTGGACGACCCGAAAGGCCAATGCAGCGGTTGTGACAGCAGTTGAGTCTACCCGGACCGCTGATTTTCCGTTCGACGACGCCATGGCCTACGTTAGATCCGCACCAGCTCCGCTGTAGTCTTGACGGACTTAGCCCATCGGCGCAGCGCCGAATGGCTCTGGGCGGTTCCGTGTGAGTCACTGATGTTAATGTCCCCACTAAACAAAGCTACCAGGGTCTCAAAGTCCACGGATTTGAGAGCGTGGTGCCACGTCAAAACGACAGCGATCTCCGATGTGGTCATGGTCCGCAAATTTCCGCGTAAATGTAGCATCCGACATCGTCGGCCGTGGCTAAAGCGGCATACAGTTCACCCAGTTTTGTCACATGCCTTTGTCATTATACATTTCGACAACCGATAGCAGCAAAACGACATTCGACGCACCATGGCCAGCAGCAGCCCGGTAGCGCCACCACGTAACACCGCGATGCCCTTGCCGTACTGGTGTGATCGGACTAATCCTGACTTCAGCAACTTTGATCGTCCATTCGCCGGCTTCACCCAGCCCGGGATCGGTAGCATGTAAGTGCAAGACGTTGCCTACCTCGAGCAACAGTGTCGTCCATTGTTCCCAACCCGAATCACCATACACTCAAATCATTCGGTGATCCCGTCTGCCACTACATCAGGTGGGAGGGTAAAGCCGCCCCTGACCGTGAGAGCAGCGTCGGCCCGGTGCACTCCGACCTCAGGTAGCCCGGGCAGGCGCCGCCTAGGAATGTCCATACCGGTGTGTCTACACCAGATTGCTCGAAGGCTTTGACCAGTCATTGTGCGCCACCATGCAGCCAAGAGACGGCGTCAGCGAGATACGATGGCAGCTTGCCACCTTCTACGCTGCGGGGATCGAGTAAGTGGTCGAGTAGCTCCCTGACGATCTGTGCAGCCCAGCGGTCACCGTGGCCAATGTGGCGGGCCAGTTGCTTAAGGCTCCAACCCAGGCCGCGTCAGCACCAGGCTGGACTCGCCGATACCACGGATAAGGCCCGAAAAGGCGCGGTTCTGCTCGAGGAATGCGGCATCGTCGTCCATCTCACCAAACTATTCGGCAGTTACAATCGACTGGCAGCCGTGACTGACCACTGAAATTACCCGGTGTATCACCGGACAGCATGTTTTGTGAGTTTCGGTGTGGTCTACGGTGCGTGTGGTATCCAAAGTGAACCAGACCAGAGGATGAAGCTGAAATGTCTGTGTGATCGTTGATGAGCGGTGCGCACTGTCCCATTATCGTCGTCGCAGTGTTGAGCGTCATGCTGCTAAGCGCTAATCCGGCAAGCGCTGCTGATCCGATCCAGTTGAAGAAGAGCCAATTGGGCAATTGGTGCCTGAACAGCCCAAATTTAGAGCGCCGTAATAATGATCAAAACCTGCAATAGGACAAAGCCCCAGCTCTGGGTTTTCAACTCTGACAGTCAACTCGTCAGGTCGAGAGTGCGACTTTCCCCGTTAGTACATGAGCATCAAGGGCCTAGCGGATACCACAGCAGTGATTCTCTCAACCTGTCAAACCAATGCGCTGAACACACGTTGGAATGCCTAGGCCAGCGGCCAGGTCACGAGTCCCCTCAGTCCCTACCTCAACATCAATGGCAGCGTAACGAATCCTGGGCACTTCGGTGATTGCTTACCGCTGTGTTGCCAATGTAGCCGACGAGCAGCGGGACAGTGTTCCGTGACCCGCCTGGGCAAACGAACCCTCAATTCCGGAAGCGCGTCATAGAACGCAACTATAACCCCGCATTGCTAGAGCAAGCATGTGCCGCGCTTGAATGTCCGTCAACTTGCCTGCTGCCAACTGATGACGTCCAGGTAATCACGGCCGTCGACGATCACCCGCGCCTGCACGTGCTCAGCTAAGTCAGCGGGGTTGTGGTTGGTAGAATCCAACCACTTGGTAAGCCCCACAATGGGCATCCGCTCCGCGAATCGTATCCAAGCGCATACGCTAGTAGAGTGACGTCAACACCGACGAATTCGCACACCGCAAAGACCGCATTAACGAACAAATCTTCACTGCCAGAAACACATTAGCAGATACCTTAACCAACTCTCTGGTCTGCGGGTCAGTCACCAAAAATGACACACCCAAGCCCACCGGCCCAACTCAGCTGTGGTACCAACTGGGACCGTCGACTTACCAACGAATATCGATGAACTCGTCAGGCGAGGCACCAGCACATCAATGCTAGTGTGAACATAGCACAAACCGACACCGTATTCACCCTACGTTCTCTTTTGTGTCACGCAAACCTTAAAGAAATACACACTGGCGAACCAGGCCTCGCCATCGTAGTCGGTGATGCACCGGAGGCGTCTCACAGCAAGATATTGTCAGTCAGCAACTTGCACAGACTGGACCCGCAGAACGGGATGTCACCATCCAGCAGTGGGCTCATCAACTTTACCCGGCATCGATATTAACCTCCATCATACCGCACCCCAGGCCATCCCGACGGCGTAGGCAGCACCCCCATAGCCGGCCATCTGCACACTGTGCTACGCATACACCGTGTGTAGATGGCGGCCAATAAGCTAACTACATCGCGGCACTCATCGCCAGACATACAACAGACAAGCAGTTTACCAGATTGCAGAACAAGAATATCAAGAGCACCAAACCCACCGTAACCCCCGCCCACGACCACCAGTCAGGAACCCACCGTGACCCGGTACTATCAGGGAACCGAGGATCGGTAGTAATGCCAGTGTAGAAACTGGCCAAGGATAGGCTCCATCGATACCAGAGCCGAAACAGTCTGCTGGGGCGGGAGAGGCCGGTGCTGGTTACCGGGTAAGAATCGCTAGCTGCTGGCAAGGGTCGAGCCGCACGCCGACCGTCGGTCGAATGCTAATCGCAAGTGAAACGACCAGCGCCGTTACACCAACGATGAAGACCGTCACCAAAGCGCTACCAAACAACGTCAACGACCTCCACTCGCCGCGATTTACTCTGTGGATCGAAACGGCCAGTTCACTAGTGTAAGCATCGACCAACTCGTCGGAGATAGCACTGTCGGAGCGAGCACTTTCACTAGCATTCATGCCAACGGAGACGTCGAAATAGTCCGAGGACGAATACACCCGGTTTTATGCCGCCTAAAGCCTAGATCCTGCATGTAGGCCTGAGTCGCGGTGTACAATCCAAAAAACGATGCCTGCACCGATGCCCCGCACGAACACCGCATCAGGATACAACGACAAGCATCGTATCCAGACACGTCTCCAGCTCCTCCGCGCCAAAAACCATCGTAGCCAATTCGGCGACCGCCGAGTCATTGTACTCAGGTAGGACGCGCCGTTGAACGTAGACGATAGACCCGTCAGTGGTATCGACAACCGCCGTGGTCACTGCATTTGGCGTAATCAACAACAATGCGGTGTGTGCATAATTGGTTTGATTGCCAACCGCATGCGTAAGTACAGCCGCAGTGAGAAACGTCGGCACCAGCATGGCGTTCCAAGCTCTTAGGTGACCAGCACGTGGCACAGCACAGCCGCCGGCGACCTAATCGGTCCACGTCACCCCGATAGCAGACAGCTAAAGACCGACCTCGGCCATACCTCCACAGGTACCCAAATTGACAGAGATAACTTGATCGAGTGCGCTGGCAGTGTCGGAGCCATCAGTGACCTCGAACTCATCCTTTTCAACTGTGGTACCGTCCGCATTTCACCCTCGACTAGGGCCATCTAGACCGAAACCAATGCCATCGACACCCCGAGCGCGCAATATCCAAGACCCTTCCAAAGATTTTGCCAGCCAGCCGTAGTCTGGGACCAGGAGGAGAAACCACACGCCAACACTAACGAGTGCCATGAAGGCTGTGCGGGGTCCGGCGCAAGCTAGATAGTTCTTATGAAATTCTCATAGCTTCGGGAGGGCGTCGGCCCTCGTTGACCCTGGTATTTCGACCCCACCCTTATACTGCCGTAGGGATGTTCCGCCGGACTGGTCAAGCGCAAAATGCACAGTTGACCGATCTTCATGCCCGGCCAAAGGGTGATCGGCAGGTTAGCAACATTGGACAGTTCAAGCGTGATGTGCCCAGAGAAGCCGGGATCAATGAAGCCCGCGGTCGAGTGCGTCAACAGGCCCAGCCGGCCTAACGATGATTTGCCTTCCAACCGTCCCGCCAGAGCGTTGGGCAGAGTGAAGAACTCCAACGTGGAGCCAAGCACAAATTCACCTGGATGCAGCACAAACGGTTCCCCATCAACCGGTTCGACCAGACTTGTCAGCTCATCCTGTTGCCGCGCGGGGTCAATGTGGGTGTAGCGGGTGTTGTTGAACACGCGGAACATGCAGTCAAGGCGAACATCGATGCTGGACGGCTGCACCAGGACGTCATTGAATGGGTCAATGCCCAACCGGCCGGCGGTGATTTCAGCCCTGAGGTCACGATCAGAGAGCAACACTCGATGAGCGTATCTGCCGCTGAGCGCGTCTGACTCGGGTCACCAGCTTCACGCCTTAACGGAGGTAGTTTTCCCGACCCGTAGGGTATCCGCCCCCGGTCGTGGTGACGTGGACGTGGTCATAGTGGCCAAACCCCGTCGCTTTTGCACCACTGGGTGTGTAGTACACACCACGCCAAATCACATCTTGCATCCCGAATCGGGTTGCGTTGTCAAACACGAAGGCAACGATCGCATTTCCAAGCGCAATGCCCTCAGCAGTGCCGGCGTTAGGAACCATCACGTCAATCGCAAAGCCCTGCGGATGCCATCTCAACGAATCCGGTCGCACACCACCAATTTCACGTATCATGGAAAAAGCTGCACTGATAGCGCGCGCCGCCAGGATGGTCCTCACTTGTAAGCCCTGCTCTGATGCGACCCCGACAGGCAGAAAACGAGAGCGATTGTCGACCCGCCACCTCGATACTCGGGCATGCTGACCAGCGTGGGAGCGTACCGCCACCGCACTCTCGGGCATGTTCGCGGTCGAGACTGCTGGCACGATTTGCAGGCAACACGCCGGAACATCGGCGACAACCGGCTTAGCGTCGTTACGGGAAGCCCGTGAATGGGCATCTCCAGCCACTGTGAAGAGCGCAGCGGCTGGGACGAGGACCGCAGCTAGCATCAGTGACGACTTTCGTCGGTTCCTGGGCATTTTATGGCAAACCACGAAGAGCACTCTACGAGATCACGAAAGAATAAACATCTCCCAGTCAAGATCTTAAGTACAATCAGTCTACCAGGACGAACGAGTTAATTGGGTTGTACCAGAAAAATTTTCCACGCTTTTACGTCGCGTAGCGACATTTCGACGTCAACACTAGAAACGACGCCTGATATCACGCTCAGCGAACGGCAGGAAGCCTAGCATCCGGCGCGACGCCGGATGCTAGGCTTTCGGAGCAACCACGCCGATGCCGATGTAGTTCAATGGCAGAACGTCAGCTTCCCAAGCTGAATACGCGGGTTCGATTCCCGTCATCGGCTCCAAAAGTTACAGATCAGCTACCATTATTGTAGATCTCATGCCCGTAATTTGCTATTTTTAGCAGTTGTTTAACCGTACACCCACCGCCAACTCAGTTTGCAGCCCAGCTCCGTAGAATCGATCAGGACTTACCGTCACGCTTCGACGCACGGTTGCGACCTCCTCCACGTGTAGTCTGCGTCCGCCACGCACCCGCCAGACCCGTGCCCGAACCCCGACTCCCTTCGCAAAGATCTCGACGAGTGTCGCCGTCAGTTACTCCCGTGTTGCCCCACCAAGGAACTAGAGACATATGGATCTTCGCCGCCTGATCGACCGCCAACTCGTCGGGTCGCTGAAGAATCTACGTATCCCGACCCCGATCACAATCTACCTTCGTTGACCGACGTCGCGCAGCCACATCTCATCCGCGATGCCTTCGGATTTGGCTTTTATGCCATAGAACGTAGGAGGCGTGCGCACTGCGTAGCTCAAGTCGTGAAGGAACCGTTGGAGCGTTCAGCCGGGCTGAATATTCTCGCCGAGGTACAACTCAGGCGACACAACCCAGAGGGATACGCGCGGTGGTTCGGATATCAGCCTCGGAGATTCCGAACTAATCCGCGACTACCTCGGACTTCTCTCCGCCCTTGAATGTGGCGACCACATCAATCGTTCGAGAATCATTTGTAGACGAACGCCCCACGTACGACAATCCCTCAAGAATCCACGCCTCAACAAGAGAAATGA
The DNA here is from genome assembly GCF_003408705.1 of Mycobacterium uberis. Classification (GTDB taxonomy): domain Bacteria; phylum Actinomycetota; class Actinomycetes; order Mycobacteriales; family Mycobacteriaceae; genus Mycobacterium; species Mycobacterium uberis. The sequence goes on from NZ_QAYL01000025.1 coordinate 37,999, forward strand.
ACGTTACAGGTAGGCCGCCTGCGGACGTGTTCAGCACATGAACGAGCGGTCTCCCCCGCTACATAGCCCTTTATCCACCGGTGAAACGTTTGACGAGGCACTACGAGACAGAGACCCATATTCTTGCTGCCGTTCACATAACGACCCTCGACAGCCACGGCTCCTTATCCTCTCTGCTTCAGTCACAGCTACTCGATCGTATGTATCGTGAAGGACAAACATCTGCGCCAAAGAGTGGTGGCGCAAGCGACCGGCGGAGCATCTCCACTCCCTACGGTTCTCGAACCGACCCGTAAACTATGGTGCATGGTATACCCTATAACCGCACCATGAATAGATAATGGTTAAGTCATTGGATCCGGCTTAACGTCCCAGTAAACCACTACAACACGACCCGTGAAAAGCCTGGGTCAGGGCGGGGAGCCACTGCACGTTTCACGAATTCCTAAGTCGAGTATGACCTTCAGCCGCAGGCAATTAATTTTTACATAGAATCATATATTCTTTGTCAGGCTAAATTCCCGCGTTTTTGATGCTGCGGACGGAAAAGTGTAGCCGAGCTTGACGACGACTTAGCAGCTGATGTCCTACGAGGTCGTAAGTGACCGACAACACCGCTACACGCGCTTTCAGTAACTGCGATCCACTGCCCCATCATCCTATCCCTTACTTACTTTGTGGTAGGCGCTGACCTAGTAGCCATAGTTGCAATCAAGCTGATCATCACAAAAATGATATCGAGTTGACCGGGTGACAACTTGACTCCGCGACAAGGTAGTGAATCCGTCCACTGTCGAGATTTGTCCACAATGTCTGTTTGTCTGCCGAGAGGACCCATACAAGCCAAAAGGTAAAATCCAGAATCAGTATTCTGTACACGTTCCCGAGTTCGACGAAGCTATCGACGCAATGCCCGCAGGCTTGATGGACCTAAATCACTAACCGAAATCGGGTACCTAAACGACGGCGAGTTCTTTCTTCAGCTCTCAAAAGCCTTACCCGAAGACGTCTTGATCGGGATAGATAATTCCGCGTTCACCCAAGTCGATTGATGCATGTTACACCCGAATACTGCCACAGCTACCAGCCGACAGCGCGGTCACTGTAGTAGCAACACACCACCACCCACATTGGATTCCATTGCATGGCAGACCCAACATCAGGTTAAGGCGAGTCGCCGCCTTCGCCCGTCGAAATCACCACAACCGCAAAGGTGATCGCGATAATCTGCATGTTAGGCATAAACACACTTTCGACGCGTCAACCCAAGAAGAATCTCAACAAAACCTCCAAAGTCCAGCTCAGATGATCTGTGGTCATCCGTGCCGCTCTAGATCAGTGTCACCGCAGCCGATTACAGCAACCAAGTCGCCATGACCTCAGTTAGCTTAGTATATCAACACCGGCTCGACCCGCAGTACCTTAGCGGCCGGCAACATTGACCTATTGTGGAATGATTCGACCAAGCAGAATCACAAAGGTCACGGTGTGCAAAACGGCTCGGCGAGTCGGGCATGAAAATCGACATAGGGTCAATCCCCCTACCAATGTCGTCGCCAACCCAACATTACCTGTCGCAGTCGTGGAAGAAGAGACTATTGAAGAATAAGATAAACGACGCCGAGCTGACCACCACCGACTTCACCACGGCCTGATAGTTAGTTATCGCCACCCGCACCGTCTCGGTGCTCCCCGCTGCCGAAGCGCACCGGTTCCACGGCCAACCTCTCCCAAGCAGCAACCGAAGCATACAACAGCGAGAACCCCACACCCTAATACATTCGCCCCGAATTAATCTCCGGCGCTAACAACACAAAATCCAGAACCCAAATCAATTTTTCACCAACACAACCAATGCCAGCAGGGTCAACGCCAAAAGGTCACCCAATAGCTGGTACAAGTCGAGCTCGAAGTTCGTCAAGCAGCCGACATCGGACCCGATTATTCGATACCACCTAAGACTACACCACAGGGCAAAACACTAATTATCGGACGAAACACCGAATTTTGCGATCCACAGATATAGTAGACGGCCCCTGTACCACAGCACTCCCTAGTAAGATCGCGGTGTCACTTAAGTAGTGTAGTTCTTGCAAAGATTAAAGCCTATGGAAATTCGATGCCATAGGTGATATCCGGATTCGTTCAGCTTATCCTCGAGCCCGAAAAACTTTCGGGGAAACCATCTACGGTGCCACACTAACGGGATTTTCGAATATAGCTACTGAATAACCAATAACTCAACACCTTCGCCGTTCTGGGCTGATACAGAAATTGCCCACTGTGTCAATCTCCTGCTAGCGTGTAGGCACAATCCTCCAGGCACGGACACTAATCAGCTATCCTCTATAGTGGGCCAGCCGCCGTCTCAATACTTGCCGGGACTGGTATCCGCATCACTACTGCTCAAATCAGCAGCCAATTGTGCTCAATCAACTGTTCGACAGCTCAGTTCATTAACTGCGGGGCGCGGGTAGCACATATCCGGACCACCGACTTCCCATGGACACAGAGCAGAGGTGTCCGTTGCCCAGATGACTATTCCTATCATGCTCATTGGCGGAGAAAAGCTCAATCGATCAATTGCGCAAGCTTACCATCTACCTTCGCGCACACTGGTGAAGAAACAGCCTAGCTAGGCATTGCCAAGGATAATAGATGCCCCGCCGTTCAGGATTAGTTCGACAGCCGTTAAAGACTGTCCATGGGCACTTCCACCTCTAACGAGGTGATTCCAAAATATAACACCACCAACATCGTCTCACCGATAAAAACATTAGTCCACTTTGGCAGAAGACTCAACCGAGAATAGTCAATATCCCTAATAGATCAACGGTTTTCAACACGGCACAAAACAACGCAGCGTTATTTTTCAGTACGAGTAATTCGTTGACCAATGCACCAAACTATGTCCATAAATAAGGCTACCGATGGACCTAAGAAAATCTCGCTGTTCATTAATCAAACGTGCAGAAAACCAACTGAATTCTATTAGGTTTCCGATCACGATCGAAAAGTTCTGCACTAGCTCTTCTGTGATAGTTTCAACGGCACTAAAAATCGCCTTGATGTTGCCAGCTTCCGGTGCGACCACAATGGCACCCCAGTAGCCGATCTGGTTAACAACTATTTGATGAAAGAAGGGCGATCACAGGCCAGTATGCGGTCCTGACATTAGAGGCGCCATCGCGTTGATACCAGTATTCTACAAGCTTGCAAAAGGTTTCGTAGATGTTGTCCTCGGGACAAATGCGGCAGACCCAACACGCAAACCGCCCCAGCGTTCTGTCACTGCGGCACGACACGACTGAGCAGTACGGGCCTCGACTGTTCCTGAGCTTTCTGCACCTCTCTAAGCGCACTGCGCAGCGGTGTCTGCAACCGTGGTGTGGTGTTAGCCTGCTTCGGTGTCGATGTAGGACGCCCTAACAACGGAAAATGCCCGTACAAAATCCTGATGGAAAACTACCGCTTGCAGGCTAACCGACTGATAAGTTGCAGCGTGATCGGAAAACATCCTGACAACTTGTGCTGATACCGCATCTCCGACTGGAGGGGCTAGTGCGGTGATGGAAACAGCCGTGGCCACATTGGCCACCTCGATCGTCGACTTTAATACTTGATAAGTCTTGGACTGCCGTGTCTACGTACTCAGGTACAGCAATCACAAACGACACGATCTGCAACTCCTTTGATATTGGAAACTATCACAATGCTTGCTGTATTACGATTTTCGACACAGCGGTGAAGCTAGAAGGCTCACGCGAGGCGCACCATCAGTCGAAATACCTATGTTCTTGTCGCGCTGATATCGTAGCTATCTCGGGCTACTCATGACGGACAGCCCTGTATGCTAGCCAAAGCTTCACTGCCGCACTTCGAACACTGCCCATCAACGCCTGCAACCGCGTGCTCTTTCTCTGCTATCGTGGCTCACACCTAAAAATGACATTTAGTCTCCGGGTCGAGCGGCGAATTGGTATACGGCCTCAATGATTACGCTGTTGCTGCGAAAACCTTAGTCGAACTGGCGACATGGAAGACCATCGAAAGACGTCGAACTAGCCACCCTGACCTGGGTCCACGGGCACAACACCAGCCGCCTGCACGACTATCTCGGGGACGTCTCGCCCACGGAGTTCGAGGCCGATACTTTAACGTACCGACCAATCTTGATCGAAATCCAATACTCCAACCTCTTGCCTGCCGCGGAACTAAGAGTCCCGCGGCAAGAGTGTCTGTCAAACAGACAGGAACCACTTGCCTAACGGTGGAAAAATCGTAACGCCACCGGACACTAAGGTCGAGATGAATACTCCTCCAGTCTAGCTATAATCGAATCCAAGAAAACCCGCACGTTGTCTAACGGAGTCTGCAACCACGGGGCAACACCGAAACCAGAATTTGAATAAGAACACCTGTCAATATAGCGTAAAATGCATTGCCTCAATATAGCCACAGAGTAACATTCTATAAAAATCTATATTCCGTAACCAAGCAGTGTAAAGATGTCACGGATTATGGATACAAGTTGTCACTAGGTTGCCCGATATCGCCTTAAGTATATAGGGAGAGTTTCAGATAGTCTTGTCCGAAAAGGAAGAAAAGAAAAACATGTGCATCATGTTCACCGGTATTGCCAGTAAATTGGTGGCCGCGTGGAGCAGGTTCCCGACAACGAGAGTATCAGATGTCGATTGGATACCGTCCGCTAATGACTCTCATTATTAGGATCGGTACGCCTAAAACACCAAAAACATCGCCAACAATAGCTGGCTCAACCTAGCCGACACACTGTAGACACATACCACACGTACATATGCCGGTTATGGCTGAGCTGATCGACAAAGAATTATATAGCTTTTCTCTCCTATCCATATTCGAACGACTTCAGTTTGTCGACGATATTTTGTATATCACGTGCTACGATCTGCGTAGTCTGACTTAAAATCTGCCAAAGCTCCTGTAAACCAGTTACCGTCATCAGTAACTTATACCTGAGAGTAATCAGTCAATATCAGACCGTTAATAATGAATTCCAGAAAGTCTTTGTTGATATCGTTCATGTTACCTTTAATGTTGTCGCGTAGGAGGTCTTTATGGCTTGCTCGAATACCACAAGCAATCCGAAGATCACCTGGAGTTAGCGTTAACGAAGTTCTCCAGATAAGTGACGATCTTTTGTAGGTAGTTGAGTCGCTGGAAGAAATCTCGAACATCCGCCAACGACACCACCGGCCGGACCTGCCCCGCGCTTCGGAGTCGCACACTTCAGCCAACTCCCCGACCACAACCTGACGCCCGTCCAACAGCCGGGCCGCGACCGGTGCTTGCAAGCTAAGCCAGCATGGGGTCGACCGCATAACGCGGCACCACTGCCTGGGTAGCACCGACCGAGTCGGGAAGCAGCTGCCCCTGGCTGAAGAAGAAAATCAATCCGTCATTGGTGGTAGCGAAATTCTGATAATTGGCGGGATTTAAGCCCACATCTGGCGCTATCGTCACCGGCTGGCCTGTCTGCTTCTGCAGCTCAGCCTGCACAATAGGAAAGATCGCCGGCAGCGGATCAGTGTCGGGCTTCCACAATGTGTTGTAGGTGATCGGCTTACGATAGCCCTGGTCCCAATTGAACGCTTTGTAGCTGGTTTGAGGCGGCCCTTCGCCGACCGTTTGGTAGATCTTGAGCACCAGGGATTGTGTACCGCGCGGCGGCACCGCTGACCCGTAGGGAGCCGAGGTAATATTCAGCTCGTTAGTCACGTCACGGAAAACGGTGGACTTAGCCGCATTGACAAATCCGTCACGCGTGCGAGCAACATAGTCATGCAGCGATTTCTGGTCCGGGTAGAAGCTTGGCAAGCTGATGTCAATCTGGTAGGCCGGATCTATGATCTGAATCTGACACACCTGCCCAGCAACGACGCCTTTAAGTTCATCACAGAAGGTCTTGGCCGCGGTCATGGCGACACTGGGGCCGCCGAACAGAATGCTTGCCGCGACAAGTACAGCTACCTTGATACGCATGTAGAAATCCTCTTCGGTGCGGGTATCCGAGTCGACGATGTACGTTAGGCCATCACACTTCCCATTCCGATCAGAGGCGAGCAATATCTTCACCAAGGTCGGACAGATTGCGGCGCTGCCACACGCACTATCATGGCCGACGGATTCAGCGAACACGTGGCACGAGGCAAGGCCCAAAGTCGACGGTCAAGTAGGCGCAGCGAGCACTCTAAGTGCACAGTGCATGAAGTTCGTTTCAAGATTATGTCGGAAACTCTGCTAATTGGCCAGGTTGGCTCGCACTATCACCTGGAACAGCCCCAACGAGCAAAATCAACAGCTTGCCAAGGCCCGCACCAAGGTCTTAGCAGCCTTGACCAACGCCAAGAAGACACTGCACCGCAGTTTACGCGAAAGTTAACCAAACACTAACGACTTGGTGTCGATTCACCAAACTTAACTAATTATCTTGCCCGATGTTAGCCTCGGTAAAAAGCCCGCTGAGGGCATCGAAGCAGGACTTGATGCCAGCGAAGTACACTCTGCCGATGCACTAGCCAGCCTTCTTGCTCCCACTGACGGAGTGTGGCACGCGCCTCGTCGAAACGAGCCCATTGGTCAAGCGTGTAGAATCCTTGCATCAACACGCTCTTTGCCAACTAGATTCACGTAGTTGGCCGGACTTGGGTACCAACCGGTGAGATAGCTGGAGATAACGCCTCTCAGCGATAGCAATCCAGACAGCTCAGCACCGCGTCTAGGATTGTCCCACCGACGTTATCGAAGTAAACGTTTACCCTCCGGGCAATGGTGCGTAAGCACCATTGCCAGATCGTCGCTTTTATAGTCGATACACGCGTCAAACCTGAAGCTATTGACAGTGGCGCGGCATTTCTTTGACCCGCCGACGATATCCCTACCCGGGCGCTGACACTTTTAGCGATCTGTCCCGCAACTAACTTTGCAGCATTGTAGCGTCCACCGCAGCCGAGAACACCACCGTTTCTCCGGGCTGAGGTTGACCAATATCGGTCATCCCGATGTAGGCGGTGGCATCGGTCGGGCCGTACACCAATATCATCACCAGTTGATCAATCAAGGCACCCACCGAGAACAGTTGCACTCAAACCGACGGCGCAAACGGCGCATCGCGACGCCACAACTTCGCTAATCCAGACCGTCCGGATGACATCGCCCAACTGCACCGGTGGAAGGTAACCGTGCTGGTCGTTTAACTAGATCCGCACAGCAGCATTGATACCAACATAGATGGTTCGGACTAGAGCCTCACCCTAGACCAGTTCAGATGCCGCCACACCGACCAACTCGGTGTCACCCTGCTTGAACTAGCCAGGTGGGGTGGCAGCGCAACACGATCTGGTGGTTGAGCAAGTCCAGTACGCCCCTGAAACTACCGAACAGCCGAAACATCCCAAAAGAGCCGAAACCTCCTCAAAATAGCCTATTTGGCGCAATTAGGCGTGGCTGCATCGATGCATAGGATCCCAGGATGGCTCCGACGTCAGGATCCGAGAGCTGAAGCGCACACTAACCAACGCAGTGCATTTATCCGATCTGAGAGGCACGCAGAGGACCACACGGTTACAACTACCCACCTTGCCCCGCCGGTTTCCGCTGTCCTCGTACGGCTATGGTGACCCGATCCGGGGCCCTTCACGCCGAAATCGCGCTTGGGCATCCTCCTATGATTGATTTTAGGGGTGTCCTTCGTCGTGTTCATGCTGACTGCGATAAACGGTATCGCTGCGTTAAGCGCATACCGACTTTCCCGCGGCAGCATCGTCAACCTTGTCCCCTACTTCCGATAATCTCCTAGAGTCCCAGTGCGCCTAGGATGAGCCTCAACAGCCCGGACCCATCCGCAAGTCGGACTCAAACGCCTAGCGATGGGCCATCGACACCGCCGCTGACCGGTAACATCAGCATCTCCGGTGTTAATCAGAGCAAGACGACTGTCTGCAATGACAGCATCGTCATCGTCAGCCAAGTCTCCGATACCATCGTGATCCCGGACATTGCGTCAACCTCACCATGTCCGGCGTGAAGAACTCAGTCATAGTCGACACTATCGACATGTCCGACTTCAACAACCAAGTCACTCACCACTCGGGCTCATCGAGTATCGACTCCGACAACTCGAACGTCGTTCAACAGGGCTGACCGCCACTACGATTGCTAAATTGACTCTTCGAGATCATCTAGCACCCTGACCGCGATGCCATACGGAAAAAGCGCGCTTTACATTTAAGATTAACGTTGTTCCTGTTCACCAGCGAGTGGGTAAAGTTCAATTGCACAAGTCTTGTTAGATACAGGTTACACCGCCGGCGTCCTCGGTGTCAGATGGCCAATACACCGCTACCATCCTCGCCGGCAGTTTCCAACGCAAGACACGGGCGCCACGATAAGCCCTCGAAGATCGCCGACCATGCTGTCCGAGAGTCTGGGCCACTGACAAACCTGCTGATCCGCTCGAAGACATCGCGTAGTCCCTCGCTGCCCTCCTAATTAAGTCTATCAAAGTGGTCGGGATCAAATCCGAATGCACCGTACTCGCCCACCCGACCTCCTTGTCGTTGCTAGCAGATGCTGCCCAGCGTGCGCCTTGCCGAAACCATCCACCACGTGTCGTAGCTTACGGAGCCGGCGGCGGTGGGTAGATCGGAATCAGTTCCGTGACGAACGGGACGTGTAGAGTTACATCGCCGTAATCGGGATGGGCGGCTGCTGATGCTGCGACAGGCAGTAGTGGTAACGCCGTCACCACGGGCCGGTGGAGAATGATAACCGGATCGACCGGTAGCGGAGTCGATGGCGTGTACTCCGGGGCCCCGAGACGGCACCTGGCGCGGTGTCGCAGGCATCATGTCCACCATGGTTGGGAGCGTCCAATGCACCCCCAGCAACGACGCTGGTACAGCTACCTCTGGTAGTGGCGAAGCCAGGACAAAGCCGGGAGCAGGCACTTGATATCGCAGAGGTTACGACGCTGGTGCGGGGACTTGGCCGCTGAACGGTCACCGAGCGGGTATCAGACGACAACGAAACCACCGTCAGCCCAGCTACGATGGCCACCATGACAAACACTGTCGCAGGTCCGGTGCCCATTTTCTAGAGGTTTCCGGTGCAGATCGACGATCGAATACCGTCAACGAAATCGACGACGGCCAGCACCGTCTTATCTGGCTCGACGAACAGCATGACGTTCTGACATTGCGGGCAGCGAGTTCGTCACGCGGCGCGGCTACCTCACCCGGGTTTATCCACGTCGCGCCTGTCGATATCAGCTTATGGCCACTCTTGCTCGCGTCTTGTCGTGTTCCGACAATCGCGACCAGCACACGATCAGCCACACTCGCCCTTGATCAAAACCCAGCGGACCGCCGTGGGTGCCATTGAGACCCCAAGTAAGATGTCCACGGGCCCTCCAAATGCTTCACAGAGCCTGCAAAACTGACCTCACTACAAGTTCGGGACCGTTATCAAATTTTGGCTAGCACGAAGGGGTCATCACAACGGCAATTCGATACCAGCCTAGACGATTCAACGCTACTCGCATACATCCGGACACTGACCCGATTGTTTAATCAAGCTGAGCTGGTGAACTACCCGTCGGGACTTAGGAACGGGTTCTGTAGATTGCCACCGCCCAGATTTTGTGGAACAGGAACCGGTATCGGCACCGGTAGGAACGGTACGTGCAACCATTGAGTCGTAATCGCCACAGTGGAGGTCGTCGGCGCCGTTGACTCCGGTGGCACCGCGATTGTCGAGGTCGTCGGGGTAGTCGTGGTGGTAGTCGTCGAGGTAGTCGTGGTGGTAGTCGTCGAGGTAGTCGTGGTGGTAGTCGTGGTCGCCGGCTTAGTCGTTGGCACAACGGTTGTCTTGGTCACCACCGGTGGCAATGTCGTCACCACTATCCGCGGCGGTGTCGGCACAGCGCTGCTCGGCACCGCCGTACTACTTGGGATCGGCCTGGAAATCGGCGGTGGGGGAACCGGACTCGATGCCACCGAGCTGGGCGACAGAGCCGGTTGGGGTGCTATAATGGGCATTACCGGTGTCCCGGGCTTCTGCACATCTGTCAATGTGTAAGCCACACCACCGATTGCGGCCATGGCCACCAGGGCGCACAGCCCGATGACCAGTTGTGAAACTCGGATGCGCCGCCAGAGCCGTCCTATGGGTGACTCGATCACATTTAACGGCACCGACCAGCCTGCAGGACCGTCTTCGTAGAATGAATCTCTACCAAACCGCGCTGATGCGTCCTCAGGGTATTCGGCCTGCGACCAAGCCAGCTCGCGCTCGGTCAAAGCACCCCCGTCGATCGCCAACACCCCGGCATCCAAACCGGCCGTTAGTTCGATCGCGTCGTCGCCGGAAGCCGCCGCGGACAGGCTGGCAGATGTCCGCGTCCGTATATCCAGCTCTTTCCCGCGCGATATCAGCAACAACGCGCCGCGGGCAGCAGCTAACGAAGGCTGGGACACGGTCACGACCGGTCTGTGGCTGTGTTCTGAAAGACGTTCATTAACAAGAGGAATACTGGCGCAGCCACCAACGGTTACTACTGCCGCTAGGTCCGTCCAGCTCTTCCGATGACGCGCCAGCATATCGTCGAATGCGTAAATGAAGCCGGTCAGCCGGTCCTGGATCAGGTCCTCCAGCTCGTCGCGAGTCAGCGTCATGCTGCAACGTCGCCCATCAATTTCAACGGCCAATTCGGTTATAGTTTGGGTAGATAACCGCTCTTTAGCGACACTACACCGTTCGATGAGTTGACCAAGCTTCCCGACTTCGATAGTGCTGGACGAGTCGATACCACTGTGGTTTCCTTGATCCTCAAAGATCCGAAAAAGCAACGATTGGTCGATTTCTTTTCCAGAGAAATCTGTGTAACGCATTGTTGTGCTTATAATTTCAAAATCTTCAGCAAGGTTCAGCAAAGTTGCAGACGTTCCAGTGCCGCCAAAATCAAGCAGAGCGACCACACCAATTTCCGCCAAAAACAATTCATCGTTCGCAGCCGTCAACGCCGCTATTGCATCCGATACCAGAAGGGGTTCCATACCGCTTCGAACTAAGCCCCCATGTGTTCGCAACCCATTGCGCAGCGCCTGCAAAGTTTCGGTTTTCCAATGCGCAGGAACGGCAATGGAGATCTCCGACGAAGCCACGTTGACGCCGGCAGCCAGCACCATCGCATTCAGGGCTTCGACCATCAGCAGATCTGGGTCGTGATCCGACCCATCACTCGACACCAATGCCACTGCGTCACTAATCCGCTCTACAAAACCACTCATGCGCACGCTAGGCTCAGTCATATCCGTATTATGATCTGATGCAATGACTTTCGAAGAAAATTGTGGATAAAGGGTCAACACGGCACGGCGACTCGTCGGGAGACTTCCGTTAGACGCCACGGCGAGATTGGTGGTACCGATCGACAACCCCAGCGAGTCGTACATATAGCAGATACTTTCGTCGGTGGATAGGGTCGATGGCCAGCGTCAACCATAGCCGTGATTAGGTTGTAACTACTGCGGTGTCAACATCATTGGTATCCTGTCGATGCGGTTGTGTCACCGAAGTGGTATCGTCACCACCTTGACAAACTTGCGTCGATCCCCATACACGGCAGAAAACCGCTTTCACGGCACGGCGAGCGGTAACAAATGCCTCGGCTCGAACTGGAAGATAGATCGACGACTGACCTGAATGACCGTTACATCGGGAAGTTCGGTTGCTGCTTTCTTGGTTTGCGTCAATTCTGCGGTCCAATCAGTATTCATCTCGCTGACCCAAACTCAGATGTGTGAGTCCACCGCGGTAGCAATAAACTTATAGTGGTCAAAAGGAATCCATTGAACACAACGACATATACACTCCGTCATCGCAGGACGGCGACCTGTGAACAGATTAACCGATTCCCTGCCGTTTCGTCAGCCACGTAGCTGGCCGAGTTCAGCAGTGGATGCAATCCTAACATCCGCACTACGCCCTGGATGCCGCCAGACAGCACCAGCACACGGTAACAGCGAACCCGGACAGGCCGATCAGTTAGCAAGTGTCCACCGAGACCGCCAATCCGGTGTCGATCTCCATTCAGGCACGCACGGCGACCGCAAAAGACAGATACAGCAGGTGCACCTGCAGGCACACTTCGTCCGTCGGCCAGCCGCTACCAGGGCGGAATGCGAGAATGCACTGAAGTCGAGGTCTGGCAGCAACTGACACAAATAATCGACCAGCCCTTCGTCGGACAAATAGACGGCAGCGAATTCCCAACTGGATGTCTTGGTTTTGCGGATCAGTTGCAGCGCCGGAATACCCTTGACCACCGGTTGCGACTCGTTGATGATGACGGTCCATGTTCAGTATGGATGCCACTCCGACGGAGTCTGGAGTAGCCGATGGATGGGACACATCTGCGTAAGCGGATTGTTCACCACTGCGATGGCATCGAACGTCGAATCCTCTAGATTAATGTGGCACATGTCGCAGACGAGCCGATCTATCCATCGGCTCCACGTCGAGCAGTGCGCCGCAGTGATCAAGGTGGAATTCATCAGGCTAGCAATCGTGCAGTGTGTAGCAGAAGGCCATGAACTGCGGTGGAGCGCCAATGTCGAACTGCAGACTCTCGAGGATGGTCAGCACATCGTCGACTTCAAAGTTCAGCGCCCGCTGCACACGCTTGGTATAGAACAGGCTAGTGCCAGCTTATTCCTCAATGACGATTTGCAAAATAAACTCCTGAACACACCAGGCCATGCCGGAGCGGTCGATCATATGCCCTGTCAACAACAATTCAGGAACGCAAGAGTGCCAACTCAATGCGGGACAACGCTATCGACCGAGTTGTAGCTTGGCTCATGACCTAAAGATAACTACAATGCCATCCTTCAGCTAGACCCGAATGTGCTGCAATGGTGTAATAAACGTTAACAATGCGACTACCGACGTCGAAGGGATCAAGCAGGTCAAGGATCGGTACCTACACGCGCTGGTTACCAACCGCTAGTAAGACTTCGCCGACATCCTCATCGATGACATCGCTGGCGACTATGGTTCCTCCTCGGCAAGGAGCTGCGTCTCACCAACCGCACCGACTCGGTCGGCCTATCTCCACTCAGCACCTAGCCTAATCGTAATAACCGAACATCGTGTGACACATCATAAGATCAACGTTACCGACGGTACTGTATTGGCAACGTGGTATCGACGACACTGGCTTATCTTCGCCAAGTTCAATTTCATGCTGATTGGCGTTGCTTTCTACCGCTATTAGTACCAGCGCACCGACGGTGGTTGGAAGATCAGCGTTACCGGCTACGACCGCACCAACAAGGCGAAGATGCCATTGGCGTACTTGAACTTTCAGGTGAAACCTGATTCGTGCATTAACGTGACCGAACCGTGCCAAGGATGAACCGTGCGATGTAACATCCCGAGTCAAATCTCCATCGTACAGTTCACAGTCGATACTTAGGTTTACTTCGTTATCGCAATCACCGCACCGGGCCTTAACCAGCGAATGATCTGCACCAGTGTTGCATCGTCGATCGCCACACAGCCTTCCGTCGGACCACCGTCGGTGGTGTGCAAGAAGAACGCGGCACCGCCGCCGGGAATCCTAGCCTTGTTGACGCCCATGACCACCGCATGTTTGTACTGCGGGATCTGCAGGTTCTCGCTTTCGGTTGTATTAAACCGACACTGCGACTTCTGGCACACCTGCATAGTGTTGAAAGTTGGGCTACGCTCATCGCCGTTCCACCAGTGATTGGGCCCAACTTGGGTATAGGGCAACCCGCTACCGGGATTAGGCGCGGTGCCGAAAGCGGAATCGAGACTGTAGATACCCATCGGGGTAGCTGGATAGCTACTCTTGGCCTGCGCCGCCATACCCGCCGACCCGACGTGGGCGGGAATGCCGGTTTTGAGCGGTTGCCAACCCGTGGCGGCACGCTGATAAATATACATTTTTGCATTCGACCCGCCGGTACTAACCACCGAAACCACCTGCGTGGCATTGCCGACCGCGTTGGCAAACCAAGCAGCGCCGGCCGCCACACCGATCGGTGCTAGCACTAGGGCAGCCCAACCCTCGCAGGCCACAACGCCCAACAGAGCTATAAGTCGGCGCATGGGTTTCATGGTCAGACCCATCCGGACTTAAGGTCAAGTAAAGGTTTAGATCCAGTTAGGTCACCGTGTTGTGATGTGGCCGCAGCAGAGGTTTTAACGGGCCGCACCCAGCTCCGGTTCGTCCAGCGCGGGCTGCCCCGGTGACAACGACCGCGAGTCAGACACGCCTGTACAGCAGTTTTTGGCCGTCGGCTGCCTCGCGCTTTGCACCGACGGACGAAGTACCCGGGAGACCACCAGAACATACAAATATCCCAGTGCGCAGCCGGCCAACACATCTGATGGATGATGCACGTTCAACGCAACTCTGGCGATCCCCACCATCAGCACGCTCAGCACAGCCATCACAACTGCGACGCGACGCATTAAGCGACCCATCAGCGACATCACGACGATAAGCAACGCGAGCACGCTGGCCGTTGTTTCAAAGACGTGACCAGACGGAAATGAGGTCGACGGTACGTGCACCAGCGCTGTCACCGGTCGCGGTCGACCAACCAGACTCTTGGCCGCCATCGTCACAAAACCGTCGAGCGGCAAGCAAACTAATAACAACAGTGCCACCCGCACCTTACGCATAACCAGTGCGACCACCGCTGCCGCTATGCCTAGCACCCGCCAGGTAATCGGACCCAAAACAAAAGAGACGTCATCCCAAAACCACACCCATACCGGATGTTTGACGCCGATATCGTGCGCGGCGTTCAACAACGACCAATCGACGCTGTGCAGCCAACCCCAGTCCTGCTGGTAGCCTATCCACATGCCAACGTAAACCACGATGGCGACCAGAGCAGCAGTAGTGGCCAGGATATTTTGCATACGGGTCATAACGTAATCGATACCAGTAGCAGGATACTCCGATCCCACTTGGGTCATGCTGGCCGGATGGCAGTCTATGGTCGCAAGTGGTTCGGCATCGGCAAGCTGCCAACCGACCTGCGCGTTGAGGTTGACGCGGAGAGCCTCATCATATAATTTGCCTATAATTTGCCGCGTACATCGCAGTCACCCGAGGATTTAACAGCGTAATCCCTGGGCTGCGGACGTCACACCGTGTCAGCAGCTACGTGGGCTCGCTGGCCTTTACCACCAGGCGGGTTCTGGCGACGCTGCCGGTGGTGTCGGCCGGACCATCGACGTGCACTGGAACCAGGCGCAGGCTGGTGCCACGAAAACTGAGATCTCTTCGACTGTCCTGCAATTCGATCTCGACGTTGCCGAGTTCGATCCGAAGTTCAGTGGCCAACTGTCTCTGCATTGCCACGACGCCATCGGTGAGGATGTGCTGGTGCGCTTGTTACAAGTTACACGCGCCACACCCAAAGTATCGGTCTAATGCAGCCGTAGCGCTTTCATCCAGATCACCGATGAACCCCTGCATAGACGTATTCACGCACCCTTCAACGAAAAAGTGGGCTTATCGCACATGCCTTGGGGTCACGGTCCCAGGAGTTTCAGCAGTTGCAAGGTCGAAGATAGTCTCGAAATATGCTAAGCACTTTAGTGGTAATGCTGTGCGACGACCTGGAAAGACATGTCTTCGACCACCACATACTCCTGCAGATGGACCTGAAATCAGCACCATGCAAAACCTGTGACTAGTAGCTCACCCTGAAAATCCTAGCATGGGCTGAATGTCGCTGTTCAATACCGGACGGTTGGCAGCACTGTTTGGCAATACCAGCAGATGCCGAACCTGGCTATCCTGTGTCTGAGCCCAGTGCCCGAGTTTCCGGATCTGCCGGCGCTGTAACTGGACAGCTGGGTGTTCATACGACCGCTGTTGGAATTCGTGTCCAAGAGCCGAGGAGGTCAACCGCGATGGGAGCAGCCCAAGTCAGATCGTCAGACGGTCAGTCGTCGGCGACCAACCAGGAGGATCCGTTCCAGTGACCACGGCCACCAATCTGTGCGGGATCGCCAACTAGCAGCCACCACGGTGAAATCGACATTAACGCCAAACTCTGGTTGAGTGGCACTGTGGCAGGCACAACACATTGGTAACCAATAACATCCGAGCATATTCGGAACTTTGGCTTGACCCCGCTTGGAGCGTCTGGCAACACCGGCGCAGTATCGTCGCCGGTCGAGATGATGAAAATGACAGGTGGCAATGCGACAAGAGACCGGCAACACGACAAGAAAAATACCGCGACAACAAAAAGACAACATGCTGCTTGTGCACTGAAACAACATGGAATTGTAAACTGAGAATATATGAATATCCTAGTGTATCCAGCTTATAGCTGGATACACTAGCTGCTGAACAGTATTTTGTTCAACAAGGCCCATGCCACCGCGCTCTTGTACTCACCATCTCGAGGGGTAGCCGTTCACGAGTCGATCCCATCAGAACTGGAAATACCGCATCAGGGTCTACGCCTTATTTCTAGATGTTACCTGAATAAGTCTGAAATTAGGTTCTTTTCGTTATGCAACATGATACATCCTAACTGAATATAGCTGCTTCTCAACGAGTTTGACGTGTCGAACTCGTGCTATGAGTACGTCATCAACAAGGCCCAGGACTGGCTGTGCAACAGCGCACCCTACCCTTTCCGAACAACCATTTCTGTTGACGGCCGGACTCTTTGAAATCTACCGGTTCTATCCGCATGAACGCTATCAACTCGTCGACAGTTCAACCGCCGATCTACGTGACTATATACCTGATCTCCCAGAGACACACCAAAATCTCGCCGATTTTCACAGTTCCATAGCCACCGCCGACGCCACGGTCGACCAGAAATTTAGACACGTTAACTCAGACTGGCCTCGATGCCAACATATGGGTGGTGTTCTTCACCGACCACGACCTGGCGTTCCCGTGGATTAAATACATGCTGTATGACAGCCAAAACCAGTTTCGCACTAGTCATCCTCCTGCCCATAAGCCGGGCATTATCTCCGTGTTTACGACAAATCGATAATGTGTAATACGCCGGCCTACTACTCACGCCGGATAACTACACCGATCCAGTTCGCGATCATGTATACACCACTAGGACCTACCATGACTCCTACGATCCGATTCAGACAATCCGCACAAAGGAATGCAGCTACATCGAAAACTGTATGCTCCGGCCACTGCTGAATCTGTCGTGGAATATCCAGGACAGCCCGCCAGGACAGGTTGTTGCCCCGTTGACCACCGCATCACGTCCGGAACATGGACTCTATGACTTGCGCATAGATCCCACCGAACCCAACAACCTGCTAACCGCCAACCATCTCGAGACACAAACGCGATCGCGACCGATCTAACTTTACGATTGCACAATTGTTACCAACAAATTGGTTATAGAATACCCTCGAATTTCGCCAACGCCCGCATTGTGTCGTGCTATACTGCAAAGCACCTGTGGATTCATAACGCGACGCCAACCAGCCGGTCAACAATCACCGATGATTGCGGCATCGAGAAGTGAAGTTACCTGCAACTGGAGTGCGATTAAGATTATTCGGTATTCAGAATAGCTTAATCTGATGCTTATCACCACACAACGCAACGACAGTATCTTCACTGGCGGAGTCGTTACGCGCGACCGGACACGCCGGGAAAGCACAAGAGTTCTTATACTACCCGCCAGCCACTGATCTGGTTCCCCAGCCGCGGTAGTGGTTCGCCAATTTCAAGGGCGAGTCGATCCTGCCATTACTTGATCTACTGGCCCCTGATACGCCGGACACGGCGACGCCAAGTTGCCTGGCAGGAAAATATCCACAATTTAGAGGGTTACCTCACAATAGTGTCTGGGGTGGCAAGATGCTGTGTAACCAGACACCACTGTTGCAACAAACACGCCACACAACTACTCGACCACTCCAGCAACACGCTGCACACGGCAATCCGCGATGTGATTTGCTTACGTCCATCGACCGGATGTGTTGTCGCAAGCGATTTCATTCCAGCGTACCGTGCAGGTTCAGGTGTAGCGGTGCCGCCCCAACCCCAATCGCGAGTCGCAGGCAGCGTACTATGCTGGCACCATTGTCCATATCGTCGATATCTTGAGAAATCAGGAAAACAGTTGGCGCACTTGGTTAGCCGAGAAAACAAGCACACCGATCGACATCGCGCACCCAGTGTTGTGGCAACAATATAACTACGATTGTCGACAGCGTTCCTGAGGCGATCCGGAAGGACCAGCATCAGGCACCACCACCGATGCTGAAACCTCAGGCCAATCAGCGTTATGCCAAGTGGGTCGACCGTTACCGAGAAGAGGCGCCGTTGCTGGGATTACCCAGCTGAGTGGCGTTAGCCATCAACCGTGGCTACGACAAACACCCGCCAGAACAGCAAAATCACAGTACGATTCTACCGGACCAGATAAGTGTCGGCCAGCAGTGGGATGAGCTCCTGACGAAACCGTTGCCCGGCCCCTTAAGTGCGCTACTTACGTACCGCGACTAACGTAGTTCCAGTTATCCACTCCAACACCGGGCTCTCACCAGTGAACTGGTGCAGGCACGTCGCCTTCCAGACATAGAATTTTCGCCAGGAATCCAGCAACATCTCGGTCTAGTGCACTAGCGAATGTACTACAGCTCCTACTCGAAAGAGTATGTTGTGTAACATCTCTACATACTTTTCCCGCCGAGTGACAGCCTGCACTGCGTCATGTGACGCCGTCTCAAAATTGTCCGGAACTTAGACGGCTAGCTATGATCCGGCCACCAGCTCGCCCACCCACCAAACCATCAGCCCGAGGTGCTCCAGCACCCATTGTAAAGCTGCGTTGCTGACCACCACGTCAGTGTCGGACCGGGGTTGCCAGATTCACAAAGTCGCCAACGGTGGCATTGATCCCTTCGTTTCCGGTTAGCTTCGAACATCTCTAGCGTGCTGTCCACTGTCTCGATCACAGTGGTGGGCGCTTTGCCAGATAACGCGTCAGGCTCCCGAGGCCATAACTACGATGCACCACCCGGCACAGCTGGCCGACACCCACTCTGGACAACAAATCATAAAACGAGCGGTTGCGATAATCCGTAAAAGTCAGATAAAAATTAGTATCTCACATGTCAATCCTCCTGATCAACACTGTCATTCGCGGCTAACAAAGCCAAAATGTATTACCGTTTTCGGTTACCGGACACTGCCCGAGTGGTCACGAACCCTGCACAGAACCAAAAGCAATCCATTTAAACGCACAAGTATCGCCAGATCGACCGGATGTCATAGACGTTCGTGACCTCTGAGCAGGATTCGATCAATCCATCCATTTCCAGTACCTCACGTTTCCGATGCCGACGTACCAGCAGGTGTCGACAGATTACCCCTGCTCGGCGTTTATCGGCCCAGGGACGCATGGCCGTCGGCACATCCACGATCGACGATCTCGCGTTGCACACCTAGGTCGCATTGGTGCTGGCTACGACGATGACGCCGAACGTGGTTGCCGCCTCGATATATCACACCAGATCCAGCACCGAACGTAGTATTCTAAACTTCCACGCTGAACTGGTTGCCGAACAGGATCTGGAGAAGTCGTTCCCGCCACCAACTTGCCCCAGGTCTCGTCGCGGCAGGCCCATCTGTCCGCCGAGCGGGTTGCGCCCAGCACAGTGGACAACACCACGTTCTCCAGCAGCTTGACCGCGATCAACCCGGCGATGCGCGCCGACGGGCCGCGTCCCACGCTTTGCGCCATCCACGGCTTCATGGGATCGTTGTATCTGCTCAACAGACGGTTCTTCTCGCTACCTTGGTACTATCGGTCCGTCCGGCTACGCCATTCTTCTATATACGTTGTCTTTCTATAGTCCGCGGGCAAAAAGTTGTCACCGTTCAGTGATTTCAGTTACGTTGCCTGCAGTCTCAGCGGTTTTACCGAAGCGATAGCCCAGGTCGTGCATAACTTCCATTCCATCATCAACTATTTGCGCCACACCGGTGTCTACCGCATCGTGTTGACCGGCATATCGCTGGTTGGTTATACCCCAGCACTGCTGGCTGCTGTCGAGAACCAACTCGCTGCCACCATCCCCAACTGCCCTGTCGCCGCTCCCACAACAAATAATGTTGGACGAATGGCTACCAGCCAACTTACCCCTTCGGTTAGGACTGTGACTATCCAAGATCAGCCATGACGAGCTCGTTGTCGGGTTTTCTCTATCGCTGTCTCGCCAGCATCGTCAAATGATCATCGCCAGTCTCGGCGATCGATTGGCTGCAGCACTTCAGGCCGCAATGCTGTGGAAGTATTGGGGCCATTGTACGGTGCACTGACTCTCCGGGAACCACATACTGTACGTGAGTCAGTTAGACTACTTTGCGGCTGAATGAGCAGCTTTTTGCACCAGGGTCATATTCAGCTAGAGGTTTTAGGTCGCGGTGCTCGATGGACCCCCACCGCCGGAGCAGGCCAACGTAGCCGAGTCAGCAAGTCCGCTGCCATATCCGTATGTCCGTCCAGTCGCTGCGTGGACAACAGATCCAACACCGCCAGTGCCGGCCGGTGATTTCCGAGTTGCGAGGTCAATCCTGCTAACGGCGCGGTACCTTGCGGCGCAGTGTCGGTTAGAAACACGCATGCGGCCGCGATGGTGTTGGAATTGCTTGATCCAGGGCCGGCGATCTCTAGCACCGTCCAAGTCACACGCGCTGGGTATGACCGAATCGCATCCAACGTACCGGGCAATGCGTCATCGATACTAATCCGGTATGCTGCAAGGTAATCCGATCCATTCTCAATCCCGTACCAAGTCTCGTCACCTTGCTCAGTGATCAGCCGTGGGACATCGCCGAGCCCTGCCGTGCTGACCTCCCAACCAATTTCACGAAGGTGGTCGGCAAGCCGACGCGCCGCTGCCTGGGCGGTCTCCCGTAGCGGGATCCGCGACGAACGCGCCTGCAGCGCTGCCAGGTTTTGCTCCGCCGACAACGTCAGCCCGATCCAGGTATCGCACCGCGCACCATCAGACTCGTTGTTACGGCTGGTTATTCGGATCGTGTCTGCACGGATGCCATAACAGTTTAAATATTGAGCAATCAGTGGCAACGGAAGCACGTCTGATTCGCCGGCCGATGGCCCCATCCGCAGCAGCACAGTTGTCCGTGTAGTGGAGTCGGATTCGCTGACGGGCCGACTGCGGCGCCATATCATGGCTAATCGTCGGCGCAAGATGGTGGTCAAGTACAGTCCCCGCCACCAGCCAAACAGCACGATCATAACAAGCGCAGCGATGCCAAGTAACCAGTAGCTTCGGGTCGACCCCCAAGGGTACGCCATCAACGCAGGCACGACGGCCAGCATCGCCAACGTGATCCGGCCAGTTCCCGGCCACACAGCCGCCGAGCGTGATCGGTGCACGCTCACGGGGTGGGATCCTTTCGCCGGCGCGCGACAATCGCGGCAGTCGAGGCGACGGCAGCAACAACCAAAGCCAGCGCGGCAGTCCCGACAAACGCGACATTCCGTGGTGTGTTGTCCTTCGGCGCCGGCACCGGCGGAACAGTGACTGGCTTTACCGGCGCTATAGGCGACTCGTTGGGTGCGGGCAAGCTCCAGGTCAAGGCTGCCACCGGGTCCAAAATACCTGCGCCTACGACATTAGAGGGTACCCGGGCGCCGGTATGAGCAGTCGCGGTGATACGACGCAACACCTGTGTAGCGGTCAGTTCTGGATACCTGCTCCGCACCAACGCCGCGACTCCCGAGACGTAGCCGGCCGCGTAGCTGGTGTCATTCAGCGCGATCTGTTGGTCACGATCGTTAGGCAAGCCGTTGGCCAAACCTCCATTGTCGCGGTTGCTCACCGAAACGATGTTTTCGCCCGGTGCCGCAATACCCACCCAAGGTCCGGGCATGGTGAATTTCGATGGCTGCCCATCCGGTGTCAGTGACGCCACCGACAGCACATACGGCTGCCACCACGACGGAATGGAGACCGAGGTGACGCTCGCCCAGTTCCGTGGATCGTCTGGATGGCCCAGATCAGTAAGCGGGTTGGACTCGCAATTCATGCTCCCACCACCCGTTCCGGTCGACCCAGCATTGCCTGCCGCAGCCACGATCACGGCGTCCTTGTCCACCACCGCATAGCGGATCGCAGCGCCAAGCTCGGACTGGTCAATGGGCCGATCGGCGGGCAAGCAAGTGATCGCAGAGATAGTGATCACTCGCGCGCCGAGGTCTGCGGCATGCACAATGGCCCGACCGAGCGTGGTTACCTTGAGGGACATCTGCTCAAGCTGCGGATCACCACCCGGCGATCGCAGCGAGAACTTGGCGGAGGTCACCCGGATGGACAGCAACAGCGCCGCGGGTGCGACCCCCGAAAAACTATCATAGCCAGCAGGATCGGGTTGGCCAGCGACGATACCCGCGACTAGGGTTCCGTGTCCGTCGCAATCGATTAAGCCGTCGCTCGACTCTACATAGTCGCCGCCGCCCTCGACGTTGGGTAACCGCGGTCCTGGCCGTACTCCAGTATCGACGATTGCCACCAGTTGACCCTCACCGCGGGAAATTTGCCATGCTGCAGTAAGGTTCAGCATCGACTGATTGGACGTCACGATGCCTGGATCGGTGCCTGGAATGACTCCGGAGATGCTACATGGGCTGCGTTGTTGCATTGTCTGCACAGGTCCCGGTGCACCGCTCGGTGGTGACACATCGGGATCGACTACCGGCGGACTAATTGCGAGTGCCCGCGGACAGAATCCCACCAGCATTGCCTGGAAAACAACCAGAGTCATTGCGAAGCAATCTAGTCCAATTCGAAATCCAGCCCGCATCATTGATTGAGTACCCAGCTAAAAAGACCAACCAGATATGCCATGGCGGGGATCAGTGAAGCGTCAAGGCCAGAGGCGACTATACCCAGCAGGCGACGCAGTGGCAGCGAATAGCTATCCGGTGAGGCTATATGCGGATTGAGTGCTGCCACCACCCATGCCAACACCACCACGACGAGCACCAGTACCACAACAAAAGCTACAAAATAACGTCCCGTCGCAGTGTATAGTACCAACAGCACGCTGATGACCAGATACAGCTGGGCAAGCAGCCAGGTTTTACAGACGGCCGAATCCCACACTCGGGCACGCAACGTGGCTGTAACCGCGGTTGCCGCGACCACGTACCAACCCACACTGCTAACCGCCTCAGGCCGCAACGCGATCGCCACCGAACCCAGCATGCCCAGCAGTGCAGCAGCGGCGATGAAACCACTCTGATGAGCGTCGCTGATGCGCACCCGCCGCGGCAAATCCTCAAGCACCTGCAACGACGGCGCCGACGGAGTCGGATCACCCGGTGCCGGGATCACCGGCAATGGGAACCGTGCCCACAATGCGGAGAGCTGAGGCGCCTCGACGGTGACCAGGAGAGCCACCCCAATCAATCCGCAGCCAATGGTCAACAACGTTAGTTGCCAAAGCAATTCGGCTCCAGCCGCCAATGACACAGCCGCTCCGATAACCGCTGTTGCGGTGAAGAAAGCTACAATCCGCTCGCGTTCAGGGCCAGGAACGATCAAAGCAATTAGCGACCACGCGGTGACGCCGGCAGCGGCCAACAACACCTGCGCTGGCCCGAATCTGCCAGGTACCGCCAACGCTAAAGCGGCACCAATAGGCACCAATGCTGCTATAAACAACACCATCCCGATGTGCGCCGCACGTGACCTAAGCGCCAAACCACCCAATACGATGAGCACCGCGATCGCAGCGACTACGAGCAGTCCGGTCAGTGCACCAGTGACTGTCCGATAGGTGACACCCAGACCGGTTGTCGCGCTGGCCGCAGCGATCGCCGCGGCCAGCGCCCCACGTCGAATATACGATTGGCCCCAAGGCTTGAGCCGACAGGTCGAGAAGATCATCGCGGCGTCCGCGATATCCTCAACAATGCCAGGCGCCGCCGGACCGACTGGTACCGGCTGCAATGCGAGCAGATCACCGTCGACGACTCCAACAGTGTCAAGGCTGGCATCCAAGCTGAATGGCGCTCCACCGATGGGAGCCAAGCTCAGTTGTGAACTTGCGCCGACTGTCGATGCGGAATCGCTATCCGACACTACTGGGACCACCATGCGCTGTACTGCGGGCAGGATTTCGCGCAACGGCAATTCGGCGGGCAGAGCCATTTCCGTCAACCGGCTGTCCGCGAGAATGGCAACACGGACGATCGGCATGACGGCGCCGGACATCACCGAGCCCTCGTAAAATGCTTCTGCAAAGGCTCATGCCACATGTAAGACATCGCTTCTCTCTATCTATAACGGCCGCATAATCTACGCGGCCATGATTTCCGCTACTGCTGTGTAAGCCGACTATTTTTAAATTGCCGATTTCTTAGCTCTGGCTTGCGGCCCGCGTCGTTACCCGACTACGAAGTCTGGCCAGAGAAATCTCGAGACAACCGCTGGTCGGGAAACCAGCGGCCCGCTGGCAAGGTGCCAGTTAGCTGCTCAATCCCGACAGCGATGGCAAAAGGGACCCCTGGACTGAACGTAGACACCCACTCGCCGTCGAATGCGCGGGACGGACTGATCAGCACTCGGCCTGCGATGGTGTCAACGATGCTCATCCCAACCTCGGTGGTGGCATGCTCTCCGTCGCGGTGACAGCCAGCAACGATCTCAACATAACTCCGAGGATTAGAGAACACCGATTCCACCACCGGCCGCGCCGATTTTGGAATACCCAGGTAGTCAACAACTTGCGCTAACGAGGCACCAGACCTCAATCGTTCGTCGGCTCGGACACCAACCCGCATCGGTATGCTGAACTCGTCGAAACGCGCCGGTGACCGCTGTACCAGGCCGGCACTGAGAATCGGCACTAGTCCGAACGGGTCATCGATATCCATTGCGGTGAACGTGATCAGCTGCGCACTACGCAGCGCAACCACAGTCTTGCCGCTGACTCCAGCGCGCTGTGCGACCATACCACGTAGCAGCTCACTGCTACCAGCGGACGACGCAGGCCCCAAATAACGGAGATCGAGCCATCGATCGGGGAAGCACACCACCCTGATCCACTCGGCGACTGCCCGGTTGACAGAGCCGTCTGCTGCCAACAAACCCATCTGTGTCAGCTCAGCCTTCTGACGTTCAACAAAGGCGCCCCGTTCCGCAGCATCACGATACGGGCTGGTGATCGCCAGAACCCACGGGAAGCTGCCCGCTCCAATGACTTCCGCAATAAACCACGCATGATCGACCGTCAACTCAACTGCGTTGGGATCGACGTTCATCGATACACGATTAGCCACCCCATTTGGCGGCTTCGTTCTGGTCACGAGCGAGCATAGTCAGGATGTTGTTTTGATGGGTGCTGGCCATTGACTGATAGGCGTGCACCATGTTTTCCAGAGCCTGACTCCACTGCACCTGCCAGGCCTGGTAAGTCATCCCGGTTTCGCCCTGCCAGCCAGCCTGCAGCGCGGCCCGCTCGGCCGAGATATCGGTGCCCAGCCCCTGCAAAGTAGCAGCATAGGCTGACATGTTCCCGGCGTGGGTCAACATTGCCGAATAGTTGTACATAATTTGTGACATCACAAATCCTTTCAGTTAATTAGTCTGGTTGGATCACACGCCGCTAGAGTAGGTCGTGGCAGCCGCGGCATCGACAGCCACATACATACCTGCAGCCTCACCCATATGTTGCTGCGCAACCTCGAGCAAGGTGTTGACTTTTTCGG
Organism: Mycobacterium uberis; assembly: GCF_003408705.1. Taxonomy (GTDB): domain Bacteria; phylum Actinomycetota; class Actinomycetes; order Mycobacteriales; family Mycobacteriaceae; genus Mycobacterium; species Mycobacterium uberis. The sequence goes on from NZ_QAYL01000025.1 coordinate 63,837, forward strand.
CAGCATCGACAAACTGAGCATGCGCAGCCTGATACGCCGCCGCACCCTCTCCCTGGTGAAAAGCCCGTGCCGATATCGCTTCCTGCTCGGCCTGACTAATGGTGTGACGCATCAGCGCCGCCTTAGTACCGAACGCTGCCTCCGAGGCGACCAGCTGTGGGATGTGAGCATCCAAAAGACTCATAACAATTGCCTCCCTTTGTATTGTAATTACTAACGAGCACGTGATAAAATTACGTTGTTAACTGTTCAAACCGTCTCTCTAACATAATTGTGCAGGTTGGGTTTAGCAGAATCTTCCGAACCCTGGTCCTTAGGTACCTGAAACCACCGGCACTGGTGGGCCGCCACCAACTCATCACCAGCCAGTATGGCCAGTCCGCCCGCTTGCAGTTGGGCACCTCGGCGGACTTCTTTGTACGCGGTCCCAGCAAATCCGAGCATTCCAACGCCCTGGCCGGACGCCATGACGTTTCCATGCGAACGCGACGCCCACTGTTGGAATCCAGATACACCAGATACAAGAGTTCGCCACCATAATCGCGCACCATGGCACGCTGAGACGCCGTTCCGGTCGCAGGAATGGTCGCTGCCCACACCGTAGCAGCTATAACTAATTACGCTACCCCGACGACCAGAAGCCAACGCCAATAAGTCCAGACTGCTAGCCAACGGCACCAAAAATGACGAACGTAAGATCAGGCACCAGGTCAGCCGACCAATAATGTTAAAGGACAGTTGGTAACCAATCGAAAACAACAGCGGACCGTGTGTCACCAGCACCGCTTCGGGATTGGTCAGGAATGCCTTAATGATCATTGTGGTGTTGGCAATCGGATTCTTCAAAAATTCATAGATGTCCTGGTGTACACAGAGGGACGAGTCCAGATATGCGTTCCACAGCGCCTGGAACAGCTGACAGATCCACGACACAGGGTCGTTGTCTGCGGCGTTGTTGATTTCCCTGACACCAGGATTCGGCATGACTGGCGACGCGGTGATGCGCAGCGCTGATATCAAAGCCACACCCGCGGCCATTTGATAAGCGGCTGTAGTGGCGACAACCTGAATCCACATCGACAGATAGTCGACCTCATTGAATGCAATCAGAATCGCATTGATCTCGATGAAATTCGTAGCCATGAATACTTCGTGAATAATGATGTGGTTGGTAGCCAACTCAATTAACATAGGCATCGTCAACTATACGCACTGGCATATGTCGTTGCTGCGGCCTCGTGCTGAGCGGCGACCTCCGCTCTAGCTGCACTGGCCTGCTGCGACCACAACAGACAGGTAAAATACATGCTCGGCCACATATCGCTCGGCACTAGATCCCTACCGTACCCATACCGGGAAAACCTCAGTACCGCACTGAATTCTGCTGCTACCGAGCAGTATTCGGTACTCAGCTTTTCTCATGCAACGCTTGCTCCATGCGGCGGCGGTAGCCAGCATCGATACCTGCCCGGCATCGGCGCTCAACAACACCGAATGCACTTCCGGCAGCGACGCCATCCAGAAGGTCGCGCTCATTGTCAGTCGCCCGCTATCCCATACGTCGAAGCCGCAACGACATCACCGATTTCATAACTTGCGTGAGTTTCCCCCACACTGATGCCAGCGCGGCCCAGCTCTTCAGCACCTTGAGCTGTCGACACAGCGTGTTTTTGGCCTTGAGCGCTGAACGCGGTGGCGATCTGTACCGATACCGGATCCGCTGTCGACGATACCATCGCAGTGATCCGTGGAAACGCGGCGGCACGCGTAGCTACCAGCCGTACCATCAATGCCTCTACCGCTGCACTGGTCACGGCTAGCCCCTCAGGAACTACTCGCAACGTCATGACTAAACACTCCTTGTTATCGCGTTTTAACAATCATCAGCAGAACCCGCCATCGCTGACCCGTTCTGGCACCGACTCGCCGACCAGCGGATTGACCAACTGTATATACATCGGACTATCGCTGTCGCCCAACAGAATCGCCCTTCCGGCCGGTAGCCGGCTAAATTGCTGGCCCCGAATCTTACCACTGCAGGCCGGATTACCCGCCAACATCAGCGTAGTTGCCTGCAAATCGTTCAAGCGTCGCAGCAGCTGATTAGTCATCAGCGCATGTCCCGATCCAGTAGCACGCCCCGTGACGATCACCCGCAACCCCAAATCACCAGCCTGGCCGAGTATTCCGATGAGGTTAGTCCACGGCCGCTGTCCGACATATGGACCGCTCATCGCCGGTGAATCCGGTACCTGGTCGACATCGTCGATGAGCAGGTAATGGATGTGGCCTTTAAACGTCCAGCGGGATAATTCCGCTGCCGATAAACCTGCCGATGGCCGCCGTGCTTCGATGAGGTTGGCCAGCCCAAGCATCGCCGGTATGACCCGATCGATGTTGGTGGTGTATTCATTGTCGGGAAATAGCGGCTCGTCCACGAGATGCAGCCGACGATCGAGCACAGTAAACGCCACCTGGTCGGGAGAAGAGTGTTCGCGGATCGTGCGGATAATGTGCCGTAGCAGCGTGGTCTTACCAGACTTACTGTCTCCGAACACCATTAATAACGGGTTGGTGGCGAAATCTACGACGACTGGTGCTAGATCCTCTTCACGCTGACCTATAACCACTTGTTCCGGACCCCGATAGAGGGCACCGACAGCATCAGGCGCAAGGTTGGTGGGCAGCAACCGTACCGACGGCGCAGCTAAGCCAGCATAGCGAGCATTGATCACAGCCACCTGGTCTAGCTGTGGAGTCGCGAATAGAAAATGCTCGGCTGCCATAGTCAACCCGCGGCCAGGATGGTCATGCGGGACAGCGTCGGCCGGGCGACGCAGCGTGCCAACCACTCGCACATTGCTGTCCCGAGCATCATGTAGTTTGAGCTCCAATCGCAGCCCAAGCCCGTCCCGCATCGCCAACGGCACCTCTAACCAGCTCTGCGTAGTGATAACCACATGAATACCATACGCCAGACCGATATTGACGAGCTCAGTCACCTTGGCCAACAACGGGTTACGTGTATTGAACTGATCTGTGTTGTCACGACCGAAAGCATAAAGGTTGTCGATGACGAGGAAGACCTCGCCGAAACCATCATCGGGCGCCGAGCCACTGCTCTCCTTTTCCCGGAATACCTCCCGCTGCTGCCGCGACAGCAGCAACTGCTCGAGTTCGCCGAAAGTGCGACGGATTCGTTCGGGTTCTAGTGCCGATGCAACGCTACCGACATGCGCTAGATCCTGAATCGCTCGCAGCTGTCCGCCACCGTAGTCCAGACAGTAGAACGTCACGTCATGCGGCGAATGCAGACTCGCGGCCGATAGGATAAAGGTCTGCAGTGCAGTCGATTTACCAGATTTGAGACCGCCGTGGATTACCATATTTCCGGCCGACGAGGTGGCATCAAATATCAACGGTTCGCGGCGCATTTCGAAAGGTTTGTCGATCTCGCCGAGCGGCCAACGCCACTGTCGTTGCGGCACTCCGGCACTAGCTAGCATCGCGGTCAGCGAGATCGAATCATCAAGCGGCGGCAGCCATAGCTTCGGAGCCCGGGGTCCATAGCGCGCCAACTGCTCGCCGATTGTCGCAATCAGCTTGCGCGGTGGGGCGACCAACTCATCGTCATCTTCGTTAAGGATCACGATGGAGTGATCTGGCTCTACCGCTCCGGCAGTGAACAGCTTTGGTTCTAGCGTCGCTTGCACCACACGAGTCTTGGTTAATTGTGGAGGCTCGTAGATACCGTCAACGTAGGTGCTGCGGAACTTGATCGGCGCTGCGCCGGGCGCCGGCACCAAAAAACCCATGCCCTTGTGTTCTTTGCCCGACTCGATGTGATAAGCGTCCTCCACACCGATGATCTGGCGGGAAACACTGGCACTGGCCACCTTCAACCCGATTCGGTATGATGTGTTCTTGTCGATGTCTTTGATCTTGCCGACGTCCAGCGTCTGAGAAGCGAACAAGATGTGGATTCGGAAGGAACGGCCCTTGCGTGCCACGTAGTCGAACAGCTCCGCGTACTCCGGATGGTCGGCCAGCATTAGGGTGAACTCGTCAGCTACCACGAACAGTGTAGGGATCGGTGGCAAATCGACTGCGCCGGCCGCTATTGCATTTTCGTATTCGAGAACTGAGTTGAACGCACTACCTTGAACCCGGCGGCCGGCTTCGCGCAACAGTGTCTCCCGGCGGGCCACTTCACCGCGAAGTGTGTCAGCAAACCGTTCGGCCAGCGACTTCTTCTCCGCCATATTCGAGATCACCGCAACAACCTGCGGGAAGTTCCGGAAACTGTCGGCACCGGCCTCACCTTTGAAGTCAGCGTAAATTACGATCAGCCGGTCCGCCGAGTGAGTGGTTAACAGTGACAACAGAATCGACATTAGAGTCTGCGACTTACCAGATCCTGTCATTCCGATCATCAGGCCGTGAGGACCCATGCCGCCCTCGGCTTCGTCCTTGAGGTCGAACATCAGCGGTTCACCCGTGCCAGTAACACCGATCGGTATGCGTAGCTCGTCGTCGCGGCGTCGCGGCGCCCACAGTGCGGCCACATCCAGCCGTGACGCATCCGGAATTCCCAACAATGTCGTGAAGCTGGCGCCGCAGGTAGCCGCCGAACGCAGCCCGGTGTGCGTCGGGTTGGAGTCCCACCGCGACAGCCGGCGGGCCAGGTGGGCAGCTTCGTCGGCACCGAGTTGGTCGGCGGTGTCGATATAGGGCTGCCAGCCACCGGTCTGCCAGCGTTCAATGGCACCATGCACGATATGCAGGATCGGTTGTTCGGGATCCGAATACTGTTCGCGATGCGGCGGTGTAGTGGAGCAATGTACCACCGTGACCCCGGCTCGGCTCATCGCCAGCGGTGAGGCGTTCAGATCGTAGTCGGGGTCGTCGATCACAATCATCAGGTGGCGCAACGCATCAGCCGACGCGCCGGTGAACACCGGGCGGTCGGCAAGCGCGGCCCCCAGCAGCGAGACCAACTCGTCAGGGTCAGCCGATAAATAACGAGCTGAACCGACACCATCAAACTGACCAGGAATGTCGACGTGTGGCAACCATTTAATCCAGGACCAGTCGCTGCTCTCCAGATCACGGGTGGCCAGGGCCACCCCAAACAACGCCGGGTCGTGCCAGGTCACTGCCTGAGCGATCCAGGCACGCAACGCCGCACGCGCTTCATCCTTGGAGCTTTCAGTGTCACTAAATATAGTGATCCGCGAGACTTTACTCAGGTCGATTGCGGTCGGCACGTCACGAACAGTGCGCTGGGTGTCGAGTAGACTACGTAATGCGCTGTGCGACACCGGCTCGAGGTCAACCTCGTCCGCAGTGTCTTTGACTCGCAGTGCGACAACCAACGGTGCCTGATGTCGCCCAGCCCGCACGAGCAAGAAGTCGGAGTCATGCGGGTCCCGCTCCCACTGACGGCGGAATCCGAGCACGCTTGCCAACGCCGTCGGCTCAGGGTGGGACCACTGCGCAGCCGCGCGCTGCTCGGCGGCCTGGGTCCGGATGTTATCGCGAACCACCGACAAGTACCGCAGGTAGTCGGCCCGTTCAGCATCGACCTCCTCGGTACGCATCTTGTTGTCGTTGCCACGAAACAGCGAAGTAGCTGCCAACAGTAGCACGAACGGGAAGAACAGGGTCTGTGGCGAGATCAGCCGCATACCGGTGGCGACCATCGCAACAATCATGCCGACGATCAAGAACACCATCAGAATGGGCATCACACGCTGCAGCAGCGACGGCGGAATCACGCGAGGCAATTCGGGAGGCGCTTCAATGGTGATGGCCCCCTGGCGGCTACTCGGCGGAGGCAATCGCCGGCGTGCCTCGAAAATAAGTCGGCTCATCAGGGCTCTCCGTCTGCTGTCGTCGTCCGAATGGGCCTGGCATCAGACGCCAAGCCATCGTGTGCCAGCAGTGCGTCGGCGCGCGATAGCGTCGGACCGGCCGCGAACAGCGACAGTATTGACCAAGGGACGGGCACTGCAGGTGGTTGCAGGCCAAGAGCCCCAACAATTTTATCGTGCCCACCGGCGACTCCCGGTCCGATATCAGCTTCGGTGTCAATTCCATAGCGCACCCCGGTATCGGATATCCAGAACAATGACCCGGTGGCAGGCGCAAGCTCTCCGCCACCCACAGTTTGGGCGAAGTAGCCGGTGCCGGGCGCAAGCGCAACCCGGCTGGCCGTCAAGCCGTCTCCCTGGACGCTGGCGCTAACCAACTCGACGGCGTGCACTGTATCGGGCACCGGCAGTGCCGAACCGGACATCAGGCTCAGAAAGCTGGTAGCGGCCCCGGTCGACTTACGCCAATATATGCAGCTGACCGGATCACGGTCAGCGTCAACAAGACTGATCTGCTGGCCCGGATAACGCTCGGTGTCCAGCATCTGTGACACAGGCAACTTGTTCACCTCGTCGGCACCGAGCTGAGGTGGTTGCTGCAGCCCATAGGAATTGGTATTGCGCAGGATTCCGGCAAGTACCGGTGAGATACGCTGCAGACCATCCGGCAACACCGCGTAATACCGGACCGAATCGGATAGGTTCTTGTCCAGTGCCGCCAGACCGAAGGACATCACCACCGCTCCGATCGGTACGTGCACTCCAAAGCTCGGCGTGGCACCAGCATTCGGGATGGTGGGCGCGGTAAGCGGCGGTGCTTCGGGGATCGCGTTGAACAGCCCCACCGCGATAGCCCTTGGCGTATGTGCCTTAGAAACACCGGCACCAAATCCTAATGCGTCGGTCACTGCGTGGTCAGCCAAGTCGATTTCGCTACGCTTGCCATCCCACAGCAGCCAGGTGCTGCCGCCCCGCTCGGCCGGAGCGTCAACCAAAATGCCATGCGCAGGACCCAGCACGGCGGCCCGCGTGCCGTTGCTCTCAGGCGGGCCAACAATCACCGTGACGCCCGTGCTGTGAGCAACTCGCCCACCTTCACGGCTGACAACATCACATACCGTCCAGTTCGCGTCATGGGCGTTATTTTGCACCATCCGCTCCGGTGCTCCCGGAATACCGATCAGATTGCCGCGCGGGAAGCGGTTCAGCTCAATGCTTTTCACCGTTATAGGGTTGACTGGCTTACCGATAATCAGTCGAGCTGAGGTTAGGTTGAGCACTGGGTGCAGTTTGTCACCCACCCGTACATACAGTGCGGCGCTCGACTGATCGGCAAGCACCACATTGTTACCCACCGACCCATTGGGCCGCATGGAGGAGAGCACAAAGCACCCCAGCAGTCCAGTAATTGCCAACAGCGCGCCCATCAGCACCGCACGTGACTGTGCACGCAACGGATCGACAAACATCCGAGTATCATGCAAGGCGATACCGGAAGCGATCCGGCGTATCACGAACCGCCAGCCGGTCACTTGGTGACGGGTGACAAATCCACGGCGGTAGCCCACCTTGTCGGGATTCTCATTGACCGGCGTTCGCGAAGAGAACGAACGCCGTCCTTGATCCGACTCATTGGTCGTCATGCCGGTACCGTGAGTCCAAGACCGCGTAGCAGCGGCTCTACCGAACTCCGTACATCCTCGGACGTCACGGTCATGAGTTCTTCGTCGCTAAACTCAGCGGTACCAGCATGTTCCGAGTGGTCCAACCGGAATTCACGTTCTTCTTCGGAACGTTCGACGATGTTGCGGACAAATCGCCCGTTACCCGCGATGTCGAGGCTGCGCCGAGAAATTCCATTGGAATCAAGTGTCGACGATGTGGCCAATTTAGTGAACAAAACTTCCAACTCGTCGAGCGCGGCTTGCTCGAAGACGCTGTCTCGCTGTTCGGCCATCTTGTGCGCGATCTCAACCAGCTCATGTGATGCGTATGAGGGAAAATCGATATTGCGGGTGAACCGCGACCGTAGACCTTCGTTAGTGTCCAGGAACTTATCTAGATCAGCGCGATAGCCAGCTATAATCACGACTAACCGGTCACGATCGTTCTCCATCCGTGCTAACAAAGTGTCGATAGCCACCAAACCGAAGTCATTTTTAGCGCCCGTAGCCACCAGAGCATAGGCCTCGTCAAGGAACAGCACCCCGTCCAGTGCGCTGTCAATGACCGCGTTAGTCTTAGCCTCTGTCTCGCCGATATGCTGACCGATGAGGTCGACGCGATGTACTTCTCGGATATTCTCCTTCTTTAAAAGGCCTAAGCCGCAATAGATTTTGGCAACCACCCGGGCGATGGTGGTCTTGCCCGTGCCGGGTGGCCCAGCGAAGACGAGATGGTGGGCCCGTTGCGCTACCATAAGCCCACGCTGCTTGCGCACCAATTCCATAGTCACCGCACTCTTTAAGCGTGACACTTGGTTTTTGACCTCGTCCAGACCAATGAATTCGGTGAGCTGTTGCTCGGCCTCATGGAGTAGTATGGCTTTGCGTTCGTGGGCCGCGGGGTCGACGAAGTCTTCCACGCTGGGTTCGGTGTCTGGATCCCAGGGATCGGTGCGAGCATCGATCCGGGCCGCGGTAGTGGTCAAGATCCCAAAACTGGTGTCGGACAAAGCCTGTTCGATCTGTTCATCCTCCGGATGCGCTGCGTACAAATCCTGTAGTACCTCGCTGGCGGACTCCTCATCGATGTGTGCACGTAGCACCAGCGCTTTGGCTAACGCACCATCCACAGCTGCCACCGCGACCGGACCCGTAGGTTCCTCCAGATAAGACAGTGCCGGCGCAAACATGCCCAGCCGAGCTAGCGCGGTACCTAATACGATCTTGACGGCGTGCACATAAACCTCGCCGAGATTGGGGTCATTGACGATCGGCGTCAGCAGCTTGACGACATCTGACCAACGCCTAGCGCGATAGTGGATGACGGCGGAGACCCAACGGGCATTGCGCCAACCTGGCCGGCGGTCGATGATGCCAGTTACGATCTGGTCGGCTTCGGCATAGTGTCTGGGCTTCCCTGTTGACGCCAATGACGCCGCATAAGCGAGGTGGAAATCATCCGGGTCGGTGGCCCGGAACTGCAGGTACAGCCCAGTGTCATAGTGAAAGCTTAACGCGGTGGGAGCCAGCTCCACCTGGCGCTGCAGCATGCCCGCGGTGTCAACGGTACGCGAAATCGCTGCCAACACAGGCGTGGACACGTCGCCAGCAGCGGCTAATCCGGTCCAGGCGTCGCATTGATCATGAGCGATGCGGGTGAGTGCGGTGAAACCCGACCGAGCGGCAGCCAGGTCAGCTGGCCGCTGGCGATCGTATACCACAATGCCGAGTGTGCGGCAACAGGTAGCGAATCGGCTAACAACGTCGCCATCCACCTTGACGTGTGACCGAGCAATGGCAGACTGCACGCCAAGCTTGCCTGTGTCACTGTGTTTCACGTCCGCTTTGTCTCCCGTACCTAAGTATCGGCTAACCCGATCCGCCTGAAATTCGCATTGCATAAGATCACTGTCGAGCTGCTCATACCCGCTCGCTTCACAACTCAACTCCGGTTTCCGTGGCACCGATCAGGGTGTTATGCATTAACGTGTGGGCTGCTTTCACAGCGATATCGTCACCCAATAACCTTACTAAATATGATTATCATATTCAAAAGATTTCGTTCAGCTCTGGCCCTCCGCGCCAAGCTACCGTTGCTCAGCCTCCCAATGTACCGAGCCTCCTAGAAACCGCCAGTCCACTGCCGAATCCATCACCAGTCAGCATGGCCAATCCCACCGTCGCCTGACCGGCGTCACGAAGCATAGTTCCAGCAAAACCCAGAATCCACGCCTGTTGACCCAGCGCAATCGCTGCAGTGACCGACCTTTACCCAGCGGTACGCCCCAATCTGACTCAACCTGAACATCCATCTACATAAACTTGTCGCTATAGCCAAGCAGCTGGCTGGATGCGCCATCGCACCCAACTCCTGACGACAGCCGTCTCCGCAGCCACAGTACCGGGCGCAGGCACCTCTCTCTGCGTACTGATGCTCGCATCGATGCTGATGGACGCGCCCAACTCAAAGCCGGGAGGACCCACCGAACAGAGGTAACCAAAACTCCCTGGACCAACAAGCGGCAGCGTAGAAGCGCCCACCATGAGCACCATGGTTGGCGGAGCCAGGGCCGTAATCGGCGCGGAGGCAAAGGCGAGCACACCACTCAGCACCAGAGGTGCTAGTAACCACTGGCAGACCAGAAAATTGAGATGTCAATGTAGCGGCCACTGCGGCCGGAGCAACCTGAACCCCCACATATCAGACTGTAGTTGTACTACCACCCCGGCTAAATGTTGTGAAAATTCCAGTACATCTCTCCACAAAATTTCAGGAACCTCCAGGAAATGATTCGTCCACCAACTCAGCTCGTATGGATTGCCAGCGTCATCATCGGCAATGTCTTGATCATCGCTATTGGCGCCGCGGTCAGAGCTGTCCGGATTTTCGATTTGCAGCGCCAGATCAGCCTGTGGTGCTGATCGTTGATGCCACCACGCTAGAGACCGCCCGCTAAGTGGTCATCGTGGCGACCGCCTGGATCTACATCTACATACAGCCGGCCTTGATTTAGCGCAATTGGTGGGTATAGTCGCCATCTTGGGGCGATACTGAGCCCAAAGAAACTCGTAGCTATACATCGCATAGCTGATGGCCAGCCCCATCCAAGTCGGCATCACGGCCAACGTAATACTTTACACAGCGGCCCACGCTCTCTATGTTTTACCGCGATTCCCTCACTGTTGGTGCTAGCCCACATCAGCCACAGCACACACCAGCTAGACCACCACATCAGCAATTACCAGAAGCGTCATGGAAGAGACTCCTCATCGATAGAAGCGGACTCAACGATCGCGCCACCACACAACTGGTAGTCGGTGCTAAGCGCGGAAAAGCTCCGGCATGGGGGCACAATTCTCTCCTGAGTTCTCGCACTGGGGTAACAAAAACCCGACACTAAGCCACCCCGTCTCCTGGCAGCACTAACCACGGACTGGAGGTGACCATCAACCCAGCTTGGGCTTCGGGTCTGGCCATCAGCCGACCTGGCGCATATAACCTGCCAACGAAGTGCTGATTACAGCCCAACCTCGGGCGCCTAACCACTTGGTGGCCGATAGGTAAGCCATATAACACCGTGGCAATCTACGCAAACGGTACTATATTAATGTTCCGACGGTACTATATTAATATTATTATATTAAACCCACTGTTCCACAACTCTATAAAGCCAGTTATCGCGCAGACCGATCACGATCCCACAACGATCGGTACGCGGTTGGGTCCCCGGGCCGGTAAGCACCTAGCGTTTGAAGTCAATGACCTATGGATTAGGCCAACTCAAAAATTGCCGTCGCATTGTACCACGCCAGCCGGCAGGTGAGAGAGTCCAGTCCTGCCGCCAAGACGATCACCTGTCGCACATCGGCACTGACAGACAGCTCGCCGAAAGTACTCATCGAAGTACTTGGGTGCGCGCCCTGGAGGTTGATGAAATACTCGCCGAAGTCACTGGTTTTGAGTGGATGATCGGGTTCTTTGCCATCGAGAACGTCGACCGCGACACTACCAACGACACAACAAAATACTTTCACATAAGGCATCGACGGCCAGCGGATCAGGCCTCTGTACCTCCAATGCTCGCATGGTCACCACGAATAATACCACCGAGCTGGCACTTTAATACAGTCGAACCGACACTTGGAATGATATCCTACCTACTCATCACCCCAACTCACACTACAGATGTGACCGCAACATTTTCCCCTGCCCGGGACAACCACACCGGCCAACAGAGACGCAGCGGAGTAGTGAAGTCATGTGCTAGTGAGCCACGTTGTCGCTGTGCTCATAGGTACCGTATTGCCAGCCAATGTGGTTAAACCCGCCCCTTCAGCGACCGCCTTCTTTGGTTCGGTGCCGACGAACCAAAGATATTTCGACGCCCTGACCCGAGGCCACCGTCGACGCGATTGGCTACTCGATGAGCGTGGCGCCCCAGTCGGGCTCAACATGAACATTCATGTCTATAAACCCGTCGCCCGCCCCGCCCAACCCTACCCGCTGTCGTCGCCGCACTTGTGCCTGCTCGCACGGGCCGTCACCGCGGCTGCCCCGAGACCATCCGGCTCCGAGATCTTTCTCTTGGGACTGACATTCATCCCAAAGCCGAACCCCATGCCGGGAGGTGCCGCATAGCAAGACCGAAAACCCGTCCCACCCGTCGATGGCAGTGTCGGTGGCATAGAACCAGCAACAATACTCGACGCATGCCAAGGAGCGGACACCGAAACCATCGGTAGGGACACCGTGGGCGGGGCCGCTAGTCAGGGCTTCTCAGCAACCGGCCATGACATTTAGACGCGACAGCAACGGATGCTAACGTCGGTACCCGAACCAGGACCAGCGAACTCAACCAGCATGGCAAGGCCACCTCTAGACCCGGTCACGGAAATCGCTGCGCCGACCATCACCACACCATGTCTGCAGCTGACTCGCAACGCAATGTGATCTGGTCAGTTGAACGGCGCCGAGCTAAACAGGTACTGGAAAGCTGTCAGCGGATTTGTCCTTAAAATATTCGGCAAATTGTCTTGGAAATCCTCAAAAGTTCGAGGCTTCAAGCGGTCCAGTATATCACTTTACCCGGGTTTACATACGCGTGGTAGTCGAGCACGTTAACGGTGCTTTCGTCGGGGTCCCAATCGATCCTGACGTTCCATGTAATGTCGGGAATGACATCTCCTACCCAGTTATAGATCACCGGATCATACGCACCCATGGCGGTACCGCTGAGTTGTTATGCACTGAAGTCATCGCCCTAGTGGCAATGGCTAGTGCTTCATAATAACTCATCGTGACAGCACCCTGAATTCACGTCTGGCACGTACTGGATTGCGTTGAGCATAATCGGGTACGGTGTTGACCTCCAAGAAGCTGGTCGACACGAAGGCTCCATGGTAGGTCTTGGTTACCGTCCAGTTCAAGCGTGGCCGCCAACACCACAGCATTAGTCTCGTGTAGGGCAGTCTTTTCTGCGTTGGCCTGTGTAAACCACATCAGGCACGGGGCATGAACGAGCACAAACGATTCCACGCTTGGACCCTCTTACACGCTGGCCTGCACCGCTGCCAATAACGCGTCAAGTTATTGTGCCAATGCGGCATATTTAGCACTTAACAACTTCCATGTCCCTACCGTTGTTAGCAGGGGCCACGGTTCCAGATCGCTGCTAAGCAACGCTGAATACACCTCCGGCGGTAGAATCTATCCACATAGCGACGCCGACGAAGCTACCTGCAGACGGTCTCGCCACGCGTGATGCCGACCCGAGCGGTCAACCCATGAGCATTTACACCGGTGGCGACCAGACCGTTCAGTGTCCCAGCGTGGCGTGCCAGACTAGCGGATGCCTCGTCTTGACCTACCGATCCAGATCTCACAGCAACACGTTGAAAGAAAACTGCCGAACAGACCGCAGGATGAAGCTGGTTCGCAGTAGTCAATACGGGCTATCCACCGGTTGAATCACCGTTGTTCGACAGCTTCCCATAATAACCTCATCTGGCCGCGGAATCACTGCGACAAGAATCCGATGATAATCAACAGCGTGACATTCTCCGACAGTCGCCGCCCAGGATGTTATAAAGCGATGCCCTTGATACAGACTGCAGCGATCGGATACAGGTAATCACGGACAGTGTCGCCGATGTGCACTTTAGCCAACGATTCCTACCGGTACCAACCGAAGGCTTCCCGATCCGGTGGTCACATTCCAGATGACACCTGCAACGTTGTCACTAGCGTCATATCACCAGCTACCAGCATCCCCGTCACTTAATCCACCGATTAAGATGCGGTAAATATCAACCACGACCTTGCAGAAATACATCCCCACCTATAGCTACAATTTAATATCAAAATATAGTACTGCATCGGGCTTTCAGTTGTCAAATAGACTTGCGCATCCACGTGGTTCACCACGTGACAGAAGGCCGCTTTCTGAGCACCATTGCCGACGATGGCCACGACGAATAATAAGGCGAATAAAGTATTAAAGTACAGTGTGCACCCGTTTGACTGGGTGCAAGCTCAAGCGGCCACTGCCGACACGACTCTCTACATAAATCCTAGCCGACGCCGGGTTGCGCCAGTTTCATGATCACGTTAGCCGGACCGACCAGTAGCACCACACACACCAGTCCGTCGCGCAAACCGGCCAACGACTACCCTACAGTAGCAGCGCATTTCGTCGTCAGTGGCGTCAGACAAGCTGCCAGCGCCTGGCTGGCCGGCAACGTCAACCTTGAATCCAACCAATTGGTGTCGCTGCTCGACGAGCTCGCCGACCCCTACCTGTACCGTCCCCGTCTCACGCGAACAACGACATCTAACACAACCGCATCCTCGGCTCCAGCAGCCACAAACCTGTCCGGATGAGTCGCATGATGCAGTGCGCACCTGCGACCATCAGAATCGCCAAGGGAACCCCAACCAGCAGGGCCGTTATCACCAATAACCAGAGGTCATTGGGTCCAGCTATCATCAGGCTTAATCATGCGTCGCAGATCAGCAGCACCCTAGAGGTGGACGCAGCGAACGTAAGCAGCTGCCGGCGCAAGTATCTGATCAAGGCGATGGCCAATATGAACTCGACCAATTGAGATGTCGAATCTCACCCAGATAGCGGGCAAGTTATGGGCAATATCGCTCTGCGACAGTGTTATTGCGAGATATACAAATCCAGGGGACCAATATGATCGCACCACTGATTATCAGACTCAGTCGGATACGCCACATTCGGCTGCAGGCCACCGGATCCACCAGGTCGCTCAGCGGCCGCACCAGTCAAGAAACCAGCTCGTTCCGCTGCTCGAGAGACAATGCCGCGATCTGCGCATCAGTCAAAACACGATCAGTCATAGTTAGCGCTGAGCTACCGTGAGAGGCCGCCGGTAAGCAACCGTCTTCGATACAGACTGCACACCTATGTATACTGAACCGCTTTGTCCAGCAATAGAATTTCAGCGTAGTGCCATCGCGATTCTGTAAGTAGAACGACCAAAAGTGTACTCCTGGATGCACTGTCACAGAAACCTGTGTCTCGCTCTCGTCGTTATTGAGCACCAGGCAGACCCGCACGCCTTTGTCCTTAAGCCGTTGCCGGTACACGTCGAACTTCTCAGCAGATAGGTGAAACGCCAGATGGTTCATCGTGCTCACCGCGCTGGTGATGAGCAGCGATGCCTGCGATGATGCCCAGCGACGAGACGCTCAGGCGTCTCAGAAAGCCAGAATAATGCCACACAGTCCTCATTGCCGGTGTCGAAAAAGAAATGCTGGCCGTGCCTCCGGATAGATCGAGCAACTTAATCAGCAGAATGCCGAAGAAAGATGTTGCTATAAAAAATACACGGTACGCATCATGTCTGAAAACACCAGCGCGACATGGTTGATCCCGCCGAGATGGAACTCATTGTTGGTGTTATGCGGCTTGACCACCATTCGGCTCCCCTCGATCCGCGGTGAACTTAGAAACCTAGCTCTGGCCAGGTTCCACTAACATCAATTTCAGCCTTGCTCTAGAGATTCCCCGTGCACGAAACGCATACCACGCGCGAAAAGGGAGTGCCAGGCGTCAATCGCGACAGAACCTGGTGGCCGGACTAGCTGAGCGTTCGACACACCGCGGCCGACAAACATAAACAGCGATCGCCAACACCGTCCGAACCGTCATCATGTGCAAAGACATCCTCGCAACTACCATCGCTGGCATAGCCGCCGAAGCAGACCGTTCCATGGCCTTACAATACTTTACCACTACTACGACTCCAAGAAAATGATGGTCCGTCAGTTGGCCCTTACACTTTTGCAACGAGACCAAACTAGCGTGCACTTTCAATGACTTGACATGACCTGCTCAAACATGATGGTACATGCCAGGCCGCTGGGTTGGCCAGGCGTTACCGCAGTTAGCGATGGTCATGACCACTTCGGCTAGCACAGAGCCAAGATGTGCGCTATCTCGATCTCGTTTAGCGCCAAAACTGGAGTTCGAGTCCGCGGCCGGGGCTCTATTCAGGGTACAACTGCAGCGTACGTCTGGATCAAGCCATTGTTGCCGCGCGACATATCCCCGAGATCGCCACTAATGAATCTCGCAATTGTGCAGCTCGCGCTTGAGAAGCTTACCGGTGGGGTTACGTGGTCATTCTTCGAGGAAGATCACTTCCCGCGGCACCTTGTAGCGGGCCAGATGGTCACGGACATAGGTTTTGATCGCGTCCTCATCAATGGCGGCGTACTGCAAGATGCCACCAAGCGGCGTCAGTGTCCCCGAAGCATTGCGGTTGACCCCCCGGGGATTGCCTGGTCGTCCCGCTAGTCAGAATGATGACCGAGGTACGCTTAGCTATCTTAAGAACGGGCGCGGAACTGCTGCGCACGATGGGCTCCGCCAATGCCTCGTCAATACTATCAGACAGCTGGGATTCGTCAGAGTTAACACCAAGCGCCCCCAGCCTACCCGGCGGCGGCTCGGCCAAACTGACGGCCTAGGTGTATTCATCATCATAGATGATCACCTTGTGGCGCCCTCGTGCTCCGACACCTCTCTTGGATTTACGGACCGGAAAATTCGCTGTTGAGCAGAACATGCAGGCACCCGCCCGCGCAAAGCCGTAGTTCGCGATGACAAACCGGCGGTGGTTGCGCGCCAGGATGGCGATACCGTCCCCGCCGCAGACCCCTTTGGCAAGCAGTCCGTTGACTACCGCGTGAGCGGCCTGGTCGAGTTCCGTGTAAGTGCAGTGTCCCCTTTATCTCTTCTGTCGATGAACGTCGCGCTATGCGGAAATGGCCTTGCGTGCACCTCCAGCCGCATGACTATAATTGTCCCACTTTCTTATGCCAGCAGCCATCGCAGCATAGGTCAGCAACGGTTCGAACCTAAGCACGCCCGACGCGAACCCGAGGCGTTCATCATCGCCGCCGCGCCCAATACTGTTCACTGAAATCGGTACCCGGATGCCGGAGTGTTAACGACGCAATCGGGAGACTTGGCCTACTGCTGATGCTGGCCGAATAACTTGGGTCCCCCAGAGAAGACGTCTAAAGCGTCCGAAAAAACTGTAGGCCCCGGTAGCGGCCGGCGCCCAATCCTCAATACCACTTATCGAGATAGCTCGAACTAAAACCAGAGACGAGGCAATTACCAGGCTGGATGCGTGGCGCGACCGCTATTCCACCACAGCCGCCCGGTTATAGCCTGCCGATGTCTTAGTCAACGGCATGCGAGGGCCGAGTTCGATCTGGTATCGAGTCCGGATCAACCTGCAACATGCGCCGATCGACCTGCACCCATCTCAGGACGGCTAGTCGCCGATTACAACCAGTGGTGCGGCTACAAGCCGAAAACCTTTCGGAACCATCAAGCGGGACACCATAACTCGAGCTAGTCGCGCCGCCTATCGGGGCAGCTACGAGACCGCCACGCGATACGCTCACGCGATGCGAGACGGATGGGATCGGCGCGGGTTCCTGCAGCTCGCCGGCGCCGCAGGACTGCTGGGCATCGGGAGTTGCTCGTTACTCAAACGGCCGCCGGTGCCCCCCGGCGGTGAGGTGGTGACCATCACCCACCTTTTCGGTAAAACCGTCATCAAAGAGCCGCCCAAGCGAGTTGTTAGTGCCGGCTACACCGAGCAAGACGACCTGCTCGCAGTAGGAACTGTACCTATCGCGGTAACCGACTGGTTCGGTAATCAGCCGTTCGCGGTGTGGCCGTGGGCCCAACCTAAACTCGGCATCGCACAACCGGTGGTGTTAAATCTGGACAACGGTATCCCGGTCGACCAAATCGCCGGACTAAAACCCGACCTGATTGTGGCGATCAATGCTGGCGTGGACGCCGCTACATACCAGAAACTGTCGGCGATCGCCCCGACTGTCCCGCAGTCGGATGGCGACGCGTTCTTCGAGCCGTGGAAGGATCAGGCCACCACGATCGGACAAGCGATGTTTCAGGCCGATCACATGAAGTCGCTTATCGATACCGTCGATAAGCGGTTCACCGACATTGCCCAGCAGAATCCGCGATGGAAGGGTAAGAAAGTGTTGTTGATGGAAGGCACCTTACGGCAAGGCACTGTGGTCGCAACCATCGCGGGCTGGCGGACCGACTTCCTCAATGAAATGGGTTTGGTCATCGCCGACAGCATCAAACCGTTCGGCGACGATCATCGCGCGGTCATCCCACGCGATCACATCAAAACTGTGCTCGATTCCGCTGACGTGGTGATCTGGTTGACCGAGGGGCCAGATGGCCAAAAGACACTGCTGGCCGACCCCGACGTGGCAGCATCGCAAGCGACAGCACAAAACCGCCACATTTTCACAACTAAGGACCAAGCCGGCGCAATAGCTTTTTCGTCGACATTGAGCTACCCGCTGGTCGCCGACCAACTACCGGCACAAATCGGCAAGATTCTGGGGTAGTCTTAGCCAGATTACCTGCCTTTGAGCGTTTTCTAAGGCGTCTCTGGCAGTGCTCCAAAATCCCTCCCCATTCCCTCGTTCCTACCCTGATTCTGGCGTTACCGCCGAAGAAATTAAGCGTTACGGATCTGGCAATCAACCATGCGCAGGACCTATCTAAGGGGTTGGTCGTGACCAGTAACGTTCGCGACTATGGCGATCAAGCACATACGCTGCCGATACGGCAACACCGTTTAGGTATTGGCGTGGGCGGCTGTGTTGCGTACGGCAGCAGTGCCCAGTATGGGCAACCTTGCCCCGGGCGCCCGCACCGTACTGGTGAAGCTCGACGAACCCCACATCCAAGGAGTCATCCGTTAGTAGCTACACAAGCTACAGGTTACTCCGGAGGCAACTGCTCCGGCCGATCGCGGCGCCAACGTGATGATCGACGTCGTCTACGACTGCCCGAACCTCATCAAGGCGGTCGGCAATACTAAATTGACGACCACACAGGTCATCATCGCCCATATTGACATTTTGTCGCGGATTAGGTTCAGCGGGTTCGCACCAAGCTTCGTATGTAAGGCAAGGTAAATTTAGTAAGGACATCGAGCCGGCTAACAATCATCGACCCCGCCGCTGCCATTAGCTCATCGCACGCCTGGATACCCGCCGCGGGTATCACCACCCCGACATCAATAACCTTTTGTTGTTCTGGCCGTCGATCAAGCACACCTGAAGAAGCTAAAACCATCCGAATGTTCAATGGATTCAATTGATTCGGTGCCGGTTCTGACATACACGGCGATCCCGAGATCGGCGATCGTCCGAGTCAGAAACACGCCAATTAGGCCATCAAACACGGCATCATCTCGATGACGCGCGTCTGCAACCTAAAATGATGCAGCTCAAAATGACACAGCGCATTTGCGGCTACGAATTACGTTAAACTATTCGAGTGTGCTGTAAACGTGACACTAAGGCAGGTCGCGGTTGGACGCCGACTAAACGAAATCGTATAATCCGATTATCGACATCAGAGCATCACAAATACGCTACTCACTCTCAGCGATGAACACCAGTTTTGTCGCACATCTGATTTCAGCGACAAACGTTGTTGAGCAGCAACCGAACCCGATTGTCACCGGTGTAGTCGTTTCCAGACAACGCCAGCAGGCCATGATCCCAGCTATCGATATAGTGAGGTCAAGCCAACACAGTCGTAAGCCCAGCCTTCAATCCGGCAACTAATCGCCAAGGATGGCGACGACGCAGTGGTTCGTCTCGACCTGTTGGATGTTGACGTGAACAATGATGTCAACGTCAAGGTCGACCGTGTCCTCCTGGGTTATTAACGGCAAACGCTGCGATGAGCACACCGGCAAAGCGCTGACCACACCGCTGTGTGAAATCCGCTTGGGTCGTTCCAGCTGCCCGTGCATGTCACCAGCGAGGCCATCGAGGCTTCCTACTGCTGCCGGTGTATTGACGGTGCGAGTCACCAGTGCCTACAATGTCCCGACCGCAGACCAGGTACAGCGCATAATCATCACAAAGTAATTTCGGAGCGAAAACAATGAAGATGAATTCGTCGGGGTCACAAACTCCGCTGAATTCATTGAATCAACCACCGGACAACTACCCGCGGTGAGAACGGCAAACCAGGCGTCTGTTTCAACAACGCTATCATCCGGTCAGCAAGCTTGGTCTGACCCGATGAAGTTCCCAGTGATTCAACTCCCTAAGTTGCGCGATGTAGCCTGGCTCATATCAGGGCCGCGCTGCGGATAGCATCGGAGGCATAATTGTGATACATAACACCGTTTGCCGAAGGAGATTCGCTTGTCCGTCACCATTGAACTCGCCGAACTTCATGACCTCATCAGCAGAATGCGGCGGTCCGTAGCCTCATTGAAGGCGCGATACGGCGACAACCCCGCGATGCGTCGCATCACCATCGACACTGATCGGATCCTCAGCGATGTCGAGTTACTTGATACTGACATCTCCGAACTGGACCTGACTCGCGCCACCGTCCAGCAGTCGGGCGAGAAGATCGCTATTCCCGACACCCAGTACGACAGCGACTTCTGGCGTGATGTTGACGACGAAGGCGTCGGGGGCCATAGCCGGTCCTGACAACCAAGCCCCTCGAAAATCCGGAGGCGCTTTCTGTGTACCCTTCGACCGGGTAACGACCCCAATAGATTTAGCAGCCCGTCTTGCTACCGTCGTTTTCTCGGCTACCCGGGCCCAAGTACTACAGCTAACACTCCGAGCTGACCGGTGGTGACTGCCACCGCTGATAACCAGCTTCGATTTTTCTACGTTTATTCTTTATGCCACCATCCGAGCGTTCTCAGAGTAGCAGCTATTAAGTAGCTGAATATCACTACCTAACGCCGTTCTATTCGCTGTCTATCAGCTCCTCCCGCGAACCCGAAAACATTCATCTAGGCGTTTATTCTGATCATTTCCTGTGGTGGATTACGTTGGTAATATTGGCATTATCGTTCCTGCTTACGTTTCGACCTACCTGCTACTAGCTCAAGACTTGCTACGGGTCACAGCGCGACAATCATCAACCAGCTGTTCAGTGCCCGAACCGCACGCTCACGACACCTGCGAAACCCGTTTTCTTCTGATCAATATGTATTAGCCACCGACACTTCTTCTATTTGACACTAATGGTCTCAGTGATCAACAAATACGGTGCAATAGTGGCGTTCTATTCACCCTTCGATTTCGACTTCTGTTTGGGCAAAAATATTTTGGTGATAAATGTTCTTTTGTTGCGATAGCACACCATAGTATGCTATTCTTTCCGGCACGTTACTAGCGGCCAGATCGATCATTTGTCCAAACATCTAATTTGGTACTTTAATCTGGATGAAAGTCAACAAATTTAACACCAGAAAAATGCAATTAGTATGGGTACTACTAGGCACAGTTTAATTTATAAATTTATACATAAAATAGTAGCTAACTACACAATTAAATACATCAGATTTGTTGGTTGATAACCCATTTCAACAAGTATCAAGAAAGGGCTAGGTGAGATTTCATAATTGAGGTTGAACGCCACTACTATGACGTAGTGGTGATTAACGCCGGCTGCGTGGGACTACGGGCCGGTCATCTCGGTACGTAAACGGGGGTTGGGGGGTCGTGGTTCGGCCTGGAGTTGATCCACATCATGCAGCAGAAGGAGTACGCCAAACTCAGCGACTAGGAAGCATGGGTCACGGGCATGCGCCGAATGTACGATTACTGCGCTAATTTAAAGACGGTCTCAAGAACTGGGGAGCGAGTCGCCGGCGTGTTCGGCTACTGGCGCGAAAACGATCGGTTCGTCGTGTTCGAGACGCCTGCGATGATGCTGGCCACCGGCGGCACCGACAAGATATTCAAGGCGACCTCGAATTCCTAACATTACCGTGGTAACGGGCAAGTTTTGAAACTGAGAGTCGGCACACCCACAGTTTGTCTAATTTCACCCAACGGCATAGTGTAGCCCCAGCGTGAAGGGAATCCTGATCACCGGGATGCTCGCGGCGATGGTGGGATCCTGAAGAACTCAGATGGCAAGCGGCTCATGTTCGACTACATCCCACCGGTGTTCAAAGGCCAGTATATCGAAACCGAACATGAGGCCGACCAATAGCTCAAGAACAATGACCCCGCCCGTCGCATCCCGAACCTGCTGCCGCGCTATTAAATTGTGCATGGCATGCGCACAATATGCTGTAATGTCACAGCCGACTGAAGCATATCCCACACGGCGGAATTTACTTCGACATTGCATCCCGTTTGATACCCGCGGACATCAAGCGGGAGTTGCCGTCGATGTATCTCCAGTCCATGAATTTCGCCAAGGTCGACATCACCACGCAGCCAATGGAAGTCGAGCCCACCGGTCACTGGTCATCGGCACTATCGAAGTCGATGCGGATGCCAGTGCGGCGACAATTCCCAGTCTGTTCACCGCCGGAAAATGTTCCGGCTACATGTACGGCTCAAACCGGCTGGGCAACAATTCAATGTCTGATCTGCTGGTTTTTGGTCACAGCGCCGGCCTGGGAACCACCGACTACGTGCGGGTGCTTAGTAGCCGTCCGGCCGTCTCACCGGAGACTGTCGACACCACTGTCAAAACTCTTCGAGTGATCGAAAGGCGGCTCAAGTACTGGAAAATCCGTACACACTACACATGGACTTGCAGTATTTGATGAACGACTTGGTCGGCATCATCCGCAACCAGGAGGAGATAGCGCGGGCACTGATTTTGTTGAAAGAGCTGTAGGCTCTCTATCGGCACATGCTTCTTGTGAAAGGAGATTGGCAATACAACCAAGGCTGTAATCTTGCCATCGACCTGCGCAACAGGCTGCTGGTCAGCGAGTGCGTGACGGCGGTTGAGGCATCCACACCCTCGACAACCATCCCGATATGAACCCAGCTCGGCGCAAGACCTTGCTAGTATACTCGCGCAACTCAAAGCATCAACGGCGAAGCTGAAAGTTCGCACGTCAGCATCACCCGCGAACTCCAGGTACCTATGTGGCCCGACTTGTTAGAGCTCTTTGAGATCTCGAAGTTGGCAACTGAAAAGCTGGCCGAACACCCAGGGTAGACGGGCTAAATAATCTAGAACGCGAGGATGCGGGTTTGGCGCGGCGACGAAGGCGGTGGCGCACTCTGCAACTTCATCATCGAGGTCAACGAGGGCGAGATCGTGCTTGACACCAGTCTCCGACTGAAACAGACGCAGGCTTCTGATCCTGCTGGTGGGCTGGAACTTAACTTGCGAGGCAGGCAAGTGCGGATCCTGCTCGGTGGAGATCAACGGCAAGCCTAGGTTGATGTGCATGACTCGGATGCCGACCTGCAGCGAAGACAAAGTCGTCACCGTCACCCCGATGCGAACATTCCCGGCAATTTGCGATCTAGCTACCAACGTATCATTCAACTACCAGAAGACGTAGGAAAACCCATCGTGCACGCTGCCCACGGAACTACAGCCTGGCGAATGCCAGATGAAGCAAGTTGATGTCCAGGGCTCGCAGAAATTCCGCAAGTGCATCGAAATATTTCCCGTGCCAAAAACGTCTGCCACATAGTTATGAGATCATGAGAAAAATAAGCAGGCGTTCACCGGACTGCGATCCTTGAGGCGGATCACGGGGGCTGAATATGCATCCACTGAACCACGCAACCGACGTCAACAGGCATAGGAAATGCATTGATCCCGATGCTGAAAGAGCGGAGAGCCGACCGCAAGCACGCCCCTGTGGTGTGGTTGGGTAGCAAGTTGTTCCGTCGATAAGCGCCG
This sequence comes from Mycobacterium uberis, assembly GCF_003408705.1. GTDB lineage: Bacteria > Actinomycetota > Actinomycetes > Mycobacteriales > Mycobacteriaceae > Mycobacterium > Mycobacterium uberis. Next base: position 87,624 of record NZ_QAYL01000025.1, read on the forward strand.
ATGGTGCTGACTTCACACGCCGAGCCGACAAAGCATACTGTGGTGGAATACAGTAAGAGCCGCGTCAGGATCCACGGTGACCTGGCTTACCCGCACGGCATAGACGATGGCGTGCTCACCAACCGAAGTCAACAAGCCGATTGTACTCTCTAAACCACAGACTGGCGGCCGTGATGAAGACCGCACCGGTGTCGTTGGACACCGTTTCCAAATCGGCGAGCCTGTCCCCGGTCTTGACAGGCCAACGTGCACACCACCTCGTCATAAACCTCGCCCAGCACACTGATGCCCAGCATTGGTACGGCTTTGAACTTGAGCCACGGTGTCGAAAATGTTCTGCACGCAAAACAACACCAGCGGCGGACACATCCAGGTGGACTCGCAATCCGCTCTTCCAGGCATTACGACCGTAGACCGAGAAAATCTGGTCGGACGGGTCTTCAGGCGAAGCCAACCGGGCAGCGATGCGGGCTTCCAGTTCGGCGAGCAGCGATAATATCGGTATGTGGGCGTCCAACCGTGGATTGAAGAAATACGGCATTGCAACTCGGTCAACTGCCTTCCGCAGTTGATGAGCGTGACGGGTGTTCCGTCAAAGACTGAATCCAACACATCAGGCGGGTCGCCCAGTAATGCCGCTCAATGTCTCAGCAAGGCACGGACCACACCGGACAGCGCGAGCGTCCCATTCACCAAATCATCCCGGGCAACTCAGACAACGCTGCCAACCACTGATTGGGGCCCTTCAACCACAGGTAGTCTAACTTGCCGTACCCAGCGATCAGTGAACCCCCTACATGTCAATTTGCCCACACCAGTCTACCTCGCCGTATGTTAGCTCTTCATCCAGCTGGCGTATAGCCACGGAAATGTGGACTGCTCGCCATAGCGATAGCATCTTTGTCTGCTTGAGGCAGCTCGACAAGCCGATGCGCTACCTTTAGCACCCTGCCCTTCGAGGCGTCGTACACATGACGGCCAGTCAGGTAGAAAAGCCCACCTTGTGGGCTGCCCCGCGGAAGCTAGTGCACAATAATTCTCCCATAAATCCACACACAGGCAGCGCCATGGTGTTGCGCACACTGATCATTTTGTACATAACCATCACACTCAGCAATCGCACTTGACAGGTGCGCCAAGTGTTGCGGAAAGGTCCTCGCTAACCAGTTGGTCAGTTAGCAAGCGTAATGCCGCTCATACCGACTTGCGTGAAACTACTTGATCGATATATCTTTATCAATACTATATTACTAATGGGTAACTTAATCTGATGAGGTACCCGACCTCTTTGGTGGTTTTCTCGACGAGGAGGACCATAGTGAGCCACTACAAAAGCAACGTCCGCGACCAGGTTTTTAATCTCTTTGAAGTGTTAGGCGTTGACAAGGTGTTCGGTACCGGTGAGTTCAGCGATCTGGATACCGACACCGCCCATGAAATATTGACGCAGGTCAGCCGTCTGGCCGAGGGACCCGTCGCTGCGTCGTTCGCTGAAGGTGACCGCAACCCCCCGGTATTTCACCCCGAAACTCATTCGATCACGCTACCGGAGTCGTTCAAGAAGTCTTGCAGGGCGGTGGCCGAGGCCGGTTGGAACAAGGCTGGTATCGACGAAGCGCTCGGTGGCATGCCGATGCCCAAGGCACTGGTATGGGCACTACACGAGCACCTTCTGGGCGCTAACCCGGCGGTATGGATGTATGCCGGCGGCATCGGCTTCGCTAACATTCTTTACCACCTCGGTACCGAAGAACAGAAGAACTGGGCTGTGTTGGCTGCCGAACGCAATTGGGGCTCCACCATGGTACTCACCGAGCCGGATGCCGGCTCGGATGTGGGTGCCGGCCGGACCAAAGCCGTTCAGCACAAGGACGGCTCTTGGCACATCGATGGGGTTAAGCGTTTTATCACCTCGGGTGACTCCGACGACCTCTTTGAGAATATCTTTCACCTCGTGCTAGCCCGCCCCGAGGGCGCCGGGCCAGGCACCAAAGGCTTGTCGCTGTTCTTCGTGCCCAAGTTCCTGTTCGACTCCGAGACCGGGGAGCTTGGCAAGCGCAACGGCGTGTTCGTCACCAACGTCGAGCACAAGATGGGTCTGAAGATCTCGGCCACCTGTGAGCTGTCTTTTGGCCAGCACGGCGTGCCTGCCAAGGGCTGGCTGGTCGGCGAGGTGCACGATGGCATCGCGCAGATGTTTGAGGTCATCGAGCAAGCACGCATGATGGTCGGCACCAAGGCAATTGCCACCCTGTCGACAGGATACCTGAACGCGCTTGAATATGCGAAGTCCCGCGTGCAGGGCGCCGACCTGACCCAGATGACCGACAAGAACGCACCGCGGGTTACCATCATACATCACCCTGACGTGCGCCGATCGCTGATGACTCAGAAAGCGTACACCGAAGGTCTGCGAGCGCTGTACCTCTACACCGCCACTTTCCAAGACGCGGCAGTCGCCGAGGTGTTACACGGCGTAGACGCTAAGCTGGCGGTCAAGATCAATGACCTGATGTTGCCGATAGTCAAGGGCGTAGGTTCCGAGCAGGCTTATGCAAAGCTCACCGAGAGCCTGCAGACCCTCGGTGGTTCGGGTTTTCTGCAAGACTACCCGATTGAACAGTACATCCGTGACGCGAAAATCGACTCGCTGTACGAAGGCACTACCGCCGTCCAGGCGCAGGATTTCTTCTTCCGCAAGATCGTCCGCGACAAGAGCGTGGCTCTGGCCTATGTGTCGCACCAGATCCAGCAGTTCGTCGACAGCGAGACTGGTAACGGCCGGCTTAAAAGCGAGCGCGAGCTGCTGGCCAAGGCTCTAGCCGACATCAAGGGGATGACAGCTTCGCTGACTGGCTACCTGATGGCAGCGCAGCAAGACGTCGCCAGCTTGTACAAAATAGGTCTGGGGTCGGTGCGCTTCTTGATGAGCGTTGGCGATCTGATCATCGGCTGGTTGCTACAGCGCCAAGCCGCGGTGGCCGTGCAGGCGCTCGACGCCGGCGCCACTGACGCTGAACGGTCCTTCTACGAAGGTAAAGTCGCGGTGTCATCGTTCTTTGCGAAGAACTTCTTACCGCTGTTGACCAACACTCGCGAAGTGCTTGAGACATTGGACAACGACATCATGGAGCTTGACGAAGCCGCGTTCTAGCCAACGACCGAGAAAACTGTAAAGTCACTGCGCTTCCCCGCTGAAGCGGGGACCTTACTTCTGATGGTCTCTAACTCTCTAAGGTGGAATCACTAGCCAGGCTAGGGCAGCTGGCGACCGACTAAACTACTGTCGGGTGGCAAACCCGGCGACGCCTAGCTTCGCCGCACTGACGATCGCCGCTAGGCTTCCAGGATCGCGGCCACACCTTGGCCACCGGCAGCACAAATCGAAATTAAAGCCCGCATGGGCTTGCCCGCCGCGCTGCCCTTCTGTTGTTCCTCCTTCTGCTCGGCAAGTTGCTTGGCCGTCTGCGCGAGGATACGCCCGCCGGTAGCCGCAAAGGGGTGGCCAGCAGCCAATGACGAACCGTTGACATTGAGCTTGGATCGATCGATAGACCCAAGCGCGGCATCGAGCCCCAGACGCCCCTTGCAATACTCTTCGGACTCCCACGCTTGCAGATGCGCCAACACCACAGAGGCGAACGCCTCGTGTATTTCGTATAGGTCGAAATCCTGCAAGCTCAGCCTGTTGCGGGCTAACAGCCGGGGCACCGCGTAGGTCGGTGCCATCAGCAAGCCATCATTTCCACTAACATAGTCAACCGCGGCAGTCTGAGTATCTACCAGGTAGGCTAGCGGGGTCAATGAATGTGCGGCAGCCCACTGCTCGGTGGCGAGCAACGCAACCGAGGCGCCGTCAGTCAGCGGAGTGGAATTGCCCGCCGTCATCGTCGCGTCACCGGCCTTGACTCCGAAAACCGGGCTCAATGTGGCCAACTTCTCCACATTAGAGTTAGGCCGCAGATTATCATCGCGGTAGAGCCCCAGAAACGGTGTGACCAGGTCGTCGAAAAAGCCCCGATCGTAGGCATCGGCCATATTGCGATGGCTAGCGGCAGCCAGTTCGTCTTGGTCGACCCGTTTAATCCCCATTTTCTTGGCGGTGATGGCCGCGTGTTCTCCCATTGACAGCCCAGTGCGGGGCTCACTATTTGCAGGTATCTCGACCCCGATGCTGGCAGGCAGCGCGCCCACCAGCTTCAGTCGTTGCACGTTGGACTTAGATCGGCGCAGCTTCAGCAGGTTGCGGCGCAGGTTGTCACCCAGGCCGATCGGCGCATCCGAAGTGGTGTCCACCCCGCCGGCAACGGCCACCTCATAACGGCCAGTTGCAATGCCATCGGCCGCGGCAATCGCTGCCTGCAGACCAGTTCCGCAGGCCTGCTGCATGTCGAGCGCAGGTGTGTATGGCGACAGGTGTGACCCCAGCACACATTCGCGCATCAGGTTGAAGTCCCGACTGTGCTTGAGCACGGCGCCGCCGATCACCATGCCCAATCGCTGGCCGGCCAGCCCAAATCGGTCCACCAGACCACCTAGAGCCGCCGCGAACATGTCCTGGTTGGTCGCCTCAGCGTAGGCGCCATCTGATCTCGCGAACGGGATGCGATTGCCACCCAGCACGGCAACCCTTTGTTTAGCGGGCGTGGGCCCAGAACTCATCTGAGACGTCTTGCTGGTTGCCGCAGAACTTGCAGAGGCCACTGATAATCTCCGTGTGTCGCCGGGCTTATCCATTTGGAAATCAGCTGTCAAGTGTCATACTACCCGCATGTTCTTACTTTCAAGATGAATTTTGTTTTTCCTCGATACAGTTGCCTCTCATATGGCACACCCAACACGGAAGGCAGCTCTGTGGTCCCCAAGCGCTCATCCGATCTGTTCTCACAGATTGTCAGCTCCGGTCCCGGATCGTTTGTAGCGAAACAACTGGGCATTCCGCAACCTGAAACACTCCGCCGCTACCGACCGGGCGATGCACCGCTATCTGGATCCCTACTGATCGGCGGTGACGGCAGGGTGGTCAAGCCGTTGCGTGTGGCGCTAGAGAAGCACTACGACCTGGTAAGCAACAACCTGGGCGGTTGCTGGGCCGACTCATTCGGCGGGCTTGTCTTCGACGCGACCGGTATTACGACGCCCGCTGGACTTAAAGGATTGCACGACTTTTTCACTCCCCTGCTGCGCAACCTTGGCCGCTGCGCGCGCGTCGTGGTCATCGGCACCACACCCGACGCGGCCACGAACACCGACGAACGGATCACGCAGCGCGCGCTGGAGGGCTTTACCCGCTCGCTAGGCAAGGAGCTGCGCTGCGGTGTCACGGCAGCGCTGGTGTATCTCTCACCGAATGCCAAACCGGCCGCTACGGGCCTGGAGTCCACCATGCGGTTCATTCTGTCGGCCAAGTCGGCCTACGTTGACGGCCAGGTTTTCTATGTCGGGGCGGCCGACTCCACTCCACCAGCAGATTGGGATCGGCCGCTGGATGGCAAAGTTGCCATCGTGACCGGCGCCGCACGCGGTATTGGCACTACCATCGCCGAAGTGTTCGCCAGGGATGGCGCCCGGATCGTCGCGATAGACATGGAATCCGCGGCCGAGACCTTAGCTGAAACCGCCAGCCGTGTTGGTGGTACCGCATTGTCGCTGGACGTCACCACGGATGATGCCGTCGACAAAATCACCGAGCACCTGCGCGACCATCACGGCGGGCATGCCGACGTCTTGGTCAACAACGCTGGTATCACCCGCGACAGACTGTTGGCCAACATGGACAATGCCCGATGGGATGCCGTCTTAGCTGTCAATCTGCTTGCTCCGCAACGCCTTACCGAAGGACTCGTCGGGAACGGCAGTATCGGCGAAGGCGGCCGGGTGATCGGCCTGTCGTCGATTGCCGGTATCGCCGGCAATCGCGGGCAGACGAACTACGCCACCACCAAAGCCGGGATGATTGGCCTCACCCAGGCACTAGCACCAGGGCTGGCCAAAAAAGGCATCACGATCAACGCCGTCGCGCCGGGATTCATCGAAACCCAAATGACGGCCACCATCCCGCTGGTCACCCGCGAGGTGGGGCGCCGACTGAACTCATTGTTCCAAGGCGGACTGCCCGTCGATGTTGCCGAGACCATTGCCTACTTCGCCAACCCAGCGTCAAACGCCGTAACAGGAAACATTATCCGTGTCTGCGGCCAGGCGGTACTCGGCGCGTAGCCCTATCGAGTCGTTCAACTCGGCGCTGAAAGGGAAGCCTCGCCTTTGATCGGGACGGTGTGCAACAAACTATGGTAACAGAAAACGGTTAGGATCCAACGATATCAATCAGTGAAAACGATTGTGTTGGCTAGTAAAACACCGTGAAACGACGTGGGTCACGTTGAGGTCAGCTCTTTCGGGTTTCTTGCGGCTTTTCGAAGGAGCATATCGCAGCGTTATCCGCTGAAATCCTATCAGCACCATACTGATTCATTTATCTCATGTGGATTCTTTGATCCTGCATGAAGATGCACGGGTACCTTGCGGGTCACGCAAAGTACGCATGATGTATACCTAATGTCAACACCCCAACAGCGGGTCACATATGATAATATCACTAAACTTGCTTCTTGGATCCTGTGCAAACTCAATGTTCTGTTGGTTCAGAAGGCATTTTCCCGTCAAGGAGAACACTAGTGAGCCAGCCAGGCAGCCTGAAAAATATACTGTGCGCGGCTGTCGGAGCATTACCGCTTCTGTCCCGGACAGACCAGCTGCCCAACCGAACGGTGACCGTCAAGGATCTATCCATAGACCACACAAACGTGGCGGCCTATGCGTCGGTTACCGGTCTGCGCTACGGCAATCATGTGCCACTAACATACCCGTTCGCGTTGACCTTTCCCGCGATGATGGCGCTGGTGACCGGATTCGACTTTCCCTTCGCTGCAATTGGATCAGTACATACTGAGAATCACATCACGCAGTACCGGCCAATAGCAGTGACCGACGTCGTCGGCGTGCGGGTGCATACCGAAAACCTTCGCGAACACCGAAAAGGTCTGCTGGCAGACCTGGTTACCGACGTCAGCGTCGGTAACGACACTGCGTGGCATCAGGTGACCACCTTCCTACACCAGCAACGCACCAGCTTGTCCGACGAGCCCAAACCGCCGCCACAGAAACAGCCCAAACCTCCCCCACCGAGCGCCGTTCTGCGGATCACCCCCGGCCAGATCCGCCGCTACGCCACCGTCGGCGGTGACCACAACCCAATCCATACCAACCGGATCGCCGCCAAGCTATTCGGATTTCCGACTGTCATTGCGCACGGAATGTTCAGTGCTGCAGCGATATTAGCTAACATCGAGGCTCGACTTCCGGATACTGTGCACTATTCAGTCCGTTTCGCCAAGCCGATAGCGTTACCTGCGACCGTAGGGCTCTACGTCGACGAAGGCGCTGGAAGCTGGAACCTCACACTACGCAATATCGCCAAGGGGTACCCTCACCTGACCGGTACCGTGCGAGGTGCGTAGCACGCTCAACCAGCACACTGGCCGGACTTCGGCATAGCACCACTGCGATCCCGAAGCAGTACCTTCAGTCTTTGCGCAACACCAGCGGTAGCAAGAAAACAAGAAATAGCCAGAGCGGTGGACAGACGAAGACCGGCGAGCCCTGGGTAACCCCAAATACCCCGGCAGCACTGGCCAGCGAGACCACCAGCACGTGCAGGTGCGTCCCGGAAAGACCGTCAATCGACAATATCAACCCTGCTCCCGCTACCGCATCGGTGGCCAGCGCCGGAGTTAGCGTTTCGCCGACCCCGATAGCCAGTCTGACCGTTAGAAATCTTCCGCCCGTTATCTAGTAATTGGGGCCACAAATGCAAATGAATGCCCACAACCGGCCCTGCGTCGAAAAGTGCAAAGACTAGCAGTCAGATTCATATCACGACGGCTAGCCGCGCCACTGCCACAATCGAGTTAAATGCCAGTCCCACCGCGAAGGACAACAACACTCATACCAGCTCGTGCGCGGTCAGCAGATACATCTACTCCACACCGAACCAGTCCAGAACAGGTCAATCAACCCGTGCTGATCGAAACTGATTGCGACGACACGGCTAGAAGTAATCATCGCGGCACACAGCTGCTCACTATACAGCAGGATCCGCGCGCTGAATAGTGCACCGTCCAGCGGAATAGCATAAACTGCATCGAGCCCGACCCCGGGTGGGGAGCTCCTTCGACTTAGCGATGCACCGGAGTCAACCAGCAGCGCTTGCAGCACGGTGTCGATGCTCTATGAAAACCGCGGTTCCAGATACCACGAGCAATGATTTACGCGAGTGACGACACTTCGGTGCTGCGTCGCAAGATCCACCACCCGACAGTTGTTAATGCGCCACCGATCAGCGGTCCCAGTGCACGGCAGACTGGACTGCTGGCAGTGACGTCGGCGAGTAAACAAACTCAAGGCGGGGGTATACGTCAGGTGCTAAACGAAGCGCAGGACGAGTGTTGGCGCCGAACCGACGATCCCGGTCAGCACTCCGACGATAACCAGAAGTCTTAGGTCACGGCAGCTGACCCGTCGGCTGGCAACGCGGAGATCCGCGGGTGCGCCCTTGAGTCCGTGCCAGAACATGTTGATCATCAAGCTCGAAGCCTTATCGACGTCGATATTGCCGGTCGTGAGCCAGGTGACCATTGCCTCACCAACGCTACGACCATCATCTTGTTATTCATGGTCGGTTCGCGGTCTGCTAGTGCCTGCCCGCATCAGCCCGACTACCAGCTCAGTGATCTGATTCTGATCGTGTGCCTCACGCACCGTCTAGGCGAACACTGGAGAACGCATCGCCTAAATGTGTACATCACGATCCAGAATGCCCAATTGGCATCAATAAAACGTGATTGTGCTGCTTAGCAAGTCTTTCGAGCTTTGCGTGAAGTCGATATCAGCGGGTGCCACAGCGATTGAATCGTTTCATATCACGGCTCAGACAGGCACCGAAAAAGCACTCCTTGGACCCGTAGTGTAGGAGATTGGCTCGAAGATCTGCGCTTCGGCGAGGAGAGCCTCCATTGAGGTCTCGTGGTAGCCGTTGACCGAGAACACCTTTACCACGACTTCGAACATTTGCTACTCGCGAAGAGCACATGGTATCTGCTGAATACCATCTGCCATCGCATGCTCCTTTAGCCCGACTATCCGACTCCAGAATAAGCAACGGTGCAGCTAACACTCAAGCCATGCTAGCGCCCGCACCCCTGGCCAGGGACCTTTATAGTGGCCACCCGCACAACTGAGGCGTCGACAGCCGGCATCGCTAATTCGCCCACAGACACCGCCTGCTCTAGCCGGTCTAAGACCGCAGGCACCGCCTCAGTGTTGACCCAAAGCGCGACATCGGTGCCGGCTTGCAAGGTGCGCAACACCGCGTCGACCACCCCGTATCGGTCAGAGATCGCGGCCATGCCGGACACATCGTCGCTAAAGACTGGGCCGTTGAAAGGCGGAGCCTCGTAGTTGGCACCGGTGCGCAGTAACTGCACCGCGGCCGAGCTCAGACTGGCTGGATCGTCGCCGGTCAACCCAGGAACCTGCAGATGACCGAGCATCACTCCGACCGGGGCATCGGATACCAACGTCCGGTAGGGAACCAGGTCGGTGGTTTGCAGGTCCTGCAGCGGCGGCGTGGTTACGCCACCGGTGTGCGAATCGCCCGAGCCATGCCCATGACCAGGGAAATGCTTGAGCACCGGCAGCAGGCCAGCGTCGCGCAAGCCCCGCGCATAGGCTCCGGCATAGGAAGTAACGACGGCCGGGTCGGAACTGAACGAACGGTCCCCGATCACGCTGTTGTCAGGGGCATCGATCACGTCGACGACGGGGGCAAAGTTGATGGTAATGCCCAGCTCGCGCATCTTGCGGCCACGGTCCAGCGCCATCCCGTAGACCTGGTCGACAGTGCTGGTTTGTGCCAGCATCCGGGCAGACGGCGCCGTCCCAATCAGTGACTTCAACCGAGACACCCGGCCGCCTTCTTCGTCGACGCTGACCGCCAGCGGTAGCGGCCCCACGCTGCGGGCAATGTCAGCCGGCGCCCCGTTGGTCAGCATCGACAAGTCGGTCTCGCTGCCGATCATGATGCCACCGACGTGATGATTGGTGACCACGTCCTTAGCGTCGACCGCATCGCGTACACCCACCATTAGCAGCTGGGCTAGCTTGTCGCGGATGGTTAGGGCCCCCGGCACGGATGCTGGGGAACCGCCGCACGCCAGTGGCGGCGGGGCGGCGGTCGGCTTGCTAGCTGCGGTCGATAAGGAGTTGGGAGCCTGTGCTGTGTCATGGCCACAAGCTGCGACCAACGCCGACACGGCAACAAGCACAACGAGGGTTCGCGCAAAAGCCATCGAAGCATGGTGTCATGGCGGGTGTTCATGCGGACACCGCCTCACCCGGCGCTCATTCGACATCCGCCGACCAGGTGCTGCGACGACCACGTTTATACTGGCCGAACTTCTGCTAGGTTGCCGCTAACTACGACCACACACCCCGAGGAGCGATCGATGAACCGGATCGTTGCGCCGGCCACCACGAGCGTAGTGGTTGGTCTGTTGCTTGGCGCGGCCGCGGTCTTCGGGATCACGTTGATGGTACAGCAGGACACGAAGCCGCCACTGCCCGGTGGCGATCCGCAGTCATCAGTTCTCAACAGGGTCGAGTACGGCAACCGCACTTAATCCGGCGACGATGCGGGCGGGTACCGCGGCACAGGAAAAAGCCGGGCATGCTAGCTCGGGCTCGGCCGCAGCGACCACTGAGGCAAGGCCGGCAAAAACACCGTCGGGCTCCTTGGCGGTGCCGGTGTCGCATTGGTGGTTGACGTTGGTCGGGACAGTAACGTTGGCGTTGACGTTCGCGCAATCCCCGGGACAGATCTCCCCCGACACCAAACTGGACCTCACCACCGACCCGCTACGTTTTTTGGCTCGCGCAACCAACCTATGGAACAGCGATCTGCCGTTTGGTCAGGTACAGAATCAGGCCTACGGCTACCTGTTTCCGCACGGCGCCTTCTTTATCATCGGCCAGCTATTGGGGTCGCCCGGATGGATAACCCAGCGTCTGTGGTGGGCACTACTACTCACAGCCGGTTTCTGGGGGCTGCTACGAGTCGCCGAGACATTGGGAATCGGCAGTCCGACATCACGCGCTATTGGCGCGGCAGCGTTTGTGCTATCACCGCGAGTGCTGACCACACTGGGATCTATCTCATCAGAAACCCTGCCGATGATGTTGGCGCCTTGGGTGTTACTGCCCACGATCCTGGTGCTACGAGGAACTTCGGACAAGCCGGTGCGGACACGCGCCGCACAGGCGGGACTGGCAGTCGCGTTGATGGGTGCGGTCAACGCGATTGCGACGCTGGCAGGTTGTCTACCGGCGGTGATCTGGTGGGCCTGTCACCGACCGAACCGCTTGTGGTGGCGGTATACTGCATGGTGGCTGGTGGCTCTGTGTTTGGCAACGCTGTGGTGGATGGTGGCTCTAGGGCTGCTGCACGGCGTCAGTCCACCGTTCTTGGACTTCATCGAATCCTCCCGCGTGACAACGCAATGGTCGTCGCTCGTCGAGATACTGCGCGGCACGGACAGCTGGACACCTTTCGTAGCACCAAACGCCACCGCAGGCGCGCCATTGGTCACCGGGTCGGTGGCCATCTTGGGTACCTGCCTGGTCGCGGCGGCCGGGTTGGCCGGGCTGGCCAGCCCCACGATGCCGGCCCGAGGACGACTGGTGACGATACTGGTAGTCGGGGTGGTGTTGATGGCCGCTGGTTACAGCGGTGGGCTAGGCTCGCCTTTAGCGCAGGCGGTGCAGGTGTTCTTAGACGCCGGCGGCGCACCGCTGCGCAACGTGCATAAGCTGGAATCGGTGATCCGAATCCCGTTGACACTGGGCATCGCCGAGTTGCTGGGCCGGATCCCGCTGCCGGGCAGTGCACCGGTGGTAGTGTGGCTCAACGCCTTCGCCCACCCTGAGCGCGACAAACGGGTTGCCGCGACAGTTGTGGTGTTGACCGCGCTGGTGGTCAGTACCTCATTAGCGTGGACGGGTCGGCTCACTCCGTCAGGCACGTTCAGCGCGATACCTCCGTACTGGCATGACGCCACCGACTGGCTGAGCGAGCACAACACCGGAACACCGACACCTGGACGCGTGTTGGTGGTCCCGGGCGCGCCATTCGCCACTCAGGTGTGGGGCACCAGCCACGACGAGCCACTGCAAGTGCTCGGCAGTAGCCCGTGGGGAGTACGGGACTCTATCCCGCTGACTCCGCCGCAGACTATCCGGGCGCTGGATTCGGTGCAGCGACTGTTCGCCGCCGGGCGACCGTCGATTAGCCTAGCTGATACTCTTGCCCGCCAAGGCATTTCCTATGTGGTATTGCGCAACGATCTGGATCCTGACACGTCGCGTTCAGCGCGCCCGATCCTGGTACACCGGGCCATTACGAGGTCGCCGCGGCTGGAAAAAGTAGCACAGTTCGGTGCACCGGTGGGCACCGGCATGCTCGCAGGCTTCGTTTCCGACAGTGGACTGCGCCCCCACTACCCTGCGGTGGAGATCTATCGGGTAACCGTTGGCGATGCGGACAACCTCGGCAAACCCTACTTCGCTGACGCTGACCAGCTCCCCCGCATTGACGGCGGACCCGAAGTGTTGCTGCGTCTTGACGAGCGGCGCCGACTCCTGGGCCAGCCAGCGTTAGGTCCGGCGCTGATGACTGCAGATGCCCAGATCGCCAGTTTACCACTACCCAGCTGGGCTGGGGTCATCATCACCGATACTCCGGTAGCACGTGAGACCGACTATGGCCGAGTAGACCAGCATTCGTCGGCTATCCGCACAGCTGACGAAGCCCGGCATACCTTTAACCGAATGCCCGACTATCCAGTTCCAGGTGCAGAGATGGTATTCGGCGGTTGGAGCGGTGGCCGAGTCACCGCGTCAAGCTCGTCATCGGATGCCACAGCGATGCCCGATGTAGCTCCGGCAACCTCACCGGCTGCCGCGGTCGACGGCGACCCGGCGACCTCGTGGGTATCCAACGCACTGCAGCCCGCCGTCGGGCAATGGCTGCAAGTAGATTTCGACCACCCAGTAACCAACGCCGTCATTACCATCACCCCCAGCGCGACTGCCGTCGGAGCCCAAGTTCGCCGCATCCAGATTGAGACCGTCAACGGCACGACCACGTGTGCGTTCGACGAGGCCGGCAAGCCGCTCACCGCGGCGCTACCCTATGGCGAAACCCCGTGGGTGCGGATCACCGCGGCCGCCACCGACGATGGGTCCTCCGGGGTACAGTTTGGCATCACCAACTTGACAATCACCCAGTATGACTCGTCCGGATTCGCCCACCCAGTCAATCTGCGGCATACCGCGCTAGTACCCGGGCCGCCGCCGGGGTGGGCGATCGCGAGGTGGGATCTGGGATCGGAATTGCTCGGCAGACCGGGCTGTGCCCCAGCACCTGACAACGTCCGCTGCGCGGCGTCGATGACGCTAGCACCAGAAGAACCCGTCAACTTCAGCCGCACGCTCACCGTTCCCAACCCGATCTCAGTGACACCAACCCTGTGGGTGCGGTCCCGGCAGGGGCCCCGGCTGGCAGATCTGATCGCCGCGCCGAACACCACCCGAGCCTACGGTGACGCCGACACGGTCGACATCCTTGGCTCGGCCTATGCGGCCACCGACGGTGATCCGGCCACATCGTGGACGGCACCGCAACGGGTGGTAGAGCACAAGACCCCGCCGACACTCACCGTCGTCTTACCGCAGCCCACCGAGGTCGCCGGGCTGCGGCTAGCACCCAGCCGGTCGACACTGCCCGCACACCCGACGATGGTGGAGGTCAACCTAGGCAACGGCCCACAAGTTCGAGAATTACGGCCCGGTGAACCACAGACACTCTCGCTGAAACCCTGGATCACCGGCACCATCACGATCAGCCTGCTCGACTGGCGTGACGTCATCGACCGCAACGCCCTGGGTTTCGATCAGCTCAAACCGCCGGGACTGGCCGAGGTCACGGTGCTCGGGACCAGCGGCAAACCGATCGCGCCCGCCGATGCCAGCCGCAACCGCATCCGTGAGATCACCGTCGACTGCGACCACGGACCAGTCATAGCGGTCGCAGGCCGGTTCGTACACACCTCGATCCGGACCACGGCGGCAGCACTGCTGGACGGCGAACCGGTCTCCGCAGTCCCCTGCGAACGCGACCCGATCACACTGCCGACAGGTCAGCAAGAGTTGTTGATCAGCCCTGGCACTGCGTTCATCGTGGACGGGGTTCAGCTCTCGACTCAAGACGGCACAAAATTGCCCAGCGCCAAAACCGTTTCCGCGAATACCGGCAGATGGGGTCCCAGTCACCGCGAGGTGCGCGCCCCCGCGTCGGCCACCTCCCGAGTGTTGGTCATGCCCGACAGCATCAACCCTGGCTGGGTGGCGCGCACCAGTACCGGAGTCCGGTTGATGCCTATCTCCGTAAACGGGTGGCAACAGGGTTGGGTGGTGCCGGCGGGTAACCTCGGCACCATCACGCTGACCTTCACCGCCAATTCGCTGTACCGACCGGGCCTGGCGGTGGGGCTGACATTGTTGCCTCTGTTGACTTTGCTTGCCTTATGGCGCAGGCGGAGCGGACACGCCGATAACACAGCCGTTCAACCATGGACGCCCGGGGCCTGGGCTACGATCGTAGTGCTAGCTGCTGGAGCGGTGATCGCTGGTGCAGCAGGGGGTGTTGTGGTCGGTGCCGCCCTCGGTCTACGGTACGCGCTGCGTCACCGACCGCGGTGGCGCGATGGCCTTTCCGTTAGCTTGAGCTCGGGTGGGCTGATTCTAGCCGGCGCGGCACTGTCCCGACAGCCATGGCGATCGGTCGATGGCTACGCCGGTCATTCCATGATTGTGCAACTACTGGCATTGGTTTCGCTTGCCACGTTGACCGCGTCCGTGGTGTCACCGAGGCACGACCGCACGGGTGAATCTACTTGATGAGCGGAGGAAACGCACATAACCTGCAATATTCGCATATCACTGAGCGGATTGCTATGATATACAGGGAGTTTATTTCTTTTAAGCTTGCCGATGAATAACATGGGCATGTTCTACGAGGCGGCAGAGGTGGGATTCGTTACATTGAGACAGATATTCTCGTGCCGCCTATAACAGGATAGCTGTAGATTCTGCATGATCCCAGATTTGGGTCGGCGACGGGAGTACCAAGCGTAGTCAAACAGTTGTCTTGGTGAGATATCTGCAAAGCAGATTTAGTTGCCGAGTAGACGATCGCGGCTTTGGAAAAATTCCTTGCCGCATTCCCAGATAGTGTGGGTCAACATCGATATCAAAGCTTCCTCGACCATCAATCCGACTGTCGATATCATTGAGCGGATGGGTAACATACAATCAGGTACTAGATTGGTTCGTTCTCCGATCGTTGTCGACGGAGCGCGGTGCATCTGCTGTCCAGACGGGTTGCTAACGCAGCAGGTACAGGCACGCTCCTGGCGTTCATGATGGCACAAACAACCCACATCCGGGCAGTTATCAAGTGGATGTTGCACAACAGTCACTGTTTACAATTGCCTGCACAACCTTGGGGTGTGCCTATCGTTGCACCGGCACTGGTGCAACGATGCACACTGGCACTGCCAAGCTCATGTCTGGACGATCAACGAACCAGCTACAACGCACACACTTCTTGACATAAATGTGGACAGTACCATTTCCGATCACGCGGATCTACTTCATATTCATAATGTTCTTAATTTCTTGAGGCTAGTGGTAGCGGCACTCGCCTTGTAATGTTAACTCCCGATTTGCGGGCTAGTTAATTGGATCTATGATCTCCGTCCGAGGAGTTGGGGTCAGGGGGTATAGTTTTCGGCACTCGAATATTGGCTGGGCGAATCGGTGCTCGAGCGTGATGTGGCCGCCATCTACCTTGTCGCATTCGTGGCGGCCGCGACGCAGTTTCAGGCGCTAATCGGAGGAGCACAGAATTCCGCTAGTGCCGCGATTTCTGGCTGGGCGGTCCTTCTGGAGATCACCAAGTATCTTTCAGGTCCGCTACTACACTAGGCTGCTCGCCTCTGTCTGCTGTTTTAGTACAGCGCTTCCAGCAGCGATCGTAATAGGAGCAGCCAACTTAGCGCCGCTGGGGCCGGCACTTTAAGTCCTCTACCTGTCAATCGTCAACTTCGGTCAAGTACGCTACCGGTTTAGCTGGGAACAGTTACTGCTAGCGGTCGAGTTTCTGGTGATCTTCCCTGGCAACGCCCACGTCACGCCCCGGTGCTGACGTTATGGATGGCGCGACTACTACTGTTCTGCTTCGAATTCAATACCGAACGGATCAAGATGCACGGCAATACCTGCTGGCGCAACACAACCTACTTATTCCGCTACAATAACACATAGCCAATACCGAGGCCGTCCAGCTGTTGTTACATAATCTACCCAAGCCACTACAACGAATCGAGTCGGCGGGTAAACATTTTGCTAAGAGCTCATCGTGCCATTTGGGTTGTTCACACCATAGTCGGTTGCCGGCGTGATCGCAGCAATTACCGTCATCATCCAGCTGTGGCTGGTGGTATCGAGCAACTTAGCCTGGCTCAATTGGCTGGCAATCACCCTAGCATGCAGCGCGATCTACCAATCTTATCTCCACCGATGGTCTGCAACCTAGTTGCCTAAGTAACTGTTGCTGCTGGCACCGCCATCGTCGTTCACCATCTTCATCGTCGTGGTTCTATCCTTAAGCTACTAGCCGGCGCACAACATAGGGTCATCTTGTCGAAGAATGAACATGTTGTTCAACTTATTTCACCTAGTGAACACCTACGGGGTTTTCGGCAGTATTGACCGCATCTGTCGGGAAGTGGTGGTCGAAGACACCCGAAAAGACAGCTATCGGAAAGCAGACAAGTCCGGAAGGAATACGAGTTCCAAGATAAACCACAGAGCAGTGCGTCGGCTGCTCCGTCAACGGGTGCACTACACATCTACGACTGGGTCGCCTGATGGAGTTCGATACCGTCCCACCGGCTACGCGCAGACATGGCTGAAGCCGTTCTTGCAGCGACTGCTGCAAGAACGCTCAGACAGTGGTGTATCTATTCTAGCGTAACACGAAACCTTTCCGGTATTACCACCCTAGGTATGTACGCGCACAGCTTTACAAGTATCGATTTACCAGCATAGCGGAACTGCGAAACAATCAGGCACAGTGGCATCGCACGTTGTTGGGTCCGCACCTCTGGCCGATGACGTTGCAGAATAGTCACGTCCAAGCAATAGGATGGAATCACAACGTTTCGTTGAGCTCGTCCAGTCGTTCGGTCAGTCACAAATTTTCCGAGTAGCCGACTAGACAACAGATATAGTGATACACCGTCATCGTCGAGTGCAGCCTTCAGCATGGGTAGCAATTAGTCTGCGCTATTAATAGATTTCCGCGTAGGCCACAGTGTTGGGATTGCCAAACCGTACATAATGCTGTGCATCGAATTCAAGATCCATCTTCTAACTCAATCAGGCCATATCCACCATCCTCCCAGATCAACACTACCAGCGGTATACGTTCCCGAAAGACAGTCTTAATATTCTGCGAATTCATCATGAACGCACCGTTACCAATAACTGCAAACACCTTTGATTCTGATTTGGCTAGATTAACCAAAAGTGCACTTGGAAAATAAAGGTATCTGTTGGACAATATGTTTTAAATAAGAGAGATTTTTTCTAATGTATCGGATACAACCACGCCATTCACATCTTGTTGACTTGGAAAATAAAGGTATCTGTTGGACAATATGTTTTAAATAAGAGAGATTTTTTCTAATGTATCGGATACAACCACGCCATTCACATCTTGTTGACGCCGATGTCCAGCGGTACAACTTCGCTGCATACCATTGCCGCATCAATAACGGTTATCACTCGCTGCGGAGCCAACGGTAACCTCGAATCATGTTTTCCCCAAGCGAATTCCCCAGCTATCAGACCGGATCTCAGCACCGTGTCGTCGTTGAAACGCTGTCTCGTTAGCTCGACCGTGAATGCGTAGAGAGAGGAAGTGATGTCGCCGATGGTCCCGACACTCACCGAATAGTGCACGTCGACCTCGGCCGGGAAACAATGCAGTTAGATGATCTTCTTGTAGCCCCGCGGATTGATCCAGACGAGGTCAAATTCCTGCAGCTTGTATCCGACCGCGATGATGACGTCGGTGTTGTCGAATCCAAAACTTACGTAGTCATTCCGCATGACCCCTATGGTCCCTAAACTGTCGGAGTGGTCACCGGGCATGACCCTCTTGCCGTGGAAGATGTTAGCCACACTAATGCCGAGTTCGTCGGAGAACCGCACCAGCGCCGCGGTCGCGTCGGCGTTAGCGGCGCCTGCCCGTACAGCGCGACCGGTCACCACATCATGCACAGTACATCGACATGGCTGAATAACAGTGTACCGGCGCAGAAGACGTTGCACAGCAACAGTTTCAATCCGTGTTAGTACACAACGTCAGTATCTGGATGTTCGGGCACGGCCAGATAAAACGCCGCCGAGCATTCGGTCTCGGCAAGCTTGAATGCTTTACGAAACATCTCCGGTAGGGCGCGTGTGCGGCGGGTACACCGGTAGTTCGGCAAGTGATCAGAGCAAACCCGACACCGGGTCGACATACTGGTGCGACTCCTCGAACTGGTAGTCTCGGCCGACCTGCGTCAAAATCGCGACCATCGGTGTGCTGTTGATGGTGGCGTCAGCGACACCGAGCTGCATGTTTATCGTGCCTGGCCCCGCAGTAGCAAAAAACCACGGCTGCACGACCGGTTACCGGCCTATACATCTCCGCCATGAATGTCGACGCTTGCTCGTGCCGGGTGAGCACATGCGAATGTGTGACACCGCCAATGCCTGCACGAAGCGTATGTTCTCCGCACCAGGAATCCTAAAAATGACCGAGAAACGTTCGCTTTCCAAGCACTTGACCATCAGTTGTGCGACCATGCTCATCCGACACCTCCCCAGGTCCACGATAATGGCAGGCTGGATTCAGACGTTTCATCAGCCAACCCTCGATGAAGGAGAGGTCAGCGTGTCGATCGCCACTATCAACCCGGCTACCGGAGAGACGGTAAAGACCTTTACCCCAACCACCCCGGATGAAGTCGAGGCTGCGATTGCTCGCGGCTACGCGCGGTTCGACGACTACCGTCACACCACCTTCGCTCAGCGCACCCAGTGGGCCAACGCTACCGCCAAACTGCTCGAAGCTGAAGTCGATCAAGCCGCCGCCATGATGACCCTTGAAATGGGTAAGACGCTGGTGTCAGCTAAAGTCGAGGTAATGAAGTGCGCCAAGGGTTTTCGTTACTATGCCAAGAACGCAGAAGCTATGCTCGCCGATGAACCGATCGACGCCGCCGCTGTAGGCGCATCCCAGGCATTCGCCCGCTACCAGCCGCTCGGGGTGGTGCTGGCCGTGATGCCGTGGAATTTTCCGCTGTGGCAGACTATTCGTTTCGCTGCACCGGCGCTGATGGCCGGAAATGTCGGCCTCCTCAAGCACGCGTCAAACGTGCCGCAGTGCGCGTTGTACCTCGCTGACGTCATTGCTCGTGGCGGCTTCCCGGAGGGTTGTTTCCAAACGCTACTCGTCTCGGCCAGTAGTGTCGAAGCCGTCCTACGCGATCCCCGGGTTGCGGCGGCCACCCTTACTGGTAGCGAACCGGCCGGCCAGTCGGTTGGCGCTATCGCAGGTGACGAGATTAAGCCCACCGTGCTAGAGCTCGGCGGCAGCGATCCTTTCATCGTGATGTCTTCGGCTGATGTAGATTCGGCTGTTGCCACCGCTGTCATCAGCCGGGTACAGAACAACGGTCAATCCTGCATCGCCGCCAAACGATTCATCGCCCACGCCGACATTTACGATCAGTTCGTCGACAAGTTCGTCGCGCGGATGGAGATGCTGCGGGTGGGTGACCCAACCGACCCAGACACTGACATCGGTCCGTTGGCCACCGAGTCGGTCCGCGCCGAAGTCGAACAGCAAGTCAACGCCGCCGCCACGGCAGGTGCGGTGATCCGTTGCGGTGGTAAGCGTCCTGACCAGGCGGGGTGGTTCTACCCGCCGACCGTGGTTACCGACATCACCAAGGACATGGCGCTTTATACCGAAGAGATCTTCGGTCCTGTCGCCTCGGTATACCGTGCTGTCGATATCGACGAAGCCATCGAGATCGCCAACGCCACGAAATTCGGATTGGGTTTCAACGCCTGGACACAGGACGTAACCGAGCAGCGGCGCTTCATCGACGACGTCGTAGCCGGTCAAGCCTTCATCAATGGGATGACGGCATCTTACCCCGAATTGCCGTTCGGCGGTGCCAAACGGTCAGGTTACGGCCGAGAACTGTCGGCTCATGGGATCCGCGAGTTCTGTAACACCAAGACGGTCTGGATTGCATAACGTGACCTAACCGCCCATCAGTTTACCCTCGGTTGTCGCATGATTCGAGAAACGCATTGACAACGTCGAGGAACAGTTCCTGTTCCTCGAGATATGGCGTGTAGCTGGAATGCTCGAATTTTGTGTACTGGACCCGCGAAATCCGCTGAAAAAAGGAGCGGCGCACAGGTCGGTCGTCTCGTCGTAGCACCCATCGACGACCGGAGTGGACATGGTAATCGGGGATCCGATTGACTATCAAACACGATTTCAATGAGCCCAATGATATAAAATTCATTGAGCATCGCCATAGCGTGGTAAAATACTTAATTGTCTTGTGCTAAGCCAAAACTAGTAATCGACTCTGACGAGTTGGGAATCACTCGGCATACATGGTGGTCGTAAAATATCTGTTGGGCGCTGAGCTACTACGCGGAATCTATTGTGCTGTTACTCTTGTGCATGCTCAATATTTTTCGCACGACAGGTGGAAGTTCGTACCGCAACTGGTTGATGTCGTCCACCCATAACAACATCGACGCAAATGTATTAGCAAAAATCATTCCCCAAAGTCCGTAAGACGAGCCTACGGTGTACTCGGCGGCAAGCATACATCCCTAGGAACTAACTCAACAGATAGCATTCATCGGCGATCCCGAGATCAGTAGATACGCAAGTCGACTCGTCGAGGAAAAAGTTCGACCTTCCAGAATTCTGGACCGGTATTCAGGAGGTAGGTTGATCGCTCTAACCCAATCTGATCGTAGTAGATAACTGCGAATGCGCGGTCGGACAGCCGAACGAGCCGCAGCAGGTAGTCGTGTGACACGCCCGGAACGCCGTGGAGAACGACCCCCGGTGCTTGTCTCCGCACTACAGCCTACTTCAAGCTCGTCAGTGATGCGTAACCAAGTATGTCCATGGGGACCTTCGGTGTAACCCTCCGACGTACTCAACGAGATCATCATTCACTCTTCCAATTAACTAACGTTGGGAAGCCTCGTTTGACTCGTCGGGTTGCAGCCACTCACGTTAACTCACCGCGAAACCCGGCCCACATTCGTGTACTAACCCATCCCATGTGCACGCTATAAGAGGACCGGCGTTGTTGATTACAGAACTGCCGGAATCCGCTCGTCTTCAACTGCGAAGGTGTCCTCCAGCTGCAACTACGAATAGTTGACGTTGATTTCCTCCAGCGGCCGTCTGCGAACGCTGCTGATGGTCCCAAACCGTCACATCCCTGTGTCGCTGGAGTACTACGATGAACTCGTCAACCGACAGGCCGAACGGGATGTCGTAACTGTAGAGCGCAAAACTTTCTTCGATAGACACAATACCAAACGGCATCCAATCACAAGCGTACTATCTGCGTGTGTTTGGGCTTCCTTATACGCGAACTGGTTCAGGTACATCTCGTCGCCTAACCGTCCTTCGGTGTGCATCGCGCTCATGAACGGCTAGATGTCCTTAGTAACAGTTTCTTCGCCGGCAATGAACTCAACGCAGAGTCAGACAGCATAGTCGGGTTTACGGTTTGACAGCGACTGTCAATACTGGCTATTACGGGAGTAAGTCTATATCGGCTGGGTTCCAAAATTTCGCGTTGTCACCGGCAAACAGCTTCAACCGCAAACCTTCCCAGTTGAGACCACATGTAACGGACGACCCCATACATGTGCGTATCACGGTGTTGACCTCCTAGAATTCTGTCAGGATCTGTTGTTTTGCTGCAGGTTTCGATAAAACAACGAAGATCACCACCAGCACTGCGACGACTCGGCGCACGGCCAGTTCCTGCTGTTCGATATCCAACTCATCCAGCCCGAGTATGGGATCCAAACCGCACAGGCATAGGGCCAAAGTCTGATGCGGAAAGATTATCAACAGCAGCGACAAAGCACGTCGGTGTCTCACTGGGTATGCAGCGCACTTTGCGCTACGGTGTCATGCACTAATGGCCGCAGCAAGTCCAGATAGCAGCAGTGGTGGTGATCACGGTCCGCAACTACTGACCCGGGAACCGGTGTTGACCTCTAACGCCACCACAGCATGAAGTGCACGTTCGTGTAAGTGAATTGGCAAAGTAGGCAACCCCGGTGTCGAACAGACTGGTGAGAAATTCGAAGAACGGCCTACTGAGGTCCCACTCGCGAATGAAATTTTCGACATAAGAACGCACACGCTAACTGGCAATGTCGGCGACGAACGCATAAAGATCGTGTTTGTCTGCGAAATATTGGTAAGCGGGCTGTAAAATAGATAACAAAGGTCCTTCACTGAGGCACTGCACATGGTAGTCGCAGACTCGGGTAGGCGACCAGCTTCTTGACCACCAGCCTCACATAGGTGTCGGCGAGCAGCTTCCACATGTGAGTGAAGTCAGTGACGACAGTCCCGTACAGGCGGCGGCTGGACGTGTGGGCGACGGCTTCGTACATAGCGTGCATGTACATGTCGACAGCGCCTTCATCCCAAGTTGTATTCGCAGACGTTGACCGTGTTGAAGGCGGCATGGAAGGCTCCTGGGCCGTGGTGCACTATATCGGCTTCGGTGACCAGGTAATCATACAGCCCGTAATCAATTGGCGACATAGCTCTACGCTTTCACCACATTCTTGATCAGGTGATACCGCTCATGCTGGAAGTCGGCAACAAAGAAAAATATTTGTCAGTCCCGGCAATCCAATCGAAGATGAAAATCACCAGGGCGACGTTGGCGTTGCCGACGTAGTACTTCTTGTCATTAGCAATCTAGCCAGCCTGTCCACCTTGACTCGGTTGCAAGATCATGTCGGTCTGGTAGACATCGGTACCGTGTGTCTGCTCCGA
Organism: Mycobacterium uberis; assembly: GCF_003408705.1. Lineage (GTDB taxonomy): Bacteria > Actinomycetota > Actinomycetes > Mycobacteriales > Mycobacteriaceae > Mycobacterium > Mycobacterium uberis. The sequence continues at coordinate 110,992 of NZ_QAYL01000025.1, forward strand.
CAGACCGAAGGCTAACACCTCACCAACTTGTAGCTGAGCGGCGGACTAGCGCTTGGCGTCCTCGTCGGCGCTCATTCACATCGGGCCCAGACCGAGAGCAATCACCTGAAATGGAGTACCAGTAGTGCAGTCCTATAAAAGCCCATAATCTCGGCGAACTCGCTAATCCGGCAGGTATCCCAGCGGCAATCCGAACCGCCCTCTTTGGCCGATGTCAATAGAGAGGCAGAGAGCCCTCCCTATGAAACCCAGAAGACTAGAACGCCATACGCGCTCGCGCGCGTCGAACTTCAACCGAGTTTTCCCCGGTACTGGAAAAAGTCCACCGTCGCGGCCATGATCTCCCCCGAGCGACGGTCTGGGTGCTGACGTTCCAAGCTGTTGAGATTGAGCAACATGACGATATCTTTCGAGACTCCCGGGCAGTGGTTCGGACAAGAACGATGTGTAGACGGTGCTACCGTCGCGCGTCAGGCGAAAAACCCGGCCAGCAAATTAGCCAGTAGCGACACCAACCAAACCCAAATATCACCCGCCGGGTCTAGCATCGGTTACGTGTTAAAAACAAAATACGACTAGGGGTCCAATAAGCACCGCCGACCTGAGCGTCACGCTCATGCGCGAGCACGTGTTCATCATGACCACTGAGATCGCACAGAATTATCCGGAAGCCTAAGGCAACGAAAAGGAGCGAGTGGCTGACGCCGTTGCCTGGCTGAGTGACCTCAAGGCCCGCAATGTGGATATCATCGTCCACCTTATCGTGATCAGGCTGGTTCTCTAACATCCCACGCATCATCTACGTCGCGGCGGCCACTGAACTCAGCATTGTTGTGGCGATCGGTTTATACACCTAAATTAACGGAGGTACCGTTCTATTTCCACTACGTGGACTTCCACTTCTTGGACCCGGGCGTGCCATTGGACAGTCCAGAAATCATGACCATCACGTTCGTCCGTAACATCGAGCAGAGTATAACTGACACTGGCCTCAAGGCCGGCGACCCTCAAATGCGCCACTAATTAGCCCGATGTCACGCCAGGTGCTGCGTGCGGTCACCCAGGAACACGAACATACCAGGGCGTCAATCGCCACACACCCACACGCAGGCAAGCTACAGCACAAACTCGAGCAACAACACAATTTTTACTGAAGAAGACGTCGTCTGAGCCGCGTGATCATCGGCTGTTCCGGTTACAACACCGATATTGGCCACCTCGAGGAACTCACCAACAACGGCTCCTACATCAAGATGGACCGATTCAACCTCGATGTGATCTCGCCGTTCGAGGATCGAGTGAACATTGTGGCGCAGATGTGCGAGCGTAGGCACGCAGACAAGATGATGTTGTCCCACGACGCCAATTACTCTTTCGACGCGCTGCCGAAGGCGCGGCACCCGGTGGTCGCACCCAATTGGCATTACCGGCACATCCATAATGACGTGAACCCCGCACTGAAAGATCGCAGTGTAACCGACGAACAGCTACACACCATGTTGATCGACAATCCGCGCCGCATTCTCGAACGCCCGGGTGCCTATGAATGAGCCGGTTCCCTCCGATCAGCTCACAGACTTCAGAGGCATATTGTACTCGCTCCCGGCGAGCTTGAGGTAGCATGGGTGCACCCGGACGATCATAGCGTGATTGCGTTCGCTTCAGCAGCTATCAGCTGAGGTGTTTCGGCCGGATTGTTCCTGTGCTCCCAGCGACGCAGCATTTCCCGACAAGGCGACTCGACCAACGAGTAGCTGACGGCGGCGATTGCGAAACCGAAGATCAATGTTAGCACCAACACCATGGGCATCCGGCCGGTAAACGGGAACGTTCCGATCACCGGGAACACCATGGCCAGCGCGGCCAAGTGCCACACGAACAGGCCGTATGACCAGCGACCCAACGTCACCATACCGATACTGCCCAGTACACGGTGCGGCGTCTCGGGCCGGTCCAGAACCAACGGCGCCACCAACGCGAACGCCACCAGGGAGCCCATCGCCGTCTTCACTGTGAATTGCCTGGCAGTGCCCAAAACCAGCCCCTCCGGCCCAGCTAATGGGGAAGCTGCCACAAGATAGGCCAATATAGTCACGACGGCCATCGCCACGCGGTGGCGCGCCAACCGGTGTGGCAAGCCGATGCGGCTATACGCCCACTCCGCCAGCAACATGCCCACCGCAAACCAAGAGAAAAACGCCGGCGGCCAAGTCAGCGGATTGACGCCCGATCCAGTGTGCACCGGCACCCAGCCCCAGGTCCAACTGATCACCGCCACGGCGGCGATCACCGGCACCCGAGCACGGACCGAGATACGACGGACCAACAACGCCAGAATAGGCAACACCAGATAGAAACTGGCCTCGACGGACAGGCTCCACATCTGGGTTAGGCCAGCGGTTAAGGTGAGCGGAACGTAGATTTGAGTAAGCGTCAGATTTGCCAGCCATACGGTCAGGCTGGCGTGATCGGCATCGGGCAGCAGGGACAGGATCACGACGACCGCCACCAGATAGGCTGGCATGATGCGTACCAATCGTGACCGCAGGTAGTGGCCGGTACGTGGACGCTGACCCTTGGACCCCGGTTCCCGAGCAGCCGCGGCGTGTCCGCGCCACAACAGGAATCCCGATAGCGCAAAGAACACCGCCACAGCCAGGTCGAAGCGACCTAAAAGTCGACCCACAATACCGCTGGAGTGCCCCGTCTGAAAAGCGACATGAGTAACGACCACACCGATGGCCGCGCACGCTCGCATACCTTCCAGAGCGGGTAGAAAACTGCGGATCCCACCCACCTGCTGGCCGTCAGTCACGATCAAAGTTTGCCTAAAGTGCGTTACCCGACAAACTGAGTCTACCTCGAATAGGCGCCGTATTGCCCAAATAACCACCGATAAGTTCGTACGTAAAGACCGTATCTTCTGCTGTTAGGGTCAAACGGGTTTTGCCTCGCTGCTTGGTCAGGTCGGAGCGGGTCGCGACCGACAAGTCCAGGGACTAGTAAGGAGGAGCACAGCAACGTGAACCGAGCAGTCATGTTGCGGTTCGCCGCATGCGGGATCATCGGACTCGGCGCCGCCCTTTTGATTGCTGCATTGCTGCTGTCGACGTACACCAGCAGCAGGATCACCAAGGTCCCGCTCGATATCGACGCAACTTTGGTTAGTGACGGCAGCGGAACCGTGATCGACTCGGGCTCTTTGTTTAGTGAGCACATCATCGTCAACCAGAATGTGCCGCTAGTGTCCCAACAGCAGATCACCGTCGAGTCGCCGGCCAACACTGACGTGGTAACGTTTCAGATCGGCGCCTCGGTCCGGCGCACTGATAAGCAAAAGGACACAGGACTATTGCTGGCAATCGTCGACACCGTCACTCTCAACCGCAAAACGGCGATGGCTGTCTCAGACGACACGCACACCGGCGGCTCCGTCCAGAAACCACGTGGATTCACTGACCAGAATCTGCCGACCGCCATACCGCTGCGGCACGACGGGTTGTCCTGCCGGTTCCCCTTCCGTACCGAGAAGAAAACGTATCCGTACTTCGATCCGATCGCGCAGAAAGTGTTTGACGTCAACTACCAAAGTCAAGAAGATATAAACGGCTTAACCACATACCGCTTCACGCAGAACGTCGGTTATAATGCCGATGGCAAGCTAGTGGCTCCAGTACCCTATCCGTCACTGTACGCCGGCGCTGAAGATAGCAAAGTTACCACCACTGCGGCGATGTGGGGCTTACCTGGTGATCCAGCGGAGCAGATTACCATGACCCGTTACTACGCTGCGCAACGCACGTTCTGGGTGGATCCAGTATCGGGTAGCATTGTCAAAGAAACCGAGCACGCCAACCATTACTTTGCTCGCGATGCGCTAAAGCCCGAGGTGACGTTGGCTGATTATAAGGTCACCTCCACCGAAGAGACCATCGAATCGCAGGTCAACTCGGCCCGCGATGAACGCGACCGGCTGGCGCTCTGGTCAAGGCTATTGCCGATAACGTTCACCGCAATCAGCATAATCGCGCTGGTCGGTGGTGGATTGTTAGCCTCATTCAGCTTGCGGACCGAGAGCGCACTGATCAAACCCGGTTTGGACCGAGCGGACCGCGACGCCTTCGGCGGCCGTGGCCGTGCCGAAGAACCAGTGCCTGGTGCTGAAGCCGAGACCGAGAAACTACTCACTCAACGCTCTGAACTGCGTGCTTCGAGGAGACACAGCACCAATCCGCCCCAACTAGGTTCAAGTGAGTCGGTGCCGCCCGATTCGGCTGGACCCGAATCGGGCTCCCCCGAGCGGGCATAGGTCGGCTACGATACGGGCCAAAAATGGCCCGGGTGGCGATAACTCCCGTTTGCGGGAAAGATAAATCCGGGCAATCAGAGCACAGCTCGGCGGCAGGGCCGTGAGTATAAGTGGGGTGTGCAGTCGGTCCATGCACTGGTCTCGGCCCAGCTACGCGTTGGTCCTGACACTGTTGGTGGTCGGCCCGCTAATGCGGCCTGGCTACCTGCTGTGGCGCGACGCGGTGTCCACGCCCCGGTCATATCTGTCTGATACCGCCCTGGGATTGACGTCCGCGCCGCGGGCTACGCCACAAGATTTCGCGGTGACACTAGCCTCGTATCTGGTCGACGGCGGTGTCGTGGTGAAGGCGTCGTTCGTCTTAGGGCTATGGCTGGCGGGATGGGGTGCGGCTCGATTGGTCGCGACGGCACTGCCCTCGGCGGGTGCGGGCGGCCAGTTCGTCGCGATCACGCTGGCAGTCTGGAATCCCTATGTAGCCGAACGGCTGCTGCAGGGCCATTGGAGCTTGCTGGTCGGCTACGGGTGCCTACCATGGGTCGCCGAGACAATGGTAACACTGCGGTCAGCCAATAGTGCGAGCTGGCCGGGTTCACTAGGGTTTTTCGCGCTGGCTTGCTGGATCGCGCTAGCCGGGTTGACTCCGACCGGATTGATGCTCGCCGCGACAGTAGCGCTGGTCTGCGTGGCTACACCTGGTGGAGGGCGACCACGTTGGCTGTGCGCTGCAGCGACATTGAGCAGTGCGGTAGGGGCCGCACTGCCCTGGCTGACGGCTTCGGCAGTGGGCACCTCGTTGACCGCTCATACAGCAGCAAACTCGCTCGGTGTCACGGTATTTGCGCCCCGCGCCGAGACCGGTCTGGGCACACTTGTCAGCCTGGCCAGTCTCGGCGGGATCTGGAACGGTGAGGCCGTACCCTCCTCGCGAACAACACTTTTCGCGTTATTGTCGGCCGCGGTGTTGCTTGCTGTGGTGGTGGCGGGACTACCAGTAGCGATGCGACGTCCAGCAGTGGTACCGCTGCTTGGGCTAGCGGTGGTGTCGGCGGTGGTACCAGCCACTTTGGCAACCGGCCCAGGCTTAGACGTGCTGCGCGCCGTAGTCGATGCTGTGCCCAGCTTCGGAGTGCTGCGCGACGGGCAGAAGTGGGTGGCGTTAGCGGTACCGGGATATGCACTTGCGGGGGCTGGTGCAGTGATGACGCTGGGACGTTGGCTAGGACCTCCAAGGCCCTTAAGTTCCATAGTAACGACGTTGGCGTGCTGCCTAGCGCTGATTTTGGCACTGCCGGACCTGGCTTGGGGCGTGTGGGGCAAGGTTCAGCCAGTGCATTACCCGTCCGGATGGACGGCCGTGGCGGAGACGATCAACAACCGAGGTGGAGACCCAGGGTGGGTAGCGGTACTGCCCGCCGGCACCATGCGACACTTCTCGTGGTCCAGGGCCGCGCCGGTGCTCGATCCGCTGCCTCGCTGGGTCAGCGCCGACGTGCTGAACACCGGTGATCTGGTCATTTCTGGAGTGATGGTCGCTGGCGAAGATAATCATGCTCGGGCGGTACAGGACTTATTGCTGACTGGGCCGGATCCTTCCGCATTAGCTGCGGCCGGCGTAGCTTGGCTGGTTGTCGAATCGGACACCGCCGGTGACCTAGGTGCATCCGCACGCACCCTCTCCGCGCTGTCACCAATCTACCGTGATGATGCGATTGCCCTCTATCATATAGGCGGTAACAGCGTGAGAGTAGCTTCCACTCACCGCCGAACATTACTGATTGCCACGCACCTGACGTGGCTGGCGATGCTGATCGTAGGCGCGCTCGGCATGCGCATTGCCAGGCACGCTCACTTCCGCGACAAGTCAAACGCAGCTTGACAATCATGGCGATAGCAACGACTAATCTTCGATACTTGTTCTGCGTCTACTCCGCCGAGAAAGTAGTTAAACTCGTTGCAGGGTCAGTTAATTGATATCTGCGATGGCCGCGTAGAGCTATGCGTTGACGTGCTCGATGTCGGCCCTTGCCAAGAAGCCAACGATCCCAAAGTGGGTAGCAGTGACCGATTAACCACTTTTTGGCGCGTTTCCGCGGATAGCAGCGACCACTGCCAACATCGAAGCAGAACTTCAGGATCAGGTGTTTGAACTGCGGCACCGCGATACCTCGCGGGCATGCATTGGCGCAGCTTTAGGTATGACTCACCAGTCGGTATGGGAGCGCTTCGCGTCACACACCAACTGAGACCACGCCGCTGATGTAGTCGCCGGCTTGCACCGCTTCTAGCACTATACGCATTGCGTCAGCACTTTGCCGCCAGGAAAACTCGACGCTGCGTGCCTGCGCCTTGGCGCCAAGTTGATCACGCAACATGGGATCAGTCAGTAGCTCTTCAAGCCGATCCACCAGATCAGTGCGGTTGTCCACCAATATCCCGGTCACTCCGTCGATGATCGAATCGGTCAGCCCTCCGGACGATCGGTAGCCGATGGTGGGCACGTTGTGTTGGGCCGCCTCCACCACCGCCAGACCCCATCCCTCCTTCCGCGAAGGCAGCAGGTGTACCCAAGAGCTTTGCAGCACATGGTGCTTGGTCACGTCATCGACATGGCCATGGAAAGTCACCGCGTCGGCAATCCCAAGTCGGTAAGCATGGTCGACGAGTCGCTGTCGCCACCACCCACCGCCAACAATGTCAAGATGCAGATCCGGCATCCCGAAGCACCGTCGCCGCAGCTCCGCGAGGGCCTCCAACGCGTCTTCAATCTGCTTGTGCGGCACCAGCCGCGACAACACAACCACTCGCGGCGATGCCCCTCGTGGACCAGACAACGATTGCACCGGCGCTTCGTCGAGACCGTTGCGCACCACCGCGATTCGTTCATTATCCACACCAAGAGCAGCCAGATCGCGGGCCGATGGCAACGACACCGTCAGGTACTGATTGCGCCGATGCAACCGCGGCGACAACGTTGACTCGACATACCAGCCGAACCGACCGATCACTGGCCCAGCCACCGGCCACTGTTCACGGTGGCAATGGTGCACCAACACCACTACCCTGCTGCCGTATAACAGCCGGGCCAGGAATGGCCAGCCGTTTTGGGTATCAACGACCACATCGGGACGCACCCGCCGTAGCGGTCCGAGCCCCAAGCGGGCCGCTGCCATCGCTAGCAACGCCCACAGGTACACTGAGTAACGTCCACCGGCGCGGTTAATCCGTACACCGTCGACCACTTCACGTCGTGGCGCACCCGGATAACGCGCGGTGCGCAGCGTAACGGAGATACCTGATGCGGCAAGCTGTGCGCCGATGCGCTGTAAATAGGTTTCGCTACCGCCCCCCTGTGGGTGACCAATGTCGCGCCAGCACAGCAGCAATACCGAACCTAGCTCACGTTGCGCGGCAGACATCGACCGATAGCCTAGCGACCGCGGGCATACAGCCCAGCGTCATGTTCACGTTTGGGTAATTAGACACCAGCTGTAGGGTATGGCCGGTGACCATCACCGCTCATATCACTGACGTGTTTGCCCAGCGGGCTACACTGCGCCGTTCACTACGGCTGCTGTCAGCATTTCGCTACGAACAATCGGATCCGGCCCGCTTCTATGGGGCATTGGCAGCCGATACCGCCGCGATGGTTAGTGATCTTTGGCTGGCTGCACACGGCACGCCCCCGGTTGGCCGCACACTGCTCGACGTCGGCGGCGGGCCTGGATATTTCGCAGCAGCGTTTGCTGACATCGCCGTCCGATACGTCGGGGTCGAGCTGGACCCAAGCGATATACACGCGGCGGGAACGGCTTTGGCGCCGAAAGCATGCACGTTTGTCCAAGCTTCAGGTATGGCGTTGCCCTTCGCCGATGACACTGTCGACATCTGCTTGTCGTCTAATGTCGCCGAACACGTACCCCAACCCTGGCAGCTGGGCCGGGAAATGTTGCGGGTGACCAGGCCGGGCGGTCTAGTCGTGCTGTCCTACACCGTTTGGCTGGGTCCGTTCGGTGGGCACGAGATGGGCCTGACGCACTACCTAGGCGGTGCCCGCGCTGCCGCTCGGTATGTTCGGAAACACGGTCAACGGGCAAACAACGACTACGGGTCGTCGTTGTTTGCGGTGTCTGCGGCAGACGGCCTGAATTGGGCTGCAAGAACTGGTGGCGCGGTTGCCGCATTTCCTCGCTACCACCCGCGATGGACGTGGTGGCTGACATCAGTGCCGGCACTGCGCGAGTTCATGGTAAGCAATCTGGTGCTGGTACTACGACCGCAGCATTAGTGCAACTGAAGCAGATTATCGCTGCGCTTCGGCTTGGGTAGGGTGGCGCTAGAATTTACACCCACAAAACAGAATAAGACCAACTCTTCATCGGCAGCACCTGTACGCAGCCATCGACCTTCCAAGTTTCATTGAGGTAAACTGCCAGACTACCGGCTAGTATATCGACAAGGTGCTGATAGCAGCTTCCACCGACGTTGACACCGCCGATCGCCGTGGCCCGCGCGGCATTCGACCGCGATTCCCGACCCTCGACACCACCAGCGCAGCGCGCAGCCGCTATCGCCGTAGCGGTCAAAGTTGATGGAAGACCGCAAGAGCCTGTTCACCACACTGCTGACAGCCGATACCGATCGACAGCCCATCGTCAAAACGATGCATTAAATAGGTAATGATGAACTTATTTGCCGGCGCTGCGAACAAGGTCAAGTAGACAGAAACCCGCAATAGCTCGTACGAGCTAACCACCGTCAGCCGCGAACTAGTAGGGATAATAGCATAATCGCCGCATGGCACGTGGTGCTGTTCTTGACGGTCAACAAACTGGATCCGGCGCTGCTGGCAGGCTGCACAATAGTACTCAAGAAGGACTACGAAACCCATTTGACTGCAAATACTTTAGCCGAGTTCCTAACCGAATTGGGTTTACCTGGGGATGTGCTATCAGTGATGCCGGGCGGCGTCGAGACTGGACAGACTCTGACGTTGAATCCGGACATCGAAACTTTTACCTTAACCTGCAGCTCGGCTGTCGGCAGGAAAGTTGATAGACGGGCCGCTGACCTGGTCAAGCTGTGCACCTTGGAACTCGGCGGAAATATCGACGGTTAAGTCAATATCGCGATGTTGGCGTTCTCAGGGGTGATTAACGCAGGACAAATACTGTGTGAATCAGAACCGCATCCTGGCTCCGCATTTACAGTACAACAAATCATGGATTCAATAAGTATTTTCATGCAAGTGTTACCGACTGAACCGCCACCCTGTTCAACTGTACAAATCAAGCCGCTGCTCTCGAAGAAACAGCAGAGCCGGATCGAAGGCTATATCGCAGAGAGCACTCGGCTGGTACGTGGCGGTTAGTCCCCACAAAGGTTTGGATAACGGATTTTTCTTGCAAACCAAGATATTCGCCGACATCTACAACAAGATGACGATTACCCGGGAGGAGCTCCTCCGGGTCGGTGCTGAACATCGACAGTTATGACACTGGGGAGGAAGCGGTCACCGACAATTCAGTGTATGGGCTAGCTGGCGGCATGTGAACTACCAACCCCCGAAGGAAATCAAGATCTCATAGCAGATCCGCACTGGAAAGTACGGGACAAATTGGGATACTTTCTATCACGGATAACCACTTGATGGCTACGAGAACTCCAGCATCGTACGTGACGATGGGCCCGAAGGAATCGATCACTTCACTCAACAAAAAGCGTGCTGACGTCGATAGGCTACACGGTCAGTTATATGAAGTCTAATGCCTCGATAGTCACGATAACGCTCTGATGCGTGGTCGGGTTGGCGCTACTGATGCAGTATACAGGGTTGTCGACGGTTACTACCATCTCGGCGTGCCGTGTTATCGGCATGGGGGTACAGTATTTTACTTCACCTTCGGTGAGGTAGTACATCTCGACCACGTTCAGCACCTATGTCGGCTTTTCGCCACCGACCACCACGATCAGGCCATCTGTGAACACCACGCCGAAGCTTTCATCACTGGCCGGTATGCTGAGCGACTTAGTCCACGCTCCTGATTTCGGGTAGAACAGTTCAAA
>NZ_QAYL01000026.1 GCF_003408705.1 Mycobacterium uberis
CTTAGTCCACGCTCCTGATTTCGGGTAGAACAGTTCAAACGCTATGGAGACCCTACAGGTGGAAAGGAACCTCCCGCCTATCGCGTAACCCTCACACAAAAATCGTTCCCGGCTTTCGTTGTCGATGTGCGGTAGCACCATCTTGACCGCTACGTTTCATCAGCGTCTTTTCATAGAAACGGTAGATCATCCCGGCTCCGCCGCGAGCCACTTGACGCGCACTCTATAAATCCGGCAGAGGCCAACTCCGCAGCGATCTCGCTCAGTGCAGACGCGGAACCGTTGATCGTTGATCTTTAACCCAATGTCTGCGCGCTCAGCCTTTCGTGCGAAAGTACGGTCCAGTGAGCTTAAGCGTAAGTGAATAGGAATGATCTGGTGTACGTTAACGATCGTTGTCAAAAGATAAAATTTAGTGCCACCAACAGGAGGACGGTATCGTTCGTTGCTAGCCGGGTTGTGACGATGCCACGAAGAAGAGCTTAACCGGAGCCACTTTATGGTCAGTCAGAATGAGTTTTATGACAGTGGATCTGGCCGGAAATTTCTACCGCATCAACTATTGTGGAGCTATTGTACTCAGCCTGGATCTGCTGCAGGACTTGGCTACTGTTCATATTTGAACCGTTCCGTTCGAGAACCGGAATCCGTTCCTGGAGTACCTGTCGACGACTTGAGTCGCCGGGGTGGCTATTGCTACGCGCATAACGAGTTGCTGGGCTACGTGTTGGCAGAAATTGGCTTTCAGGTGCGGCGCTTGGCCAGTCGGATGGTTGGGATATCCACGCCGGATGCGCTGCTGCTGGCGCAGAGGCGAACAGTATTGGTAGTGACATTCCTGGCGTCCAGGGGCTGTACCTAGTAGAATTAGGCTCTAGTGGCTAAAAGCCTATATTACTCTTTCATCTAGGAACCGGTAGTATCCGACAGGCGACGCATGAACCGTACCGAATTGATGATCGGGGCGATAGTCTGGTGCTGTAGATTTTGGTCTGTGGCGGATAGCAGGCGCTCTACGAATTCATTATGCAGACCCGGCTACAGATCGATCTGAAGGTGGGAAGTTAGTTTATCTAAAACCACCTTTCGTCACATTTTGTGACCAGTCTGACCGCTACAATAGTGATAGACGATGGGCTGTGGAACTTGTTTGACAGAAGCCTAGCCATCCATAGTGCCAGCGAGAAGGAGAAAATCCACTTTGACGACGCGGCCGCGATTGTTGACCTCTGCATTACCAGTTTGTAATCAATTTTGGAATCCACGTTGAAGATATTAGCGCTTTCAATGTCCTTGAAGCACAAATAGATAAGGTTAGCGATATGCATCCGCGTTACCGAGTGGTAAGCCAGGTCATGATTCGCCGAAGAAACTCTAATCGATATTGTTAGTCGGTCCAGCGAATGCCAGCCAGAAGAACGAACAGCTGCGTGTGGTATCGAAGTCAATATCACCCATAGCTATAGCAAAGACTATGTAGAACAGTAACTTGAAGCAAAAAGTTAAGAGAGTCTTTGATGGACTCTCGAACTTCTGCGTATATGTAGAACGCACCGTCTATAGGTGCCAGCCGGTTGATGACGATTCCGCGCAAACCGTCGAGTAGAAGCGAGCGGTTGACACTTTAGTGGTGTAGATTGCGGTCAGCTTCGGTGGTTACCTCTCAGGGGTGAAAACCGTCACCTCCGCAATCTGCTACAGCGCAAGTGAGTAGATCGTGAGGCTACCCGTCAGGAAGTCCATTGTCTAGTGCCTCTCTGGTGCTATCAATAGCTAACCCAGCCTCTATCCAGTCATCGCGTGGTACTTAGAAAATCTATTTATTAACAAAGTATTTCGTTGTTTAGCTTTAAGAGAAGCTAGTTTGCGGCGCTCCTGCGTATACCAGGCTGTGGTATAGCTTTGCCGCTGATAAGCTGAACATCAAAGATCTCACCCCAGGACGCGATTGTCTCGAGCTCCATTGGTAGGATTGCAATTCCAGTAGGGTTGGCCGGTCTATAAACGATAACGCCTCGCCCCGGCGGATCGAACTGGTTCAGCGTCGGAGCGATGGGCTGAAATCCCGTCTCGGGTCCGCATTAGATGGCCACTACCTCGCTATCCCAATGTTGATAAGATGTTCCGATAGCACGGGTATCTGTTACTGAACAACACCACTTGATCGCACAAGTCAAAGCAAACCAGGGAAGCCATCAGGAAGGAAACCATTGTTACAACCACTGCGTCGGAATCGACAGTGATGCAGTGCCGGTGCTGTTAATCTGCAATGATCGCAACGCGTAGTTCGGGGACACCCAGCATGAAGCTATAACTTAGTTAGTTGAGGCGCATGGCGACATTGGCAGCTCTGCTGCCGCCAGCAAAACGTCCATAACATAATAATCGAGATATGCTAACGCGCAGTGCAACAAGGTCATTCATTGTTGGATCACTTCAGATTCCAGTCGGCGCAACAGCGCGCGTGGCGAGTCGAGCAGCTGTGCACTGGCATGTGCGCGTTTGAAATACAAGTGCATGTTGTGTTCCCAGGTGATCGCAATGCTGCCGTGTAGCTGTATGCTTTCAGCGGCCACGGTACACAATGCTTCGGTGGCTGCCAGGCGAGCAGCAGCGGCGTTGGTGGGCGTTGGTGTGTTGCACGCGTCTGAGACCACGGCGTGGGCTGTCGCGATTGCAACGTACAGATCTGCCATTCTATGCTTAAGTGCTTGAAAGCTACCGATCGGACGGCCAAATTGAACCCGGCTTTTGGCGTATTCTATGGTCAGGTCCAGACAGCGTTCAGCCGCGCCTATCTGCTCGGCAGCCAACAGGATGGCTGCGGCATCAGCGATGCCGGGGTCGGTACCGATCGCTTTGGTCTCTTCGGGCCGCACTCGGGCCAGCCGGCGGGTGGGGTCCATGGCGGCGACTGGCTGTGCGCTGAAGCGGGTCCACCTACTCAGTTGCCCGTCCGAGGCGGCGACGACGACGTCAGCGATGTCTCCGTTGACCACGTAATCGGCATCGAGCACAAGCGCGCCGATAGAGGTCCCCTCCGCGAGGGACTCCAGTGTTTTGGCATCCGGCTCAGCAGCGGCCAGAAGCGCTAGTTCCGCCAGTGTAGTGCCCAGCAACGGTGAAGGCGTCAGAGTCTGGCTTAGTTCCTGCAAAACAGTTGCGGCATCTGCTAGTTCGCCTCCTGCTCCACCCAACTCCTCGGGTATAACTAACGCGGCGGCGCCCACCTGTTCACATAAGAGTTGCCACAGCGATTCGTCGTAGCCGAGATCCGAGTCCATCGCCTCGCGCACCGCCGCAGTGCTTGCGTGCTTGGTTACCAGCGCGGCGACGGTCTCCCGAAGCATCTGCCGTTCTTCAGTCATACTCAAAGCGCCTCCAGCACGCGGCGTCGATGCTCCTCGGGAGTACCCCACGCTGATCGCAATGCTTGCACTCGCAGCAGCCACAGCGACAGGTCATGTTCAGCGGTGAAGCCGATAGCGCCGTGGGTTTGTAACGCCGAGCGAGCGGCCAACAGGCCAGCTTCGGCCGCAGCGGCTTTAGCCGCACTGACGTCGCGGCTAGCTAGCGATAACGCTGCGCCATATACTAACGGGCGGGCCAGTTCGATCGCGATGTGCACGTCTGCGAGCTTGTGTTTGATCGCTTGATATGAGCCGATCACCCGGCTAAATTGCGTCCGCTGTTTGGCGTAGTCGACAGCGGCATCCAGCAGCGCCTCGGCGGCACCAACTAGTTGTGCGGCAGTGGCCAGCACACCGAACTCGTAGGCACGCTTGACGTTTGCTTGCCAGGATGCACCGCTGGGTGCCACGTCGTATAGGTGGCGGCTGGGATCAACGGACTCATGGTAGTCACCGACGGTGGCTTCGGTGACACCACTACTGGTTGCCAGCAGCACCAGCCCGGCCGCCGCCGCGTCAACTGCGCGTGGCATCTGTGGCGGCATTGCGACGGTGGTGATGAGCTCGCCGGACGCCAGGTTCGCGCAGCGACTGTTGTTGGCAAGTAAAATCGGTGCTACGGCAATAGACTCGGCCACCGGCCCCGGGACACACCAACGCCCGAGACGTTCGAGCGCAACCACGAGATCGATTGGATGGGCATCGGGGCCATCAAACTTCTCAGGAACCGCCAACGTGGTGACACCAAGATCGGTAAGCCGTTCCCAGACTTTACGCCCGGGTGCGATGTTACCGGCGGACCAGGCGCGGACCGCACCAGGCAGGTCCACAGTGCCCAGCGCCGCGTCAATGGTGGCCGCGAAGTCGCGTTGCTGATCGTCTAGTTCGAATCGCATCGTGTCTTCTACCCGTCTTTTTCTCGGGGCAGGCCTAATAGCCGCTCTGAGATTATGTTGCGTTGGATTTCGTTGGTACCGGCATAGATCGGGCCGCCCAGTGCGAACAACAGGCCGTCGGCCCACGGGCCAGCGAGCTCTCCGTCGGCGCCCAGGAGGTCAAGAGCTGTCTGATGCAGTTGTACATCGAGGTCGGACCAGAACACTTTGGTGACCGAGGACTCTGCCCCCAGTTTTCCGCCGGCGGTTAGTCTGGTTACCGTTCCGAAGGTTTGGAGTCGGTAGGCCTGCGCCTTGATCCAAACATCGGTCACTCTGTCGGCGAAAGATGCTGGCGAACCGTTATCCTTCCACAATTGTACCAATCGTTCGGCGGAGGCCAGGAAGCGGGCCGGGCTGCGCAGTGACATTCCGCGCTCGTTACTCGACGTGCTCATTGCCGTCCGCCAACCGTCGTTCGGAGTGCCGATGACGTCGATATCAGGGACGAAGACGTCATCGAAAAGGATCTCACCGAACCCGGTATCGCCACCAAGTTGGACAATGGGTCGCACCATGACACCTTCGGCTTTCAGATCGAACATGAAATACGTCAGCCCGTTATGGCGCTCCGCTGCGGGATCGGAGCGAAACAGGCCGAATCCCATTTCGGCAAACGGTGCCCGTGAACTCCAAATTTTCTGCCCGTTGAGCAGCCATCCGTGGTCCGTCTCGGTTGCGGTGGACCGCAACGATGCCAGGTCGCTGCCGGATTCGGGTTCCGACCATGCTTGGGACCAGATCTGTTCTCCACTGGCCATTTTGAGCAGTATCCGGTCTAATTGCTCTTGGGAGCCGTGTGCGAACAACGTCGGCGCCAGTATCGAGGTGCCATTGGTGCTAGCCCGTCCGGGTGCTCCAGCGCGGAAGTACTCCTCTTCGAACACCACCCAGTGCAGCAATGGCGCGTCGCGGCCACCGTACTTCTTTGGCCAAGTAATCACAGAAAGGCCTGCATCAAAAAGTACGCGGTCCCAACGACGGTGTTGTGCAAAGCCTTCGGCGTTGTCGTAGGATTTCGTCGGGATCAATTTAACGTTAGCCGATAGGAATTCACGCACCTCAGCTTGGAAGGCTAGTGTCTCTTCGTCTAGTTCCAGGTCCATTTCAAGACATTCCTTGCAGTTGTAGTTTGATAACCTTGCCGCCGGCATTGCGTGGCAACGTGTCAACGAACCGTACTGACCTCGGTGCCTTAAAGTTCGCTAAATGCTCACGGGCATAATCGATCACAGATTTTTCGTCAATTGTCGAGCCTTGCCTGGCTACCACGAATGCTCGGCCAATCTCTCCCAGGCGCTGGTCGGGAACTCCGACTACCGCAACATCGGCAACTCCGTCCATCCGGGCCAGTACCTGTTCGATTTCGACGGGGTAGACATTGAATCCACCGCAGATGTACATGTCCTTTAGTCTTCCGGTAATTCGCAAGTTTCCGGCCGCATCGACGGCTCCGATATCGCCAGTGTGTAGCCAACCTTCGGCATCGATAGCCGCGGCAGTCGCTTCCGGGTCGTCTAGGTAGCCCAGCATGACGTTCGGCCCGCGCAGCAACACTTCACCGGCTTCTCCGTCGACCGCTGAGTCGATGCGCAATTGGAAGTCAGCGAACGGGCGACCGCAGGTAGTGGCGACTGTTACCATGTCGTCGTCGGCGCGGCACATGGTTCCCATACCGTTGGCTTCGGTCAGACCGTAGGCGGTCAACACGGTGTCGATGTCGAGTTCGGACTGTATACGTTCCATCAGCACCACCGGCACGGTAGTCGCTCCGGTCACCGCGAACCGTAGCGAACTTAGGTCGTAGTCACTGCGGGCCGGGTGATCGAGCAGGGTCTGGTAGATGGTGGTCGGCCCAGGCAGCACCGTGATGCGGTGTTGCTCGATGGCCTGCAGTGCGCGCAGCGGGTCGAATGTGAGGTGTGGGATCAGCGTCGCACCGGTTTGTAAGCAGGCCAAGATGCCGGCTTTATAGCCGAAGTTATGAAAGAACGGATTGATGCACAGGTAGCGGTCTCCGCTGGTGATTTCGCCGCAGGCGGCCCACGCCGCCGAGCCCGACAGCGATTGCCGGTGCGCGCACAACACGCCTTTGCTGCGGCCGGTGGTGCCGGAAGTGAACAGGATGTCGCTGACGTCGTCAGGCGCGACGGCGGTAGCGCGTTCCGTTACGGCAGCGATGGCACTCGGTTCGCGGCCCTGGGCCATGAAGTCGTCCCAGGTTCCATCGTTTGTTTCTACCGGAACCCGGACAATGTGCCGCAACGCCGGCAGAGCAGCGCGATCTAGTTCAGCCACCCGGTCGGCGTCGAGGAACTGGCCCATCGCGAACAGTACCGGCGTGTTGGTGCGGGCGAGGATGTCAGCGGCTTCCTCAGCTGTGTAACGGGTATTGACAGGTACCAGCGTGGCACCGGCGTGGTGGATCGCGAGACACGCTACCACCCAGTGCCAGGTGTTGGGCGACCAGATTGCTACCCGGTCGCCGGGCGCGACGCCGAGTGTGATCAGTGCCGCGGCGGCTCGGTATACCTCGTCACGCAAGGCGGCTGCCGTGAAACATCGGTCGTCGGTGATCAACGCGTCGTGATCAGGAAGCGCACCCACGAAACGATCCAGCACCGCAGGCACGGTATAAGGACCGTTTGTCATCGCATATTCCTCCTCGCGCCGCTACGCGGTGCGCATCGTCACCGTGCTACAAAGCAAGTGCTTGGTAGGTTAGTCTACAGGTCATGCAGGATGTCGAAGAGTTCCGGGCGGAAAGTCGTCACTGGCTCGCTGACAATCTCGTGGGCGAATTCGCAGCCCTGAAGGGGCTCGGCGGGCCGGGACGCGAGCACGAGGCGTTCGAGGAGCGTTGGGTTTGGAATCAGCATCTGGCGGCGGCCGGACTGACGTGTCTGGGCTGGCCGGTCGAACATGGTGGGCGAGGTTTGTCGACTGCACACCGGGTGGCATTCTATGAGGAGTACGCCCGCGCCGACGCGCCGGCCAAGGTTAATCACTTTGGTGAGGAACTGCTGGGGCCCACGCTGATCGCATTCGGGACGCCCAAGCAACAGCAGCGTTTCCTGCCGCGCGTACTTGATGTCACTGAGCTGTGGTGCCAAGGGTATTCAGAACCCGGCGCCGGCAGTGACCTGGCGAATGTGTCGACTACGGCCAAGCTTGAGGGCGATCAATGGGTGATCAACGGTCAGAAGGTCTGGACGTCTTTGGCGCACCTGTCGCAATGGTGCTTCGTGATCGCGCGCACCGAGAAAAACTCCAAGCGGCACGCCGGACTGTCGTGCCTGCTGGTGCCGTTGGACCAGCCTGGAGTCCAGATCCGGCCAATTGTCCAGATCACTGGTACCTCGGAGTTCAACGAGGTGTTCTTCGACGACGCCTGTACCGACGTCGGCATGGTAGTCGGTCAGCCTGGCGATGGTTGGCGGGTCGCGATGGGCACACTGACTTTCGAGCGCGGAGTCTCGACTCTAGGGCAGCAAATCGTTTATGGTCGTGAGCTTTCCAGGCTGGCTGAGCTCGCACAGCGCAATGGTGCTGCGGATGACCCGTTCATCCGGGAACGACTGACCCGGTCCTGGGCCGGATTGCACGCGATGCGTTGCTATGCTCTGGCTACCATGGATGTCGAGCAGCCTGGCCAAGACAACGTGTCAAAGCTGCTGTGGGCCAACTGGCACCGCGGTCTGGGTGAGTTGGCGATGGATGTGATCGGCAAACCCGGCATAACCTTGGCCGACGGCGAGATGGACGAATGGCAGCGGCTGTTTCTATTCACCCGGGCAGACACCATCTACGGCGGTTCCAATGAGATCCAACGCAACATTATCGCCGAGCGGGTGCTCGGTTTGCCCCGGGAGGGTAAGGGATGAATCTGTATGTTGCGCCGCAAGAGGTTGCTGGACACGGGATTTTGGACAGAAAGGTAGTGGTCGTGACTGCAGCCGCCGGAACCGGAATCGGCTCTGCCACCGCACGACGGGCCCTAGTTGAGGGCGCCGACATAGTGCTCTCTGACCATCATGAACGACGGCTGAAGGAGACCGCCGCCGAGCTGTCGGCACTGGGACTGGGTCGAG
Source organism: Mycobacterium uberis (assembly GCF_003408705.1). GTDB lineage: Bacteria > Actinomycetota > Actinomycetes > Mycobacteriales > Mycobacteriaceae > Mycobacterium > Mycobacterium uberis. The sequence continues at coordinate 8,437 of NZ_QAYL01000026.1, forward strand.
TGGAAAGCGTGGTGTGTGATGTGACGTCCACCACCCAAGTCAATGTCCTCGTCGCGTCGGCCATCGCCCGGATGGGTCGCATCGATGTGCTGGTCAACAACGCGGCGCTGGGCGGGCAAACTCCGGTGATCGACATGACCGACGATGAATGGGACTGCGTTCTAAACGTGACGCTTACCTCGGTGTTCCGGGCTACCCGCGCGGCACTGAGGTATTTCCGCGACGTGCCACACGGAGGGGTGATTGTCAACAATGCCAGCGTCCTTGGCTGGCGCGCTCAGCACTCGCAGTCGCACTATGCAGCCGCCAAAGCTGGGGTGATGGCGCTGACCCGATGCAGCGCAATGGAAGCCGTCGAATACGGAGTCCGGATCAACGCGGTCTCACCCAGCATCGCACGCCACAAGTTTCTGGACAAGACGACCTCGACAGAGCTACTCGACCGATTATCCGCCGGCGAGGCGTTTGGGCGTGCCGCCGAGCCTTGGGAAGTGGCGGCTACAATTGCGTTCTTAGCCAGTGATTACTCTAGTTACCTCACCGGTGAGGTGATCTCCGTATCCAGTCAGCATCCGTAACTATAGCTCTATCTTCAACTCGCCGAGCAAGCGCTTGGTTGATATCCTAACTATGTGGACCGAGTGACCTGTCAGGCGAACAGCCGACGTGACGAGTTACTGAGGCTCGCTGCTGCCATGTTTGCTGAGCGTGGCCTGCGGGCCACTACCGTCCGTGACATTGCCGACGGTGCCGGCATCCTGTCGGGTAGTCTGTATCATCATTTCTCCTCCAAGGAAGAGATGGTCGATGAGCTGCTGCGCGGGTTTCTAAACTGGCTTTTTGCCTGCTATCGCGAGATTATGGACAGCGAGACCAATCCGCTGCAGCGGTTCACGGGTCTGTTTATGGTGTCATTTGAGGCGATCGAGCATCGGCATGCGCAAGTTGTTATTTACCAGGACGAAGCTCAACGGCTGTCATCGCAGCCGCGGTTTTCCTATATTGAGGATAAGAACCGACAACAACGCAAGATGTGGGTCGAGGTGCTTAGTGAAGGCATAGACGAGGGCTACTTCCGGCCTGACCTCGATATTGACCTGGTCTACCGTTTCATCCGGGATACCACCTGGATGTCGGTGCGCTGGTATCAACCCGGCGGATCTCTTACCGCAGAGCAGATAGGTCAGCAGTATCTCGCCATCGTGCTTGGTGGAATCATGGCGAATTGATCTGAAGAAGGAGTATGATGTGCCCGAGGCGTACATCGTGGAGGCTGTGCGTACCGCGGTCGGTAAGCGTGATGGATCTTTGGCCAAGGTACATCCGATTGACTTGGGGGCCACTGTATTCTGCGGTCTGCTCGAACGTGTCGACGTGGACCCTGCCGCTGTTGACGACGTAATCGTGGGCTGTGTGGATGCTATTGGAGGGCAGGCAGGTAACATTGGCCGGCTGGCGTGGTTAGCGGCGGGTTATCCGGAGGAGGTTCCGGGTGTCACCGTCGATCGACAATGCGGGTCCGGCCAACAAGCGATTGCATTTGGTGCACAAGCCATTATGTCGGGTACGGTGGATGTTATTTTGGCCGGCGGTATGCAAAGCATGAGCCAGATCCCCATCGCATCGGCGATGGTGGTCGGTAGGCAGTTCGGCTTCACCTCTCCGACCAGCGAATCGGAGGGCTGGCTTCAGCGTTATGGTGATCAGGAGATTTCCCAGTTTCGGAGTGCTGAACTTATCGCCGAGCGGTGGAATCTGTCTCGCGAAACGATGGAGCAATACGCACTGAACAGTCACGAGCGTGCCTTGTCGGCAATCCGGGCAGGGCGTTTCGACGACGAGGTTATCGCAGTCGGCGACTTCTGTATCGATGAGGGGCCGCGGGAGACAACGTTAGAGAAGATGGCAGGACTGAAGACCCTTATTGAGGGCGGTCGGTTGACTGCTGCGTTGGCCAGCCAGATCTCCGACGGCGCTAGCGCGGTATTGTTAGCTTCTGAGCAGGCTGTCAAAGATCACAAGTTGACGCCACGGGCCCGCATTTACCACATCAGTGCGCGTGGGGCCGACCCGGTATTCATGCTCACCGGACCCATTCCCGCCACCCGCTACGCGCTGGAAAAGACGAGGCTGTCCATCGAGGACATCGACACCGTCGAGATCAACGAGGCATTCGCGCCGGTCGTGCTGGCCTGGCTTAAGGAGATCAAGGCTGACCCAGAGAAGGTCAACCCTAACGGCGGAGCGATCGCCCTCGGCCATCCGCTGGGTGCCACTGGGGCCAAGCTGTTCACCACCATGCTCCATGAGCTGGAACGTACCGGTGGCCGTTACGGGCTGCAGACAATGTGCGAGGGTGGCGGTACCGCCAACGTCACGATTATTGAGCGGTTGTAGCTCTTTTCCGCCGAGTGCGGACTACAGGATGGTCTGTTGTGTCTCAGGATTCACAGTCGACGGTCGATTAAGGTTCCCGCAGTCTGCAAATGCTCGATCGCGTCGCGGACAATCGATTCGATCAGCTCAGCGCATGACGGTAGGTCATCGAGGATGCCGGCCACCTGGCCAGATGCCAATACCCCAGCCTCAATATTGCCTTCAACTAACCCGGCTTTCAACAACATCGGGGTATTGGCCGCCATCACCAGCTGAGACCAGGTCAGCTTCTTGCCGTGGCGCATTGCCAAGCTATCGCGGACCATCGACCGCCAAGTCATTTGTGATAGCTTCTTGAATTTTGCGGCATTGCGCAACGCAGCACTGAAACCTTGTATTCGCGAGTCACTTTCCAACTTCTTGACCAGCCTGGTGTGCAGTACACGATGTGGTATGCCATCGACTCGGGTGGTGACTACCGTCCCATCTAGCTGCGTATCCAGATAGCGGCGTTTGACCGCATTGGGCACGGTGGAGTCCGAGGTGAGAAGGAACCTGGTGCCCATCGCTACGCCGGCTGCCCCGTAAGACAGCGCCGCCGCCAATCCGCGTCCGTCGAAAAATCCGCCCGCCGCAATTACCGGGATGCCACTGCCCTGCAAGGCGTCCAGTACGGATGGCAGCAATAGTGTCGTTGCGACAGGACCGGTGTGACCGCCTCCTTCGCTGCCCTGCACGATCACCGCGTCGGCGCCCCAGTCAGCGACCTTGCGCGCATGTTTAGCCGAACCGATTGACGGGATAGCAATCGTTCCAGTGTCTTTCATCCTGGCTATCAATTCCTTTTTGGGTGTCAGTGCGAACGACGCCACTTTCACACCCGCGTGAAGTATCAGCTCTACGCGGTCGGCGGCGTCGGCGGCGTCAGCGCGGATGTTGACACCGAACGGCTTGTCGGTGGCGGCCTTGACCTTTCCTATGGCGGTTTCCAGTTCGTCTAGGGTCATGGTGGCGGATGCGAGGATGCCGAGTCCACCCGCGTTGGCCGTGGCCGACACCAGCCGGGCGCCGGACACCCAGCCCATCCCGGTCTGCACCACCGGATGCTCGATGCCCACCAGTTCGGTTAGTGGCGTTCGTAACTTCATGACCGTAACTCTCTGTCCCGCAACGATTTAGGGTCGATAACCTCGCGGATCAGGCGTAGTTCTTCTTCGGTCGGCGACCTGGTTTCGTCGGCCGCGTCGAGACCAGAAACCTCGAACGAGGTGGCCTCGCGGACTTCGTAGCGCGACACCCCAGGGTGCAGAGCCAAGGCCCGCATCGTGTGGTCGGGACCGCTGAAATCGAACACGCCGAGATTGGACACCACCCGATACGGGTGGGCGAACCGGAACGCGGGATTGTTGGTGTCCAACTTATTATGGCCGATGCCGCAGACAATGTCGACGGCTTCGCAGAACACCCGCTTCGAGTGATTGCCGACCCAGTAGCTGGTCGTGTGGTTGATCGCGTTGCCGGGTGCACCACGAACGCCAAACATCTGCCGTGTGGGGTGTTGCAGCGGCCCTAACGCCGAGAGATTCTGGTTGCCGAAGCGGTCAATCTGATTGGCGCCCATGACGACATGGCGTCGGCCCCAGGCCAATGTCTCGAAGACCCGGTCAAACGGCATCCAGCCTTCAACCTTAATTGGTCCTTCGGCTGTTCCTAGCGCCGGGGTATCAGCCAGCAGCTGTGCCTCACCATCGGTGAGTAGAATGTCGGGAGAGAAAGTAAGACGCGCTAGCCGGGCTCCAATGGAAGCCATGTTCGTCATCGGGCTAACCATAATTTCGCCCGCATCACGGAACAATTCGGCGCAGGCGACCGCACATATTTCTGCTCGACTGCTCACTATCTCACGCACGATAGGTCTCTTGATTGAAAGTTCCTACGGCTAAGTGGTATTCGTCTTCGCTACCCGATAGGTAGGTGTGTCTGAACCGCTGCCAGCCCTTTTCCGTCGCTGCCGCCTCAGCGTAGTGCCGCTGGAATTTTTCGTCGCGATCATAGTCTGGTGCGGCGGTGGTGAAATGAGCGCCACCAGGTGCTTCCACGACGGTGTCGACCATCATCCGGTTTACTAGTAGCGCTTGCGGCGGTACCGCCTCGATCAGCTTCTGGGTGGGTACTATACGCTCCACCGATAGGAAGCGCTTTTTCGCAGCCATCAGGAAGAGATCGTCGAAGTACGGGTCGATGCCAGTGTATGCGGCATTGCCTTGGCTGTCACCAAGATTGAGGTGGACAAAGGCGGCGTCAAGGTACAATGCCGGCATAGCAATCAGCGTCTCGTATCCGTCACCGGGCACCGGGTACGGCGAGCGAACGGTAGCCAGCTCACCCTCCCAAAAGTCTGGTACCGAGCTACCAAGTCCAGCGCGGATCGGCAGGAACGGCAGCCGCTGGGCTGCCGCCTGCAGCCCGCAGCGTAGCATGCCCTCGTCCATTTCTCGGGCTTCAATTGTTCCGCTAGTGCGCGCCTTGGCGAACCATGGGTCGTAGTATGGCGGTGAATCCAGAGAGACGAACCCGTAGTAGACGCGCCTTACTTTGCCGGCAGAGCACAGCAGTCCTAGGTCAGGGCCACCGTAGGTGACTACCGTTAAGTCCGTTAGGTCGGTGCGCAGTATGGCGCGTATGAATGCCATCGGCTTGCGTCGTGAACCCCAGCCACCGATACCGATAACCATGCCGTTGCGCAGTTGCGCGACGGCATTGTCGATGGTAGTTCGCTTGTCGCTCACGATTTCTTAACAAAAGCATTGCGGTACTCATCGGACACACCAGCGAGGTTGAGTTCGAAGGTAAAGCTTTGCTCCATACGGTAACTCGAGTTAACGCGTTGTACGTCAATAAGATTCAGCGCTTCTTTGGCAGCACGAATGACCCGAGTGTCCTTGTCAGCGATGTTGCGAGCTACTCGTAGTGCGGCCTCATCGAGTTGATCTCGGGGGACTACCTCGTGCACCGAGCCGAGATGGTGCAAAGTGGCGGCGTCTACGGTGGCTGCAGTGAAGAACAGTCGTCGCATCATGTGCTGGGGGACTAGTCGCGACAGATGGGTGGCCGCCCCGAGTGCGCCGCGTTCCACCTCCGGCAGCCCGAAGGTAGCGTCGTCGGCTGCCACGATGACATCGGAGTTGCCGACCAGACCAATCCCGCCGCCGAAGCAGAATCCATTCACCGCAGCGATCACCGGCACCGCGCACTCGTACACCGCGCGGAATGCGGCGAAGCAGCCGCGATTGGCGTCGATCAGTGCTGTGAAGCCTGTAGTTTGCTGCATTTCCTTGATGTCCGCACCGGCGTTAAACCCGCGCCCTTCGGCCCGCAGGATCACTGCGCGGGTATCGGGTCTGTCACCGACAGTCGTAACCGCGTCGGCAAGTTCGAACCAGCCGTGTGATGGGATCGCGTTAACAGGTGGGTAATTGACGGTGACTGTGGCAATGCCCAGCTCAGTGGTGCTGGATGTTATGGGCAAGGTGCCACCTCCCTGGGGAGTTACGGGCTAACTATATTAAGCAAGCACTTGCTTGGTAGGCTAGCACAGTGACTCGTGCCAAAGGAGCCAACGCTATCAATTTGGGACTTGCTGGGCGGGTAGTTTTGGTCACCGGTGGCGTCCGGGGTGTGGGTGCGGGTATCAGTTCGGTTTTTGCCGAGCAGGGCGCGACCGTGATCACCTGTGCACGACGAGCCGTCGAAGGTTTGCCGCATGAGTTCCATGTCTGCGACATCCGCGACGAGGACTCGGTGGCTCGGCTTATCAGTGCAATCGCTGAACGATACGGACGCCTCGACGTGTTGATTAACAATGCCGGAGGATCCCCGTATGCCTTAGTAGCTGAGGCCACGCACACTTTTCACCGTAAGATTGTAGAACTCAATATGCTTGCACCACTGTTAGTTTCGCAACATGCAAATGTATTGATGCAAGCGCAACCTAGCGGTGGGTCGATTGTTAATATTTGCAGTGTCAGCGGTCGTCGTCCTACCCCGGGTACGGCTGCTTACGGGGCCGCCAAGGCGGGTTTCGAAAATCTCACTCTCACAATGGCGGTTGAATGGGCTCCCAAGGTTAGGGTTAATGCGCTAGTGGTCGGCATGGTGGAAACCGAACAGTCGGAACTTTTCTACGGTGATACTGAGTCGATTTCCCGGATTGCTGCCACCGTGCCACTAGGGAGACTGGCTAAACCGAGCGATATAGGCTGGGCTGCAGCGTTTTTGACGTCTGATGTGGCTTCATATATCAGCGGCGCCACGCTGGAGGTACACGGAGGTGGTGAGTCGCCACCGTATCTTGTCGCTTCCAGTGCCAACAAGTAATTCAGTAACACGTAAGGAGCAATGGGTATGGGCGTGGTCGACGGTCGTGTAGTCATTGTCACCGGAGCGGGTGGTGGTATCGGTCGCGCACATGCGCTGGCTTTCGCGTCAGAAGGTGCGATGGTGGTGGTCAACGACATTGGGGTTGGCCTGGATGGATCGCCCACCAGCGGTGGCAGCACCGCGCAGAGTGTGGTAGACGAAATCATGGCAGCAGGTGGGACAGCCGTCGCCGACAGATCCAACATCGCTGATTGGGGCCAAGCGGCCCGGATGATTCAGACGGCTGTAGCTACTTTTGGTGGCCTGGATGTTCTGGTCAACAATGCCGGTATCGTGCGAGACAGGATGATAACCAACACCAGTGAGGAGGAATTCGATGCCGTCATCGCAGTGCACCTCAAGGGCCATTTCGCCACGATGCGGCACGCTGGCTCGTACTGGCGGGCACTGTCCAAAGAGGGCAAAATCGTTGATGCACGGATTATCAATACCAGCTCCGGTGCCGGCTTACAGGGCAGCGTTGGACAGGGGAACTACAGTGCCGCTAAGGCTGGAATTGCGGTGATGACGCTGGTTGGCGCCGCAGAACTGGGTCGGTATGGGGTAACCGTCAACGCCATCGCACCGTCGGCCCGAACCCGCATGACCGAGACTGTCTTCGCCAAGATGATGGCAAAATCGGCCGAAGGATTCGATGCGATGGCGCCTGAGAATGTGTCGCCTCTGGTGGTATGGCTGGGTAGCACCGCATCCCGTGGCGTGACCGGGAGGGTGTTCGAAGTCGAGGGTGGCATCATCCGTGTTGCCGAGGGCTGGGCGCATGGCCCTCAAGTTGATAAGGGCGCGAGGTGGGATCCCGCCGAACTAGGGTCCGTTGTCACCGACCTGTTGGCCAAATCACGGACGCCGGTTCCAGTTTACGGGGCCGGTCCGCGGTTGTAAGTAGCCTCGTTCACGCTCTCGCCGCTACGGAAGAGCGCGAAAATAGCAACGCCCTTGAACCCGCTACACTTAATTGGTTTTCCTATGATGGTTGGGATCTCGCCGACCGTGCGGTCGGCGAGACGGCAGCAAAAAGCCTATCAGAGGCCTGGAAGTGGTTAGATCAGTCGATAGTCGTGTGGAAAGTCGGCCCTTGACGTCGAGTCGGGGGCAGGCCTATACGATAGGACGACCGACACGGTAGATGCGAGCTTCAACAGGGGGAGTGAACGATTGGTTCTTCGCTTGACTACCAAGATTCAGATTAACAGCTGGCGTTTTCTGCTTCGTTGACTCGAACATGCCACCGTGTGGCGATACACTCGGATGTTCGACGATCTGCTACTGCCTTACAGGCTGTCAGCCGCACTCGGCATGGTGCTTGCGCTAATGTTCGTTGTCGGCCACTGGATTCTTAGTCTACTAAGCCAGTGGGCAAACTGGGCAGCAGCAGTTTTCGTTGACCAAACGACTAACCAACTGTATGTGATGTTGTCGGTGTAGCTACATCCGATCTATAATCACACCTCGGTACGGTTGATGTTGGGTAATCTAGCCATTGTCACATGCCCTGGGCTAAGTAAGTTTTCCGTCAGCCAGGCTATTGGGACCCCCGGTTCCCTCGGTCGTGGTCAACAATGCTACCGGTGCCTTTTGAATCGGGTCGCCGAACTTTCGATTGCTGTGGTGATAGATCCAGGTGTTTACCCGGGACGCTCACTCGATCACGGTGTCGACTCAACGTGAATTAACTTTTGCAGCTTTTCCATCACGGGTATTCTTAGCGATAAATGAATGGTTTGAAGCGAGCCTTGATGTGGTGGATTTCGGCTTTCCCACTTGGACTTTCGGCGGGAATCAGGAAGGTTTCGTTCACTCGCGCAGCAAGTCTGCTGCCGCAAAATGCCATCTTCGTCAATACGTCATATGCTGCGTGGATCTCATCGCCGATGACTTGGTAATGTGGTGGCGTTGTGTCGGCGATGACCCAGTACTGAGGTCCGCGACTCAGGCTGCGCCGCAAGTGATTTCCGGAAAATCCGTTCTTGACGCCTTGCTCGACTCGAGTACACTGTATTGCGAACGGGACGGTTTCCCCGTTGTGGCTGACGAGTGCGTCGATGTAAGCTTGGGCAGCAGCGATGCGGCTTTCCTCGAAAACGATCATCGTTCGTGCTAGATCCGCTCGATGATGGTGCCTGTGGACAAGGCTCCACCCGCGCACATAGTGATTAGTGCGGTGCTCTGGTCGGTGCGTTCCAGCTCATGCAGCGCGGTGGTAACCAGCCTGCTGCCGGTGCAGCCTACCGGGTGGCCTAATGCAATTGCTCCGCCGTTGACGTTAACCTTGGTCATGTCGGGATTGTGCACCTGTGCCCACGACAGCACAACCGATGCGAACGCCTCGTTGATCTCGACGATGTCGATGTCACCGATCTTCATTCCCGTCTTCTCTAGCACCTTGGCGGTTGACTGTACTGGCCCGTCCAGATGATAGTATGTCTCCACCCCAATCAACACTTGACCAATGATTCGCGCCCGCGGTCGTAATCCGATGGACTTGGCTTTCTGCTCATCCATCCACAAAACCGCGGCCGCGCCGTCGGAGATCTGCGATGATGTGCCCGCAGTATGGATACCTCCGTCGAGCACCGGTTTGAGCTGGCTTAAGCCCTCCATGGTGGTGTCTCGCAGGCCTTGGTCGCGGGTCACCACGTGTCGTTGTATAGTGGGCTGCTTCTGCTCGTCTAGTACTGGAGCCTCGATCGGCGAGATCTCCCGATCGAAAAGGCCTTCGTTCCAAGCTCGCTTAGCGCGTAGCTGAGATTCGAAGCCGAACGCGTCGATCTCTTCGCGGGTGATGCCGCGACGCTTGGCGATCCGCTCGGCGGCCTCAAACTGGTTCGGCATGTCAATGTCCCACGACTGTGCGTGAATGAGCGAGCGGTCTGGACCCGCGTTGGTCCCCAGGCCCACTCGGCTCATCGCCTCGATGCCGCAGGCGATACCGATGTCGATAGCACCAACAGCGATTAACCCGGCGATGAGATGGTTGGCTTGCTGGCCGCTGCCGCACTGACAGTCGACGGTGGTTGCACCGACGTGCTCAGGCAATCCCGCGGTCAGCCATGCCGTTCGGCTGATGTTGTTTGACTGTTCGCCAAACTGCGTTACGCAACCGCCGACAATTTGCTCGATGTCGCCAGCATCGATACCGACCTTGTTGACCAGCGCTTTTTGTACTGCTCCAAGTAGCTCAGTGGAATGCAGCCCGGACAGCCAGCCATTGCGTTTGCCGATCGGGCTGCGAGTCGCTTCAACGATTACCGGGTTACCCATGACATGCAGGTTAGAGCACGTTTTATTGCTCCGACAAGCGAGGACGTGTCGGTATCTTTAATATCTGTGTTGAAGGCATGTTTTACTGGCAGTACAGCGCCACTAGGAGAGCTAGCGTACTTCAACTGGCCAGCCGGTAAGGAAACTGTCAGTAAGGAGAATGTAGCGTGCCCCGTCCGAATCTTCCACCCAGGTTCGACCTGACGGATCCTGACATATACGCTTTGCGGATACCGGTCGAAGAGTTTGCCGAGTTGCGTGCGTCCGCACCAATCTGGTGGAACGAACAGGCTCCCGGTACGGGCGGAGGCTTCCATGACGGCGGTTTCTGGGCGATCACGAAACTTGACGACGTCAAAGAGGTGTCGCGCCGCAGTGACGTTTTTTCTAGCTGGCAGAACGGGGTAGTACCGCGGTTCCACAACGAGATAGCTCGTGAGGATATCGAGGTGCAGCGGTTCGTCATGCTCAACATGGATGCGCCGCACCATACCAGGTTACGCAAGATCATTTCTCGCGGTTTCACGCCGCGAGCAGTTGAACGTCTGCACGATGAACTCAACGATCGCGCTCAAAAGATCGCCAAGGCGGCGGTCGCCGCGGGTTCTGGAGATTTCGTCGAGCAGGTGTCGTGCGAGCTGCCGCTCCAGGCCATTGCGGGTTTGCTGGGTGTACCGCAAGAGGACCGGGGCAAGTTATTCGAGTGGTCGAACCAAATGACTGGCCACGAAGACCCCGAGTACGCCGATATAGATCCGAAGATGGCCTCGTTGGAGTTGATCACCTACGCAATGAAAATGGCCGAGGTAAAGGCCAAGAATCCCGGCAATGACATCGTGACCGCGTTGATCGAAGCCGACATCGACGGTGGAAAGCTCTCCGACGACGAGTTTGGCTTCTTTGTGGTGATGCTCGCCGTCGCCGGCAACGAGACCACCAGGAACTCGATTACGCAAGGCATGATGGCGTTCGCTGATCATCCAGACCAGTGGGAGCTGTATAAAAGGGAGCGTCCGGAGACTGCCGCCGATGAGATCGTCCGTTGGGCTACCCCGATCACCGCTTTCCAGCGCACCGCGCTGGAGGATTACGAGTTGTCCGATGTGCCGATAAAGAAAGGTCAGCGGGTGGTGATGTTTTATCGATCGGCCAATTTCGATGAAGAGATCTTCGGAGACCCCTTCACCTTCAACGTTCTGCGCAACCCCAACCCGCACGTCGGCTTTGGCGGCACCGGGGCGCATTATTGTATCGGCGCTAATTTGGCCCGGATGACGATCAACCTGATCTTCAACGCAATAGCCGACCACATGCCCGACCTGAGGCCGATTTCGACGCCAGAGCGACTGCGGTCAGGCTGGCTCAACGGTATCAAGCACTGGCAGGTTGATTACACCGGGAAGTGCCCGGTGGTTCGTTGATGGGTTTAAAGACTAGATGGACTTCGAGCTCACCGCGACGCAGCAGGCTGTCGCCGACGTGGTTACGGCAGTGCTGGACCGGCATTTGGATCCGGCGACGATGGGGGCCGTGTCTTGGCCCGAGCAGCAGCCGGGCAAATTGGATCCGGTCTGGATCACGCTAGTGCAGGGAGGCATAACGGCTTTGCCTATCCCGGAACGTCTTGGCGGTGACGGTGTGGGCATACCTGAGGTCGGGACGGTACTGACTGAAGTGGGCCGCTACGGCGCTGTCACACCGGCGCTGGCGACGTTGGGACTTGGTGTGGTGCCGCTCCTCGTCCTGGCTTCGACGGAGCAACAGGACCGGCACTTGGCCGGAGTCACCACGGGGGGACTGTTGACAGCAGCACTCAATGAGCCTGGTTCGGCGTTGCCGGATCGGCCTGTTACCAGCTTCGTGAATGGGCGGTTATCGGGCATCAAAGTCGGTGTTATGTATGCCGAACAAGCGAATTGGATGCTGGTGACAACCGATTGCGCGGTTGTGTTGGTAGCACCGGGCGCCGATGGTGTACAGCTGACCAAGACACCGACCTCGAGTCGTTCGGACGAGTACACCGTCGAATTTACCGAGGTTGAGATCGCTGATTCGGACATTCTGGTGGGTGCAGTAGCGCACCGGGTCAACCAGCTGGCGCTAGCAATGATGGGTGCTTGCGCTAACGGGCTGGTCGCAGGGGCGCTGCGGCTCACCGCTAACTACGTGGCCAACCGGCGACAATTCGGTAAACCGTTGTCGACCTTCCAAACCGTTGCGGCGCAACTCGCCGAGGTCTATATCGTTTCGTGCACTATAGATTTGGTGACAAAGTCGGTCATTTGGCACCTGGCTGAAGGCGGTGAAACCGACCCTCAAACGGATCGTGATCTGGATGTTCTCGGGTACTGGATAGCGTCACAGGCACCATCGGCGATGCAGATTTGCCATCACCTACACGGGGGCATAGGGATGGACATTGCATATCCGATGCACCGCTACTATTCGACGATCAAAGATCTGACCCGACTGCTAGGCGGACCCTCTCACCGTCTCGACTTGGTGTCGATCGCAAGCATGGCAAAATCGGTTGCGGCGGGTCGCCACCCAGATAATTCGGCGGGAGCGCAATGTTCATTGAACTGACTGTCGAACAGCAACAGCTGCAAGCCGAGCTACGACGATACTTTTCGAATCTGATTACGCCCGATGAGATCAAGGAGATGGAGAAAGATCGGCATGGAACCGCATACCGCGCCGTGATTCGGCGGATGGGGCAGGACAGCAAGCTCGGTGTCGGGTGGCCGAAGGAATTCGGCGGACTTGGATTCGGTCCGATCGAGCAGCAGATCTTCGTTAATGAGGCCCATCGAGCCGACGTACCATTGCCTGCCGTGACGCTACAGACAATCGGACCTACTTTACAGGTGTATGGCAGTGATATGCAGAAGGAGAAATTCCTACCAGCGATTTTGGCGGGGGAGGTACATTTCGCGATTGGTTACACTGAGCCAGAGGCTGGAACCGACTTAGCGTCGTTGCGTACCAACGCGTTTCGCGATGGTGATCACTATATTGTCAACGGTCAGAAGATCTTCACAACGGGTGCGCATAATGCTGACTATATCTGGCTAGCTTGCCGCACTGATCCGAAAGCCGTTAAACACAAAGGAATTTCTATCCTAATCGTGGACACTAAAGACCCAGGTTACTCTTGGACGCCGATCATTCTGTCCGACGGTGCTCACCACACTAATGCTACGTACTACAAAGACGTGCGAGTACCGGTCGATATGCTGGTCGGTGAAGAAAATGGCGGATGGCGCCTGATCACCACCCAGCTCAACAACGAGAGGATGATGCTCGGTCCTGCGGGCCGCTTGGCTGGGATTTACGATCGGGTAAGCGCATGGGCGTCTAAGCCAGGTGGTGACGGTGTCACTCCGATCGATCACGACGATGTCAGGCGTGTACTTGGCGAGATTTATTCGATCTGGCGGATCAATGAACTGCTTAATTGGCAGGTAGCAGCAGCTGGTGATGACATCAACGTAGCCGATGTTGCAGTGACGAAAGTATTTGGTACAGAGCGTGTTCAGTATGTCGGAAGGCTGGCCGAGGAAGTTGTTGGCAAGTACGGTAACCCTGCTGAGCTCAACACCGCCGAGTTGCTGGGCTGGCTAGATTCGCAAACTAAGCGTAATTTGGTGATCACATTTGGTGGAGGCGTGAACGAAGTTATGCGTGAGATGATTACTGCCTCTGGTCTTAAGGTACCGAGGGTACCGAGATGAGCGGGGTCGCCGAAATTCGAGAAGCTGTCACGCAGATCAAGGCTGTGGGAAACAGTAAGTCGCGGTTAGCCCGTGATCCGGTGAATCGCCCGATGATCAACAACTGGGTTGAGGCAATCGGCGATCGCAACCTCATTTACGTGGATGATGCTGCGGCCCGTGCCGCTGGTCATCCAGGAATTGTTGCTCCCCCAGCTATGATTCAGGTGTGGACGATGGTTGGCTTGGGTGGAGTTCGTCCGAAGGATGATCCTTTGGTATCCATGATCAAGCTGTTTGACGATGTCGGCTACATCGGCGTGGTTGCTACCAATTGCGAGCAAAAATATCATCGCTATCTGCGGTCTGGTGAGCACATTAGCGTCAGCAGCGAGCTCGGCGATGTCGTTGGTCCCAAACAAACTTCACTAGGCGAAGGTTGGTTCATCAATCAGCACATCGTCTGGCAAGTCGGTGATGAAGATGTGGCCGAGATGGATTGGCGCATACTTAAATTTAAGCCATGTAACGGTTATGCGTCGCGGGATACAGTACCCACTGACCTAGATGTCGGCACCATGATGCGACCGTCGGTGTCGCGCGACACTGCTTTCTTTTGGGAAGGCGTTAAGGTGCATGAGTTGCGAGTGCAGCGGCTTGCGGATGGCGGCCTGCAGCACCCTCCGGTGCCGGCGATCTGGCAAGACAAGGCTGCACCGATCGACTATGTGGTGGTCAGCGGAAAGGGCACGGTGTTCAGCTTTGTTGTACACCATGCACCTAAGGTGCCAGGCCGCACACTGCCTTTCGTTATCGTCTTGGTGGAACTAGACGAGGGTGTGCGTATGCTGGGCGAGCTTCGTAACGTCGATCCTGCTGTGGTGGAGATCGGAATGCGAGTTCGCGCGGCCTATATCGATTTCCCCGTCAGTGATAGTGGTCCGGAGTGGACACTCTACTTTTGGGAGCCCGACTCATGAGCCTGAGCCCTGTTAAAGTTGGCACCACGTTGCCTGAGCTGAAGATCTACGGTGACCCCACGTTCATAATATCAACCGCGTTGGCTACCCGGGACTTTCAGGATGTGCATCACGATCGTGACAAGGCTCAGGCTAAGGGATCCAAGGACATATTCGTAAATATCCTCACCGACACCGGGCTGGTGCAACGTTATGTCACTGACTGGGCTGGTCCGTCGGCGCTGATCAAGTCTATTGGGCTGCGGTTAGGGACGCCTTGGTACGCCTACGACACGGTGATTTTTTCCGGTGAGGTGATTGCGGTCAGCGACGGGTTGATTACAGTAAAGGTATTGGGTAGTAACAGTCTTGGTGATCACATTATCGCGACCATCAAGCTGACGATTCAGGATTCCTAATGGCTTCAGATTTGCTCACTGGACGAGCAGCCATCGTCGGTATTGGCGCCACCGATTTTTCAAAGAAATCTGGCAGAAGCGAGCTGCGACTGGCTGCTGAGGCGGTGCGTGATGCACTCGACGATGCCGGTCTGAGTGCGGCCGATGTTGACGGGCTGACTACGTTCACGATGGACACTAACACTGAAATTGCCGTTGCGCGATCAGTTGGCATCGGAGAGCTGCAGTTTTTCTCTAAGATCGACTATGGCGGCGGTGCTGCATGCGCTACTATTCAGCACGCAGCGATGGCCGTCGCCACTGGGGTCGCCGAGGTCGTGGTTGCCTACCGGGCATTTAATGAGCGTTCCGGCATGCGATTCGGCCAGGTGCAAACCGGACTAGCGGGAAACACTGATAACCAAGATGATTCAACGGTGGTCGATAATTCTTTCTCGTATCCTCATGGTCTTTCGACGCCAGCTGCTCAGGTCGCGATGATTGCTCAGCGTTACATGTACCTGTCCGGAGCGACCAGCCGGGACTTCGGTGCTGTCTCGGTGACTGACCGCAAGCATGCCGCCAAGAACCCGAAGGCATATTTCTATGAAAAGCCGATAACCATTGAAGACCACCAGAACTCGCGATGGATTGTCGATCCGCTGCGGTTACTGGATTGCTGCCAAGAGACCGACGGTGCAGTCGCGATCGTCGTGACGTCGTTGGTGCGAGCGCGAGACCTCAAGCAGCGCCCGGCGATTATCGAGGCAGCGTCGCAAGGGGCCAGCCCCAATCAGTACACAATGACCAGCTACTATCGTCCTGAACTTGGCTTGCCCGAAATGGGTCTCGTCGGACAGCAATTATGGCAGCAATCCGGGTTAACACCGAACGACATTCAGACTGCTGTGCTCTACGACCACTTCACCCCGTTCACCCTGATGCAGTTGGAGGAATTGGGCTTCTGTAGTCGCGGTGATGCCAAAGACTTCATCGCCGACGGTGCGATCGAGGTGGGTGGTCGGCTACCCATCAATACCCATGGTGGTCAGCTTGGCGAAGCCTACATCCATGGCATGAATGGCATCGCCGAGGGGGTCCGACAGTTGCGTGGCACCTCGGTGAACCCGGTGCCTGACGTCGAACATGTACTCGTCACCGCGGGCACCGGGGTGCCTACGTCGGGCCTCATCTTAGGTTAGGTTCTGCGCCGAACGTGCGGCCAGCTTCATGTTCGCGGAGTGAAGTGCCGTTCTTCTTGCATCATGTGACACTGCAGTCATGGATGAGTCATTCATCGGTAGTGAGGGCTGTTGCTTGCGGTACTGTGGCCAAGAGTTAACCGTGCACTCGTTTACATGTGGCTGTCTCGGGATGTCTACGTCAATCCGAATTCGGGAGTTACGGTCAAAAGCTAAGGTAGTTTTGGGTTGGGCGTCGAGAAGTAGTAGCCGGTTTTTGGCGACAATGCCGTATGGCAACAAATGGGTAGACTACAAGAAGAGTGGTGGCGCTGATTCACGACAATCACCATCGCGTGCTGGGGTACAGGCGCATGGAGAATTCGTCGAGGAGAATAAAACCATTATGATAGCTGAGGGCGTAGTGGCCTCACCGGCAAGGACCGCGCTCGACCTCGGTTGTTGGTAACCGACAACGACTGTTGTGGTGGCTGTCGACACGTTCGCGCGAGTAATGTGACGTCAAGATCTCCGATGTCGAGTTGCTGGGCTGCAGATATGTTAGGCATCGTGGCAGCACGCCAAGCATGACACAGGTGCGCAGTCACCGAAAGAGTCCTGGTTGTGCGTTGGTTTTGATCCAGGTGAGCTTGCTACGGTCACAGAAGTAGGTTCCGGTGCTCGACGAATTTGGCAGTGTGATCGTATATCTGGACATGGGCTGGGAAGACGTGAAAGTTGTAGTCGAGTACGACGGAGAGCAGCATTGGAATGTTCGCGCTCAACGCAATCGGGATATACGTCGTCTAGGGGAAGCTACAGCACAAGGGCCAGGTTGTGATCCGGGTGGTGGCGGAGGATCGGTCCGCCGAGATCATTGCCCATGTCCACGCAGCCCATTCCCGCCAAGCGTGAAGCTAGACGCACGTTCGTCGGAAGGCGCCGGTCGAGCCGGCTAGGCAAGGACCAGCGCGACGTCGCTCAGTACAGTTGCGTTGCCCCGTGACGGTGCGACAACAGTGGCCACGAAACGGCCGTCGTTCTTCCAGATATTGACCTGCAATGCTTCCCCAGGGAACGCGACACCGGCGAAACATGCGCCATAAGCGGCCACAGCCGAAGCATCTCCGTCCAGCAGGGCGTCGGTGATCACCTTGCACGCCATGCCGTAAGTGCACAGGCCGTGCAGAATGGGTTGCGGAAAGCCTGCGGCAGTGGCGAATTCTGGATCAGAGTGCAGCGGATTACGGTCGCCACACAGCCGGTAGAGCAGTGCCTGCTGAGGCAGAAGAGGCATCGAGACTTCGAGATCGGGCTCACGCGCAGGTATCGTGTCTGACCTGGACGGCCCGCGATAGCCACCGAACCCACCTTCGCCGCGTACATAGATGGACCGTTTCTGCATCCACAGCAAGGTGCCATCCACATCGCGTACCTGGGTTTCGCTCCAGATCACCGCGGCCTTGCCCTTGTCCCAGATATCCGTGAATCGGGTGACACCGATGGCAGAGCCTGACGGTGGCAGTGGCGTGGGCACTTCGACCCATTCACTGGCGTGCAGTATTTGGTTCAGCTCTATGTCGATGCCAGGAAACTGCACGGTGGGTGGCTTGGTGGTGTGGAAGGTAGCGGCAACGGTGGCGAATGTCGGCAGAACCTGAGGTGTGTCATCTAACAGGTAGCGCAGTTCGCGCGGGTCCATTGGGTCAGTACCCGCACCCAGGCTTAGCTGGTAGAGTTGTACATCGCTACTGGTCCAAGAGAATTTGATCGGATCTAACTCGGCGCTGAGCGCAATTTCTACATCTATCGGCATGGTTCCTATTTACCAGCTTGATCGGCAATGTGCAGAGCAGCCAGGTAGCCAAATGTCATGGCCGGTCCAATAGTCCCGCCGGGACCGGGGTAGGTGTGTCCCATTACTGGAGCACTGACGTTGCCTGCGGCGTAAAGTCCTTCGATGACGCTTCCGTCGTCGCGTAATGCACGTCCGTTGAGATCGGTGCGGATGCCGCCTTTGGTGCCTAGGTCGCCGGGTACCATTTTGGCAGCGTAGTAGGGCGGATGGTTAATCTCACCGAGGTTTGGATTCGGCTTGTTGGTTGGGTCGCCGTAGTACCTGTCGTATGTGCTTTCCCCGCGGTGGTAGTCTTTATCTACGCCTACCTTTGCAAAGCCGTTGAAACGTTCTACAGTGGAGGTGAATTCATCGACGGGAAGGCCAGTTTCGCAGGCTAGCTGTTCGAGTGTATCGGCCTGGACGATCACCCTGGAATCCAGCCATTTTCTTGGAATACGTTGTCCAGGACGAAGTCCGGCGAAAATATAACGATTTCGGTACTGTTGGTCAAATACTAACCACGCTGGAATGTTTTCACCCGGACCCGGCCCCTGACCGTGTTTTCCGCCATACATATGGTGACAGGCTTCGACGTACGGCATCGATTCGTTCATGAACCGCTTCCCCGACATGTTGACGACGATCGATCCGGGCGAGTTTCGCTCTGACAATGCAAACCACGGTGTGTCTACCAGCGGAATCGTTGGACCCCACCAGGCATCTTCCATCAGATCCAATGCGGCGCCAAGCTGTTCTCCGGCGACGATGCCATCGCCGGTATTGGCTACAGCGCCGACCGTCCACTCTGTGCTGATTGGCGCGCGCTGGTATTTTACCCGCATCTGTTCATTGTGTTCGAAACCACCGCAGGCAAGGATTACCCCATGTCGGGCCCGGATCAACTGTGGCTCAACTGATTCCGCGTCGCCACTGTATGCGGTATAATGGTCGCCACTGTGTGCGGTATAATGGACATAGACTCCGCGTACCACGTCGTTCTCGACGTGGAGATCGGTGAGTGCGGTGTTCAGTTCGACGGGAACACCGGCCTGCTGTAGTCCGATTCGCAACGGTCCGATTAAAGCTCGGCCCATACCGACGAGATTTTTGCCAGTTGCCTTTGCCCATACCGTCCGGGCAGTGACTTTCAGGCTTCGCAGCACACCGCGCGGATGTCGCTTCAACTGGTTCAGCAGCACGTAGTCCTGTTGCATAACAACCACATTGCGAGGAACGTTGCCATAAGCAGGTTCGAGTCTGTCCTCATCAACACCGAGCTTGCGGGCGTTGAAAGGCTTGGGCTCGATCGAACGGCCGCCGGGGCGCCCACCCGGTGTTTCGGGGTAGTAATCGGAGTAGTTCGGCACCCAGCACATCTTCAGTGGTGTGTGTTCCAGTACGAACGAAAGCATTTCGGGTCCGCGCTCGAGGTAGGTGTCGATGCGCTGTGGCTCGACCCCGCTGGTCAACATGTCGCCGATAATGCCGTGCAGATAGGTGCGGGCCGCCTCAGCGGTGTCTCGCACGCCGGCGCGTTCAAGGACCTCGTTGTTGGGAATCCAGACACCGCCGCCCGAGCGCGCTGTTGAGCCGCCGTAGTGCGGAGCCTTTTCGATGACCACGGTCGAAAGGCCCCGGTGTGCAGCAGCGAGTGCAGCTACCATGCCGGCGGCCCCGCTTCCGGTCACGACGACGTCGACATCCCGTGCTGTCATGTAGAACATAGTATAGAATTACTAAGTAAACTTACCACTGGCCTGGTCAAACAGACGAGGGGAGTTCGGTTTAGTGCTCAGTGTTGCGATCCGTGATGAGCTGGCTGCCGATTTGGCTCAAGCTGAGCGCAGCGGCGATCCGATCGCTCCGCTGACGGCCGCGCACCCGGACATTGACGTCATCGACGCCTACGAGATCCAATTAATCAATGTCCGTCATCGGGTCGCAGAAGGGGCTCGGGTGCTGGGCCACAAGGTGGGGTTGTCGTCGTTGGTGATGCAGCAGATGATGGGGGTCGACGAACCAGATTATGGTCATCTGCTCGACGAGATGCAAGTATTCGAAGATATCCCTGTCAAGGCAGCTGGATATCTGTACCCGCGGGTAGAAGTCGAAGTAGGTTTCATCTTGGCTGCCGACCTTTCGGGGGCGGACTGCACCGAGGACGACGTGCTGGCGGCCACCGACGCCCTGGTCCCAACCATCGAGTTGATTGATACCCGGATTATCGACTGGAAGATCGCGCTGTGCGACACCATCGCCGACAACGCTTCGTCGGCGGGTTTCGTGTTGGGGACTGCCCAAATATCGCCGGCCGATGTCGATGTCAAAACGATCGATGCAGTGCTGAGGCGTAACGGTGAGGTGGTCGCCGAAGGTCGCAGCGATGCGGTGCTGGGAAACCCGGTTACTGCAGTGGCTTGGCTAGCTCGCAAGGTCGACAGTTTCGGGGTTCGGTTACGCAAAGGTGACATTGTGTTGCCTGGATCGTGCACGCGCGCGATCGACGTGCGCGTCGGGGATGAATTTGTCGCCGATTTCAGTGGGCTGGGTTCTGTTAGGTTGTCGTTCGAATAATTTTCAATATCGAGAGCAGCAAAAGGAACAGCATGCCGGCGAAGGCAAGTGTGGCGATTATCGGATCGGGAAATATCGGTACCGACTTGCTTTATAAGTTGCTGCGATCAGAATGGTTAGAACCGCGCTGGATGGTGGGGATCGATCCGGATAGCGAAGGGTTGGTGCGCGCGGCCAAATTAGGCTTGGAGACGGCCCATGAAGGCGTCGACTGGCTACTGGCGCAGCCCGACAAACCCGACTTGGTGTTCGAGGCAACTAGTGCCTACGTGCACAAAGTTGCGGCGCCAAAATATGCGGCTGCAGGGATACGGGCGATTGACTTGACGCCGGCTGCGGTGGGTCCGGCGGTCATCCCGCCGGCGAACCTGCACGCGCATCTGGATGCGCTGAACGTGAACATGATCACCTGCGGGGGGCAGGCAACTATTCCCATCGTGTATGCGGTATCGCGTGTTGTGCCAGTGACTTATGCCGAGATAGTGGCTTCAGTTGCCTCTCTTTCTGCGGGGCCGGGCACTCGGGCCAACATCGACGAGTTCACCAAGACCACCAGCAAGGGTGTCGAAGCCATCGGTGGGGCCGCGCGAGGCAAGGCGATTATCATCTTGAACCCTGCTGAGCCACCAATGATCATGCGCGACACCATTTTTTGCGCGATACCGCAAGGTGCCAGTCGCGATGCGATTGTCGCTTCAATCCGTGACGTGGTGGCCGAGGTGCAGACGTACGTACCGGGATACCGATTGTTCAACGAGCCGCAATTTGACGAGCCGTCCATCAACTCCGGCGGTCAGGCTGTGGTAACCACGTTCATCGAGGTCGAGGGCGCCGGGGATTATCTACCCCCATACGCCGGTAACCTTGACATCATGACAGCGGCGGCCACCAAGGTCGGCGAGGAAATCGCCAAAGAAACGCTTTCCGTCTCAGGAGGGCTGCCATGACTGGCATGTGGGATGTCCGGATCACCGACACTTCGTTACGTGACGGGTCACACCATAAACTGCACCAGTTCACCAAGGGTGAAGTGCGAGCGATCGTTGCCGCCCTCGATACCGCTGGCGTGCCGGTGATCGAAGTTACCCATGGTGACGGATTGGGTGGGTCTTCGTTTAACTACGGATTTTCCAAAACTCCCGAACAGGAATTGATCAAACTTGCAGCGCAGACCGCCAAAGACGCCAAAATCGCGTTTTTGATGCTCCCCGGTGTAGGAACCAAGGAAGATATCAAAGAAGCACAAGACAATGGTGGATCTATCTGCCGAATCGCCACCCATTGCACCGAGGCCGACGTGTCAATCCAGCACTTCGGTTTGGCCCGCAAATTGGGCCTGGAAACTGTCGGTTTTTTGATGATGGCTCACACCATTTCTCCGGAGAAACTGGCTGCTCAGGCCCGTATTATGGTCGATGCTGGTTGCCAGTGCGTATATGTTGTTGATTCCGCTGGTGCCCTGGTACTCGACGGTGTAGTTGATCGGGTATCAGCTCTGGTTGACGAAATCGGTGAAGACGCCCAAGGTGGTTTCCACGGGCACGAGAACCTCGGACTAGGAGTTGCCAACTCGGTGGCGGCGGTGCGTGCAGGTGCCAAGCAGATCGACGGAAGTGTACGTCGCTTTGGGGCAGGTGCAGGCAACGCACCGGTCGAGGCCCTGGTCGCGGTATTCGATAAAATCGGGGTCAAGACCGGTATCGACTTCTTCGATATCGTCGATGCCGCCGAAGACGTCGTGCGGCCAGCCATGCCGGCCGAATGCCTGCTTGACCGGAACGCGTTGATCATGGGCTATTCCGGGGTCTATTCCAGTTTTCTCAAACACGCCATCCGTCAGGGCGAACGCTACGACATACCCACTTCTGCATTGCTATATCGCGCGGGTCGGCGCAAACTCATTGGTGGGCAGGAAGACCAACTCATTGACATCGCTTTGGAAATAAAGCATGAGCAGGGCAGTGGCCAGGTCGTAACGCACCGTGGGTAGCACCAAGGGATGAGTTAAAATAGCGGTTTTGTTCATTTGTAACTGGGTGGCTTGTGGTGATGGCCTCTGGGCATCGGCAACAAGCGAGGATGGCCGACAGGCCGTTGCGAGATTGACGTTTTGCAAGCCTACCTCGAGGATGTGCGCGTGATTTCCACGCCGGATAGCAGCATTGTCTTCACCCTTGAGTTTCCAGGTTCTCAGTGGCAAGTGCATTGTTGCTGTCGTGCCCGACAGTCAGCTGGTGTTTGACGATCGTGAGCTCGAGATCGCTGAGGACGATCGCTTCGAATGACGGCTACGCCTGAGCGGACTGATGATCGGCGAAGTGTGCGGCAGCATTGTATTACAGCGATATCTCAACTTGTGGGCCGGATTAACGATGCGGCTTCAGCTTCCGCAATGGCTCTATCGTCAACATCCCCGGTCAAAACCATGGTGTCGCTCCGGTTGACTCCGGATGACGGATTACCCAGTACTTATCGGCCGGGTGTTTCGACTTGCGGCACGATCAAGCGTTGGTGGTCATAGTGCCGGCCATACTCCCTACCTCGGCTTGCGGCGGGGAAGTATAGTGTACATCTCGCTGAACTACATCAACCACCAGACCTTGCTGAATGCCAGCCGGGATCAAGTGGACCCGGACGACAAAGTCCGCATCGTCGTCGCCGATCAGAATCCAGGAATAACCGCTTAGGTCGAAAAGCTCGGTCATCGGCGTGGTTTTTTGCAGTTTCGTTGGCAGTGGATGTCGCGTCAGCCGACCGACGCCGACGGATTCGCTGTCGAACTGATCGACTTCGACACCATATTGGCCCGGCCGCCGTGTTTTGCGTACAACAAGATTTTCGACGATAAGTACTAAGCATTAATGATACTGCGAAAAGCAAACTTCTCTCAGAATACTAGGGTTATGTTGTCAGGGATGCTCAAGCGAAAGGTAGTAGTCATCAGCGGCGTTTGCCCTGGCCTTGACACCACGCTGGCTCGTCGATGTGCGTACGTCAGCGCCGATCTGGTGCTGGCGGGCCGTGACACCGAACGGCTGGATGAGATCATTAAGCAAGTCACCGAAATCGGTGGCCGGGCGGTAGCGGTATGCACTGACATTACTGATGGCGATCAGGTAAAAACCTCGTGGACTCTATCCCTGGCGGTCTAAGGCAAGGTTGACGCTCTGATCAACAACGAATTTCGGGTACCGTTGATGAAACCATTGATCAGCAACACATTTCGGTATATAAGCGACGTGATCGAGCTCAGCGCGCATGGGGCGTTGCGGCTCATCCAGGGTCCATTCCGGAGCTTGCGGCGGCGCAAGGATCGACCGTCAACGTCAACTCCATGGTGCTTTGGCGCTCGCAGGCAGAACACAGCGCCTAACAGAATCGCCAAGCCCGCTTTGTTCGCTATGTCGCCGGTCGTTTGGCCACCAAACTCAGAGAGAAAGGCATCTGTGCCACCCTAAGGTACATGGAGTGAGACATTGTAAGGGCTATTTCGAGCATCAGGTCAGCAAATGCGGAGACTAGATCTACCAGGCCACCGTAGTGGCTTTCGACCTCAAATGGCTGTCTACTGAGGGCGAGGTAGCGTTGACGGTCTTTTTGGTCAGGGATCTGCCCAGCAAGATCGCCGTGTAGAATCTAGACGTCGACTCCTGAGAGTTAAGGATACCTGATGGCCGATCGAACTGATGTTGGGACCGTCGACAAACTGCATACATCTGCCAACAAGCTACAAGCTAATTGGGCTAGAAGATTCCGGTACTGACGATTTCGATTACTGCGAAGCGCTGACGATGCTATTGGAACTGTACTGGCGGGAAACCAGTTTTAACCGTGTTGGGCAGCAAAATGAACCGGTTCTTCCTACGCGGGGTACTGGTCGTATGGCTGCTGTACGAAGCGGTGTGGAAGCAATATCTCCAGCATGCCGACGTCGTCATCGAACGTCCGATCTTCGTCACCGGGCTAGTACGCATCGGCATGACTGCGCCACATTAGCTGTTCGGCACCGATCCGAGTGCATCAGGGTTTGTGCATGTGGTTAGCAGAGTTACCGCAGCCGTGTCCACTGCGCGAAACCGGGGAGTCAAATTCGCTGTATCGTCAACTCGATCCGTGGTTCATCGATGTAGTACGAAGAAAAACCCGGATACATCGACCTGTATTTCATGGTGGCATCAGACATGGAGAAGTGCTGACAGCTGCTTCGGCATTCGCTGTATTCGGTGTATTACGGAGCTCTTTTGCACCTCAAAGGGTTACGCGAAGTAGCTGTAGTAGCAGGACTAGAAGTCATAATGTTAACTGAGCTGCAATAACTTTCAGAATATTTGGCTATGTGACTGACGACAAGACTGTGATGCTGAAGAATTTCAGCCATCTGTTCGTGCTTGATGTTCTGATAGCGATGTATCACGATGCACTTGTGGTGCAGACTAATCTGGCTGTCGAGATGACTGTGTCCTCAATGTGCTTGCTAGCTCAACACACCACCGAAGGATGGTCAGCCAACGTTAATCGTTTTTTGCTACTTGACTGGGTAGGGGTGTTTTGATGTTGGTCGGCGTGTCTTATGGGGTGAGGGGCCCTTGGCTTTTGGAGGTCTAGGTGTTGCTAAGTGTTCAGCTGATGAAGGGAGCTAAGGGTTGTGACCGGGGTGATGACATTGTTGTTTAGGCTGCCAGGAGTTATGGGTGGAGCGTGTCTAACACCGTGACAATGAGCCGTCAGCGCCAGGGTGTCCAGGATATGGAATGGTCTTCACGTCCGGCCAAGGAATATGTGAGCAGTTCACCGATAGATCTTTCTATTCTCTACGGTACAGAGCTAATCCTGGCGTGGTAGCGCAAGACCTGATCGCGGTGCACGCGAGGTTACTGGTAGCGTTGTGCTGCAACGGGCGCCGTGTGGATTGAACCGGTTTTGTGGACCTGGCCGGCAATCAGGACCTGTTGGGACAGGTTGTAGGGCCGCACCGCGAAACCCGGACATCGACTAGTTTGCCCAACGTGGTTCCTAGTTTTGCAATGGCATCAAATCCTTAGCCATCGATCCGGCCGCGGGCTACACGTCGGCGATCCACGCCGTGCTGCCGGGTGCCACGCTTGTTGTCGGCCATCAGGACACGCTCGCTAACGATGCACTGACCAAAGTACTCCGCCAGGTCACCTGGGAGCTGCGGGATCGCCGCGGCGACAAGCTTGATCCCGAGTGGGTCAATCAGTGACGCTTACTCAACTCTACGAGAACGACTATCCAACAAGCGCTTTATCAAGATATGGAACTAGATCCACGTCTAGAGGATCCCAGCGTCCGAGATCCTCTAGACGTGGATCGCCAAAAAATAACCGTACACCTTATCGTCTATCGTGCGGCTTGGCGAGGAACCGCATCTGACAAGACATCGCCTGCACCGCTTCCTGACGTGGCGCCTTGACTCCAACACCCCAGAACTGATCATCCGGGCTGGCACCGTCAACACTTGGTGATCCAAGATCAACCCGTTTCACCACCACTGGCATTACCAACTCACAAACCGCGGGCTACAACAACCTGACCAAGCAG
>NZ_QAYL01000027.1 GCF_003408705.1 Mycobacterium uberis
CGACTACCCGACTCCCAACGGCCTGGCAACGTACATGCGGGCCGAACTTGTTGGTCCCGGGCAGCAAGGCGCTCCGACCGCGGCACTCGGGGAAGCCGAAATACGGCGAGTGGTGGCGTCCATTCCGGTCAAGCGTCTTCGGCAGGCGGGAGTGTTGAATTTGTTGCTCGGGTTGGCCAATTACACCAGTGGCAACGGGCAGGTCGCGGTAGG
This sequence comes from Mycobacterium uberis, assembly GCF_003408705.1. GTDB lineage: Bacteria > Actinomycetota > Actinomycetes > Mycobacteriales > Mycobacteriaceae > Mycobacterium > Mycobacterium uberis. The sequence goes on from NZ_QAYL01000027.1 coordinate 214, forward strand.
CGAGCAGACCACGGAAAAAGACATTGCGGATATGGACCTCGATGACCTGGTCAACGCCGCATTCACGAACGACGACGATTAAGGCGCAGGCAGTGAGGATCGTGGTCACCGGAGCAACCGGAGTACTTGGCCGTGGCATCGCAGCTAGACTACTCAGTCAGGGCCACGATGTCGTCGGAATAGCCCGTCATCGGTCTGAAAGCTGGCCGAATGCAGCAGATTTCGTTGCAGCAGACATCCGGGATACTACTGCGGTCCGCCGCGCTGTCATGGGCGCGGAGGTCGTCGTGCACTGCGCCTGGGTGCGGTGCCCACAGAACCAGGTCAATATCGAGGGTGCACGTAACATCCTGGACGCGATGGCCAAGACAGGCGTCAGACGCATCGTTTTTGCTTCCTCTGCGCACGTTTACGGTGCGGCAACGGTGCCGGCAACCGAGGACGACGCGATGACGTCGGTCAGTACTGACGGCCTTCACAAGGCCCGTGTCGAGGAAATGCTGGCGGCCTCCGGCGCGCAGTGGGTCGCGATCCGCTCAGCGCTTATCGTCGGCAGGGGCGTCGACAACTGGGTACGCCGGGCACTGGCATCGCTGGCGTTTCCCGACATCGACGCCGACCACACACTACAAGTTATCCATACCGACGACGCGCTTAGGTTGTTCGTTTGCGCGATTTCAGCCACCGAAGTCGCTAGCGGACCAGTTAATCTCGCAGCACCGGGCGAGATTACATTTCGTCGGATCGCCACTAGATTCGGACGCCCGATCGTGCCGCTAGGCTCGTGCTTGGCGATGCTACAACGCCTCAGCTCTTTGGCTGAACTGAAATTCCTGCAGAGCGCGTCATTGATGGATACCTCACGGCTTTGCGATGAATGGGGATTTGTGCCGGCCTGGAACGCCGATGAATGCATCGACGACTTCGCACTCGCCGTCCGTGGCCGGGTTTCGTTGGGTGAGCGGTTGGTGTCAGTGCCCTGGCGACTGGCCAATGTCCAAAACCTGCCTGCTGTCGATGTGCCGTCTGAAGACGGAGTAGTGCCCAGATTTGCTGGCCCAGAAGGAGGTAACGGCGAATTCGACACTCCAATCGACCCGCGTTTCCCTACCTTCCTGGCTACCAATTTATCGGAGGCACTACCCGGCCCGTTCTCACCATCATCGTCATCAGTGACTGTGCGAGGCCTACGCGCCGGCGGTGTGAGCATCGCCGAGCGATTGCGGCCCGGCGGGGCGGTTCAGCGCGAAATCGCCATGCGCACCGTCGCGGTGTTCGCTCACCGATTGTATGGTGGTATCACGTCAGGGTATTTCATGGCCGAAACCGTTCCATTCGCGAAACCCGCAAATATCTTCAGCGACAGTGGATTCTTTGGGCCCAGTATGAGCTCCCTGCCGATCTTTGGTGAGCAGCGACCACCGTCGGAATCTACCCGCGTCCATAGGCTACTGCGTATCCTCCGTAACATTGGAGTGTTCAGCGTCAACCTTGTTGGCTTGAGCGCTGGTTCACCCCGAGACACCCGCTCCTATATAGATGATGTCGATCGTCTGGAATATCTTGCCGGTGTTGATGCCACCCAACTCGACGATCGCCGGCTGCTGAGTCTGATCTTGTTGGCGCGTGACCATGTCGTACACGGCTGGGTGTTGGCGTCGGGATCATTCATGTTGTGCGCCGCGTTCAACGTGTTATTGCGCGGCCTGTGTGGGCGAGAGGCCGTACCACTGGCTGGACCGAAACTGGTCAGCGCGCGTGCGGTGGAGGCGGTGCAACGACTGGTCCGCGCGGCGCGGCTCGACCCGAACGTAACACGTCTGCTGGCTGAACCGGGGGAGCGCCTTGACAAGCTGGCAATCGAGACACCGGAGTTTTATTCGGCCGTGCGAGCCGAACTAGCACTGATCGGGCATCGAGGTCCAGCAGAAGTCGAGATGCTATCAACCAGCTATGCTGACAATCCTGAGCTGCTGGTCAGCATGGTTACCAAAGCGCTGAACGTTACTTTTGCATCGCCGCCCCAACATCTGCGGGTTCAGTGGTGGGCCAGGCCCATTGCGCTACTAGCCGCCCGCCAACTACGTGACCGCGAAGTCCGCCGCGATAGAATGGTGCGTGCCATCTGGCTGCTACGCGGTCTACTGCGTGAGTATGGGCGCCGGTTGACCGACGCCAGTGTTTTCGACACCGCCGACGACGTGTTCTACCTGTTGGTCGACGAGCTCGATGAACTTGACCGACTCCCGGCGGACGTTTCGGGACTGGTAGCCCGACGCCGAGCCGAACAACAAAGGTTGGCAGCCATCGTTCCGCCGACAGTCTTCAGCGGCAGTTGGCAGCCGGCGACTACGTCTTCAATGGCACTGGGCACCGGAGACACTCTGCGCGGTGTCGGAGTTTGCGGCGGACAGGTCCGCGGCCGGGTGCGGATTGTGCAGCCCGACACCATCGACGATCTGCAACCCGGCGAGGTTCTTGTCGCGGAGGTCACCGATGTCGGCTATACTGCGGCCTTTTGCTACGCCGCAGCTGTAGTAACTGAGCTCGGTGGTCCAATGTCACACGCTGCTGTGGTGGCCCGCGAGTTCGGGTTCCCGTGCGTGGTTGATGTCCAGGGTGCCACTCATCGTCTCCCACCCGGTGCGCTTGTCGAAGTCGACGGCAGCGTGGGGGAGGTCCACATACTCGACATAGCTGCTGAAGACATTTTGTCACTTCCGGCCAGTGATCAGGGTTGGCGGGTCAACCGCCCATGAACATCGCGGTGTTGCCGAGTGGGGGAGTAGTTCACGCAGAACAGTCCGGATTCATTTGGTGCGGCAACGCTAGTCATAGGATGATTTCGTCGTGGCGCCGCCCCGACCTGCAAATTCGTTCCGTTGAAGTCGATCCGACCGGCTTTCCCGTCGCTGTCGGTTGTTTCGGGGGGCTGCGGATCCGATCAAGCCTATTGTGTGCCGCTCATCGTGGACAACAACCCCGAAGGGCCGGTTATTTGCCAGGTTTCTCAAGATATTGCCAATGAACGAAGCGGCGATCGATCAAGTTGCTCGTCGACACAGAACCGGCTGCGCATAAACGTATTAACACTTCCTACCCAGGCTACCCGGAGCGATCGGCCTGCATCCAGTTGCGAGCTATTGGCTGTATTCGATATCTATTGCACCGGGTTCGGTGTGTTGCTCACAGCAGTCACCGATTGCCACCGTAAGCTACAGGCCAGAAACGAGGTGCAACGACACTGGCGGTGCTCTAGCCGCACTAAGGTCTTCGGCGGCGACTAGCCCGCTTATACCCCCACCGACCGTACCGTCATGGTGTTCCACCACAGGTGCCGCGTTGAGCTTGATTTGCACTCACACCGGCGGATGGCATAGGAAGACTGCTTATTGGCACACTGGCCCCCATGTACCCATCGTGGTGATAAGCATCTCCGGATCAAGCAAGTGGATGGTCGGCGTGATGTTCGCGCAACGGATGCGGGGGCCTTTCCTGGACGCTGTAATACCCTGCGCCCGCCAGCCAACATCGCCAAAAGATAACCGCCGGCGAACCGCTCAACGACGACGATCGCTGTCCCTGACTGAAGGAGGATCGGTGAATGGCTGGCCAGCCGTTGCGACGACGTAGTAGTGAGTTGTTCGGCGCTCAAACGCACGTATTGCGGCCACCTGCGTACGCACTGCCCGCATATGAATCCTTTCCTGGCAGGCTCGGCGTGGAGGACTCCTTAAGCAGCGTAAAGATGTACGAAGACGTGGTTACGTTAATGGCCATGTTGCACTTCGTCTTCTTCGGTTACGTCATTATCGGCAGCTCCGTCACGGTGCACTGGTGGCGCACGATCTGGCTGTACGTGCCGGTAGTGATTGGGGGCATCGGCATCGCCACCAATTACGTTGACTTCCTGTTGATTTGGTTGGAGCGTTGGGCTCGGGTGGGGGTTACAATGGCGCTGCGCTACCGCAGGACGGATTCATTGCCCACTACATAACCGGGGTGATCCATCCGGTGAGTTAGCTGAACCGCGTGCAGATCGGCATCTTCGTGGTGGTCGCAATCTCCTAGGCGGTGTTTCGTCTCGATATTCAGAAGGCTCCGGCACAGCAGACCAAGTCGCTAGCTATAAGCCAATTGGCGATTATAAACGGTAATTTTGACGAGCACTGCTGACTCGTTAACCAAAACGGTCTAGCACAGTGTAGACTGGCTAACTTCGGTGCCGGTGGTCCAGCACCGTTGAAGACACCGCTTCCGAGATCCGCTCGACTGCCTGGCGGTCACGCCAACTTGCGGTATCAGTGGACGCGATCATCAATCTGCTCAAAAGGCTAAAGTCGGCCAGAAACTCCCTGCGCTGCTGCGCTTTCCGCGTTGGGTCGGATTTATTCCAGAACGTATGCACTCCCAGGTTGGCCGGTAACGCGATGCATGCCAGCGCGGCAGAGGCGAGCCGGGGCAGCTGGCCGATGGTAAGCAGCAGGCCGCCTTCGATTCTGAACAGCCGCATTGATTTGCGCGAACGTCTTGACGTCTCCGGGAACACTGATGCCAACGTAATCCGGCACTGTAAAATAAATGTTTCATGGCGATTTCCACGGTGGCTTGCATTGTCGACTTGGGGTTGAATAGCGATTCGATGTCATGGCCGATGAACACCGCCGACAACAAAGGCCGCGCAAATTTGCGGGTCAACATGGTCGGTGGGTTAGCCGGCTGACCGGTAAGCAAACCGCGCGCTATGTCGTCGCATTCAGTAACGACAATTTGTTGCGACGGTGGATAAGGTGGACTGGGTGCTAGCCGTTGATCACTGTTGACGTGCAGAACGATTTCTACACGAGTGACTCGGTGCCACTGGTCAGCGCGGATACGCTATCCGACGCGATCAGCGCTTACCTTGCCCGACATCCCAGCTATCAGCACATCGTGGCCACTAAGGATTAGCCACTTCAACCCTAGGAACATTTCTTTGACACAAAGGACTATGTGTCGTCCTGACCACCGCACTGCATGGTGGGCAACGTCGGCGCCGATTTTCACCCTGATCTCGGCACGAGCCTGGTAGAAGCGGTCTTCCGCAAGGGCGCTGACAGTGGTTTTGAGGGCGTCGACGAGACGGAGGGCACCGCTGCTAGAATGAGTTGCTGTTGCACGCAGATTGACGTGGATGGCGTCACCACCAAATTTTTTGCGTGTGCAAAACCACTCAAGATACAGCTAGGGCGAGCTTTGCGACATGGGTATTGCTAGGCCTGTCGGTGGGGTTCCGTGAGTCGTTGACCATGGAGACGCTCGACGAGATGTGCACTACTTGCGTGACCGTGGTCTTGAGCTCTTGATAGCGGCACCGAACCGCAACGAATTCCTGGCCGTGGTGGAACAGTATCCGTAGGCGGCTCCCTCGTATGATCGTGCTGGCTGGGCCTGGACGTATTCACCAGCGATGGCCGAATCCAAGATCCTGTGCGTGTGAGCTCGTAGCCGCATTTAAGACACGAGTATGCCAGTCATTTTTATCGTGCCACTCCATATCATATTCCATCGATATTCCATCGCGATTTGGATATCGTTGTTGGCCTGGTCGTCGTGCGCGATCTTGAACTTGAGATGACGACGTCTTAGGCCATGACGATGTACGTTCTTGCACTGCTACCCTCACGAGGGTAACGGCGAGTAGCGGATTACTGTGCGGCGGTTCTACTGGGAGCTGCCGGCGACGATGCTGTGGTTCTTGCTAGCAGTCTCGCTCACGTTGCAACTGTCCCGAGGGGGTAGTGGACAACTAGAGGTTGGGCGGTACCACAGGGGGCCATGAGGGGCTTTCGCAGGGCCGGCACACGCCACAAGAAGCTAGGTGGTGACCTTCTTGCACTCGGCTACATAACATGACAAGTCTGCAACCGGTGATAAGTCGTAACATACTGTCGCAATACCTTTGGGTGACAACTATCCCCTTAACGTTGTTGAACTCGTCGAGCAGCTTAACAGGGCTAGCTGAACCAAGATGAACAGCGCGGGATCTGCTGTTGAGATCTCGCTGGCCGTTCACGAGCCTGGCATAATGTTCGCCGACGTTTCCCGGTAAGGTAATGAGATCAAGCGGATTCGATATTTTCCGGGCTGACACAGTTTGTTTGAGTGGCACAACCATCAGCGCCAGTGCCACGGCTGACGGCGACAAGTAACCGCCCAGAAAAACGATATCGAATTTTCTAAGTGTCTTGTTAGTAGGACTCATCGGCGTGCTGCGCACCGGTAAGCCAGTGTAATCAAACTATAGTGGAGTTCGTGAGTACCGCGCGTGTTGACCTGGTCTGTGAAGGCGGTGGGGTCCGGGGGATTGGCCTGGTCGGAGCGGTGGACGCACTGGCTGCGGCCGGCTACCGCTTTCCCCGTGTGGCGGGGACCAGCGCGGGCGCAGTTGTTGCGTCGATGATCGCCGCCCTGCAGACCTCTGGTGAACCGCTGGCTCGGCTTGCGGAAGTGATGCGCGCTATAGACTATCGGAAATTCCTTGACCGCAATCTGATTGGGCGAGTTCCTATAATCGGAGGCGGGCTGTCGCTGCTGGTGTCAGGTGCGATCTACCAGGGAGCCTACCTCGAAGAACTGCTCACCGGCTTGCTCGGTGACTTGGGCGTGCATACCTTCGGTGACTTGCGCACCGGCGAAGAGCACGAACAATTTGCTTGGTCACTGGTTGTGACTGCTAGTGACTTGTCGCGACGTCGATTGGTTCGTATCCCGTGGGACCTCGACTCCTACGGCATCGACCCGGACGAGTTTTCGGTGGCACGGGCAGTGTACGCCTCGTCGGCGATTCCGTATGTGTTCAGACCGGTTCGAGTAGGTGGCGCGACCTGGGTCGACGGTGGATTGTTGTCAACTTTTCCGGTTGAGTTATTTGACCGGTCAGATGGTGATGCACGATGGCCGACATTCGGGATTCGGCTGTCGGCGCGTCCCGGCATTCCGCCTACCTATTCGGTACATGGACCGGTGTCTTTGGGAATCGCTGCGATAGAGACCCTGGTGAGTAACCAAGATAACGCATATACTGATGATCCATGTACCGTGCGACGCACAATCTTCGTGCCCACAGACGAGGTGAGTTCGATCGACTTCGAAGTCACTGCCGAACAGCGAGAAGCACTCTACCAACGTGGACTGCAGGCTGGTCAACAGTTTTTGGAGAGGTGGAATTACGCAGACTATCTGACGGCCTGTGGCGGCCCAGTTACGCAGTCGGCTGACCTGTACACAAGTCCCCCCAAAGACTAGCGGCGGTTCTGTGCGGAGCGCTGTCTCGACACAAAAATGCTTGCTTGCAAGGTTTCCTAGTATTGCCGGGTGGCTGGTCACTGTGGGACTCGCGTGCTTGCTGGGACTCGACATAGGTACCGCGCTGACCGGGGCCTGACCGTCGAAGAGGTCGCGACTGGCTATATCGGCGTTGTGATCCGAATCGGATATAGTCACGTCGACCTCGAAGGTCGGCATGGGTACGCCTATGGCTTTCTGTTGGAGGGCCGGAAAGCGTTTAGCGCGCTCACGCCAGTCAGATATATGTGGAGGGTCACCAAGACGCCGAACTCATCACATACACGTAAGTGTAGGGCGATGCTCTTCGGATCGAAGGCATTATTGTTGAATATCTCGGTGGCGTAGACGACCTAGTCAGTGTCGTGGCAGGATTCTGGCCCGGTTCGGGTCGCCGGTTTGATGGTCTCGTCGACCATCTAGTGGAGGGGTCGAAGGAAGCGTGGATCGTCGATGCGGTACACCGGAGACCAGGCGGCCCTGGCACCTTGATCGTCGGTCGCCTATATGTCAACATCTAGCAGGCTGTGAAGCCGCAGCGACTAGGCCTGGTGGCCTAGTCCAACGTGCCGTCACATATTGAATGGAAGCACGGCACGTGTCAGGACCTGGGCTGGCCGCACCATGACCAGGCAGACATCGCCAGCGCTTAGCGACAGATTCGTTCATGCGTGCGTGATTGGAACGATCTGGAGCCGGCACTGATCAGCCGGGTTAAAGAGCTTATCAACCTTGTTACACAGCCGATCTAACAGCCGGCTAAGAGGCTTCCCTAAGCATCACGATCGGGTTATCGGATTGTGTTGTAGGCACAAGCTGAAGGGCCTCTATCTGCGTGGTTGAGGACTAAAACCTCACGACGATGAATAGGTCAACTTATATCCTTGCTCATGGTGGAAAAGAACTAAATATTTGCTACTGTGACATGTCACAGCATTGTTGTTCTCGATCTTCATGATGGTAATGCACTACCTTAATAGTAACACTGTTTAGGTTTTCGATTTAGTTACCATGCTTCGGCTGCTGCACGTGACTGTGTCCGACGGCATGATTCCCACCTCGAACTAGCAATACCACGACATTTCCGCGACATAGGCTGAACTTATTGCTGTCCGCTATGTCGATAACGACGCATGGTAGGTACATCCCGACGTCGACGCTCTCACACTGTTACAAAACTCCCGATTCCTCGGGTAGCAGGATGTTTAATTCCTATTAGCTCAAAAGACAAAGAAAAACAAGCATAAAGTTAGTTATCACCGCTGCGGTGGCAATGAAGCAGAACTGTCTGGTGGCGGCCAACACTTTAAGTTAAGCCAAAGTTGTGATCGCTTTTGCCTAGGCATTATGTGGCTGACCTGGGTGATTGATACCGCAGCTGTATGATTGGCGCATATCCTATTGTTGGGTGCCAGACCTGTGTGCATTCATGTATCGAGTTGCGCTGGCGTCAACACCTGCTTGTTCGAGTGTCTGACGCATGCTTCTAACTGGGTGTGGGGGTCGGGGTCGACAGAAGTCGCATGGTAGACATCGTGTGACATTATGCCACCTAACACATTCGTATACGCCTGCCTGGAGTAGCGTGTGACAGTACGAACGCCACCGCAGCTTCTCTCATTGGAAATCCTCAGCTGCCCTTCTGGAAGGGCCGGCACGCATCTAACGGCTCGGTATTTGCCACGTCGACCTCCATCCGCGACGCCGCAATCCAGCCATATCTTGGCCGTGAGTATTCCGGCATTGCCGGAAGGACACATCGCCGACATATTCATCGCGGGGCGATAGAAACTGTATTCTTGCATCAGCAGCGACACCGGAGTGTAGGGCATCAGAGCGAAGTAGTCATGGACTCGCCGCTGCCCACCATCCTCGTAGTAGAAGAGACACCATGTCTCGCGCTCAGACACGACAACCGCCTGCACCACGCCCACCTGTCGGCCCGGATTTCCATCCGCGCTCCAACGCTAATCCTAGCCAACCACACGTCCTCGTGACGGTTCTGCCCCATATCCTTCGAGCAAGGTGGCGGCTGGTTTACCGCTCAACACACCTTCTCACAGATATTTTATGCCTCAGCCATGCCCGGTTACTGCTCCAATCCCGGTCATCGCCATAGCCGGCGCACGCATGCTCTGTTTCCCTTCGCGTTGCTGTTTTGTCATCTTGTGAAGATCCAAATAACACCCCACGTTGGCTACACTGCCCAATTTCGCTCGGCTCACGCACAAGAAGGACACCTAAATGAGGAGTGAAGAAGACCTGCGGTACCGCTGTCAGATCTGATTCAAAACTGCCTACGAGGCTGGTTAGTGCTACTGCGATGCACTAACTTGGCCAAAAGAAACAATGCCTTATACAATAGGAAGAATCAAGTTTGGAGACGGTGCGCAGCGTCATGATCCAGTCGACTGCCGACAACGAACATTGCCACCATGACCTTGTCGCGCAGCAGTATCAGCGGTTTGTCGACCACAGCCTCAACATGACCTGCGTGCACGAGAACGGCCGGGTGACCTATCTCAATCCGGCTGGGGTTAAGTGGATGGCCGCAGAGTCGCCCGAGCAGATCATCGGCCACCCGCTCACCGAGTTCGTCCACCCCGATTCCGTTCCGGCAATGATGTCCCGCATTGCGACCCTGCGCGAGGTTGGCGACGCGTCTCAGCCATCGGAGGCGGTGCTACTGCGCCTTGACGGCACTACGCTTGACGTTGAAGCGGTATCAGTGCTCGTTATATGGGAAGGAAAACCTGCCTACCAGGTCATCTTTCGAGACTTGACTACCCAGAAAGCCGCGGAAGAAACGCTGCGCTTCCAAGCGGCTTTGGTAAACCATGTCAGTGACGCCATCATCGCCACCACGTCGACCGGCATTGTAACCAGTTGGAACCCGGCCGCGGAGGCCATTTACCGTCGCTCCGCAGCAGACGCCCTAGGCATGTCGATTGGTGAAGCTGTTGGCGCACCGCTAGATCCGCCCGCCATTATAGCTGAGGGTGGGGTGCTATGCACTACCCAATACGCCTCGGATGGCTTGGCGCTGGCCGTGCGGGTATCTGCCGCTGCGATGGATAGCGGCTTCGTGCTGGTGTGCAGCGATCACACCGCATTGCTCCGCGTCGAGCGCCGCTTCCAAACTGTCGTTGCGTCATTGGAGGAAGGAGTCATCGTTCTGGGCGGCGACGGCTACGTCGAATCAGTGAATCCTGCAGCCCTGCGCATCCTTGGCGTCAGTGATCGAAGCGTTCTTGACGACCCCGTCCGACGCGCAGCAATGCTTCCGCTGTATGATGCCGAAGGCCAACCGATTGACAGCAATCGGGGGCCTGTCCGCGAGTTCTTGCGGACCGGTACACCCCAAACTGGCTTCATCGTCGGTATCAATCGTCCCAGCGACGGGACACGAATTTGGTTGTCGGCCAATAGCATACCGCTCAATCCCGTAGATCCCGAAGACGCGGCTTTGCTGATTTCCTTCACCGACGTCACAGCAGACCGTCAAGCCAGCCAATACCTAGCCCATCAAGCGGCCCACGACACGCTGACCGGACTGCCTAACCGGGCATCTATTCTTGCCCGCATCGATAAACAGCGTCGCTGTGGCACCCCTGACCAGTTGCTGGCAGCGGTGCTATTTATTGACCTGGATAATTTCAAGGCTATCAACGATTCACTGGGGCACGACATCGGCGACGTGGTGCTGCAGACTGCGGCGCAACGGTTACGGGCGGGACTGCGGCCGCGTGACGTGGTGGGTCGATTCGGAGGTGACGAGTTCGTCGCTCTGATCCTGGGGACGATCACCCATGCTGAATTGAGCAAAGTCGCAAATAGGATGCACGCAGCACTATCTGAATCAACCTGTGTCGCTGATGCCGTGCTCCATCTCCGCGCAAGTATCGGCATCGTTGTGATCGAAGGCGACGACCCGCGCGACATAGGTCAGATCCTACGCGACGCCGACACAGCGATGTATCGAGCGAAGCTCTCTGGTGAAGGGACCAGCTACTACACCGACGTGCTTCGTCAGTGACCTAGCTGAACGGCATCCGAAGACCGGCACTGTTGTTTGCAAGTTCCGAAGCCATTTTTCTGGGCTTGGTTAATTATGATCGACTATCGCACCGTGGTGTCGCAAATAGGGGCGAGGCTCTGGGAGTGGGGCGGAGCTTCCTGCAAAAGCAAATAGATGAGGAGAGTAAAGGGTGGTCGACTGCAGCCCGTCCGTACCGACTAACCAGGATGGGCTGCTTAAGCTTTCACCTAACGCAAACCATTCATTAAGCACGACAGATGCAGCGTTGGATTCCGTGCTTAGCTATCTAGTAGTGGCCCTGTTGGACGGCGCTTGAATCGGTCTATTGCTAAGAAACACAGGTACTTTCATCAATTCTGGTAATGCCGTCCTGCTAGTCGCATTGCTCTGCAACCGAGCAAAAACTCTCCGGTTTGACGGTGTACAAATATAAAGAAATAGGGTGTATTTGTTGGTGTACATGGCTTTTACGCCCGGCGAACTGACCTCGCCATGAATCGCACCCTGATGATAACGTGTCCATATGGAAGCGGAACATGTAGCATGAAAGCCGGGTTAATTCCTCAACCATGTCTGTGACCGCCCGGAGCCTGGCTGACTATCAACTCAACGCGTTGTATCAATAACCCTCTTTTTGTAGTGTGACCACAAGTAAATTCGTCATAGTGACGTATCTCTATGGGTAACTTTAATAAGGCGCCAAAGAAGGCGGATGAGCGGCTGATTGCCGGCTATAAGCTAGCGTACTGGGACATTCTCAAGGTTTCACGTAACATCTGAACCATTTATTAAGTGATTAAACTGTATAACAACCTCACCGTATTGATAACCGACACGAACAGTCCATTCGAAGAGTGGGTACCTGAAATCGGCGATGTAACATGCTCAAACTGACTAATCATCAATGTTGGCAAACTCTTTCAGTCGATACAACTTACATTTCTCCTCTACCGATAACCTATATTATGTCAGGTAACCTACTCTGCTTTCACCTTGACCAGGTCAATGGCTCGGAGTTCTCGATAAAGGACGGACATCTAGGCTTGTGGATTAGCAACGGCGACTAGTGACCTGGAACGGTGCCCAAAATCATTACATCTGCGGGCATGTTCTGCACACTGCTCAGGAACAGACTACGCTCGTCTGGCCTGAGCCGTTCACCGAACAGAACAAGGTCGATCTTCGGTTTGTTTTGGTTCCCAGCGGCACTGACTCTCACATCTTCCACTTCTATTTGTGGAGATCGAAGCAGAACAGGACGTTTAAGAACCTGAGCCCCTCCTGCAAGGAACTCTTTGTACCATGCATCTCCCACACGGCTAGACCAACTGAGCAGCACCATCGGAGCGCAGTCATTATGACTCGTTCAATGCGATCTGCACTAAGAGACCGGGCGCATCTCTAAATACCACAGGCATTGCAATTCAAGATCTGCATACTTCGCAAACAACATCTGCAGCACCAATACACTCACCAAATCCCCATCCGCAGCATATTCATGAGCCTAAAAGTGTTGCCGAACAGCTAACGTTACCATTTGTCACCTTACAACACCGACACAATCTAGAGTCACCGCGCCCGTATCTGAATTCCGCTGTACTTTTACCTCGTGGAGGTCGAGTTCGCATGAAGTTACGTGTCGATAGTCAGCAGCCACCTGTGCTAGGAAAAGCTGTGATGTCACCACCAGCTTTAGCTTGCTCTTAAGTCGGGGTGCCGGATGGCAGGAGTGGACGTGAACATGAGAAACGATCGACCCGGCCTACCTGACCGCCCCAGGTTAGGAATGCAGCTGACACGCCACAAACCATTTCCGATTTCCCGTGGACCACGCGTCGAAGGCACAGGCCCGACGATGCTGGCACGCAATCTACGCACCGCATTATCGAGTATACGCGGTTTCCATTTCGGAGTCATTAGATCGCTAGTTATAGCAGCTATCACAACAGTCAGCTCAGTCAAACCCGTTCTCAAAAAGTCGGGTTGATCCAGATCGCTTTGATCCAACTTCTTACTTAAGGATTTTGCTGCAACGCGTAAGACAAGTACATGCTCACACAAGCCCATCCGCGCGCATCATTGTTGGATAACGTATGTATAAACTACCTGGCGAGATCTTGATTACCTGGTTGGTTGCCAGAACATGGGCGTCGGAAAAGTCGTCCCCATGCAGAGCCTAGAGCACCTGCTGACCAGGTTCACATCTCAAATCGCGTCAAGTGAAGCTTGTTCGTTGGGCTGCGTATAGACGATCCATTTGTTCTGCGGCTTAACGACTTCACCGCCGGCCGAATTGGCCCTCTAGTGCTTTCTTCAGCTTTGTCAGCGTCCAGACCGTTATTTCGAACACCGGTCGGTCGATATATTAGGCTGTGTTAGCAACTCCGTTATGGCGGTCACTTCGTTCCTGGTGAACGTAAATATCGTCGCTGTAATATCCGCCACGACAACATCGTAAACTCATGAGACACGCGGGTAAGCATTTGCCAGTATGCGATCGCCGAAAATTCACTCGGGGATCTTGGCGAGCAGTTAAAGTGCCTTGTGACATAAACTGCATACGCTTGAGTACTAGTGCCCTGTTGATACAGTTCGGCGAGTGGCCTCACCTGAGCATTGTGAGTGCACTGCATGCACGCAGAAAACCGAGATAAGTCAGCGCCTTGTCTGGTGTTGTCACGTGACGCTGCGATCCCCCAGCTTCGATGTATACTTCCTGCTCCAGGCGCTGCGACGCAAGTGAAGGGTTATCGTCAAAAGCTACTATGCTTCACTGAGTTTGGCATAGATCAACGGAATCTCCAAAGCTATGGCTTTGCAAGGTCGACGTGATCGCCATGTTGTCGGTGTTGTTGGCAATGATGCCCTTACCAGTGGAGTGGCTTGGGAGGGCCTGAACAATCTAGGTGGCTCCGGTAGCCCGGCTATCATTGTGCTCAACGATAATGGCCGTTCCTATGACCTCGTGACCGGTGCTGTTGCTACTTATCTACGAGGAGTTCCGCCGTAGCGTTAGCACCGGACCTAATCTATTAGAGGTTTTGAGTTTTCCTATATCAACCCAATAGAAGGACACGACATCGAGTTGACCTGTTCAGCGTTGCAGTGAACAGCCGCGCTAATTAGACCGGTAGTTGTCCATGTTGTTACTGCCAAGGTGTGCGGATATCCGCCGGCCGAGGCCGATGAAGATGACCGCATGCATACCTGCGACGTGATCAACATAGCGGCCAGCCGTCCGACCAAAACCAGTCCGCTAGGCTGAATCGACATTTTCGAGCAAGATGTTGTCGGCATGACCGCGACGATGCCCTTGCCAGTAAGCGTTAGCATTCTATTATATAAATATCGCGATCAGCTATTCGACTCACGTATTGCCAGTATTGCCGCACAATACTTATTAGCCTGTGGCACAGGTCTGGCGAACGAGGGGGCGCATTCGGTAGTTGCACTGTATTACAATTGAGTGCTCCATGAGGGTGAGTCGCCCACTGACCTGAAATACGGTGAAGACCTGGACGAGGTCGTTAGCGAGTTGTTTCACGCTATAGGCACTCATCGGCTTCTGGCCCGACTTGCCGTGTCCGCGGGATCGTAACGAATCACCCGGACGGTTCCGGCCTAGCGCCGCAACAAGTAATCGATTTAGTGCGTCCACGACGTTTGACTTACACAAAGCCCATGTAAGAAAACGGCGGTGTGACCAGCGTATCGGAAGCCACGGTTGTGCACGCTGAGCTGCACACCATCGCACGTTGTGAGCTCTAATTTATCTTGACGCTAATCGCGCTCGATTAGACTGCGACCAGCTGGCCAATGCTTGCCGATGACTGAAGGCTGGTCATGCAAAGTAGCAGTAGCGCAACACTTCTCACACATGTGACCCCTGGTTCAGATGTACTGGATCGTTAGTAACACTGCTGGTATCGACGGTGGTGGCAACGGTCCACGTGTGCGCCGTACGGCACTCCTTTTCCCGAAATCTCGCGATGATCGCGGTTATCCGTCAATGGTCGCGTGGGTTGACTCGTCGGGATCAGTCAGATAGCTCAATGACCTGTTACCCAGTGTCGAAGGCGTCTAGACCATCATGCGATTCAGCACGGTTGGTGGCCCTCAAGTTCGGGGACAACCATGTGTGCAAGCTTCTTCACCAAGCAGGCGATTTCGGAAACCGAGTGGTGACTGACGAGACCACCAAAGGTCGCAAGCCAGGTCAGACTCGATGGGATCCACGAACATGAGGCCTTTTCGAGCTCAAGGTGTGCTGTGTACATCCTGGTTAATCGTGTCTGGATTGCTTCAGCCTCTTTTCCGGTTACTGTGCCGAATAGCAATTTTGGAGGAAGGCCAGCGTTGTGGGGGCTACTCTGACGGATATGTCCATCAAGTCCACCATGCTCGCCCTCGGCACTCCAGCACCCTCGTTTATGCTGCTCGAGCCGGCGTCCGGCACTATGATCAGCCTTGACGAGCTCACGGGTCCAGCGCTTGTCGTCACGTTTCTCTGTAACCATTGCCCATACGTCCAGCACGTCGCGGCCGGACTCGCCACACTCGGTCGGGACCTTGCCGAGCAAGGTGCCGCGATGGTCGGTATATCCAGCAATGACGTGATTGCTTACCCGCAGGACGGACCCGATCAGATGGTCCTGGAGGCCGATCACCACGGCTGGACGTTTCCGTATCTCTTCGACGAGACCCAGGACGTGGCTCGCGCCTTTTCCGCGGCCTGTACGCCTGATACGTTCGTCTTCGATGGCGAACGTCGGCTTGTCTATCGGGGTCAGCTCGACGATTCCCGCCCGGGAAACGACCTCCCGGTGACAGCAGCCGATGTCCGGGCGGCGGTCGATGCTGTGCTCGTCGGGCGGCCGGTGAACCCCGACCAGCGGCCGTCGATAGGGTGTGGTATCAAATGGCGTTGAGCAGGCACCCTGGTTAGGTGTCGGCGCCGAATAGGTTTGTGCGACGGTCTCTTTGCCTGTCGCTTTCACCCCAGCCCCCTCGCGTGGTAACCGAATGGTATCGCTCGATCAGCTCCTGACGATGGAACAGTTGTGGTCCTGAAGCTCCTCGGCTGCGATGGGTCGGTCTTTAGTTCCCTCGGCCACTAGCAACAAGAATTGGTCCGGTGCAATGTTTGCAATCGCAACCGACGCGTGATCTATCGTATTGCCGTCAGTGGTTACCTTCGCGTAGACGTCTTGGAACAGATTCCTGGACTCGAACGTATTCCTGTTAACCTCTCGTGCTTGGTAAGTGTGATCCTGTAGATTGGCAGGAAGTGACTTCCAGTCAACATACTCAACCAAATTAACATGCTTAAGGCTCTCCGCTGTTGCCGGTGACGCACACGATATGTGGATGTGCAGTTGCTCCTGAGTACGTGCGTTCTTTGGGTTAACTGCAAGTAATATTCCGGGCTCGGGCAGTGAGTTATTTAGGCGCGAGCTGACGAAAGCTCTAGCAGCCCACGCGTCGTAAAGGTAGTTGGGGCTGGCGGGCTCCTGCAAGGCCGGGTCTTCAATTCCCGTGACACGAGCAAGCGGGACTAAAAGGTACTGGTTCGGATCGTAGCTTGCTTTAAATAAAGCCGTTCCAGCCTTTTCATCGACCAGTGTGCAAGGAGCATAAGCACCAGTACGTTGATAGCCGAGTTCGCAACGTTCGTGCACAATTTTCCACAATGCATCGCGGCTGGCTGCAAGCGGATTATTGGGCGGCATCGGCTCGGCCGTAGCAGTTGATGCACCAGTCAACGTGGCGATGGCAACGCATGTTAAGATGTTTTGACATAACAGTCGACCGCTATTCTCCAGTTTGGTGCCGAAAGCGCTCAGCGCTAACCAACGGGGGCCGAATGTAGTGCGAGTCGTTTGTTTCACTATGTCGTGTCGCTCCATTCGCAGTAACGCCGCTAAGCTGCCTGGGCAAAATCAGTTGTCTGCCTTGGCCATCTTGTATAACGACGCTACCCTTGCCGATCCTCACGAACGAGGACACGGGGCGGCTCGTGGACCGATAGAAGGGCTGCATCCCCCATGGCGGTCAACGCGCTTACCCACCACGTCGCCGCGAAGCTGAGTGAAGTCATCGCATGTGGCAAGACTCCCATTCGCCATCTACGGTGTAATTCCTATCGCTGGCGTCCAACTGTGCTATTACACAACGCTGTCTTACATTTGTCAGTCGACGTTGCGTTGCTACTTGAGTATCTGTCACCGGTGCTGGTCGTCGGACAGGTGTGGACTTCCACCCGTAAACGGCTCAAAACGACCACTCTCGTTGGTGCCACATTGCGCGCTCGCAGGTGCGAGTATCGTGCTCAACATCTCCTCCGAAGCCAAGGCTGACATCGTCCACGTGGTGTGGGCACTTGGCGCCACGATACGTGGAGTTTGTTATTTCCTAATTCTCCTACCAGGTGTCAGCTGGCGATGACGATCTCGATTCCTTGACGTTAGACGTCGGCGGATTGGTCATCGGTGCTATTACTGTTGCCCTGCTTGGTATGTGCGGCGTCTTCTCAGTGACTTTTACCACCAACGACACTTTCGCCGCCGACCACACCACATCCCTTGTGGTGCCCTGTCGTGGCATTCGGCATAGTCACCACCGCAAAGGCTAAAGCTTTGAGAAATAGCATAGGCTTTTTATGGAGTAGCTTATCACGCTGACCAACCCTCACTGGCTTGTCAGTCGCGAAATGACCTCCTGGACAGCCCGGATGCGCAGCTCTAGGCGGTTAGCTGGGGTATCAATAAGCTTGTAACCGAATCTGCTGTAACTTTGCTCGTAGATTCGCTCGAACTCCAGTGCGTCGGTCGGCGTCGATATGCTCGAGCTTCGCCGATAAAGCCTTAAAGATCAGCATGCCAAGGTAGACAGTAAATGTATAGGTACATGCCGGCGATTGGTCGAGGACCTGCACACTACCGATGGTTGCGTTGGCGTCGCGCTTGCATTGACACTGTAAGCCGACGATGCCGTGGATGAACGACGCTTGGGTCCACGGCCCTATATCCGCATGCCGGCCTAGCTATGATCTCTAGTCGTCTTCTCACCAGCAATCGTGTAGCCTATTTGCCCTAAACTCCGCAGGATCGACGTCTTGCCCGAACCAGGTTCACGTGTAAAAGTTATACTGTTATGTGTTCTGGGTTCTGGCTGTCGTGAGAAGCTACCTCACTGTGGGGCATTGGTGGGAGTGAGTAGAAGAGTCCTATGGAGGATCCGCGGCGCAGATCGTTCAATCCATCGATCCTGCGTGAAGCGGTGGCCAGGCGGCTTTATCACTGAACCGAACATAAGGCGCTGGCATGGTCCCGACGAAGCCATCTGGTTAACACCGTCGAGATCGACCCCGAAGTTCGCCGACATCATTCGTTTGGAAGCTGAACAATATGCATTGGACGCGCGCGTTATTCAAGATGGCGTCTTTACAGCGATGGAAGGTGTTTGCGACGAGTATCAACTGGATGGTGATGTCTGAGATGATACCGGACTTTCGGAAGGTATCCCAGCTGCGCGGCATCTTTGAACTTGTTGCCGAGTACCGGGCCTCGGTCGGACACTTGGTGCTCCATAACCTTCTTAGCGCGTTACGGATACGCCCTCGAACGCGTTGCCGATGGTTCAGCTCATGAGTACGAGAAAACCAACTTGCCCGGAGGCGCTTAGCCACCTACAGGCTGATTTTGATGTGTGCACTAACGGCCTCAATATGTTCGATGTTGAGCGCGACGAATGTCCGATCAAGTTACGCTAGCGCATCTACCAGAAAACCAACCTACCGCCAGAGCCAAGGCTAGAGCGCCTAGCTGCGGCGCCGGGGTCGTTGAAGTGAACTATCTCCTTGTGGTACCGATTGCCATCGGTTGCATGCCACTGGGAGATCAATGCAAATCATGCCTGCCGGAAATGTACTACAATAGATAGCGCGCGCTAGCTGCAGGGTTGAGCATCAAAATCAGCCGTCGTGTTATTCGGCAAAGGGAAGCCAATAGGTGGTTCCGATTACGAATTTCAGCCCGATCCACAACGACAGGACCACCAAGTTATGCCACGGCACCGATCCTGTCTGCAACCTGGCTGACCCCCACACCTGGGAGGACAATTGACTATAACACCTCCCGAATGCGTACACTCAGCCGGTTCTAGCCAGCTACGATGTTGGCTTCGTGGCAAGCAAGCTCTAGTCTACTCACCGCATGTTGCGTATGGCAGCACTGCAGCAACACTATGTGTCGCTGCGCTCTGTGTCTTGCATGGGCGAGCACTAGTTGGTCAATGCGATGGTAGTTTCATATGTGAACCTCTAGGCGGTTGGTTCCGCTCTTTCTCGCCTGAGGACACCTGTCAATGTCTGAACCGGGCAACTCTTAGGCCAGTGTATTTTCGATCCGGCGCACACCCTGAAGTTTCGGACGGGATCGGTGTCGACACCTCGTGCGACAGCACGCTGCCAGACTAGGGAAGCAAGGATGGTAGCGCATTGCTGCGCTGCGTTGACGTGCATGCTGCTAAGCAAGTGGCACCAGCTGGATACGATTGCAGGAAAAACCGCCGTTGTGCTTGACGCATTCGCTACGATTGTCACACTCCTCCCAGACCAACGAACTTAACTGTAATTGTTGCTACCCACACCACATGGTCTCAGGTTATCGTTAGCCTAAGATGCCTGATAAACTTGTGATAAAATATTTTGTCATGTTTGAGCATTAGCCGTGAATTCAAGATTTACCTGCGCCTCGTTCGCCGGACAACACGGCGTATTCGAGGAGGGAATGCTATCAGTTGGCTATGGAAGATGCGACAGCGCAAGAGATTTCTAGTCGCAAATAGTAGTCACATCTTCGACATCGACATGGTTGAATGCACATACGGTGGACGGTCTAGTCTCAACGGACAAGGAGGACAACCGCACTCCATACCCTACTACCAAGGTGACGTAGATCGGGTTGGGATAACCCGACAAGCAGGCACATAAATGTCGGCAATCGATGGAATCGGTGAGCCGCTATAAAGAGCGATTCCACTTCGATTACGTGTCAGCCGAGGTTTTCGAAATAGGGTGATTCGTTCTTGGACGCTAACTTGAACGACGCATTCTGCAACATGCCGACCATCTTCTTATTCACCATTTTCTTGAGGCCTGGATCGGTGAAGTCGCGCATACGCCACGGCGACTTCGGGTCGTGTGATCACCTCTTATAGCGCGACGACATCAAGGTCATCGAGGTACATCACCAGGCCCTCGGTGAGCACCAGCGCTTTCGCATCGCTGTCCAGCGCTTCGTTGAAGAACTCATCGCGTGCGTACGAGTCGGGCCAGGTCGACCGCAGGCCAGATCACTTGGCATAGCGGTTTCTGGTCGGCAAACAGATGGGCCTTCTCCGTGAGCAACTTCGATAGATCCACCTCGACCCAGGTGAAGCAAGCTGGAAAGCTCAAATTATGCGGTCGTGTATCCAAGCTAGCGGCCAAGTTTAACATTCAGTCACAGTCGTCGGCGATCGTTTCGGCAATGGCGTTATCGATGATCTTCATGCGCGCAACGAGCCACCAGCCGTTGCGACGCATCCGTGTAACTCTGGCGACGATGGCACTTCCCTGTTCACTGGTAAGGCGTTTAGCAAGCGGATCATTGAACAACGCATCTTGACATTCCGAATCGGCTGATCGATACAACGCCGTCCAGCGAACCAATCCAACTCGAGGTCGACGATCCTGTATGCATCGAATGTCAGGAAAGAGCGAATCGCATTCCAACAAAGGCTAATCCAGAAGGAACTTGAATCTCGAGGTGTCAAACATGCGCGTCAACAAAACATATACATATATAAAAACATATACATATATAAAAACATATACATATATAGAAGTAGCCACATATAGAAGTAGCCACCAGATCCAGTGTTATGAATCTACTCAATACCAGTATGTGGTAGATATATTGAAGAGGTTTGTCGGGCGGGCGACACAATTTAGAATTGGTAGAGTCCCAATAACGCCTCAGGCTAAGAAAACGATCAAGTGGTTCAACGATGCAACCGTGCTTGCGTTAGTGGTTGGGTCGCACGCTGGCGTAGGCAGCGTGATTAACACGTAGAGCGACAACACCGCTGTCCAGTGTCATGATCGTGGTCACACAAACGACCGGTCTCGCCACTAAAGTGCCTACTACGGACAACATTATGCTCCCCAGCTGCTATTGGTGAGGCTGAATGCTACACCACGACGATCAATTGCGGTGGGTCACCGTTCAAGGTGCCACGCTCTCGGGTTCAATGTAATGTGTCCTGGGCTGCTATCGTCCTTTGCTTATGCCTAATATAGATCGTCGCTGTATGATGTTGACGACAGGGATCGGTATCCTGGCCGCAGTCACTGTCCCTGTCTCGGAGGCGTGGGCTCGCCCATCCGGACAGGAAACGCCGGCGGGTCGACTCCCCTCGCCAACCGCCCCGTTCGGTCAAACCGGGACCTATCTTTTCCAGGATGAATTCGATGGCCCGGCCGGCTCCGCGCCCAATCCGTCTAAATGGGCCGTTGCGCAAGCCCGCGAGCAAATTAAGGACCCGACGTATTGGGAAAGACCAGAGAACATCGGACAGTACCGCGATGATCGCCGAAACGTGTTCCTCGACGGTAAGTCCAACTTAGTACTCCGTGCTACGAAAGATGGGCCCACGTATTACAGCGGCAAGATTCAAAGTCTTTGGCGGGGTGGCGTCGACCATACTTGGGAAGCTCGGATCAAACTTGATTGCCTGACTGCCGGCAGCTGGCCCGCCTTCTGGCTAGGTAATCAGGATCAGGGCGAAATCGACATACTCGAGTGGTACGGCAACGGTAGCTGGCCCTCCGCCACTACCGTCCACGCAAAAGCAAACGGCAGTGAATGGAAAACTCGCAACATCGCAGTGGACAGCGGCTGGCATACCTGGCGATGCCAGTGGAATGAGGTGGGCATCCACTTCTGGAAAGACTATGTTGACGGCGCACAACCATACTTCGATGTACCAGCGAGCTCCCTACCGAATTGGCCGTTTAGTGCCTCCGGCTATACCACTTTCCCGGTGTTGAATCTTGCGATTGCTGGTTCAGGTGGCGGTGACCCTGGACCGGGAACCTACCCCGCGGACATGCTCGTCGACTGGGTGCATGTCTGGTAATAGCCGCAGCCTACAAGGCCTGAATTGCCATGTACGTGATGGGCTTGTCAACGTGACCCGGTGTCTCTAGCGCAGACCATGTTGACGTCGGTTGCGTCGAGAATGCGGACATTCACTGTGTCGACCTGCACGACGGTCGACGCATCCCGTTCCATTCTGCACAGTCACCGTCAACAGAGCAGAATCGACTGAGACAAGTCATGATCAAGTGCCATCTCGGTCAAGCCGTTGTCAAGCAACCACGTACTGGAAGATAAAGTGGTCGACCTACCTCGGTCTTGTCGTCGCTCAGAGACTCTTAGCAAGGGAATCTTGGCATATTCGAGGTTTGGATGCTAGGCCCTTGTGCGATGGTCGATTTGCGGGCAAGGAGGATACACGATTAGCAAGCTTGGTTTCTGGAGCGTTGTCATGCTTGGCGTCAACTCGATAATCGGGGCAGGTATTTTCTTGACTCCCGGTGCGGTGATCAAACTCGCTGGGCCGTTCGCCCCGATTGCATATATCCTGGCAGGAATTTTTGCGGCCGTGATGGCGATCGTCTTTGCTACAGCGGCCAAGTATGTCAAGACGAACGGCGCTTCCTATGCCTACACCACGGCTGCATTTGGCCACCGAGTTGGCATCTACGTCGGTGTTACTCATGCGATTACCGCCTCTATCGCGTGGGGAGTCCTGGCTTCTCTGTTTGTCTCTACGTTTTTGAGAGTGGCTTTTCCCGAACATGTTTGGGCAGACACCAACGAGCTTATCAGTGTGAAGACGTTAACTTTCCTGATCTTCATCGGATTATTATGGGCTATAAATGTATTTGGTAACCGTGTTATCAGGTGGGCTAACGGAATCTCAACTTTGGGAAAAATTTTCGCGTTATCGGCTTTTATCGTCGGCGGGCTATGGATAGTCGTCACACATCACGTGAACAACTACGCGACATCCTGGTCAGCGTATCAGCCTACAGCGTACTCATTACTCGGTGTTGTCGAAATAGGAAAGAGTACCGCTGCAAGTATGGCACTCGCCACGATCGTCGCGTTGTACGCATTCACTGGTTTCGAATCGATAGCTAATGCCGCCGAAGAGATGGACACACCGAACTGCACCCTTCCTAGAGCCATACCACTAGCAATCCTCACCGTCAGTGCCATCTATATGCTTGCCTTAGTCGTAGCAATGCTGCTGGGATCGGACAAGATTGTCGCGACTAACCACACCGTGAAACTAGCCGCGGCCGTCGAAAACGATATTTTCCGCACTATCATCGTTGTTGGAGCCTTAGTCTCGATGTTCGGCATCAACGTGGCGGCCTCGTTCGGTGCTCCCCGGCTCTGGACTGCGTTGTCGGAAAGGAGAATTCTTCCGATAAGGTTGTCGAGCAAGAACCGATTCGGAGTTCCTATGGTCGCCTTTGGACTCACAGCATTCCTAGCACTCGCCTTCCTACTGTCACTTCGATTTGACAGCCTGAACCTCACCGGTCTGGCAGTGATCGCTCGATTCATCCAATTCATAACTGTACCGATCGCGCTCTTCGTGTTGGCACGTTCTCGGACACCAGAGTATGTGGCTGTAAAGCGAAATACGTTTACCGACAAGGTGTTGCCGATCGCTGCGGTCGTGCTTTCAGTCGGTCTAGCGGTGTCTTTCGACTACCGTTCCATCTTTCTCACGCGTGAAGGCCCCAATTACTTTTCGACTGCTTTGATTGTGATCACCTTTATTGGCATACCGGCAATTGCCTACCTCCACTACTACAGAACCAGTGGTCTGAAGTGGGCCAAGAGTGTATTGGCGCTTCGAAGCGTGGGTAGTCCAAACTCGGGCTCAGATGCTATCGTTAAAAGTGACCCGACGTCGGTCGAGCACCGATGAGCGGAGGTTTTGCTCGGAACCAGGTTCAATTTGAGCGCATCGGTTGGGTCTCGCACTGTGGTTGTTTGCTGACTTCGCCTAGCTTAAACACGGCGTTCGGCTATTACCGATAGCTCTCCCCTAACAACTTGTTTTACCCACCTGATCGCTGAAAGCGCGGATAACCATGCCGGTGTTCGTGTTTGCCAGGCCTCGGTGATCCAATTGCCTGCCGAGCCTGCAGACTACCTGGGTGCCGCTCGGGTGTTCGAGAACGAGTACATCGTCGAGGAAGTCCAAGGTGGGCATTTCATGCATCGGAAGCATTCTGGGACATTCACTAAGCGGCTTTTGGATCGTCTGTGAGAACATTATTTTGGTATTGCACCCCTTCACCGTCAGCCGAAATCACCGTGGACATCGCCACAATGGTGCAGCTGCCCGGGTGTCTCGTGTGACGACCACTAGGCGGGGAACAGCGTAACGACCCACCATGCTGCAATGGCAGGCGCTGCGATCATTTGGATTTGCTACGAATGTTGCAATCGATCCGGAGCACCGAGTCATTCCCGGGTTCTTCACAGATTGCGTACTTTTCCTGTCGGACCTTTCGCATTGGTTCGACTAGAATAGGTTCCATCGTCCAGCCAAGCTGGACCTAAAGTCCTTGACGGTAAATGCGCCACGGTGCAGTTACCATAGGTCCGGTGGCGGTCCCAACACACATTTTGTGTCCACTTACAAGTACCACAGGAGCAGTACACAAATGGAATCCATGTCACACGATCCAGCCGCTGGTGACATTGGCTCACAACTAGTAGACATCGCTGGTCAGGGCCTGGCCTCCGGTGCGTCGGCGTTGCCGTCATTGACATCGCTAATACCCGCCGGCAGTGAGGAAGTTTCGATGCAGGCGGCACTGGCGTTTATGCAAGATGCCACTCAGTTATTGGCCTCCAACAGTTCGGCACAACAAGAGCTTTTGCAAGCCGGCATGGCGTTGATGAATATCTCGCGCACGTATTCGCAGGTTGATGATACTGCTGCGGATACTTTAGGGTTCGGGGCGATCGCCCATGCAGTCTCGAATGAGTTGGCGGGTGGATCAGGCGTAAACACGGGTACGGGAGTGATGCGCACAGAGGCGCTAAGCGTGGCTCGCATGCCACTGATAAGCCAATTCGTCGACAACCCAGTTATCGGAGGGACAACTGCCCCAATGGTCGCCAATGCTGCATCATCGGCGCTTGGCACCGGTGCTGCCCCACTGAGCTCAACAGGCCGAGGCAGGCAAGCCGGCGCTAGCTCCAAACCAGGGCTAGTGTCGTCGGTCGCCCAGGATCAGGACGACTACGACAGCGACGAGACCGAAGAGGAGGAAACCGCTTACGGTCACACGCTGTGATCAAGGCACCAATCCTGCCCGGCGGGTTCTATCCTCTGGTCAGTGCCATATCCTTAACTTGACAGCATAGCGGGGTTCCGACTCGCTACACAATGTCTCTGCTTAAAGAATAATGCCGTAGGTCATTGTTGCTACAGTGACCATTGGTGGCGAGCACTCACTGAGAAATCGTAACCGGTATGCTCATCCCCGGACCTGAACGCGTCTCCTACGCTTGTGCTGTCACTCGAATGGTGAAGGAGGTGCCGTGACCAACCCCGAACTGGCCACCGTGTTGCACAACATGAAGGTCCCAGAGCGTATGACCGGTAGTCGGGCGCTCCGTGCCTTCTTACTCGAGCACGCAGAGGATGCACCAAAGAGCCCGGAAGAACTCCAACAGTTGAACGGGTTGATCCTCGTTTCGCACCTGGAGGTGGTTAATGCCCTCGGCGCGCTGGAGGAACGCTTCGCCTTGGCGCGGTTCCGGAAGCGCAGAAGATGCTTCTAGTGCCGATCGAGAATCCGTCTCGGTTTGTAGCCCGTGCGATACCTGCCAACCGTGAGTTGGCTAACCACTGCGTACTGGCTGGGGGTGCGTATGCGGACGAGCGAGCCTCCCCTATTCGAGATTATCGGTGGCTTAACAACAGCGAACTCGACTATGCGTGGAGTGTAGCCAGCGCTGCTGCACAATCGGCTCCTCGAGGATTTCCGGTACCAGTTGCACGTGTGTGACCTTGCCGTCGGCATCAATTATCACGATGGCCCGTGCCAGGAGACCGGCCATCGGACCATCGGCGATGGTGACGACATAGTCCCCACCAAAACTGTCACAGAATGCCAAAGTCGTTGTGACGTTATTGGTTGTCTCTGCGCGGCAGAATTTTTTTTCTGCACGAACGGTAGATCTTTTGAGATGCGTGCCACGGTCAGACCAGTAGTGACAGCACGCTCGTCGAAGATCCGCACGCTAGTCGCACATACCGGAGGGTGTCCACGGACGGAAAAATGCTCATGATAGCCGGGTTGATGCCAAGTTCATGATTTGCAGGGTGGTTATCGCCGGCGTGCAGTCGCTTGATGTGGTGGAGTCGAATGAAGCGTTTAGCGACGCAACGTTGCCGACCAGAGATGGATATGACGTAGCTATGGCCTCAATGACAGGTAGGCGCATTGCTGTGCCTCCAAGGGACGGTCACACCTGACCAAGGCCATGACCATAGAGTTCGCGCCGCATAAGATCCGGGTCATTCACGTCAGTCCGGGCTATGCTCTCACCGAGCTCGTCGAGCCTTACTACCCAACTTCACCCCTCTGTGAGAACCAAAGGCTCCGATGAGCCGATAGGACCGACCTGAAGAACTCACCGAACTCATACCTCTACTTGGTCAGTGAGGCATCCAGATCATATGACGTTCTTCTACATTGTAATTCACACTGCCTGTGAAACCATCAGGCACAGTTGACGAGCGAGACAAGAATGACTAGAGCGCGTCAGCATAACTAATAGGATGCAGAGCGTACAGTTTCAGCATTACTTATCTTGCCGGTGATCTTACGCTCGATACTGGTTTGTGTAGCGGTTGGCAACACGATAGGACCATCGAGTTCCTTACCGGCTACATCATAACCATTTTGGTGCTTGCAGCACGCAGCAGAGTTCGAAGCCACTCGAAACAGACTCCGAAAAGCGGCAATTCGCTGCTGTCCTTCTCGTGAGAAATCGTTACTGCGTCTGCGTTCTACCTCCACCTCAACGAGGTTGAAAGCTGTCATATAGTTCTCAATGGTGACCCGATACTACATCGCACCTTTGCGGTTAATAGAGCAGGTCTTCTGCTTTTACCATACGCAAGAAGTCCAAACAGAGCCTGGCTTTGTGGAAATCGATCGTGAACTGATCTCACATATAGATTATGAGCGGGAAGTCGAGAAGCTTGGCGACATCGAGTTAATAATCTAACTATCGTGTGTCGGTATGGCGGTACTCGTCCATTTTATCTGAGCGACTGCCACTGCGCGGTTTGATTATTTCTGGCGTACCGGCGCGACGCAGTGGCAGCATCTCGCATTCGTTCCCGATCCCAACCTTGTGGTTCCTCGTCTAGCAGCTTATTTGCGGTCAAGCGCTCTCATAGTAGCGACCCACATCCGCCAGTGGTAGTATCGCAATTAGCAATTTCGTTAACCGGAACAGCAAAACCACATAGCTAGGGCGTTACCTCGGTGATCGCCGTAGTGGACGTTAGCCGCATAGTGCAACGGCCGGCTCGCGGATTGACAATTACATTGGCCGGTGTGAGTTCGTCACAGTGCTGGAACCAACTAGTCACATGCGCGATAGCCGTTGTGCCGCTGACTGGATTCATGCCGGCCAGGCCGAGCGCAATCGATCCGGCATGCGCTAACGGGCTTCTCGGTGCCATGCAGGTAGGTAAGTATCAGCTGACTACTTCAAAGGCTGGTAACAACCAGGACTACGTCATCGCGTGAGGCTATCTGGGGCGGACGATGCGCGCGACGTATGGGGCGACATCCCCCGATCAAGACGCGGACTGCTTGTCAGAGTTCTCATCAATCATACGTTAATAGGTAAAGCGCGTGCTAGTCACTGGGATAGCCAACACTTTCCGTGCCGACACGGATATGTTAGCGTCGCTCGGAATTCATTGGTATCAGTTGATACTCGACGTGGAGTACATCACTCCGTTCGGACCAGGAGCAAACACGCTACCTCCATTCTACAAGATGCATGCCGACCCACACGAGCCAGGAGCGCCCTCTCCATTCATCGTTGATCAAGCGACGATCCCCTGAAGAAGCCCCGCTGTGGACGGTACATAGCTCACGCCCAATTCGCCGCTTAGGTATTGCTCGCCGCAAGCCCAGCTTGCCATTGGTGATGGGTGCAACAGCACCGGGCGGCAGCAGGCGTATGTCAGCGACACACAACCCGTGACGATACACTAGCGTTGCTGCTATGGCCTTGATCACTGGCTGCTAGTCGGCTCTGCCGATGTCCGCCGCGCAATTTGGCAATGATCACCAGTTGTGGACTCGTGTTATCGCTCGTCGCTCGGAGAACTGCGTTGGCTGGTACGGAGAATGCCGTCACATATCCGCGTCGCACCATCGGTGATGCATCCGCAGCAGTCACTTCTACGTCCTGGGGATAATGATTACGGTTACCGATGGTCATCAGGTTCGCGATTGAGCCGGTGACATAGAGTTCGCCGTCGAGATACACGCCAAAGTCTCCGATGCATAGCCATACGCCCTTGACGGCCGAGCTATCAGCGCGGCTTCCTAGTCCAAACCAGGATCGCAGTGTGGTGCCAAAGGTCACCCGATGTTCGTCCGGCCGTTGCCAGTAGCTGGATCCAATGTTGTTACTCTGCAATCATATTTCGCCTAACTCGCCGTCAGATAGTTCCGTTTAAGTTTCAGGGTCTACGGTCACACCCTATTATCTACGAACCATCCGATCGCACGACACCTACGCCACCGCATTAGCGGCATCGGTCGCGATGCGTATTTCCTTGTCAGCTCGATCAACAGCAAGACCGCAGTGGCGGTGAACTTCTTGGATACCGAGGCAATATCAAACACGGTGTCGGTGGTGATCGGGTCGCCGGTTGACATGTTGGCAATGCCGCGTACCCCAGTCCAAACGATTCTTCCTTTAAATCCAACTGCCGCTGAGCACCCTGGTGTACCAACCTTGATAGCACACGTTTGCTGCAAGCCCTGATAGCGGCGTCATTTATGATAGGAGCGGCGGGCTTCTTGCCCGAACTGTCGCAGGCGGTAAGCAACAATACAACCGCGAACAACAACAGTAACTCTTCGCTTCGCCATGCCTGGAATGATTGCATCCGAGTGCAGCTACTGCACGACAGTGACGTTTTGAATTGTAGCTATGCACGTGACGTAGCCTCATTGGGTGCGCACACAATTTCCGGGGTAGAGTACGTGGGAATGCTATTTAGCTTTCTCACCAAGGAATGAGCATGTCGGATCGGCGATTTTCGTTCGAGGTCACCCGGACTAGTAGCGCATCGGCCACAATTTCGTCCCGGTTTGTGACGGATGACGTCAACTGGGCGAAGTGAGTTAAGCCGATCGTTCTTCAATCAAGTTAGGCACGCCTTGGTGATCCGGAGCTGGGCGGCATCGGGGCAGTCCGCAAGATGGGGATGTGGTCTATGCTGGTGCGCGAGGAGACCGCCGAGTACAAGCAGAATCGTCGGCACCTCTACAAGATGATCGAACCCCCGAGCCCAACCAAAGACTACTTTGGTGAAGTGTTTTTAACGCTGAGTGCAGCAGGTGGTATTGACATACGCTGGAGTGGTTGGTTTATCGAAAAAAATTCCTGGAACGGGTCCAGTGATGCGGGCAGCGCTAGAGCGGATGGTTCGGTACTTCGCGGGTCGTTTGGTAAAGGCGGCCGAGCGCGAGTTAGGCAGCGGGCGGTAATGTTTATCTTAGGATTCAAAAATTTTCGTTTTGTTAGTCTTGGTTGGCTTGGTAAGTGGCGCTGTTGTTGAGCGTGATATTTTCACCATTGTTGGGGAGCTACGTAGAGCCGACCTCGTACTGAATATTTATCGGTCATGTGCTCGATGGTCTGTAGCTGCCACTACACTGGGTCATCCCGTACTAGGCTGGCTCGTGCGGCAACGTCGAGCGTCGGTTGAGCTTGGCCCTGAAAGAGAAGTATAATTTCGGCGGCACACAATTCGGCGCAACCTTTAATTGCTGCATGATTGGCCCACCCGTGACCCATCTGCAGCATGCAACCGAATTCACTGGGCTTGTCCCACAACTGCTGCACCTGTGTACGTACCCGTTCCAGGGTGTCAATCACACCGGTGCCCACGTTATTGATGATGTCAATCATTCCGTAGAATTAGTCACTCGACATAATCATCTGTGGGAATGCAGTTACCTTCTGAAAATATCGGAACCACGCCTCGACACCGAATTTCACATCGGCTCGCGCCTGCTCATCCGTCCCGGCAATATAGAAAAGCCCGCCTAGAGACCAGTTCGCGCGGTCAATTTTCGTCCCGAAAGCCGCGACGCGCTCCTCGGCGATGCCTCTACGGTTAGGTGAGTTCGTCGAAACCTTCAATCGTCAGCGCTGCTCCGATGGACAGCAGACCGCGATAGCCGTGTTTGCCCGCCAACCGCGCACCGGTCGGCAAGGCCGACTGCAGTGACCGCCAACGGGATGCCTCCGTCCAGAGTACGGGGCAAGCTGGGGTCTGGCATCGAATAACTGGTGTGTGACGATTTTAGCGATCGCAGTTTCCCGGCCAGTAGACGCACAAAGATGTAGAGATTTGACTTTGAGAAGTCTACACGTGTTAGTGAGAGTTAATCCAATCATTACGGAATTGGTAGACAGCGAAACCTGGCCCGACGCTATCGATGATTCAACCATAAGTGAGATTACCAAGCGGCATCAGCCGGTCGGCGACTCAGAGCGGGTTGTGATACGCGAGCGAGATAGAACCCATTACCACACCGAACCCACTTGTCTGCGTTGCGCAGCGACGGCGGTGAAGATATTCGGCGCGCTAATGGTCTCACTGCCGGCCAAGTGGTGCTCATTCAACCAGACTTCGTCGAACCTAAAGGCGTCAAGGTGTTCAATGAATCCTACATCCCATTGTAGTACGAAAGTAGAATTCGTGCCTGCGCGGTGGAATAGGTCGATGAAATATCCAAACCTGAACTTGACCACTGTGGTCCCCTTACAGTCGAGGTGACCGAGCCATACCCTCAATTGCGGCGCCATGCCAGACGAAGGTGTTGTTAGCGTTGTGGTGCTGTTCGATGCCTTATTGCTGCCACCATCGCATCCCAACCGCTACCACATAGCGTGGCTACGCCGTCGAGAAGTGCGAACGCCGTCCTAGGTTGAGTTCTAATCCAGCCCACTTCCGTTCCGCCCACTTTTTCTAACCCTATATTGGATGAGTAAACGGATTCTCGCTGCTGCAGAAAACAAGTAAGTACTATAGACGCTTTGCAGGTTCGAGTCATCCCCAAAATCATCTGCTTAGCAGCGCTATCACCAGTTTTAATACTCCGTATGCCGCCTAACCCGACCGGCAGGTCAGCAATAATTCTTACCTTTCCTTGGTAATCAACCACCGCAGTGCGACATGATCGGAGGTAAGCAGCTCGGCAATCCGGGGGTGGTTCACCTCGGCGACGATGACCTCGCCCACCTCCTGATAGACTTTGCTGAAGATGCCGTGAGACTTCATCTTGGAAGTTTGATAGAGGTTGTCCTCAGTCGGCGCCACGTAAATCACCGCATCGACCTTGAAGCGGTGTACTAACCAAAGATGGATCAAGGTCATCAGTCGCTTCTGTCGAAGCTTCTCAGCGAAGGTGTTCTGGTCGCGTACCTGAAGGATGCTGCGGCCGTGGCGGTCCTTGATCGGATCGACGATGACGTTGGCCAGCTGCTCGTCACCATTGCCGTAGATCCCAAGTTCAAGCACATCGGAACCGGCACGGCGTGGCCACAGTTGCACACGGAGTTTCTCGTCAAGCTGGTAATGCTCGCTCCACAGTGCCAACCATTCCTCTAGCAGCTTCTTCGGCACTTCGGTTTGTACGAGATGCTGATGTTGGGTCGAGCCTTTGCCCATGGCCTTGGTTGTCGCTGTACGTCCGGAGGAGGCGGCCAGCGCGGCGTCGCTGCGCTGGCCGCCGACCAGGGTCTGCGGTGTACAGTAGGGTGATTCGACCAGACGCATCTTGCGCTGTAACCGAGCCAACGCCAGCATGCCGTCCTGCTGCAACGCAGTAGCGAACTCTTCGGCGGCAACGCCGTCGATCTGATGCCCACCATAGGTAATGAAGTTGAAGACAAAACCCATTTTCCCGAGCTCTTCGGGGAAGCGCCTCATTTCCTCGTCGGTCATGCCGGTGGTATCCCAGTTGAACGACGGCGAGAGATTGTAAGCCAGCATTTTTTCCGGGAACTCGGCGTGAATTGCCTCGGCGAACTGCCGGGCATCGGTTAAATCCGCTGTCTTGGTCTCCATCCAAAGAATGTCGGCGAACGGAGCCGTCGCTAGCGACTTGGCTATCGCATACGGGATACCGCCGCGGATTTGATAGTAGCCTTCCGGAGTCTTCGCGAGCTCGCAGTCCCAGCCGGGGTTCACACCCAACTCTTTAGCCTTTTCGCGTGCGGCGTACAGAGAAGCTGATGCGGCGAATCGTCGCCATTCCTCGGGGCTCATGTCGATCTGCTCACCCTCGCTCTCGCCGAATTCGAGCACCTCCGCTACGGCTTCACCGTAGGTCAGCAGCCCGGCGTCACTAGCCCAATCGGCCACCAACCGCGACTCAACTTGGTCGAAGAGATCGTCGATCGATTGCTTTCCGTTCTCCTGCCACGCACTGACGGCGTCGGAGACTGGGCCGAAAATTCCTTGGCGATCAAGCCACGCGCTCGCGGCGGCGTACTCGCCATCGTCTAGCGCATAGAGGAGGTGGCCATTGAGTTCCTTAACTCCCAGCTCGTAGAAACGCCGCACCAATGCGAGGAAACAAGCCTTGTACGAAGGAATCTTCAGGTTGGTGGCGCCCAGCAGGAACGGCTGGTCGCGCTCGTCGGCACGGCTGTCGATCAGGCTTGCCGCTTCGGCATCTGTGCGCGCGACGATGATGCCGGGCACCCGCATGACGTCAAGCTGGAATCGGGCAGCGTTAAGACGCTTGATTTGTTCGTCCGAAGGCACCAAAACCTTGCCGCCCTGATGACCACACTTCTTGGTACCAGGACGCTGATCTTCGATATGATATCCCGGAACCCCGACCTCAACAAATCGGCGGATCAGGTTGCGCACGTGCGGGTCACCACCGTGCCCCGTGTCGGCGTCGGCGATTATGAATGGGCGGTAGTCATACACCGGAGTGGCGGTGCGCTGCTGTTCAGTCATGTGTAGCCGCAGGTACTGCTGATTACGGTCGGCGGCCAGCAGGGCGCGTACCAGTACCGAGGCATCGTCTGGCACCTGACTCAGGGGGTAGCTGGCAAGGTCAGGCCCGGGATCTTCGGTAGTGGAGCCCTTAGCTGAAGTGGCCCAGCCGCCGATATAGATCGCTTCGATGCCCATCCGCTTAAGACCGACTGCCTGCCCTGGTGAGTACGGGCCGAACGTCGTAATACCCTTGCCGACCGCGAATAGCTCACGCAAGCGAGCGTAGAAAGCGGTTGCGGCGTCTCGTGCCACGGTGTAGTCGGTGGGGATAGTACCGCGCTGTTCCACCACCTGACAGGCTCTATAAAGGCGAATGATCCCAGCAAAGCGTGAGTCGTCAAAGTATTGCTGTGTTGCGGCAACGTCCTGCGCGAACGGTATGTGGACCTCGGTGTCCGTGTCCATGATGGCCATAGGGATTACGCTCCTCCTTAGCCTGGTTCCTCTAACGAATAGAGTGTAGGCGACACGAGCTGATTTCCCGCCGCGTAATGCCGCTGGATGATGGTTGGTGCGATGCGTCCTATCCGTGGATGCAAATAGCGAAGAAGCTGAATGTTGGTCAGCGAGCCCCCGCAAGTCGTAGTTCTCGAACTGTCATGGTCCAGTACGAAATACGTAGTCTACGAGCGATTGTAGATGAAGTTAGACGGCTGCCTAAGGATCGACTTCAAGGGCGCAGGGCGATCACTACGCTAACTCGGCGTAGTCTTCGTGGTTGATTGCCCGCAGTAGATCATCGCGGGCGCGCGCCACTCGGGAACGAATGGTGCCGACCGGACACCCACAGACCCCGGCCGCTTCGGCGTAAGACAGACCCAGCAGCTGGGTGAGAATCAGCGCTTCGCGGCGCTGCGGCCCCAGCCCGTCAAGCAAAATGCGGATTTCCGCAGTGTTCTCGATCCGACCGCCGCGACGATCCCGTCCGAGCGCGTCGTCGAAATCGGCTATGTGCGTGATTCGTGGCCTGCTTGCGTTGTGGCGGATCTGGTCGACGACTACGCGGCGGGCGATTGACAACAGCCACGTCCGGGCCGTCGATCGGCCTGCGAAACGGGGCAGGGCACTGATTGCCCGCAGAAACGTTTCCTGGGTTAGGTCATCGACGCTGTCGGAATCAGCAAGATAGGCGACCATCCGCCACACATCGCGCTGTGTAGCCTTGATGAACTGCGTCAACGCGGCCCGGTCACCCTGTCCGGCAGATTTGGCGAGTTGAGTAATTTGGTCGTCGTCACATATCGGCACGCATAGCGAGCGTAGGCCATGATTCCCGGGAACTTGTGGCCAGGCCGTGACGACCCTATTTCTCCAGAACTGCTTTGCAGGAGGTGAATACAGCCAAATGTCAGTGACGGCCGCTGTGAACGAACAGCCCCCTTTGGCTGTTCCGCGGGTACAACTTGACGTCACTGGGATGTCTTGTGTTACGTGCGCCAAACGGGTGGAAAGGGTGCTCAACAAGCTGCCGGGCGTACAGGCGTCTGTTAATTTCGCTACCCGAGTGGCAACTATCGACGCCAGCCAGGGCACCCAACTCGCTGAGCTATGCGAGGCAGTTCATCGAGCCGGCTATCAGGCCACGCCGCGCGCAGACGGTGGTGCGGCCTCACAGCGCGGGCAAGCCGATACTGACGCCGCTAACGCGCAGTATCTACTGATCCGGTTAGCGGTCGCTGCCGCGCTTTTTGTACCCCTGGCCCACTTGTCGGTGATGTTCGCTGTGCTGCCCAACACCCGCTTCCCTGGCTGGGAGTGGGTGCTGACTATGTTGACCATCCCGGTCGTGACGTGGGCGGCGTGGCCGTTTCATCGAGTCGCGATACGCAACGTGCGCTATCACGGCGCTTCCATGGAGACACTCATCTCGGCCGGAATCACCGCTGCCACAATCTGGTCGTTCTACACCGTATTCGACCACCACCAGTTCGCGAAGCGCAGCGACGTCTGGCAGGCGCTACTTGGCAGCGACACCATCTACTTCGAGGTTGCCGCAGGCGTAACGGTATTCGTGCTGGCAGGCAGGTATTTCGAGGCTCGCGCCAAGTCACATGCGGGCGGCGCGCTGCGGGCCCTGGCCGCGTTGAGCGCCAAGGGTGTCACTGTCTTGCAGCAGGACGGTGCGGAAATGGTCATTCCGGCCGACGAACTTGATGAGCAACAGCGCTTCGTGGTGCGCCCAGGACAGATGATTGCCGCAGACGGGCTCGTCGTCGACGGATCCGCCGCCGTTGACATGAGCCCAATGACCGGCGAAGCTAAGCCGATCCGGGTGGACCCGGGCGCACAAGTCATCGGCGGCACCGTGGTACTGAACGGGAGGCTGATCGTGGAGGCCGCTGCGGTGGGTGACGAGACACAGCTTGCCGGCATGGTCCGCCTGGTCGAGCAGGCGCAGCAACAGAATGCCAACGCTCTACGACTGGCTGACCGCATCGCTTCGATATTTGTACCTTGCGTGTTCACGGTCGCAGCACTGACCGCCGTTGGATGGCTGGTCGCCGGGAGCGGACCCGACCGGGTGTTCTCGGCCACAATTGCCGTTCTCATCATCGCCTGCCCGTGTGCACTAGGATTGGCGATTCCTACCGCCATGATGGTGGCTTCAGGCCGCGGCGCCCAACTGGGGATCTTCCTAAAGGGCCATGAGTCGTTGGAGACCACCCGCGCTGTGGACACTGTCGTATTCGACAAGACCGGCACGCTGACAACGGGCCAATTGAAGGTCAGCGCTGTGACAGCCGCGCCGGGCTGGCAGGCTAGCCAGATCCTCCAAATGGCGGCTACGCTGGAATCAGCGTCCGAGCATGCAGTTGCGCTCGCGATCGCCGCGTCAACGACTCACCGAGAACCGGTCGCCGACTTCCGTGCAGTGCCAGGCCACGGTGTTAGGGGCATAGTGGCCGATCGAGTGGTTCGAGTTGGCAAACCGTCATGGATCGCTTCCCGGTGCGACTCACCCACATTGGTCACGGCTCGCCGCAACGCTGAATCACGCGGTGAAACAGCGGTCTTCGTCGAGATCGACGATGAACCATGCGGCGTCATCGCGGTCGCCGACGCGGTGAAAGCCTCGGCAGCCGACGCGGTGGCCGCACTCCAAGATCGTGGTTTTCGCATCATGCTGCTGACCGGCGACAACCCGGCATCGGCGGCCGCTGTGGCGGCCCGTGTTGGTATCGACGAAGCGATCGCTGACATCCTGCCTGAAGGCAAGGTCGATGTCATCGAACAGCTACGGGACCGCGGTTACGTGGTCGCTATGGTCGGTGATGGGATTAATGACGGGCCTGCACTCGCACGGGCTGACCTCGGTATGGCCATCGGGCGTGGAACCGACGTAGCGATCGGCGCTGCTGACATCATATTGGTCCGCGACGATCTCGCCATTATACCCCTAGCACTCGAACTGGCCACGGCAACAATGCGCACGATTAAGTTTAACATGATGTGGGCGTTCGGGTATAACATCGCCGCTATCCCCATTGCCGCCGCGGGATTGCTCAACCCGCTAGTAGCCAGTGCAGCCATGGCCTTTTCGTCATTTTTTGTCGTCTCCAACAGCCTGCGGTTGCGGAGTTTTGGAGCTAACCGCGGCGATATCGAGTTGCGGCACGACTCGGTATCAGACAGTCAAATAACCACGTTGTCCGTGGCCCATTGAGCTCAGGTCAACTATGTGTAGTTTTGCGGCCAGCTTCCCACCATTGGGCATTGAGGCCCGTCTCACATAAACTTCATCATAAGACGGTTAGGCCGCCGACCCATCAGTAGGCCATAGATGACCGCGTAGTCGTCCACGAGAGGCGTTCGGGGGCAACACGATATCGGGATCGGCACCGACCTCATCATCGAATGTCTGCCTCGGAGCCAAACTGTGTCGCCACGCCGCGATCGCAAGGACCACACCGATTACCACAAGCAGATACGTCAGAATTCGCAGCGTGGTGGTGGCGTCGGCGAGTACATCCACGGCGACATAGGCCACCAACAAACCGACGAACATCGTCAACACAACCGCAAGCCTGGCAGCGGTGCTCGACCACAACGCCGCTGCCACCATGACCACACCAAGTGCCGCTAACCACGCGGTAGACTCACTGAGCAGATGGCTCCCGAAACTCGTAGTATGACCCTTTGTCAGTCCAACGTTTACGCTGAGCCACTGCACTGTTGCCAAGATGATCTGTACGATGCCTATGCAAAGCAACGTCCAGCGTTGCCAAGCCATTAATGGGCGTCTCCGCTGCGCCGCAGCCACGATCCCGAGGGCATCAACAGCTGTGATAACCGACCGAGAGTCGATCAGCTGACGCAGGTCGCGTGCTTGGTCAGCCACCTGATCAAACCATGCACGGCACGCGCTACACTCACCAAGGTGCTCATCGACACGCGCCGACGGTACAGCCTCTCGCTCACCATCGAGTCGAGCCGACAACGCTTCGCGGGCCACCTCGCAATCCATGTCTCTATAGTTGCGCAATGCCGGTAGAATGTCCCGTTAGCACCTATGTCGACGCGCAAGAGCCTGCGACCACTGAGTAAGTAACGTTAGCAACTATAGCTCTTGGCCTTTGTCCATTGGTCGGCAAGTTTGCCGAATTCCTTAGCTTCGTCCAGCAAGTCCATGGCTGCCAATCGTTGAGCGATAAAATCGTCGAATGGGCTTTTATCGGTGGTTTTCGCTGACCAGACCAAACTGGGCCTGATCGCTTGTTGAAGCAGTGGATTGCAGTCTCGTCCTGATGACCAGCGTAACAGGACAGGATCAGGATAGAGTCGCGAATCTCGAACGACGGTGCGATGAAGGATGAAGTTATGTACTGGCACTCAAATTACCCGCCGGGTTTCCGTGTGTTAGATTGCACGCTCTCCGGGCAGACAGTTGTCAGATCGCGCCATAGCGGCAACAATCTGCGGCGCTGATGGGAGCATTTATTAAGACGCAGTTGCTCGAGTAGTCATGTGCATGCCGGGACCACTAGAATTCTTACTTCTGTGATAGCGTAAAACGCCATGCTGCATTGGTTGATAAATCCGACAGTGTCAATAAAAGCCTTATGTAGTCCAGCTACTGTAATCAGTCATGGAAGTTACTACGGTCTACGCAAGAATTTCGATGCGGCGTAGACGTCATGTGACTCCAACATGATCAGAGATGCAAAAAAGCTCCGCCTGGCTTTTCTGCTCAGTGTCATACGACGGGCCATTGAGCACGTGGATAACGGTAGTCGGATCGATATCAGGTACCAGCTCCTGGATCAACAAAATCTCATTAGAGTGCGAACCGCTATATTGCTTGAGTAGCCGGTGCCTAAGTTCGTGCAGAAGGATTTGTTCCATGTAATGGCCCGAAGTGATGTCACCGTAAACGATGATGTCGTCCGCATGTCGGCCGATCCAGACTCCACAAGGCCCCGGGCCGGATAACTCAGAATGAAAGACTAACCGTATCAGTTGGCCACGCGCACACCTTAGCAGCGATTCAGTCGCCAGGATCCCAGTGTGCAGAAACATCCAGTACTCCTGCCAGCTGTTACACTCGCTCTACTCCGATACCCATCCGGTCCTGTAGATGCATCGTGAACCCAACTGCATTATGCACGCTACGCAATCGTCGAAGTTTGTTAGCCGGATTCACGGGAGTTACTCTGATTCACGGGAGTTACTCTATTGGTTACCTTGGTCAATATAGCCCGATCCGCGACATCACACCCTACCCTGCAGCACGAGACGCTTGACGCCAGCGTCACCCGCGGCGGCCAATAGTCGAAGCTGCTTCTCCACATGCTCTGCTTGAGGCGAGATACCCGACGGGCACCCCGAAATAGGCGGTCAACTCACTAAATGATATCTGCATAACACTGGATTGAGCGCTCATGCCTGAGGGCATGGATTTAGCTGCCACTAACCCACTAATGGGGAGACCGATGAGCTAACTCACCGATCTGGCAACGCCGTCGACGGACTGCTCCACGTGATCCCGTGACCGATAAACGTCGAACAACCAGTTAAGTTGGGCCGAAAACGTCACGGCACTGTCACTGCCACCAGTCATCCACCGACCCTTTCGGGTAAGCACGAGTGCCGCGCATCACATACGTCATTACTGGGCTCGGGGAACTTTCTGCGTACTCTTGCCGACCAATATCGGAAGAAGCGGCGGCGTAAGGCGAATGAAGTGCTTTAAGTGCATACAGTCGAGCGCTTTACACCCAGGGAAGGAGATGTAGCCTGACAGTCCCGATATGGATGGCTATTCCTCCGGAGGTGCATTCGGTTCTGTTGAGCGCTGGCCAAGGGGCGGGATCATTGCTTGCTGCCGCCGCGCAGTGGAAGGAGCTGAGCAACCAGTACACTCACGCAGCTGCCGAGTTGAGGCAACTACTGGCCCAGCTTTACGCCACCAGCTGGCAAGGAGTCAGCGCAACGCAGTATGTGGCTGCCCATGGCCACTACGTGGCTTGGCTCGACCAAGCCTCAATCCGTAGTGCAGTCACCGCTGCCAAGCAAGAAACCGTGGCCGCCGCCTACAACAGTGCTGTAGCAACCATGCCCACGCTGACCGAATTGATCTCTAACCACACAACCCATGGTGTCTTGGCCGCCACCAACTTCTTCGGTGTAAATGCCATTCCGATTGCCCACAACGAAGCCGACTACGCCCGGATGTGGGTGCAAGCCGCCGACACTATGGCCGCCTACCAGGCCGTCAGTGAAGCAATGGCAACAACACTACTGCCAACTGAACCGGCACCGCCCATTCTTGCGCCGGGCCGCGCAGCCCAAAACGTCCAGCAGTTCATAACGGGTTGGATTGTTCAACTCTTGACAGGCATCCTGGATTTTCTCGCTGATCCATACACGTATTTTCTAGAATTTTTCCAACGATTCGGATTCAGCCCCGCCGTTGCTGTTGTCCTTGCCGTTATTGCTTTGCAGTTGTATGACTTTCTATGGTACCCTTACTATGCCTCATACGGTCTACTTCTGCTTCCCTTTTTTGCTCCTGCATTGAGTGTGCTGAGCGCCCTGGGTGCGCTGGCAGTTTTGCGGAACGGAGAACCGTCAGCCGGATTGCTTCCCGACCCGGTAAAGTCCGGCCCCAACGATCACGTTGGCTCACACATCCGCGTTGGGGTTGCGCCAGCCGCTTCAGTCACCCCCGGAGAAAGCTCGCAGACCGGCAACCCCGCGCTCAGCACACCGGCTTCAGCTACAGCTAGCAACCCTCCACCTTCACTCAGCATCAGCCACGCCGTGCCCGGCCTGTCACCACCAGGAATCAGCTCTGGACCCAAAGCCGGCGCGGAATCGCCTGACACTGCTAATAACACGATTAGTGCCGCTGTAACAAGCACAAGCTCGCCCTCCGCCCGGATGCACCGTAAACAACGCAACAAGACCAGAACCGGCGCACGCGGTTACCGTGATGAATTCCTTGAAATAACCGGAACCATGGCCGATGCAAACGATGCCCCCGCTAACTCCGCACCCATGTCGAACACCGCAAGTAGCACAGACACCGGCCTCCTCGGCTTTGCCGGCACCGTATCGACAACCGCCAGCGCTCCCGCCGGAATGGCAGCCCATACAAGCAACACCGTCCCTCTGCTCCCCACTAGTTGGACAACTGGCACCAACGAAACGGCGGTGCATGAATAGAGAAGATTTTTTCCCACTTGTCCAACTAACTCACTACTAGCATGGGCCAAATACGACCAAGATTTCATCAAGGAGGTGTGAACTGCCACGGCTAGAGATGCCCGAGGACGTGGACTGAAACAACAAAGAAGTGAATGAGGAGAAGAAAGAGCCGATGACTCTCAATGTGAAGGGCCAGGGACTTGGTGCACAAGTGACAGATATAGATCCCAAAAACCTTGACAATATATCCACCGATGAGATTCGCGAAATAGTTTACACCAATAAACTCGTCGTTTTAAAAAATGTTCATCCGTCTCTCGACGAATTTATAAAACTTGGCAGGATACTCGGAGAAATCGTCCCCTATTATGAACCTATTTATCATCATAAAGATTATCCTGAAATCTTTGTTTCTTCCACTGAAGAAGGACAAGGAGTTCCGAGAACCGGCGCTTTCTGGCACATTGATTACATGTTTATGCCGGAACCGTTTGCATTTTCCATGGTTCTGCCTGTAACGATGCCTAAGTCCGACCGGAGCACCTGTTTTATCGACCTCAGCAAGGTTTGGGAATCGCTGCCCGATACTATGAAAGACTCAGTGCGAGGAACGTACAGTACTCATTCTCCTCGACGCTATATTAAAATCCGTCCAAGCGATGTTTACCGGCCTATCGGAGAGGTCTTAGCCGAGATCGAGAAGATCACTCCTCCACAGAAGTGGCCTACAGTAATTAAGCATCCAAAAACCGGGCAGGACATCCTTTACATTTGCGAGGCAGCCACCATTTCGGTCGAGGACAAAGACGGAAATCTTCTTGACCCGACGGTGCTGCAAGAGCTCCTAACCGCATCGGGACAACTCGATCCCAACTGCAAATCGCCGCTTGTACACAATCAACACTATGAGGTCGGTGACGTCGTCTTGTGGGATAACCGGGTTCTTGTGCATCGAGCGAAACACGGGACGGCCGCAGGCGCCTTAACCACATACCGTCTGACCGTGCTGGATGGCCTCAAAACGCCGGGATACGCCGCGTGAATGCCAACTTGACCTCTTTCTTGCAGAGCGCAGCGGAATCCACAGATGCTTTTCCGATAGCAGAGAACTTACTCGGCAGAGTACTGGAGCCCTACTCCTACAAGAGATGCCGCTATCTCATTGATGCAATGTACAGAGCTACCGCCGATTCGGTCCTTGCGTATGGCAATTTCAGGATTGATGAGTCCGCCTACATTCGAGGCACGGGGCACTTCAATGCAGTGGAACTGGTGCTGTGTTTCAATCAGCTAGGTTACAGCACGTACGCCCAAGGGGTCGTCAGCAATGACATTTCTGCACTCCGCAACTGGTCGATCACTGATTATTGCAGAAATCAGCTTTCCAGCATATTGATTAAGAGCACATCATCGCAATTTAAAAAGCTGATCAACCCTCAAAAATTTTCCGCACGTCTGCATGTCCATAATCTCCGCATCGTCGATCGAACATGGCGCTATCTTCAATTATCTAACACTATCGAATTTTGGGATGATAATGGCGGATCTGCGACGG
This sequence comes from Mycobacterium uberis, assembly GCF_003408705.1. Taxonomy (GTDB): domain Bacteria; phylum Actinomycetota; class Actinomycetes; order Mycobacteriales; family Mycobacteriaceae; genus Mycobacterium; species Mycobacterium uberis. The sequence goes on from NZ_QAYL01000027.1 coordinate 43,215, forward strand.
GAGAATTCGAGGTTGCGATACTTAACATTCCGTAGTTTTCTTGTAGGATACTCACTTTAACAATTATGTCGCACTTACCGCCTACCGTGCTAGAACGGATACTGAAGCAAGCACGCGAACATCCGGAGGCAATCGCTTTGCGTCGCAGTGACGGCACGAGCGAGCTACGGTACGGTCAGCTTGTTACTGAAGTCAATGGGCTTGCCGCGAATCTTCGTGCTCAGTCGATTTCGCAAGGATCCCGGGTGCTCATACTGTCGGACAGCGGGCCCGAAACATACCTGTCGGTGCTGGCCTGCGCGAAGCTCGGAGCCATCGCAGTCATGGTGGACAGCAACCTTCCGCCAGCAACCATCGTTCGGTTCCGTGAGATCGCCGACCCTGGTGCAATTCTGATCGCATCGAGCAGCAGAATCCGATCTTCACCTCTGCCTGAAGCTCTCCACTCGGTACCGGCAATAATGGTCACTCTGACCACTGGTGCAAGCGATTCCGCTCAACCTCTAGACTCGAATACAGATTGCCCAGTGGGGAATCTAGATCAGGGCGCTGATGATCCGCTGGCGATGATCTTCACCAGCGGTACGACCGGCGAGCCAAAGGCCGTGCTGCTGCCCAATCGCACCTTCTTTGCTATTCCAGACATTTTACGAGAAGAGGGTCTGACCTGGATCGATTGGGTCGTCGGCGAAACTACCTACTCTCCTTTGTCGGCGACGCATATCGGCGGCCTTTGGTGGATATTCAACTGTTTGATGCATGGAGGGCTATGTATCACCGGTGGTGGGGACACGTCGTCGTTAACGGAGGTTCTCAACGCGAATGTAGTCGCGACAACATGCCTAGTTCCAACGCTTCTTTCGAAATTGATTTCCGAACTGAAGTACGGTGATGTGGTTACTCTGCCGCTGCGACTAATTGTTTACGGTGGTTCGCGGGTAATTGCAGCTGATGTGCAATTTATTGAAGCTGCTGGTGTCCGCACCGCACAGTTCTACGGTTTAAGCGAGACGGGCTGCACTGCCTTATGTTTGCCGACCGATGACGGCTCAATCTCCAAAATCGAGGCAGGTGCTGTCGGACGTCCGTACCCTGGTGTGGAGGTTTATCTGGCAGATACAGACGGCGGTGTAGCCACCAGCGCAGACGTTGCCTCTTCCGTCTCGTTCGGTACGCTGTGGATTAAATCACCGGCAAACATGCTAGGATACTGGAATAATCCAGAACGCACCCGCGAGATTCTGGTCGACGGGTGGGTGAACACCGGGGACCTTGTGGAGCGACGCGAGGACGGTTTCTTTTACTTCAAAGGAAGATCCTCGGAGATGATCATCTCCGGTGGCGTCAACGTTGTCCCTGACGAGGTGGATCGCATCGCCGAAAGCGTTTCGGGTGTTCGTGAGGCCGCATGTTACGAAATACCCGATGCACAGTTCGGAGCGCTAGTCGGTTTGGCCGTAGTCCCGTCGACAGAGCTGGACGAGTCGACAGCGATCGAGCTCAAACGAAGGATTGCAGCATGTTATCGGCGTGAGTCGGAATCGATGGCGCGTCCATCGAAAATTGTTATAGTCACGGATATTCCCCGAACACAGTCCGGCAAAGTCACGCGCACGTCACTGGCAGCAGCGCTGAACGGAGATCCACTCGGAATGGCCGTTCGTGACTGAGATAGCAAGGGAAAAAGTGCTCGCGGCTGTCTGCGAGGTGTTGTACATCGCAGAATCGGATCTGGTTGACGGCGACGAAACCGATCTCCGCGATCTCGGGCTCGACTCTGTTCGGTTCGCTCTCTTAATGAAACAGCTCGGCCTGAGTCATGAGGTCGAGCTACAATCCAGATTAGTGGACAACCTGTCGATTGCGGGTTGGGTTCGCCAACTAGAGAATTCCACGTGACAGCGTCAAAAGAAGGTCGCGTCGATCGAGTTCCCTTGGGTCGATCTCAGCAGAGCATTTACAACGGGATAATGCAGGATAACGACCCTGCTTTGTATTTGATCGGCAAAAGCTACCGGTTCCACCAGTTGGAGCTGTCAAGATTCCTGGCGGCGCTGGAAGCGACGATCCTCAAAAACCCTGTGCAACTTTGCGTTCTCGAGGCATCCCCGACAGAGGGAGACTATCCAGATCTGGTACCGCGGCTGCAGTTTAACGACATCGTGCGCGTGCAGTCCGACGAACAGCCTCAAATAGGCCATCGTGACTACGACCTGAAGCGTACCTGGCATCCTGATATTCTTGCCAAGCCACTCGTGCGGTATACTGTGCGGACCAATGAGAGCGGCTTTGTGTCACATCTTGATGTCTTTACCCATCACATTCTGTTTGATGGCGCCGCGATGGGGATCATTGAAGCCGACCTGGCACATTACCTTGACACCGGTCATAAGTCTAAGAACCTTGATGTTAGCCAAGGTCTGTCCAAACTGGCGGAGGCACACCGCCGTGAGATGACCAGGGTGGAGGAATCGCTTCAGCGTCTAGCCGATGTCGTACAGCGTGAACTGGCCGACGAGGCCCACGACGGTGGATACGGTCAAGGCTCAAACGATGCCCCCGGGACCACTACTCTAGGAGTCCTCTATGAATCAATGCTCATCTACGGCAAGAACTTTGATGCGATCTTCGCTCTGTCAGAGTCCAAGAAGGTCCCACTTAACGTATTAGTGGCTGTTGCGGCAGTAGCGGTAGATGCGAGCCTTAGACAAAGCACCGAGAGCCTGCTGGTTCACGCTGTAGACAACCGGTTCGGAGATCCCGATCTGAATGTTGCGACATGTCTGGTCAACTCAGTTGCGCACTCCATCCGATTTCCTGCATTTGCGTCGGTACGAGATGTCGTCCGCACGCTTGACCGAGCCTATGTAAAGGCGCTCAAACGCCGCTGGCTACGCGAGGAAAAGTACCGCCGAATGTACTTGGTGGTTAACCGGATATCTAGCTTTGAAGCGTTGACGCTCAATTTTATACGCGAGCCATGTGCACCTGCTCTTCGCCCCTTCTTGTCGGAAGTACCGATAGTGACGGATATCGGTCCGGTCGAGGGTATGACCGTTGCCTGTGTTCTAGACGAATACGAGCACACACTGAACTTGGCCATCTGGAATAGAGCAGATCTGCCCCAGAAAAGGTCACACCCTCGGGTCGCAGAACGGATTGCTGCGGCGTTGGAATTGATGACGGCAGCGTGGGATCAGCCGATCGCCATGATCGTTAACGAGTGGTTTGGGATCAGCTCGGACGGTGCCTGTTGCCTCGGCAACGAAGCCCCTCAGACAACCCCGCTGCTGGCACCGGCGTGGTTTCTGGACCCCGCAGGAACCGTCCACCAGGCTGTTAACCGGCGCCGCTACGTCCACCCATGGGTAACCTGGCTGGTGCGAAACGGCGTCGCGCCAGGTGACGTTCTGGTTTTTACCGACGACAACACAGACAAAACAATCGATCTCTTGATCGCGTGCCATCTCGCAGGCTGCGGCTACAGTGTATGCGACACCGCCGACGAGGTTCCCTTGCGGGCGAAGGCAATTGCCGATCATGGTGCTGGTGTCTCGGCACACGTGGTTGACGTGGCCGCTGCCCAGCTCATGATAACCTTAGACGACGAGCAACACGAGCTTGCTAACCAGCGCATTGCTCAGACGGCACAAGACATTTCGCTCGCCGCCAAGACCGCATACATCATGCCAACCTCGGGTTCAACCGGGCAACCCAAGCTCGTCCAAGTTTCACACGGATCGCTTGCGTTTTTTTGTGATGCGGTGAGAAAAGCTTACAGGTGGGAACCGGACGACACCATCCTACAGTGCGCTCCACTGACATCGGATATCAGCGTTGAAGAGATCTTTGGTGGCGCTGTCTGTGGATCGGAACTGGTGCGATCTACCGTCATGAGAACAGGTGATTTAGCTGAGCTCGCACGAGATATCGTCGCGCAGCGGGCAACAATCGTCGACCTGCCGACTGCAGTGTGGCATCTGCTGTGCGACGACGGCAACGTGATTGATACGATCCACCGCTCTTACCTTCGACAGATCGTCATCGGCGGTGAAGCCGTTCGCGCCAGCGCGGTGGATAAGTGGATTGATTCCGGTGCTTCACAACGTATTTCGCTTGTGTCGACCTATGGCCCGACAGAGACGACGGTCGTCGCCACATATTTGCCGATCGTCAGCGCTCAGACCACTGTCAAGGGTGGCGCTCGACTCAGACTGGGCCGGCCGATGGTACCCAATACGGTGTTCATCGCCTTCGGTGAAGTCGTCATCATCGGCGATTTGGTCTCTTCTGGCTATCTCGGGATCGATAGCAGCAGCTTCGGCACGGTGACCACCACTGACGGATCGCGCCGTCGCGCGTTTGCTACTGCCGACCGAGTGACCCTTGATCACGATGGTTTTCCGATATTCTCCGGACGCAAAGACGCCATCGTCAAGATCTCCGGCAAGCGTGTCGACACAGCAGAGATCATTCGGCACATCTCTGCGGACCCCGCCGTTTCCGATGTCGTCGTCGAGCTTTACCACGGTCTCCTCGGAGTGTGGTTGGAGACGCAACGGACCCGCGAAGGCGTCAGCGATGCTGCGGCAGAGGAACGGAGCAGGCTCATTCTCGCGAGCTTGGGGGTGCCCTCGTTTTTCGTTGCCAGTGTGCCGTGGATTCCACGGAAGCCCAACGGGAAAATTGACCACCACAACCTGCTGACGATGCCGCAGCTTGTCGACACTGCGCAAAACCACATCGGGCCAGGTGAGGGAGCGGCCGGCCTCGCAAAAATCTGGAGTCGGCATCTAGGAAGGACCATCCGGCCAGACGCATCGCTACTCGATGAGGGAATCGGCTCAATGGATCTCATCAGGATCCTTCCCGACACCCGCAGACATCTAGGTCGGCACCTCTCGCTTTTGGATCTGATCAGCGCTAATACCGCCGCCAACCTGACTGCCGCGCAGACAGCTGATAGATGGATGGACGTCAGCACCAATGCCGATATAGAACGCGATCTTGCTACACTATGCAGGCAACGGCACGCTACGGAGTTCAGTGTCAAACAGCGCCGGAATGACCGCCAACAGCAAGCGATCGTCGTGCTGGGTGCGTCGGGAATTTTGGGCACCGGCTTTGCCCAAGCGGTCCTCGACCTGAGACGGTCCGGAGTGTCGTGTCCTGAGGTGATATTCGCTACGAGGGCGCAGCTTCCCGACAGTGATCCATGGGGGCCGCTGCAGGGCGTTGATGGGGTACGGATCGAACGTCTCTCTTCCAAGCTTGGCTCTGGAGAGCTGGAGGCGCTAATAGTCGAGACCGACGCCGGGACCCTGGTGAACAGTGTCGGCAATACCAACATGCTGGTGCCATACCGTGAACTGCGGTTGGCCAATATAGAGCTGGTTTCCACGATGGTCGAGGCATGCGCCAGTCGTAGCACCAGGTTGGTGCATTTGTCGTCATTCGTCGTCAATACGGATGTAACTACGCCACGGGTCACCGACCCCCGTGACACACCTTATCCGTACGCGGCATCCAAGTCACTCGCAGAACTAATCGTGGCCGGATCACCACCGCTACTCGATTTCACCATCGTGCGCCTACCCCGGGTACTTGGCGAGAACTATCAATTGCGCGACTCCGCTGACATTCTGCTCTCAGTTGTTGACGCCTGTATTGCGTTGCGCGTCTATCCCTCCGTGACAGTGACAGAAGAGGTCACTACCGGCAGAGCCGCGGCGAAGGCGATCTTGGACAGGTTGCCAGCATTAGGCGGATTAGATGAGCTGGGGCGCGGAATTTCCGTGATACGTGGTACAACAATAGCATACACGGACTTCCTCAGTGAGTTCGCTAGCGACGAAATCGATATCTCGGAATGGAAGTATCGACTGGATCGAAGCGACTGGGCCACGAGAAATCCGCGAAAATGGTCCGTTATCGATGCGTGGGTCACCTTGATTATGAGGCTCAAGATGCGTTCCTACGAACAATACCCGACCATGGCTCTCGGCATCGAGTCCGTCGCCGAGCTTGTCGCGCCACCACAGTCAATTCGGGCCCTAATAGGGCACGGATGTTCACAGTCACTGAAACATACTGACTAGATAACGGCTGCTAAACTTGAAACAGCAGCGCACCAAAAATAGTAGCGATCCCGGTCGACATCATCGCCCGACCTGCGCGGTGAAGCGAACGGCACCGAACTGAGTGCTGCGCCGCTTCACAGCGTCGTGAAAGAGCGGTACACCGATGCAGACCGTTGAGAGCCAGAAAAACGCGAACCAGAGCCAGTTGAATGTACTGATCTATCCGGATGCGTCACTTGCCAGCGCTACTGCTGTAGTCATGTCCATGCCCGGCATCGGCGTATAAGGCGAGGCGTGATGGCCAGTACCCCAACGGCCACGCAGATGACTGTCCATGACCACGTACATCCAGACACCCCTCGCCACCATCATGGGAGCCGGACACACACATACTGCCCGTTCGGTCATCCTTCGGGCTGAAACAGTGGCCAGGGTCACGAACCACACACCAGTTAGCACGAAGAGCACCGCTGACCTCGTCGTTGGTAGGGCGGGCACCCAGCGGCCAAGCCATCGCCGCATACAGACCGTTGCTCGGAACCAACGTCCTGGTTCGGCGGCGAGCCAGACTCGCGAAGCCGCATTCGGCAGCGCTCAGCACGAACAGCCTGGTGACGACCTAACCGCAGCAGCAAGGCATCAACTATGTGATAGCGTCGCCACTTGGGTAAGACATCCGGCTTGTAGGTCGACGTTGACCCACCGACGCTTGGCCGACCATCTACATGGTCTGCGACTCGCATACATAAGCTCAAGCAATGCAGACTGACGGGTCGACTGGAACGACGAAGTCGGCTCTGCGGGCTCCTCGGCTAATCTCCTTGGGTACCGCACTGATGATGGCTGGCCTACTGGGCAGTGCAGTCGCCATCACCATCTACGGGCTGTTCTCGCGAGCAGACCGCTACGGCGCTGCCGACAATCCGGATCCCGGCAGCTTCATCAGCGTCGCCGAACCCATCGGGTACTTCGGTGGGTCGCTGTCGGGTGCGTTATGTCTTGGGGCATTGGTTTACTTCGTGATGACGGTTCAGCCGCAGGTAGACGGCTTGATCGATGTACAGGCGTTTCGAATTCACCTTGCTGCAGAGCGTGTTTCCATTGCCTGGCTGGCGTTTGCTCTGGCGACAGTGGTGGTTCAGGCCGCTAACGACTCCGGTGTAACGCCGACTGAGCTTCGGACTGGCACAGCAATATTCAATGCCATTGCCGCTTCGGAGACCTCACAGGCGTGGATCGTGGTGGCCATCTGCGCGTTGCTCATCGCGTCGACGCTGCGCGTCATCATTCGATGGCCGGGCCACGTTGTGCTGCTTATTCCCGCAGTGATTGGTGCCGTAGCGACCGCGGTAACCGGTAACGCAGGGCAGGGGCCAGACCACGACTACGCCACAAGCGCTGTGATTGTCTTCACGCTCGCCGTTGCCGCATTGAGTGGGCTCAAGATCATCGCGGCGATGACGGAAGTGACGCCAAGCCGCGCCGTGCTAATTGTGCAGGTTGTGAGTGGAGTGCTCGCGCTAGCATATGGCGCTAAGCTAGCCGATCTACTGAGCCCGGGCACGGCAATGACCCATTCGGATTTCGGTCGCCTCAGCCTGATGGCCGGAGTTCTACTGATGCTGGTATGCCTATCCGATTTTTGGGCATTGTTCGTGCGTCAGCCGCAATCCGATCGCCGGACACACCTTACCGCGCTGGCCATGATGGTTATCATGGCAGCGACAGCGGCGATGTCTGTTCAGACTGCACCGCGATTCCTCACCCACAGGTTCACGACTTGGGACGTTTTTCTGGGTTACGAGCTGCCACAACCGCCTAACATTATCCGGTTTCTCACTATGTGGCGGTTCGACAGCTTCATTGGAGCTTCTGCCATCGCCCTTGGGATCGGATATTTAGCGGGCTTCGTCCGAATACGACGTGCCGGCAACGCCTGGCCGGTGGGCAGACTGGTGGCATGGTTGACCGGGTGTCTGGCACTAGTATTTACCAGCAGCTCTGGCGTACGTGTGTACGGTTCGGCGATGTTCAGTGTGCACATGGCCGAACATATGACATTGAATATGTTCATCCCGATCCTGCTTGTTCTGGGCGGGCCGGTCACCTTGGCGCTTCGTGCGTTGCCCGCGGCCGGTGATGGCCAGCGTCCTGGACCGCGTGAATGGCTGACCTGGCTGATGCACTCCTCCGTAACGGCCTTCCTTTCCCACCCGGCTACGACCTTAATTCTGTTCGTGGGGTCGCCGTACATCGTTTACTTCACACCGCTGTTCGATATCCTAGTTCGCTATCACTGGGGCCACGAATTCATGGCCGTCCACTTCTTGCTGGTCGGATATCTCTTCTACTGGACAATCATTGGTATCGATCCGGGGCCACGCAGACTCCCCTACCCAGTGCGGATTGGACTACTGTTTGCTGTAATGCCATTTCACGCGTTTTTCGGGATCGTGCTTATGACCATGGCATCGGCAGTCGGTGCCAGGTTCTACCGCTCCGTCAATCTACCGTGGCTGGCGAACATTAACACGGACCAGCACGTGGGCGGCGCAATCGCTTGGGGCACAACAGAATTGCCTGTCATCATCGTCATAGTGGCGCTAGTGGCCCAGTGGGTGCGCCAGGACCGCCGCATCGCCGTCCGCGAGGACCGGCATGCCGATAGTGGCTATGCCGATGACGACCTCGATGCATACAACGCGATGCTGCGCGAGCTGTCCCGCATACGCAGATAACAAGACTGTTCGTCGTCGATAAAGCCCTGCGCACTCAAGTACATATCTAGGCCACGCATAACCGTAGAACGCAACTGTGACAGACTTCGTTTTGTGTTGGCACTGGGTTGGCCGATGAATGGGGGGCTGCGGTACTGACGGTCGCATTGCTGGTAGAAGGCTACAAGTACTCAACCCTCGGAGAGTCCAACGTCCGTGGTGAGGTGTCAGGCCAGGCAGTATGTCATTGTTGATCCATCGTTTGTCGAACTGACCGTGGTCCATAGAGAAGCATTCAGTACTCCCCTACAGCTACACGAAAAGTCGATGCTATCACGAAGTGACTACCACCGAGTTCAGTTCACTGACAAAAGAAATCGGCACCATGATAAACACCATCGAGCCAACTCCAGGAGTGTTCGACTTCCACGAAGCAGACTTCATAATGAAGCACTATGCAAGTAAAAGCAGCACCATAACCGTCGTTGACAATACCTCCAATCAGATGGGCCGGCCGCAACCGACTATGTGATGAGACACCGCCCGTAGCGACCAATACATTTTCGACACGTTCCGTTCTGCGCGTCTGGTAAACTGGAAAGTCCTATTGTCCTGTAACAAACACAGCGCTAAGAAGTCCACAGCGACAAATCCAAAGCCATCTAGGACCTAGTAAAACACTTGCACGACACCAAGATAAGTGTTCTCATCGATAGTATGGTAGTTAACAAATCTCTCATCGATAGGTATCGGCTTCCAAGACCACATGCTCGGCGGTAAAGACCAACAGTCCTCGACCGCCAACAGAATCTCCAACTTGCAAATCTGAGATTACAGAGTCCAGTTCACCGAATTGGACGTGCGCATTACAGTGACCAACGGCGCAGCCGACCTAGTCGACCTGGACCGTCAACGCCAGGTCTACAAAACCATGACGGAACTGCTTCAACCAATTTCAACTGTACGAGTATCACACTATGGAGATTCATCGGCAAACGATCCTGGATCACGGACTAGCCTGATATCGTCTCTGAATACGGTGCAGCTACCCCACTGCAACCACTTATGTCCGGAACCCGCCTGACCGGGGATTACTGACGCCCTCACTTGATAACTACAGTGGTTATTGTGATTATTCTAGCCTCCACAGTGATCGTAAAGTGAGGTAGCTTGATGCAGCCTTGCACCATAGTTCGGCTCGTATGCTATTTCAGCCGTCGAGCAAAATCTTGTGTCGTGTGGCTGTCGCCGACACAAGCTATCTCGACGGTATCAAGAGCCGGAAAAATGTGCGGGCATTCCCAATCCCCTTCGGGCCGTACACGGTGAAGGCTCCGCACCGGAATTCTAACTTGACGGGTGGGAAGGTCCAAAATTGCGTAGCCGCAAGCTGTTTGACACCACGAAAAACGACGAAAACGCCATGGCGGCACCGGCGATCAGAGGATTGAGTAGACCGCTGGCAGCGATAGGGATTGCCGCGACGTTGTAGCCGAATGCCCAGATCATGTTGGTCCGAATTACCCGTATGGTGGCACGCGCCAGGTCCAAGGCACACGGAACAGCATCCAGACTGTCGCGGACTAGGATGATATCGGCGGCGCCGATCGCGACATCGGTGCCGCGTCCCATCGCCAAGCCTAGATCGGCACATACCAAGGCGGGACCGTCATTAATACCGTCTCCGACCATCGCAACCGTATGCCCCTGATCACGCAGTCGTTGGATAACGTCGGCCTTGGCTTCGGGTAGCACATCGGCGATAACGGTGTCAATCCCCACCTGTGCTGCAACCGCACACGCGGCGGCCTGGTTATCACCGGTGAGCAGAATTGTACGCAGCCCACGACTGCGCAGTGCTGCGACGGCGTCAGCTGCTGAATCCTTGACTGCATCGGAAATCGCTACAGCTCCACAAACAACACCATCGACCGCCACAAAAACTACTGTCTCACCGCGGGATTCGCCTTCACGCCGTGCAGAGTCGATGGCGACATCACATGGCGTACTCCTGGTAACCCAGGACGGCTTACCAATCTCGACATGGTGCTCAGCGACAACTCCCGACACGCCGCACCCGGCAAACGCGACGAAGTCGGCGACCGGAAGCAGATCTGCAGATGCGGCCACAATAGCCGTTGCCACCGCATGCTCAGAGGCCGCTTCTACTGCGGAGGCGAGCGCCAGAACATCACCGGAACCCCACCCAGCAGTTGACGTTACCGTGCTCACACTCAGCTGCCCGCGTGTCAACGTACCGGTCTTGTCGAATACCACGATATCGATTGCACGGATGGTTTCCAACGCTTGGTAGCTCTTGATGAGGATTCCCAATTGGGCACCCCTCCCTGAAGCGACCATCATGGCAGTGGGGGTAGCAAGCCCAAGCGCGCAAGGACATGCGATCACCAAGACCCCGAGCATCACGGAGAAAGCATGATCTGGACTGGTTCCAGCCACAAGCCACACCGCGCCCGCTAATCCGGCGATGACGAATACTGTCGGTACAAACACGGCCGCGATACGATCGGCGAGGCGTTGCACGCGAGCTTTTCGCGCTTGTGCATCCTGAACGAGACGGACTATCGCCGCAAATTGAGTATCACCACCGACTGCGGTGGCTTCGACCACCAGGCGGCCGTCGAGCACGGTGGTACCGCCCACCACGGTGGACGCTGGAGACGCCCGTACCGGTCTGGCTTCACCAGTAACCGCGCTCATATCGATTGCTGCGGTGCCATCGATCACCACACCGTCTGCGGCAATGATCTCGCCGGGCCGTACCACAAAGTGTTGTTGCTGTTTCAGCTCTCCGGCCGGTATAATCAGCTCTGCTCCATTGGGCAACAAGACCGTTACATTTTTAGCGCCAAGTGCAGCAAGTGCGCGTAGTGCACCGCCAGCCTTGGATTTGGCGCGAGCCTCGAAGAACCGGCCCGCAAGAACAAAGACGGTGACTCCAGCAGCAACCTCAAGATAGATCGAGTCGCTGCACAGGATCGCCTGCCAAATTCCATGGGTGTCCCGGGGTGGTCTGGCCACGAAGATCGTCGACAGCGACCAACCAGTGGCCGCCACGATGCCGACCGAAATCAACACTTCCATGGATGCTGTCCGGTGGCGCATGTTGCGCAGCGCAACACGATAGAAAGGCCACGCGGCCCATGTCACGATCGGGGCTGCTAACGCGGTTAGCAGACAACCCCAACCGGGGAATCTGTTCGTCGGTACGATCGCGAACATGGCCGACAGATCGGCCAATGGCACGAACAGCAGCGCCGCGACGATGAGCCGTCGCAGCAGGCTGCGAGCATAGTCGTCGTCAGGATCCGTTTTTTCGGCAGCGGACTCCGCGTGTGCAGCCGCACCATATCCGGCCTGTTTAATCACCTGGCACAGCTCATCGGCCGTCACGTCGGCGGCATCGATAGTCGCAACTCGGGTGGCGAAGTTGACTGATGCACGAACACCAGGAATCTTGTTGAGCTTCGTTTCGACCCGACTCGCGCAGGCCGTGCACGACATGCCCACAACATCCAGCTGGATACGTTGCACAGACACACGGTTAGTGTCCTGCACAAGCGGAGCCGTCACGACCCTCCTCACATCGACTGATTGCGCACCGTCAGACTACTAGTGCAACCGCAGACGTTTTAACAAAGCAGCCGCGGTCAGCCGAGCACGCGGTCCGCGGGTTTTAGCAACCACTCCCGCTGGCGAAGGTATAAATGCCGTACCAACGACGTTCCCATGACCCGTGTACGTAGATGGCGCCAGAGCCGCCGATTACGACGAGCCTCTCCTGCGTTGCAGGCCACGCAGCTACATCGGAATTCGGTTTCGATTGCGGGCTCAGTGAACTCCCCGAGCAGATCGCCAGTGAACACTACAACCACGCCGCCGTCCACGCCAGGTTCCATCACGACTAAAGCCGACGTGGTATGTCCACGGCCCAGATGGGCAATGGTCACACTCCGACCACCGAGATTATTATGGTCGAGGCCTAGCGGTCACACTAGTGCTCGATGCCAGCAGTATGCTGGTAACGTCACAAACTCGGTAGCAAACTATCCAGGCCAGCGAAAAAGACACTGCCCGAGCCCGGGGCTAGAAGATTGTACGACAACAAGATTTAGTCCGATGTTTACGACGCGCGGCTGGCGCCTAACCGGCTGATCCAGGCATGGCAACAAGAACAAACTGCTGGTGTACCTACCGGAGACGGTGAATGCCTTCAAGAAGCGGCCGTCGGGCAAGGCTTCGATGCCGCCACCTCACTCATTGTCGAGGCGATAGGACTCATGCACGAAGTTCGCCCCGCCGCTAACATCGTGTACAGTATGGCTCGCGATGCCACCCGAACCGCTGAACCGGCTATCAATACAACGGTGACTCACTAAACCCCTTAATGCAGAGGTAGACCACTCGGTGGTTCGCCACAGCCAGCAAGTGACCTACTAATCGCACAGGTCCAGAACATCGTGCACCTGTCTCCAGGAGTGCGGTACTCGGTGGGAATCTAGGGTCCGAAGCAGACCGAGCAGCGCCTCTGGCCTGCTAATGCGCTACCTCAATACCACCCTACCACGCACATGGCTGCCGAAGGCAAGCTGGAATACTAACGTGCGTTGTCAGCATGGACGTTGGCTATTCGAGACTACAAGCGTACACATCGTCGTATCTGATACTAAAAATATTCTTCTATGTCTTCGAACTTGTCCTCATAGGGCCAGACGGTTCCTTCCGTGTAAAGGCTCAATCTCGTACTCTCGTCCATCGACCAGCACCTCATCTAACGACATCTCGAGCAGTGGCAACCACGGAAACGCTATCAGCAGCTCCGCCTCGATCTCATGGCGAAACGTGCTCAGGTTGCGCATCCACTCTCGGAGATCGCCCTTCTAGACCTCACCGGGTTACACGCTCCCATGCCGTTCCATCGCGAACCAGGGTTACCGTGATCACAGCGTAGGCGGGGCCACTGCCGTGCGCTTGGTGTGGTGGACTAGAGTAGTAGTAGATCTCGTCACTCTCGGCTAGCATAAGCATCCCGCCCTCTTGACTTGAAATGAGGCCTGGAACTCCATCTTCCGCGCGCTCACACATCTTGATCTTGTGGTGGAACCACAGAACACCCTACGTTCGAGCAGACGATAGGCTCCCACCACTTTTGGCGTCAACCACTGGGTCGACATGTGCGCAATAACGTATAGTGGCAGCCTTAACTATAATCCTACACGGTGCAATTCCACATCGATGCGCTTAAAGCTGTAGTGCTATATGGCGGTTGGCACGCCGTGGGTTCCGTGCCGAGCCCTATCGCCAGTTGCCCGACGACGCCACGGGTACTCACCTTCCCCGCTTACAAACCCGGCGCTGCGCTTCTTCACTCGAACACCACATAGCTGTCAAGGCCGCGCGCCGTCTTGGTGTCCCTGGCCTCGTAACAGGTTTCGTCACGCACCAGTACGGGTACGCAACTACCGCCGTTGTCGGTGACATGTCAGACCCTACATGCAAGGTGGCGTCAGCACGATGACCGCCGCATGAAAGGGACAACGATGTGCTGGATATGTGACTGCCCGGGCAGCGCCAAAGACGATTACCTCGACCATCTGCGAGCGACGATTCGCCGGCGTGGTTGGACAGTGCAATATGTGAAAAGCGACCGAGTGCCCTACGCATATACCGTCGGCCTGACCTATCACGGCTTACCGGAGTTCTTGATGACTGACACCTTACCCCAGCAAGCTGCGCGGATTGTTGGGCGGCGTTGCCCGATCAACCCCCGGCCTACGCCCACCGAATCCCGGTGACCGACTAAGGCTCAGCGTCAGCACCGTGGTGGAAGCCGTTGCAATTGAGCATACCGGCGCACATATGAAGCCACGATCGCGATTTACGGCAGCAACGTCAAGGCACTGCAGCTGGTGTGCGCTGACTGACGCGATCGCTGGCCTTGGGTTCCGGGCTTCAACGACGGTCGAGGCATCCAACCGGTGCTAGGTGTGGAGCCACGCCAAACTCTTGACCGATTCCAGAAAAGAGAGTCATATTGTTAAGTGTGTCCCCGATGTCGGCGGACTACGTGAAGCAGTTGCGCTTGGCTGATTTACGTGTGATCCGTCCACAGGTTGACGTGCTCGAAGCGATGCACGACAACCCGCACGCGGACACCAAAACAATTTGTGGTGTCGTGCGAGCCGGATTGACCAAAGTGTCCCGGCGGACCGTATACGACGCAGCGTATGCCCTAACCTCTGTGGATTTGGTGTGGCCAACCCAGCCCTCGGATTCGGTTACGCTCTGCGAAGCACGGATCGGCGACAACCACCATCAAATTTTCTATCGGTCCTGCGGGGGAATCGCAGACGTCAATTATGCAGTCGGTGAGGCGCCATACCTGACCGCCTCAGACCATAACAGTTTCCTTGTTGAAGAAACTCTCCAGTTATCTACTGGGACCGATGCCCGGACTGCTCGACACCGGACACTTCGCGATCACACCCGTGATCACAGTCAGATACACCTAACTCTCGGAAGGAACGCGCCGTGCCCAAAGAACACCCGCCCATTGCTGAAGCCAACACGGAAGCCGCTGCGAGTGGCGGTTGCCCAGTCGTCAGTCACATCAAACCCCCCGTCGAGGGCGGCGGGAATCACGACTGGTGGCCGAACAAGATCAACCTAAAAATTCTGCATCAAAACCCAGCCGTCGCCGACCCGATGGGCGAGGCATACGACTACGCCGCAGAGGTCACAACCATCGACGTCGATGACCTCAAACGAGACCTCGAGGAAGTTATGACCACCTCGCAACCGTGGTGGCCCGCCGACTACGGTCACTACGGGCCGTTGTTCATCCGGATGGCGTGGCACGCTGCAGGCACCTACCGCACCGAAGACGGCCGCGGCGGCGCCGGGGCTGGCATGCAGCGATTCGCGCCGCTCAACAGCTGGCCCGATAACGCCAGTCTAGACAAAGCTCGCCGGCTACTATGGCCGGTCAAGAAAAAGTACGGCAAGAAGCTCTCGTGGGCTGACCTGATCGTCTTTGCCGGTAACTGCGCGCTGGAATCAATGGGCTTCAAAACCTTTGGCTTTGGTTTCGGCCGGGAGGACTGGTGGGAGCCCGATAACGTCTACTGGGGCAAGGAGGCCACCTGGCTTGGCGACGAGCGCTACACCGGTGTCCGAGACCTGGACAAACCCTTCGGTGCAGTACAGATGGGTCTGATTTACGTGAACCCGGAGGGCCCCAACGGCAACCCGGACCCGATTGCCGCGGCGGTGGACATCCGCGAGACATTCGGCCGGATGGCAATGAATGACGTCGAAACGGCCGCACTGATTGTTGGAGGCCACACCTTCGGTAAGACCCACGGCGCTGGCGACGCCGAACTGGTTGGCCCCGAGCCCGAGGCCGCTCCGTTAGAGCAGATGGGCCTGGGCTGGAAGAGCTCCTTTGGTACCGGTGTAGGCAAGGACGCAATCACGAGCGGCACCGAGGTAGTGTGGACACCTACCCCTACGAAGTGGGACAACAGCTTCCTCGAGATCCTGTATGGCTACGAGTGGGAGTTGACGAAAAGTCCCGCTGGGGCCTGGCAGTACATCGCGAAGGATGGTGCCGGTGCGGGCACCATTCCCGACCCGTTCGACTTATCGAAGAAGCGTGCCCCAACCATGCTGACGACCGACCTGTCGATGCGGTTTGACCCAATCTACGAGCAAATCACGCGCCGCTGGCTGGAGCATCCCAAGGAGTTGGCCGACGAGTTTGCCAAGGCCTGGTACAAGCTGATACATCGCGACATGGGGCCGGTCACCCGCTACCTCGGTCCGCTGGTTCCCAAGGAAGTCATGCTGTGGCAGGACCCCATCCCCGCCATTACTCACAACCCCATCGGAGCAGCCGACATCGCCGCCCTCAAGAGTCAGATCCTATCGTCGGGTTTGACTGTCTCGCAACTGGTTTCCACCGCATGGGCGGCGGCGTCGTCGTTTCGGGGTAGCGATAAGCGCGGCGGTGCCAACGGCGGTCGTATCCGCCTGCAGCCACAAGCCGGGTGGGAAGTCAATGAGCCCGATGAACTAGCGCGGGTGATACGCACCTTGGAAAAGATTCAGGAGTCTTTCAACTCCTCTGTGAGTGATAATACCAGGGTATCGTTCGCTGATCTGGTTGTACTCGGTGGGTGTGCCGCGGTAGAGAAGGCAGCCTTAAACGCTGGACATCCCGTTATGGTGCCCTTCCAGCCGGGCCGTATGGATGCGTCGCAGGAGCAGACCGATGTGGAATCCTTTGCCGTACTTGAGCCGAAAGCAGACGGCTTCCGCAACTACCTCGGAAAAGACAACCCGTTGCCACCGGAGTACATGCTTATCGACAAAGCAAATCTGTTGACGCTGAGCGCTCCAGAGATGACGGTGCTGGTTGGTGGTCTGCGCGTACTCGGCGCGAACTACAAGCAGTCACCTTTAGGTGTGTTCACCAAGACCTCTGGGTCCTCTAAGGTCGCCTTAACTAACGACTTCTTCGTGAACTTACTCGACATGAGTACGACGTGGTCACCGTCGGCGGCTGACGACGGAACTTACGAAGGCAAGGATGCCGACGGAAACGTGAAATGGACAGGCAGCCGCGTGGACCTAGCCTTTGGGTCGAACTCGGAGTTGCGCGCGATTGCCGAAGTCTATGGTGCCGATGACGCGCAGCAAAAGTTTGTGCAGGACTTCGTCGCTGCGTGGAACAAAGTAATGAACGCTGACCGGTTCGATCTGCCCTGACGGCTAGACACACCGTACGAGCCCAGCCTGACGCCTCAGCAGTTCGAAATCACCCACCTGATACTACGTGGTCGACGACAGCATAAGTTACAGCGCAATCTGTCCTCGCGGATGTGAGGGCTGCGGGTTGTGCTGTGTCTTCGGCGCGGGTACCAGCGCCGAAGACGGTCATCGACCAAGAAGGCACATACGCGGTGAGGACTGACATCGCGCCCAACACGTACAGCTCCACAGGACCTGTCGGCAACGGGACGTGTTAGTGAAAGCAGGTAGGTAACCCCGATGCCAACCTTGTTGATAACATAATGAGTAAAAAGCTGCAGGGGTTGCAGATTGCGCAAATGGGTGGCGTCACCGCCGATATCTCCGGAACGGCAAGCAAGGGCTCACTGCAAAGCAATCTCGGGATTCTAAATGGGCTGCTCGTCCCAACGGACAGCAAATGCCGCAATCCTGATCGCTACCCGTCACGCCCAGACGGCTGAACCAGTTTCTCGATTACGGTACTATCGTGGCAAATAGCGGGCGACCGACTATCGTCATTGGTGCCGGCGTGAGTGGCGTAGTGTCAGCGGTGTGTCTGACCGAAGCCGGATGGCCGGTACGGCTGAGGACTGCCGTAATGCCGCAACAGACGACCTCCGCGGTCACGGGTGCAATATAGGCACCGCCACAGCCAGCGGAACGTGTCACTACACCACTGGCTTGGACCCAACACTCGCCGCGTGTATTTCATGAACTGGCTAACGACCTCGGCACCGGGGTGCGGATGGCGCTAGCGTTGACCGTCGACGACCTGCCCAGGTCCGGACACGATGAGGCTTGCCACCAAGCTGATATCCTCGACCTATTATCGGCGAACTGAGCCGACCTGCCCAACGGCTTCGGTGCCGAATTTCTTGGCATCATGCTGATGATCGATACCTCAGTCACCTGACAGTGCGGCTGGCTGCAGTCGGCTGCGAAATCGAAACTTGTTCGGTTCAGTCGCTGGCTGAGGCTGCAGACACCGCACCAATAGCAGTGAACTGCGCAGGTCTCGGCGAGGCAGCCAGCGCAGAAGACGACACGGTGTGGCCGCTATTTGATGAACACGTGATTCTCGCTATTTAGGCACGCTGTCCCAGCGGTGCAGCCGATGCAACACCGTCGTATTCTGCGCGCTGCTAGGGCTGCCGACCGTACCGCTCTTCGCCTACTCACACACCGTGGCGATAGTTATGCCTCGGATCGTTCCTGATGTAGGTCTGCGTACAAGGTGCGTGTGGTGTCATCCCTGCGCACCTGACCGAGATGTTGCTGGACACCAATCCGCTATCTTACACCTCGGCGTCATCTACCAGTTCGGCAATCTGCTCGCGGCGTTCAATCTGCCCATCCAGGAGCATCTGGCCGAGTCCCACGGTTACCCCTTCGCGTTGACCACTACGATGATGATATCGCTTGGCGTCGCGATAGTGACACTGATCGGCAAGGACACGACTGGAGTCCGTTTTCGCACTTCCGAAACCGCTTTCTGCCCAACAGAAGTGACGTTACCTAACCGGTATTACTGAGTGCATGGCGCAGCAGGTGCATCGCCACAGTCGTTGAGCGCTCACGGATATCGGACCGGTTACCGGGCAACCGCAGTGTCCGGGTGAGTGTCAGACCTCCGTCGGCAAGCATCACGGCGAAACAGACAGTCCCGACTGGTTTTTCCGCAGTCCCCCCACCCGGGCCAGCGACTCCGGTGATCGCTGCGGACGTATCGACGCCGAAACGCTGCAGCGTACCCGCCGCCATCGCTTCGGCCACCGGCTCGGAGACCGCCCCATGCGCCGCAATCAACGCTTGGTCAACGCCGAGTAACGTAGCTTTGGCTTCGTTAGAGTAGGTGACCAGACCACCCGCCACATAGTCGGAGGAGCCAGGCCGTTCGGTCAGCCTTGCTGCTAGCAGTCCTGCAGTACAGGATTCGGCGGTCGCGATCCGCCGGCCGATCAATAGTTGGGCAATTAGATCATCCACGCACAAGCTATCTTCGGAGTAGAGCTGATGTCTGTGCCGGTCGCGCAGCAGCTGCGTTAACTCCGCATAGACGCTGGCGGCATTCGGCTCGTAGCGGGTCACCATTTCGATCTCCCCGTGCCGTAAGCAAGTGGTGATCTCGAGCGAGTCAAAGCCGGGTATGCAGGCCTGCGCGTCACGCAACGTCTCGGCGAGCCCCGACTCGGGTAGCCCGAACATCCGCAGAGTCTGCTGCCGGTAGATCGTTCGGCCGGCGATTGCTTCCCGTGTGGCTGTGGCCTCGACGGCATTGTGCCACATCGGTTGCAGCTCACGCGGCGGTCCTGGCAGCACAACCACCGTCGGCTTGCCAGGCACCACCAGACCCGGTGCAGTGCCGACCGGGTCAAGCACCTGTGAACCGACGGGAATCATCGCCTGCTTGCGGTTGGCGGCGCGCACCGCATCAAAGTCACCGGGATTGAAGTGTGCCATCAATGACTTGAGAATGGCGGCAATCTTGTTCTCAAGCTCGACATCCAACACCATCTGGCGGCCACAGAAACGCGCCACCGCCTCGACGGTCATGTCGTCGGCGGTGGGGCCCAGACCACCGCTAGTAACGATCAAGTCTACACCCGCCTCTGCCATGAAGCGCAGTTGCGCGTCGATGTCGGCAAGACGATCACCGCAGATCGTGATATGTGCTAGCTCGACGCCTAGCTCGAGCAGCCGATCGGCGATCCAGGGGCCATTTCTATCTTGAACCCGACCGGTGAGGACTTCCGTTCCGGTGACCATGATGCCTGCACGTGCGCTCACCACCATGAGCCTACGCATGCATTAGTGTGGGGTCGTGGCGAATGTTCCGCGAATTCGCTAAACCAAGTGCGGTGCTATGGACATCGCTTAATAAGCTTTTGGTGACAGTGCGACTGATCTGCTCGTATTGCCGAGTCCGTTAGTTCCGATCAACTCGATCGACGATGAACCGTCACTGTACCGCTTCCACCGGCGCCTGGCATCGTTTTGCCGGGTGATTCTGATTGACCTATCGGCGGAGCCGATCTCCCGTCGCGGATCGCCTCGATGAACCGGTTAGGATCAAAGTTCTGAGCCGAGAAGGCAAGCGCCATGATAGACGCGGTTGGATGCCAGCAAGTAACGATTTTCACGCTGAGTTTTCATGCGATGAATGGACTTGCGCTTGCTGCTTACCCTCCCGAGAGGGTGCGCAGCTTGGTGGTCGTCAACGGTGCTGCGCACACCATATGGGCACCCAACTACTCGATCGGTACGCAGGTGCATCGCGTCGTTCTATCCACAACGATCGCCCTCGAACACGATACTTTGGAACAGTATTTCGACATGCTGGAGGTCGTCGCGCCGAATGTTGCCCACGATGAACTGTTTCGCGCATGGCGGGCTCGGGCCGGCAACTGTACGGAGCTGTCCAACATAGCCCGTATCATCTCCAAGTTTGTGATTGAAGGCGACGTACGAGAAGCTCGCGGGCGCATTTGGCGTTCCGACCTTGATCCTGCATCGTGTCGGCTCGACTTTCATTCCCTTTGAGCACGGTCATTACCTGGCCGAACCTATTGCTAGATCCCACTTTGTCGAATTGCTGGGCATCGATTCCCTGTACTGGGTTGACGACAACTTCGCCGATACCTAGCGGAGTGACCTAAAACGCGACCAGCACAGACATCTGATGAGCCTACCCAGTAACGCTGTCTTCAACGCAGATCTGGCAGCATCGAGCTCCATGCGGGTTCTGGTGCAACGAGTCTCGTCAGCAGCGGTGTCAGTCAACGACCAGGTAAGAGGCGCCATCCAGCCCGAGCACCAGGGCCTACTCGCGTTCGTCGGCGTCACCCACGGGGACGATCTTGACACGGCGCGACGGATGGCGAACAAGCTCTGGAATCTACGGGTCCTCGCTGACGAACAGTCTGCTGCCGACGTTAACGCGCCGATCCTGGTGGTCAGTCAATTCACCCTCTACGCTGACACTACAAAGAGTCGTCGACCATCATGGAACGCAGCCGCTCCGGGCACGGTCGCTAAGCCGCTGGTTTCGACCGTTGCTAAAACATTGCGGGCGCTGGGTGCCCAAGTGGAAACCGGTGTATTCGGTGCCGACATGCAGGTCGAACTGGTCAACGACGGTCCAGTAACCCTGATGCTAGAGCTGTGACCATGCCACCCTCGGGTACGTTGGTGACCTTAGCGGCGTTGGTACATTTGGGAAAAGAGCCGAATGTTGCTAAACATGGTGCGCTTGCTCCGTCGATCAAGAGTTGATGGCATTCACACCTGAATTTGGGCTACTTCGCTCCGATAATGACCACTAGGACATCGTCAACAGTGCGAGTTATAGTGCTCTACTGGTCGCGGGCTGGCGCGTGTTGCACACAGTAGGGTTACACCCGTTGGTTCGCGATGAATATCATTGCTGCTTTAACGAGATCCGTACTTAGCGGTTCTGCTGGCCAACCCGGGAGCCTCCCTCGATGAAATCGCGCTTCCTCACTTTTATGGCGTGCAAACTCAGTTTTTCGATGATTTCTTCAGCTCCGCCAGCGACGCCAATATACGATAGGCGGTGATCGTTGCTGCCAGGTTGGATTCCCGGGTATACAGTCTCAAATAGACAAGCAGTACAAAGATTTTCAAAATCGATCTACCGAAGTCCCGCGAACTCAAAACTAGCGTGCTAGTGGAGCACGGCGCCACACCCAACGCCAGTAGGCGCGAGGTAGCAACCGACCTGCGTATCGACTGGCCCAGGTCGTTGAAAACGGCCGGCTTCGATCCGCAAAGGCCCCAGTGCCTGGTCAGTGTAAGAGCTATTACCTTACTTGACCGAGGACGCGGAAAACCCTCTCTATCGTTCAGACTGGCGAGTTGTGTACGTCGAGCAGCCGAATTTCCATAGGCGCCCTAAGGTCAGATTTGTACCGTAAGTAACTCGCCGCTATGGAAACGACACATCCGTAGATGAATATGCCTGGTGAAATAGATTTCTCCACCCTAACTCATGAGCCAAAGACTAACCAAGCGTAATGGCTGGCCACGCATGGATGGGCCTTAGAACCCGTTCGCAACACACTTGGACAGTTTCATACATTCCAAGCACATGACGGCAACTCGGTGATTGTTGAGTGTCAGAACAGTCGTGGGTAACGCCTCCTCTCGGTGATTTGACGCGCCTGCGATGACAAGCTATAGCTGCGACAGAATGGACCGTGCCGACTGGCCACGTCAGGTAACCCCATTCTAAACTAGAGCGCTTTTCACTTCAGTTTAGTATCGGTCAGCTCCCCAAGAGCAAACACATATACTGCCATTTACGACAAACTCGGCATCGAATTCCCAGTTTTTGCCTTAACCCATTACTGCGATGTCGTCATCGCTGTCAGTAAGGTCGACGGTTTCGGAGTGTCTGTGGCAGTCGGCTTCACACCCAAACAGCCGGAGGCCGAGCTCAACTGGATTGATGAGCACGTCAGTAACCATCCTTACAGGGTCGATATAGTCGTCCTGAGCAAGTATTAAGACTGGACTCTCAGCTTTCGTCGGATGCTCTAGCCAATATGCTACGTTCGATGCTGCCGCAGGGGGCATTCGGATTCTGCACACACGATTCTTGCCGATCATGGTGTTCCGGACAAGGACAGCTTGCGGCTGCTCAGCTGGGCCAAAGTGACCACCACTTCCTAAGCCTAAGTGGCGTTGCGGCACCCAAAGATGACGATGGTCACCAACGCGCTAGGCATTTTACCCCTTGTACATGATCAAACACATTCACGATTCCGGTTGCAAAGTGGCCACATTGTGGAGCTCCCTCACGCAGACCTAGATGCACGCTGACACAGGCGTCAACATTATCGCCTAGGGCGGAGATACTAATGGGCACTGCGGCAAGGTAAACACAATTATACTATGGCCATAGTTCACCAAGAAGGCCACCCCAATACTGGTGCTAACAACAGACAATATCGGCAGTGGCCAGCAGACCGCTGCAATCCCGGCCCTGGACACCCAAGGTGCATGGACAGGCTCACAAGAGCTAGTGGCTGAGGAAGCTACAAACCCACAGTTTAGCAAGCGGCATACATCACAAGCTGCCAGTCGCGACGCCGTCTGCAACCGTTCCGTTCCTCCACCAGCAAACTAGCTAGGTTGCTACGGAACGACCAGACTGAAGCCTAGGAGCAACCGAACAATCCGAAGCCATTCGGTACGCTGTGCAGTACATGGTTTCCATGTATGGCCTTTAACGCTGCGCACAACTACCCGCACGAGACCGCCAGCGCCACGTTCAAGCCAGCCGAGCAGATCATCGGGTAATTCACCAAGCTGGAGAAGATGGCCACGGCTATCACGTGGTGGGTTCAAGTGCACCTGGAGTTTACAATTAGGTTGGGCGAACTCAACGTTGCCACTGCCGCCGTCTAGCAGCGACTACTCGTCGTCTTTGTCCTTGCTGATAAAGACCTCTTTTACCCTGTCGACCGCGTGAAGGGCTATACCAATGGAATTCTGGACGATGCGACCAGCGCCACCCGCGATGTCACCTTTGATGATGTCGCTAACGTTTTCGACAATGTCCGACGCTTTCTCGACGGCATTAGTCACGATATCCCTGGCCGCGCTGACTGCGCCTTTAGAGTCAAAGCCCATCTGAGTCT
Source organism: Mycobacterium uberis (assembly GCF_003408705.1). Taxonomy (GTDB): domain Bacteria; phylum Actinomycetota; class Actinomycetes; order Mycobacteriales; family Mycobacteriaceae; genus Mycobacterium; species Mycobacterium uberis. The sequence goes on from NZ_QAYL01000027.1 coordinate 67,488, forward strand.
CCTTATGGTGGCAAAATCTTTAGTATGACTGTAGACTGATCAAAGTGCTGGAGTTTCCGCAACAGGCCGGTCCAGAGTTCACCTCAATAGTTGACCAGGCCGCGCCAGTACTCTTCCCGTATCTTGAGTGCCAGACCGCAATATTTGCATCAGCTCAAACAACCATGACGACTCTCTGAGCAAGCTCTGCCACCCTGATAGCCCCATCCATAACATTTCGATAACCATCGACCATAACCCATAGAACAACACGGCATGGTAGTACTGGCGCGAAAAAAAGCTGGCCTCAGTGTACCACGCCGAACCAGCTCGATCAGACTCCGGCACGAAGCGTAGCTATCTGGAGGTCGGAGAACTGTTGCACATATCTCCATGATAGGCCGGTCATCAGCCCGCAGGCGGGAAAAACCCCGCACCAGTGAACCATCCTGGTTGCCACCCTTGAGCGCCCAGGCAGAGCATGGGCAAACCATCAGCCGACTGTGCCGCTGCCTGGGCCTTCGGACACAGTGCACCAGCTTGCTGTACTCCATATAATGGGTACGAGATCACCCAGTACCCGGTATTTGCTGGCGGGAACTGGTTGGGAGGAGGGAAATGACAGGCTTCGGCCTGGCCACTGGGACCTCGTCCAAAAACGTATCGCTCCCAGCTCGAACATGGCGCGCCCAATGAGGCATTATAGCTCATGCCCGGTACATCACCATCGTAATGCGGACTAGCCGACGCACACGGTGCCGCACTGAGCGCACCACCTGAAATCGCAGCTACAGCGAGTAGTGCGCGAATCATGCTTCTATCCTTCGCATTAGTGTCACCTGGCCCCACCGAGCCGACGGTAGCGTGCACCAAGAGCATATCGAGCGCACTGTGCGCCACAAGATCGACTTGCAAAAGCAGGTTCACCGGCTCAACAACTCGGTCAGGTGGTTTGTATTGACAATCTTGCATCGATACTTACCAACCAGGTACAGCAATGGCTTATTGGCATAATAAACATCGTATCGATGGAGTTGGTCGTGTTAACAACCGAGCAATTCACCCAGCCGATCCCCAACTTGCTTCCCAAACTCGATTTCACCGAACCACAACATCTACGCCGAACGCCTGCCGGTGGAAACTCGCCGAAATAAGTCGAGCTACGCCGATTTGGCGGAACAAGCAGCCAATCGGGAAGGATGGATTTTATGACGGTGGCTATCGGGTGGTGTCCTAACACAAGGATATCAAGGAAGTTTCGCTACGCAGAGCAGGCTTCTCCAGTCTGGAGAAGACCACTCTGCCATACTAGCGAGACGACACGGACGACAAGCAAATCGGGAGAGGCAAGTTCGTACTGCTCAACATAGACGACCAACTGCACACCCGGCTACGTAAAATAATCTCGCGCAGTTTCACTCCCCGGGCCATAGCACAACTGCGTGATAACCTGACCGCGCGAGCCCGACGCATCACGGAGGCAGCGGTATCTGAGAGGTCTGGCGACTTTGTCGAAACAAGTATCCTGCGAATTGCCACTGCAAGCTATTGCCGGCCTACGGGGGTAGTATCCCAGGAAGACCGCAACAAACTGTTCCATTGGCCGAGCCAGATGGTTGGCTGCTAGGATCTCAACTTCGCCACGAACTAGACCCGAGGACCGCATCGGTGGAATTGATCGTGTACGCCACCCAGATGGCCCCAAGCACCTCGGCTAGGACATCGTCACCAAGCTGGTCGAGGTCCGATATCGAGGACCACAAGCTCTCCGAAGACAAGTTCGGCTTCTTCGTCATCCTGCCGGCAACAAAACCATCCGCAACTCCATCGCGCAGGGCGCGATAACCTTTACCGATTCTCCTGGCTAGTAGGAACTATACAAACCGAAGTATCCCAGCGCCACGGCCGACGAGATCACCCGGTGAGCCGCCTCAATCACGTCATTCTAGCGGACCGCGCTAAAGGACTACGAATTGTCTGGCGTACCTATAAGGAAGGACCAGCGGGTGGTGATTATTTAACGCTCAGCCAATTTCGATGAGGACGTGTTTGACAACCCTTTTACCGTTCAACGTCCTGCATAATCCGAACCCCCACGTGGGGTTCAGTGGCACCGGTGTGCATTACTGCATCGGAGCTAACCTGGCACAAATGACGATCGACCCGATGTTCCATGCGATCACTGAGTCTACGCCGGATTCAGAATCGATTGGCAAACCCGAGCAGCTGCGGTCGAACTGGCTCAATGGGATCAAGCACTAGCAGTTTCAAGTACCATAGCCTTAGTGAACCCGAATGCCCTGTAGTCCATCAGGACACGGAATCATCGAGTGAGCTGAGAGCCATGACTTTAGCACGGAGTCACGGGAGCGATAACCGAATTCAGCGAGAGTGTGAACGATTTCGCGGTTGGAGATGAAGCAGGGGCAGGACGCTACCGCGCCGTTCTCACCATGTAGCATGTTAGTGTGGGCCCGATACAGTCCAGTCTGCCATGCATGGTAGCGGTTTGACGTGGGCCCTGGACGCATCTGTACAGTGAGTTGTTTGTTCGGATCGGCGTCACGCACCGAACCGGAAAGTTCGGCTATCACCATAGCCATTGTGATAACACGCTGACAAGCCGCGATGGGCTGGATCGATGCCGAACCGGTAACCACGAAGCTTACGGTCGAGACAAATTCGTTCGAAATGCTGTGCGACGAGGGGTAAGGGCAAAGGACTATCCGGGCCACAAAAGCGCTGATTCAGTGAAACGCGCTGAAAATCAATTGGAAGCAGGCAGCTTGCCTGAGATCCGCTTTGTTGCCGAGACCAGCAACAAGATCTCTAAGACTGACAACGGCTACTGTCTCATCGGAGCGCTGTACGTTCGGAGAAAAATCACGTAAGCACATAATTGACTTGCGTACAAAAGACCGCGATGACTTAGAGCGAACGTCCACCCAGCTCAGAGTGCGTCAATCCCGATTATGATATCAAATCCTATTCGTTATTGGTGGGTTCGGGTGTAGGTCGGCGACGATGTAACGGTGTGGTTTCCCGTCGCTTGAGCTGATGCTCAGGCTTAAGGTTGTGTCGAGTTGTCTGGCGTTAGGTCACCGTAAGTACCCGGAATGTGCTCAAGAACCCTCATCGTATAGAAGGGCTCGCCATTTGGATCCGGTTGAAGATCAACGGTAACACTTTGTTGTTCCAGTGGTGTGGCGGGTTCTGTTCCCGGCTGAGCGGAGGTGAGGCTAATCGGCGGCTGTGCCTGTGACGTGGGTTGCAGTACTTCCCCGCCGGGGGACGCCGCCACCTTAGCGGGCGCTGATGCGACAGAAGCGGGGGCTTCTGCGATCTGTGGCAGCGACTGACGCACCGCATGCTTGGGTGCAACAGAATTGGCATCCGGAGCCAGCTGTAGGCCCACCGCTAACGACAGTGCAGTTACGAAGGTAATCACAGCTGCGGCCAAGGCGGTAACGGCCCCGGCGTAGGACAATCGTCGAGGCCGTACCGGCACGGTGAATTCGCTGGTGGATGCCGCCAGCCGCTTGTCGGTGAACTCGGTGCTCTGAGCTGCCGCTAGGGCAGTGCCCCGCGCGATTGTTACCTGCGCCATGTTCTGCGCGAAAACCGGTACTGGCAAAGCCCTTTCGAGTTGCCATGACAATCCGTCAATGTCAGTGTGTGAACCGACGACAACTACGCCAGCCGGGCACCAACTATTGCGGTCAAACATTCCAGTCAGCCACGAAATCAACCCGTCGAAACCGCCATGCACATGTTTAACTGCCGTCTGGGACTCACCATCATGGGTGTCGACCATGACGACGGTCGCCCATTCATGCTCAAGCAGACACACCACAGTCTGCTCGTAACCAATGACGGGTGCCACAGCCCGAGCTAAGGTCTCAACAGCCTCGAGAAAGCAGATCGGCACAACGTTGTCGAAACCCGCGTTTGTCAATGATTCCAACAGCAGGGCGGCTTGTGCGGAGGCTTCGTCGTTCCAGGTTACTCCGATGACCTGGAGACGTTGGTTGTCCGCGGCCACCATCGCCTTTACCCGCCAAACTTCGTCTGCAACCTGCTCTGCGGTACTCACCGCGCGCACTCCGTAGCCTCCGCACAATTCAAACTCGCGATGACTCAGGATAGCGCCCTTTGCGCCGTGTCCCTCCGCAAGAACCCACCCGACGGTGGTCGGCGTCACTGATAACCCTAGTACTGTATTCAACATTTACACCTCAATCGTGTCCGGCTTCTAACGCCTTCGACCGCACCACCGCGCTATGCAGCCCTGCTGGTGCGGTAGTTTGTGAGAGCCGGAGCGAACCGGGATTAGCATGATGTCTATCGGCGTGCTCCGTGAGCAGCCTACGCGTTCGATGCAAGTTTGGCCGCATCGGACAAGAACCTCCTGGTCGGCATGGGTACCGTGCACTGCCCAAAACAGTTGTGATATCCACGGCCGACAACCGATGCAGAACTGAGATCACTTCGCGTCTTGATCGACATCTGGGTTAGTCACACGGTAAGTTCTGCCGAGGGCACCGACGACATACGACAACAAGGGGTACAGGTGTGGACGACATAGGACAAGGACAAGGACAAGGACAAGGACAAGGACAAGGACAAGGACAAGGACAAGGACAAGGACAAGGACAAGGACAAGGGGTACAAGTATGACTGGTGTAGGCGGGAAGATCAGGACCTGGGGACGCCGGCTTTTGGTCGGTGCAGCTGCGACTACGGCCCTGCCAGGCTTGATCGGCCTCGCTGGCGGAACCGCGACCGCAGGAGCGTTTTCGCGACCCGGTTTGCCTGTCGAGTACTTACAGGTGTTGTCGGAGGCGATGGGTCGCAATATCAAGGTTCAATTCCAAAGCGGCGGCAACGGTTCTCCGGCGGTGTACCTGCTGGATGGCCTGCGTGCACAGGACGACTACAACGGCTGGGACATAAACACCCCCGCATTCGAGTGGTACGATCAGTCAGGCCTCTCGGTCGTCATGCCAGTCGGTGGACAATCCAGCTTTTACAGCGACTGGTACAGCCCTGCGTGCGGTAAGGCCGGTTGTACAACCTATAAGTGGGAAACATTCCTGGTCAGTGAGTTGCCGCAATGGCTATCTGCCAATAAAGGTGTAAAACCCACTGGCAGCGCTGTGGTCGGCCTCTCGATGGCAGGTTCGTCGGCCCTAGTCCTTGCTGCTCACCATCCTGACCAGTTTATCTTCTCCGGCTCGTTATCGGCACTGATGGACCCTTCGCAGGGGATGGGACCTCAGCTGATTGGCTTAGCGATGGGTGACGCCGGTGGCTACAAGGCCGTGGACATGTGGGGACCGCCAAGTGACCCGGCTTGGCAATGGAACGACCCCATACTGCAGATTGGGGAGCTGGTAGCCAACAATACCCGCCTATGGGTTTACTGCGGCAACGGAACACCATCAGAGTTGGGTGGGGCCAACATTCCCGCCGAGTTCCTGGAGAACTTCGCACATAGCAGCAACCTGAAATTCAGGGATAACTATAACGCTGCCGGTGGCCACAACGCCGTGTTCAACTTAGATGACAACGGAACGCACAGCTGGGAGTACTGGAGCGAGCAGCTCAAAGGCATGAAGACCGATCTGCAGAGCACTCTTCGTGGGGGCTGATCCCAGCGGCGGATGGCCTGCTCTGTCTGTTGGCCGTTGCACCGACCACCCGCTCAATGGGTCGCGCGGATTTGATCCGTGATATCGTTCCATTCAGTTGTGTCGTGGCGATAGTAGTTCGTGTTCCGACACTGATCGAAGAGGCGTTCGCACTCCCACGCTCGGATCGTCGTTGTGATGATATTTATAATGGAGCACGGTGATGTTCTCCTGGAAGGAGGTCTTGCCGAGCATGCGATCGTTGGACGGTAGGCCCTACATTACATTCCAGCCGTGAGTAGCCAGTCCTGCCCTGAGCGTTTCGAAGTAGGTGGAGACGGCAGGCACGAGCAGCGCGGAAGTACGGTGAATCACACCTTAGATGCAAAAGGATTGCTGGGATGATTGAGGGACTCGGGGTGGGGGGTCAAGTCTGTCCATTAACAACAAAGCTCCAGCTAGCGGCAGCGAGGACGTCGGCGTGGCAGCAAATCAGCGCCTAAACCCACAGCGGGCATCACCACTCTCCGAGTATGCCGTTACTCTCGGTGCTGCTGGAGTGCCTAGAAGTCCGTATGTTCAATGAGGCTAGCTATCCAGCATAAGGATTCTGGACGGTCCGGGTCGCGTTTATACCAAGTTCGGCTATCCGAGCCAGAACGAATCCGGAATCAGGGGTGAATTATGTTGATGAGTAGCACTAACAATCGCTTTCGCCGAAGTCGACGCCGCGCTATTTAGGTCAGTCGTCCTGGAGTGTTAAGCGCGTAGCCATACTGGTTGTTAACCCGCCGCAGGCGAGAGTCAATGGCGGTAACCCGCTACTCGAATTGCTCGGCGGCCGCTGCACAGCAGTTGGCGACCGCCGAGCCGGTTGTCGCCTTCAAATGGATCGAGCACGGAGAGATTGAGGGACCAGGCTGTGTCCAGCAAATACTCACCATGGTCAGCGCGAAGGCATCGATCCGGAGTACTTCACACGGATCTTCGGTAACCAAATCATCGCTACCGAGGCCATCAAATACAGCCAGTTCGCGGATCGGAAGTTCCATCCCTCCGGTGCAGGGACCACGTTACCTGAACTCTCGGCGTCGCGGTCGTCGATCGATATCTTCAACCGATGTCGAACCAGATGATGCTCAACTAAGACTTTCTGCATTGGCCAGCGTGCGCCGTCCAACCTGATGCAACTCGAAGCGACGTCATCCGGGATCGCCAACTCGACAGCCTCAATTAGCAAGCCTTCTCGTTGGCGACTTGGTCGTATTGCTAGGTTTCACCGCCCTACTTGATACACGGCGTCCTTTCATCGAGCTGCTGATGGCACTGATCTCAGCACGATATATGAATTATCTCATAAGCTTTGCGAACAGGTAACGCTTTGGACATGTCGGGCGAAATGCTTGACGTGCGAAAACTTTGCAAGCCGTTCGTGAAGTCCGCCATGGTCGGCGGAATGGTTGCGGTGTCGATGACGCTATCCACCGGTGTGGCAAATGCCGTTCCTGGGAGCCCTAACTGGGACGCGGTCGCGCAATGCGAGTCCGGCGGAAATTGGCGAGCCAACACCGGAAACGGCTTTTATGGTGGGCTACAATTTAAGCCAGCCACCTGGACCCGATACGGCGGTGTCGGCAACCCGGCTGCCGCGTCTAGGGAGCAGCAAATCGCGATAGCCAACCGGGTTTTAGCCGACCAAGGACTGAAAGCATGGCCAAAATGCGGCGCAGCCTCTGGCCTGCCGATCGTGCTGTGGTCACATCCCGCGCAGGGTGTCAAGCAAATTATTAATGATATCATCCAGATAGCGATACCGCACTAGTGGCAATCGCTTTCTGAGGTCTATGAACGAGCAGGGAGCTGTGTTAGGATCAACACCATAGAAGGTTCAGTGACTGTTCATATGGCGGCACCTGCGGGTAAGGTTTGGGATCTGATCGCGGATGTCCGCAACACCGGGCGGTTCTCCCCAGAGGTTTTTGAAGCTGAGTGGCTGGGTGATGCGACAGGCCCAGCTCTCGGCGCCAAATTCCGTGGTCATGTCCGGCGAAATGAAATAGGACCAGTGTACTGGACGACGTGCAAGGTAACTGCGTGCGAACCCGGCCGTGAGTTCGGCTTCGCGGTCCTGCTGGGCGATAAACCGGTAAACAATTGGCACTACCGATTGATGTCGTCTGGCGACGCCACGGACGTGACCGAGTCATTTCGGCTCAGCCCTTCGCCATTAGTTACCGTGTATTGGTTGTTGGGCGGATTTCTGCGAAAACGCCGCAACATTCGTGACATGACCAAGACGCTGCAGCGCATCAAAGATGTGGTGGAGGTGGGCTGACGTTCCTCCTGGCAGCAAGTAGCGTCCGCTGGATTGATCGGCTCAAGGCCCCAACGCGGAGTTGGTTCGAATAGCAGCGCCACACTCGTACCTATACTGATGCCAAAACGGCAGTGCAGTGTAGGAATTGGAGTGAACTGATACAGAACCCAGTTAGTCAGAGTAACCGGAGTTGCTGCGGTTATCACAGCCGACGTCTCGACATGCGCGGAAATCGAGACGATGCCCCAACGAACCACACGTCTGGACCCTCGACGGCAACACTTACTCGACGCGTTCGCCGCATACAGCCAGGATCAAATCTTATCGGATGATTAATTATCTGCGAGAACGGCAATCAAGTCCAGGTTATTGGGCTGTTCGGTGGCGACAGGGCTATTCTTCAGTGGGTACAAGACCCACAACGTCGACGGGTCCACCGGCAGCTTCTGGGCAAATGGGATGAGAGACGCAGTCGAGAAAATTTGCTGCATCCGTTGCGAGCACCCTCATTGCTGGCTATTGAACCACCCGACCACACCTAGCTACTGCAAGACGGTGCCTGTTCACGCCCAGAGCAGTCGCTGCTCTATGCGATCGGGTTGAGCAAACCACATTGATCAACTCTCCTACCAACATAATGTTCTTGACATCGTCGACCGGTATTGTTTGCAACTTCCGGTCGCGGTGATCAACGACATCTTGAGAGTACCCGATCGCAACCAAAGCCGCATTCTTGAATTCAGCAAGCTGGCCACGCCTGGCTTGGACGCTAGGCTAACATGGCGACAGTACCAGCGAGCACAACGAGGGATCGCAAGTTTCAAAGTCTGGCTTGCTAAACACTTACAGCAGCATAGCCCAAGCGATGATTTAATGAGTTAACTGATCCGTGAGGACAAAAATTTTCCTACCGAAACACATCTCGAGAGAAGCGAACTTCAGACAATCATTGTGCTGGGGTTGGTTGTCGGGTTCGAAACCACAGTGAAACTGTTAGACAACAGTATTCGCATGTTGCTGGATATGTGTAAGCAGACGGAGACACTACGTGCGCATCCCCAGGTATAATCCAACGTGGCCGCGGAGATCCCTGCGACTAGATTCGCCGGTTCAAACGACCGCTCGTATAGCGCGCAAGGACGTCGAGTCGGCGGGATAGGACGATCAAGTGTGACTAGCTGGTGGTGCTCTATTTGGCCGCCGCTAACCGGGACCTTCCGTCGCTCCGGATCCAGATCGGTTTGACGTCGAGCGTCCCAATGCCAGAAGACACCTCGCATTTTCCGGTGGCAGAAACTTGCGTTTGGGAACTGCTCTCGCCCGTGCTGAGGGTGAAGTCGGACTGCGAAAGCTCTTCGATCGCTTCCCCGAGGTAAGGGCAGTGAGCAGTAATGTAGTCATAGATAAACGTCGGTGCGAAGACCGCACTCTGAAAAGAGTACCGGGATATGGTGAATATGGCAGCTCAGGCACCATCAACCTGGCTAGCGAACCTCGTCGGAGCCGACACGTCTTTGGTGTTCGACGCGGACAAGCCTGATCTAAACCGTTTTAACTGTTGCGGACCCTTCAAGGAGATTTTCAGGATATGGCAAAATACCTATGCGAAATACAGCAACCCCAGCCATGACCTACTCGCGAGTAGCCGCTAACATTCCTTGTTCGAAGACGCTAGGCTCGACCTACTAACTAAAGAAAAGACTGGTTCAGTCTACAGTTATGGGGACAACTCATAATCAACCAGACCGATGCAGATTTCGAGGGACTCTACAAGTGAGTCCGAGCAGGGACATTCCCTGGGAGAGCGGTGGTCCGCAACCGGTGGTGCAGCAGCTGATAGCCTTCGGCGGATTGTGCGGCGAGGTCCTCGACCAGGGTATCGGGCCGGGCATTACACCATCCACTATGCGTCGAAAGACTATTTCGACCACAGTGGTCAATAAGACATTTTACTACGTGTTCCTCGACGACGAAGAGGCCCAGAACCCACTATGTGCGGGCCCTGCACCTCGCCCCTAAGCCACCAGCACGGCTAGTCATGTTCAAATTCGGATGCTACAACGTCAACAACGTGCAGTGAGAAGGGGTGTCATCCGACAAACCTATATGGCTTGTTTCGGGCCCAAAACCCGAATCCACATGGAGAACATAAGCTCCAACCCAGCGTGGGCAAGACGGATGAAGTGGCTGCAAGATCAACTTACCGTCTTTGGATCACTGCTAAATGGCTTCTGTGTACACATTCCGATCTGGGCTGTCATGGCAACCCGCATCGATCGACGAGAGAGCGATGTCGCGGATGGTCTAACAGCGCATGCATACAGCACATCCCAGTGCTGTACAGGCCGCGTTCAATGGACACATCGCGCGGCTAGCTTGGTTGCGCTCACAACTTGAAGCTTATCAGATCCACCAACTGCGAGCTCTACTCACCTATACGTGGAAGCGCTCACCATTTAACACCCGGCAGGTAAAGGCGCTTGACTTATCGTGCGCGTCAGTCGACGACTTAGCGTCGCTGTCAATCATGACCAAACGCGACACTCAAGAGCAGTGGGACACTAGCGTCACTGCGCCTCATATCGATCGTGACCGTGCTGAACACGTTCCCATTCAACAGCAATGGTTTTCGTAAACTGCAGCAGATCAGCGGATATTCAGCTCCGGTGACTGCAGTGAGGTGCGTAGTGTCTACGTGTGGGATTGACAGTTCTTTATCTTGACGGGATGCTTGTCCTGAAGACATCTAAGCGCGCTAAGAGTGTTGCGGAACAAGGGTTGTTGGCACTGCGCTGCTTGCCCGCTCTTGTGGCCGGCGTCCCACTGCACGCCAACACCCCGCTGCTCGATTTACCGATTGCTCTGGGGTACGCAAAGAAGGTCATGATCGCCGCGGGTGCACTATTTGACGAAGTGGCTCACCACGGTGACATCCATGCAACCCACCCACCGCGTGGGCTATCCAACAGTACAAGGGTGCCTTGCGCACGCGGCCCATAACCGGCGATCTCGGAATCAAGCCGGTGCGGATCAACACCGACTCCAAGCCACTTCTCGACGAAAACCGGCAGGCAATCCACGAAGCGTGGCGTGCACCGACCCATGGCCTAAGGGTTCAACTAAAATTAGCGTATCGGCCGTCGGCTGCGGACGGGATCACGGACTGCACATATGCGAGTACAGGGTAGTCCTCGAGCGTATCGACAACAGCCGGCAGGCCGGTCGGCCCCGACGAGCCGACAGCCCGCATGCTCACTACCGGACTACGTAACTGAACGTTCCCGTTTATTCGCTACGACCTCGGCGATCAAGCCACGTCGCTGAATGGCAAGTGCGTATGCGGCAGCGCGTTCACGCAGATTGCCGATATCGTTGGGTGCCGCGACGAAGACTTCTGCTACGGAGCAACGACGGTGCCGGCGATCGTGTTCCGGCACGTCCCGGGCACCGATTCCGGAGTATACAAATATACGATTGCTCAGCCCACCGCCGAAACCGACATTGTCGTCTTAGGCGATCCAGAACTAGACGTTTTATCGTCGTCAGTAACTGCCGAACTGCGTCGGCATGGCTTGTCGGAGAGGATGATCCAGATTCAGACGGCCCGGAGTCTACACCGCCACCAGAACAGCGGTAAGCTGCGACAGTTTATCTCTTAGGCAATGAGGTAGACGTGGGCGGCGTTGTCGCGGGCGAGAAGGTAGACGGTACGCATGACATCAGCGTCATTCCAATCGCCGTCCTCGGCAAAACTGTGCAGTACCTGGTGAATACCGTTGCGCCACTAAGCTGTGCCCAGAAAGTGGAATTCCACCGGCCTGAATTCGTCCGACGAGCACAGGATCTTGTGAAACGGCGTCATCTCAAGCAGTCAGGCGATGCATGCCGGTGTCCGAGCTCCTAGGTCATTCACACTTAGCCCGCCATCGAGATAGACATTCCGGACACCGCCAGTATCGCACCACTGTCTTGCGGACTCGGCAACTTGCGATGCCGATGGCTTGGTCAACGTGGTCCAATAGACCAGGACCGACTTAGCGGCAACCGCGGTAGCCTCGGCGCCGGTGCAGGATCTCCTCAAACGCCGACACGTAATCGCCGGAAATCTACGCAGCCTGCTCGGCTACCTGCTCGAGACGAATCACCTCGTGCACATAACCTCCAGACAGTGCCTGCAGATCAAAAACATCGGCTGCACCCTCACTGATTCCAGTGTCGACCAGCCAGTCGCTCACTCCGGCAGCTGGCAAAAACAGTCGAGCCAACTCGACTGCACTGAACTGGCGACGGCGATCCCGGTATGACGGTGGATCAACATATTAAGGAAGATCAAGGATGGGTCCGCAATGAGTGCACGCGGCTAGTCTGAGCTGCAAATCAAACCCAGAATCGAACTTCACAAGCGGTTTCGATGTCCGCCTCATTGAGAGCATTTTCGAATTGTCGCCGATCCCCTGCGGTCAATCAGCAGTGGTTGATGCGCTAACCGATCAACGCCATTTCGCCGACGTGTTGCGCCAGGGCCGACAAATCAGACACCACAACAGCCCCGTCGTGGACTCCAGGCCATCCGGAACTTGTCCGTCAGCTTGTCAGTGCTCAGGAGCATGTAGAGCTCCTGCCCTAAACGGCGAACCGCAACTGCCGGATCGACAGGAATACCTCACAGAATCTATGAGTTATCAAGTACAGCAATTGATTCAGCCTGTGCTTTGGACAGCCTCAGAATATCGGCGCGGGGGCGATCCAAATCGGAGAGCTTTGCGGGGTCAACGGTAGTTTGCAGCGGCAATACCGCGTTGTGCTTGATGCCGTCGAGCGCCAGACTGAGGATGTTCGTCTACGCAAAATACGGGTTCGCCGAAGGATCGACAACTTTCACCTCGACATTGCCACCGTGTGAATCACTAGTGCCTCCCTTGACGAATCGCACTGCTGCCTTGCGGTTCTCGATTCCTTAGCACATATAGACACCGGCCCAATTGTAGGGGCATGTCCGCAGTCCGGACACGATCGATCCGCACGGAATACCCGGGGTCTCCACCAACCTGGCAACACTCCAGCCATAGTGCTATCGTCCACCGGTGTCGTACTTTCCACACCTGTCCTGTTGGGCAAACAGTGGACTTTCCGATGTGACCAGCAAGAAATACAGGTGGGCACGGAAGTATACACCGCCGGTGAAGGGCGTTGGCGGCAGACTAACACGCAGTCCGTGGCGGTGGACCACCCGGCTGATGATGAGCCGGTGCAGTGCCAATTGGTCGGCAGCGGCTACCAGTGCGAGCGGTGCCAACGAGATCGTGAATTGTTTGACGCCGTATTCGGGATGAAAATTTTCTCGATCCCGATACCGAAGGCTGCTGCCGCGCTGATGACATTGCGGATCAACGCCTCGTGTTCGAGTACACTGGCAGGATTGCACTGTACCCATCCCGCCGACAGAAGCTAGTCATCTGTCGGGAGCGACCAGTAGAGATTCGATTTCGTGGCCGATCACCGCGTCTATACCGCCAGCGACGAGCGTAGCTTAAACCCGGCTCAGCGACCCGGCGACTGCACGCAGAAACAGGCGCGCCATCCTGCTCGAAGAACGCGACGGAGACCCGGCCAACCCGTCCCGTCATCAATGATGCGCAGTGCCAATAGGTCGATGCTTAGACATCAATCGACATTATGCCGGTTCTGGCCCGTGGCAAATACATGCTACGACGGACTGGCACCTAAGCTGGGATCGACGAACGCATGAGCTCACCGTACCGGCACAGTTTCACGTCGACACGGCCGGCGCGGGTGGTTGAGCGAACGATCCAGCTTGCCGACTCAGTGCATTGCTACAATGAAGGATCCGCGACGAGCCTCAGCTGAGTTCCTCCTCTCGAGCTCGTTATGCGTGTCAGTGAACTAGTGAGTTGTCTCGACATGGTAACTCGGCGGCCGGGAGACGCATTGTGCCGAGTACAACTCCTCCCCCAGCTTGTCCATCAGCGCCAGCTGCGTTTCCAGGCAGTTGATATGTTCTTCCTCGTCAGCCACGACTTTCTCCAGCAGTACAGCGCTAGTGCTGTCCTGTTTTTCCCGGCACAGGACGATTCCGGGCTTAAGCCGGTTGACCACCTCGTATTCAACCGCCAGATCGGCCTCGAACTGTTCACGCAGCGTCTGACCAATACACAACGATCCGATGCGCTGATAGTTCGGCAGGCCATCTAACAGCAAAATACGATCGGTAATCGCCTCGGCGTGCCGCATTTCATTGAAGGACTCCGCACGAGTGTGCGCTGCCAATTCGGTAAAACCCCAGTTGTCTTGCATCTTCGAATGCAAGAAATACTGGTTGATAGCGGTGAGCTCACTGGTCAGTTGCTCGTTGAGCAAGCGCAAAACATCCGGATCACCTTGTATGAAAACTCCTAGGCGCAGGTAAAGGGCCATGTCGAACCACTGTCGATAGGCTAGACTGAGAGGGAAACCTGAAGTCTAGCTTAATTATAGCGAATAGCAGCCCTGTGCCGTGCCGGGTTTGGATCTAGTGAAACAGATACGGGCCAGCGCGTCGTTTGGCGCGCCATACACAGACGGCAATTCAATCGCAAATTGTTACTTAGGTTAGACTTCACTAATCTATTTAGATTAGACTCCCCTAACATGCGGCTTACTTGCCCGACGACGTCGCCCGGGATTCTGATGACGCAGGATGCGATGCGCGTGCATCCGGTGCAGGATATCACCTGCGGTCGGGGGATTTGCTGATGTACGTGTGTTTGTGTGTCGGTGCCACCAACCAGACTGTGTGCGACGTTGTCGCACGTGGTGCGTCGACCTCCAAAGAGGTCGCGGCTGCCTGTGGGGCGGGCAGCGACTGCGGGCGCTGCCGACATACACTGCGGGCGATCATCGCCACCTCAGCCCGACATGGAGCCCGACTCAACCCAGTCAGCTAAACCAAGTCGCGTAGAGGATTGGTAGAAATCCACCAAAAAGTTGCAGCGGTGGTCTGGGCACGCCTCAGCTCGGCGAAGTGAGCGTTTTCTTGCGCGGTCGCTGCTTGAGATTGGCCCGGCGGCAAGGATTTCGGCATATCATGCGGGCTTCCGAATCGCACACCCGCCAGATATAGCTCCATTTTAACCGTTGCTGTATACCGGCATCGCTACGATCAATGCCACAGCACGCCGCTCCTTGACCATCATCCGGTCGTATTCCTGCCAGTTATCACGACTGCCACCGGCGGCGGTGAGGACCTCCTTATAGCAAAAGCCGCAACTGGTCGATGTCGGCCAGCCACGACGGTGCGACATCGGGTCCGGCCAGCTCCACGCTGCCCTCGACGATCGTGCATTACCATCCGTTGCGGAAGGTGACGGTTAGACCAAAGAATTTTAGTGAGTTTGACCCTACTGTTAGGTAGTAAAATCTAGGGAGAGTTCTCCGCTAGCAACGGTACAGTAACAGGCGGATCATTGTACGAACGAGGTCTGCACGGTTCCATAAAAGCGAACGATAGACACTACGACCAGAACGCTTTCTGCAACGGCTAACACTGCAGTGTCGCGCAATGTTGTCACGCGGGTTTCTTAATACTTGAACGGCAGCCTGAACACATAGCGGCTAGCTGGGACGGTGTCGATACTTTGGTTGGCGACGAATGCCGTTGTGCTAGAAACTAGCCTGGCTAGCCGGTGCTGCAGGTCGTTGCCGTCGGCAACCCCGAAGAAAGCCTTCAAATCGGTGATCGCCTGCGTGGGGAACAACTTCTTCGGCGATGCCTGTGATTCGCGGTACTTGTGGGTGTAGAGTATGTATAATCCGATTCTTGAGTGTACCCCAATGTCGACTGCATCTCGACAACTACCGGTATGGAACCACGTTACCAACGGTCCAACCAAATCTTCTAGTCTAGGGTAATAGGCTGGCGTAGCAGCGCAATATTTTCTAAACTTGTTGTACAGGAAACTGATACGCACCGAGGTTGATCATAATCCGGGACCATAGCAATTTGAGTGCTGCCGCCGTCTGATCGCCATAGCATTGCTGGGTCCACAGACTCGCAACCCAACCAACGGCACCAACATTGTCAATGTCATTGAGTGAGTGCTGTCGCGGACGTTACTCGAGAACCCGGGAAGGCCTGGCTCCAATAGCGTAACAGTGACCGGACCTGCTGGCGGGGGCACCAAATCATCATCGGGCTCAGCCTGCATGAGCACGACGATTACCTTCTCCATACCGTCGCTCATACGACCAGCCGTCTGCTGCTAATCAGCTCACCGAATGATCCGAGCACTCTCCTGAGAGAATGCACCGCGACCGCCAGCAGAGCAAAACGTCAGACCTATCCGTCGTCCAGGGTAGGGGACCGCAAACTGCGCAAGTCCGAGCCAGCGTCGCGCGGACTCAACGAGCACAGCGCTCTGTGGGATCAGCGTCACCCCAATCCGCCGGTCACACATTGCACAGCTGTCGCCAACGACGCCGCGCGGGTGTTGGCTAGCTCGGCCTGCACTACCGATTTCCGACAGATCTCGAAGACTTAGTTGCGCAAGCAGTGCCCCTCATCCGACCGCAGCAGCAAACGCGTCTATCGCCTCGATCGCGACCTGGGTACATAGTAGTAACTGCTGACCCCGTGCCGTCACAAAAACCCGCCGGTTGGACCGTTCGATCAGCTGCCCACCAAATCCGGTATCCAACCCCGCTAACGTCTGTGACAACGTCGACTTCCTCACGCCGAGAAAGCTTGCCGCGGCGCTGAAGTAACGATTCTCTAACCACTGCAGACAAAAGCACGAACCCCAACGATGGTGGGCTAAACACTATTATTCAGTCATGTTGAATTTAGTATCGTGTGATACATCACCTTTACTTCAGGACGAGCTCAGGGCACTATACCAAGCTATGGTGTGGGGCAGGAAATCTAAATCCCCCAAGATTTTAAGGATTGGACATGTCATTGCTTTCAATTGGCCAACAGTTCCCCACCTACCAGCTCACCGCGCTGATCGGCGGTGACTTGTCAAAGGTTGACGCGCAGCAACCTGGTGACTACTTCACCACCGTTTCCAGTGACGACCACCCGGGTAAGTGGCGCGTAGTGTTCTTCTGGCCGAAGGACTTCACCTTTATCTGCCCGACTGAGATCGCAGCGTTCGGCAAGCTGAGCGAGGAGTTCAAAGACCGTGACGCGGAGATCCTAGGAGTTTCGATCGACAGCGAATTCGTACACTTCCAGTGGCGTGCCCAGCACGAAGACCTCAAGCGACTCCCCTTCCTGATGCTCTCGGACATCAAGCGGGAGCTTTCCGAGGCCACTGGGGCGCTCAACACCGATGGTGTCGCTGACCGCGTGACCTTTATTGTCGACCCTGACAACGAAATCCAGTTTGTTTCGGTCACTTCCGGTTCCGTGGGACGCAACGTCGACGAGGTACTACGAGTGCTCGATGCCCTGCAATCCGACGAGCTGTGTGCGTGTAACTGGCGCAAGGGCGACCCTACACTGAACGCCACTGAACTGCTCAAAGCGTCGGCCTGACCTGCAGGCCTGATTTCCAATTCTGATTGATTGGAAGACATGATGAGCATCGAGAGCCTCAAAGCTGCGCTGCCTGAGTACGCTAAAGACCTCAAGCTCAACCTAGATTCGATCACCCGCAGCACCGTGCTGAACGAGGAGCAGCTGTGGGGCACGCTACTGGCCAGCGCCGCGGCGACGCGGAACGCGCAAGTGCTTGCCCAGATTAGCACCGAGGCAGCCAACTATCTCTCGAGCGAGGCATACAACGCGGCGCTGGGAGCTGCGGCTATAATGGGCATGAACAATGTGTTCTACCGTAGCCGTGACTTTCTCGGTGGTCAGTATGACGATCTGCGTCCTGGGTTGCGGATGAACATCATCGGCAACCCAGGTGTCAACAAGACTGATTTCGAATTGTGGTCCTTTGCGGTGTCGTCAATCAACGGGTGTTCACACTGCGTTGTCGCCCATGAACACATGCTGCGTGAGGCGGGTGTGGATCGAGAAACGGTGTTGGAAGCGTTAAAGGTCTCCGCTATCGTTTCCGGTGTGGCACAGTCAATCGCCATCGCTAAGACACTGGCCGCGATCCACTAATAATCGCACCGTGAAAGCGTCTTAGTGGGTTCGGCATATGATCCTGGTGTCAGGTCTATCCGCTGGGCTTCGTAGTCGCCTTCCTCGCGTCGCTGTCACTCGGCGTGCCCGGACTGGGGGACATCGGCTGCGGCGGCTGGTCAGCGGGCTTAACCGCGCTATCGAACTGGGGGCATATGGGATTGCGTTGATGACGACCTCTGCCTCCGTCGCACATGGATACGGCATCATTGACCACTACCGTATCGATCCTAGGCCGGGTTATGATGCCAACTTCGACTAACTGGCCGTCGAGGTACACCACTGGGGACTACGCGTCTTGCTCGACAACATATTTAATCACGTAGACGTCAGCTGATTAAACATTATATCGCAACGCGCCACACAACCACGTATCGGCACACTGGCTTCAAGGACACTTGGGTCATTTCCATACGTTCGAAAGGAATCTCGACCTCGTTACCCTCAACCACAACCACCCCCGAGGTTGCCAGACTACGTCGTCCACGTCATGATGCACTGGTTGCGGCGTGGCGCTGAAGGCTGACAACTCGATGTGGCTTCATGCTGTACCGTAAGAATCCTGGACTACAACACTGCCAAAGGTCGGCGAGCTACATCCGGATGTGTGATTCGTCAGCGAGTTCATTCACGGTAATTACACAATGGTGGTCAGTCCCGCCGGATTTTCAATTCAGCCACCCAATGCGAGTTGTGGAAGGCGGTCGGGAGCAGCTTCAACGGTGGCAACTTTCTTCAAACTAGACTAGGCGCTGCAGTGACGCAACAGGCATCGGATGAGCTTTGCTGCCGCTGGCCTTCGTCGGAAACCACAATGTGACCCATATTGCCAGCCAGCTCGAACATCCTGAAAACCTAGCCCATGCGCTAGTCATCCTGCTAACCGCCGGGGTATACCCACGCTTATATGTTGTCGGCGACGAGTTCGGGTTTCGCGGTGTCCAGAAAAACGCCACGGCGGCGACGCGGTGCGTCAAGAGTCCCCCTCTCCCCCAGCGCAATTAAATTTATTTCGACGCCCAGGTACGGACGATAGACCACTATCTGATCGGGCTGAGTCGGCGTCACCCATGGCTGCACTCGGCATCAACTGAAGCT
Organism: Mycobacterium uberis; assembly: GCF_003408705.1. Lineage (GTDB taxonomy): Bacteria > Actinomycetota > Actinomycetes > Mycobacteriales > Mycobacteriaceae > Mycobacterium > Mycobacterium uberis. Next base: position 86,647 of record NZ_QAYL01000027.1, read on the forward strand.
CTGCGGCTGAACAACTGACACTACAATCTATCAGGTCCGCAGTAGCCGAAATCTGCGGGATGCGCTACTAGTCACACTCAATGTGGACGACGAGCCGTTTCACCTAGTGCTTGCTAGGCTGGGCACCAAGCAAACACACGTTGTAGCTGGATCAGCGGCCCCGCCCCAAGAGGTTTTTAGCTCGGTGGCGGTCGAACCCCATGGCTGGTGGATCTTGCAGCCGGCATAGGATTTAGATTACCCAGGTGGGGTGAGTCAAACACTGCGAGGATGGAAAGCTATGATAATCAAGCGGCGGGTCCCTAAAGCCCACGACCTGGCCCCGCTGATCCAATTCAAACAGCCCGAGTTCAAAGTGACCAAGCGCCGCCTCGACGCTGCGCTGACCATTCAGGATCTGCGGCGCATCGCTAAACGGCGCACCCCAAAGGCCGCGTTCGACTATACCGATGGTGCCGCCGAGGACGAGCTGTCCATGGAACGCTCCCGACAAGCCTTCCGCGACATTGAGTTTCACCCTGCTATCTTGCATGACGTCACGAACGTGTGCACCGGATGGAATGTACTCGGGAATCCGGTTGTGTTGCCGTTCGGAATCGCACCAACTGGATTCACTCGGTTGATGCACACCGAAGGTGAGATCGCCGGCGCGCGGGCCGCAGCCGCAGCTGGGATCCCATTTTCGTTATCCACCCTGGCTACCTCTGCAATTGAAGACGTAGTGTGCGCTGTTCCACAGGGCCGCAAATGGTTTCAGTTGTACATGTGGCGCGATCGCGATCACTCGATGGCGCTGGTCAAGCGCGCAGCCGAAGCCGGATATGACACTCTGCTAATTACTGTCGACGTTCCAGTCGCCGGTGCACGGCTGCGTGACGCCCGCAACGGGATGTCCATCCCACCGGCGTTGACACTACGAACCATCCTCGGCGCGCTGCCGCACCCACGCTGGTGGTTTGATCTTTTGACCACCGAACCACTGGCATTCGCGTCATTGGATCGCTGGTCGGGAACTGTCGCCGAGTACTTAGACACCGTGTTTGATCCCAGCGTCACTTTTGACGATCTGGCGTGGATCAAAGCCCACTGGCCCGGCAAGCTGGTGGTGAAAGGAATCCAGACGCTCGACGACGCTCGCGCGGTTGTCGAACGCGGTGTCGATGGTGTCGTATTGTCCAATCACGGTGGGCGCCAACTTGATCGGGCACCGGTGCCCTTCCATTTGCTACCTACAGTGGCGCGTGACCTCGGCAAGGACACTGAGATACTGCTGGATACAGGGATTATGTCCGGTGCCGACATCGTGGCAGCGATTGCTCTGGGAGCCCGGTGCACACTGGTCGGGCGAGCTTACCTCTACGGGTTGATGGCCGGCGGTGAAGCGGGCGTCAAGCGGGCGATCGAAATCTTGGAAAGCGGAGTGATCCGCACGATGCGACTGCTGGGTGTAACGTGCCTAGAGGAGCTCGCACCCAAGCATGTGACACAGATGCGGCGACTGGGGCCCATTGAGGCTCAAGCATAACGTACTAGCGCAAGGCCCACAGAGCTCGCCAGGCCTCGTGTCGGTAGGTTCGGAACTAAGTACTGCCACGTAATTAGGTCGTCAACGTCACGGCATTTGCTACGTTGAACGAGCACGATCGTGTTGATCTAAAAAGGAAATAGCGCCAGGCTTGATACACGACGTCAACCGTGGATTTTAGCCCTTTGACCTAAATTGATTGTTTCCGGCCCATTTTCGAGAACCTGCTTCGGATCATCCTGGTCTCGATAGTGGCTACCACGGTAGTGTAGGCTTTGCTTCGCAAGATCGCCGTTAACTATACTCGTGAGCAGGATACACGGCAGTTCGAACGACTATTGGCCGAAACACTACACAAGGTAACCACAAAAGCTGACCAAACAGCGGACCGATGACTCTACAAACCCTTGACGAACCCGATCTGATTGGATGTTTTGACCGTGCGAGATTGATGTCCGAATCGACTGAACGCACCACAGTGCCTGGTGTCCGTTGTTGAAGCACCGAATGTTGCACGTTTGCCGTCGTGTAAGCGTCGGATATTGGACAATTTACAGTCATGGACGATTCATGGGATTTGAAATGGCAGGCTGTCCTCAAGCATCTTGTTGAGTGTTGTGTGGTTTTGTTTTATGTGGGGTGTGGTG
>NZ_QAYL01000028.1 GCF_003408705.1 Mycobacterium uberis
CATGGTCACACTGGCTAGACTCTCCCCAGATAAGAACAGACCAAAACCTCGCTTCAACACCACCAACCAACAACACAAAACAACACAAAACAAATTGAATCCTTTAAATGCTGAATTATACAAGGAATCACGTTGGTATAGCTGGAAGGGTTCCAAATTTCGGCATCTTGGCCACTGTTGACATGCCCCAGCGATTTGCTCTATTTGACTGTGGGTTTTCCGATTAGGTTGGATGCTGTGCGGATTCTGCTGACCGGTGTCACCGGCAATTTGAGTTCGTGCCTAGTCGCGGTGTTGTTTGTGGGCCGTGGCCAAACGTTGGTAGCCACTCGAAACCCGGCTTTGCAAGTTTCTGCTCGTCCAGCCAGCGTCGTACTGGTCATTTCTGACACGTTTGATCATGCTTTAACGCGGGCGTCGTTTCCGTTGCGCCAGGTACCACGGGCTGTCTACTTGGATGTATTCGTTTTTAAATAAGGACGCACTGTCCTATCTTGACCGTCTCACCGAGTGTGCTACGCATTCGGCGGCTCACAATCGGGCTGGTGAACAGCTTCTCCAGCCCGATCGCCGGTGCGCTGGTACCGACCTTGCTGTGCGTATTACTTTGATTCTGAAAGCACATCCTGTATAAGGCAGCCCAGCACTCTCTCCTGAACCGACATGCGCGCTAAGCTATGTTGAGCGATCACTAATGTTACTGTGCCACAATATGAAATATTCTCAGTGGTGTGCCGATGGCGCATCGTCGTCGGCACACCTAGTGATTTAGTGCAGCGGTGTTGGGGTTGTCGCCGCGACGCGTGTTGGGCGAGTTGAGCTTCTACTGCTTGACATTGATGCTTGCGGCCGTGTGGATTACCGGCGCAGTCGTCTAGGGGCCGCTATATTTCGGCGGCATCTATTGGCACGACCGCAACTAACGTATGGTCATCACGGGGGAGGGGTGGCCATTGGTCTGCTGCTCGGCGGCATTTTCCTGCAAGGCGGGCTGGTCGGCAAGCAGACTCCGGGTGTTTCGGACTCGATCGCCCGCATGCTGCAGTTCGCCGCTCACGGATCGTTTTTGGTGATCGCGCTGATTACCGTGGTCAACGTGATCGCCGAGGAGATGTTTTCCGTCGCGCGTTCTACACCGCACTGGGGTATCATCAGCAGGTGCCGATTTTGACCTTACCTGTCTATGGGCGTGATCATGGCCAGCGGGAGTCTTATGCTCATCGGCGCGGCAGTCGTTCTCGGGACCGTATGCGCCTTGGAGTGCCGAGCGACCGGTGGAGTGCTGATGTCCGATCCTGACCTACGTCGTGTGGGGTCTGACCATGGTTCGCACACTTCCTTCATTGTTCGCCGTCTAAATCTTTTAGCAACCTAAAGACCGGGTACAGAGCCATCGACGGTAGCTGCGAAGAATAGGCAACGACAGGATTGTTCATTTCGGCATAGGTCGACAGCGTTCGGGTGGGCGAAAGGTCGGTCAATCGTGGCGGTTACGTTGAACGGGCCTCTCAGTGGGCTACGCGTTGTTGAGTTGGCCGGCATCGGGCCGGTTCCGCACGCTGCGATGATTTTAGGGGATCTCGGCGCCGATGTGGTATGCGTCGATCGACCGACCAAAAGCGATGACGGTAGCGGTGTCATTAAGGACGCAATGCTGCGCAACCGACGCGTGGTTACCGTCGACCTCAAATCCGACGCGGGACGCGAGTTGGTGCTCAAGCTCGTTGCCAGGGCTGACGTGTTGATCGAGGGTTACCGCCCGGGTGTCACCGAACGGCTTGGCCTTGGTCCCGAGCACTGCGCCGCGGTTAATGACCGGCTGGTCTATGCCCGGATGACTGGTTGGGGACAAACCGGCCCTCGCAGCCAGCAGGCCGGTCATGACATTAACTACATCGCATTGAACGGCGTCCTGCACGCCATCGGCCGGGCGGGCGAGCGACCGGTTCCCCCACTTAATTTGGTAGGTGACTTCGGCGGCGGCTCGATGTTTGTGCTGGTCGGTATTCTGGCGGCGCTGTGGGAGCGGCAGACCTCCGGCAAAGGACAGGTCATTGACGCCGCCATGGTCGACGGCTCCAGCGTACTAGTGCAAATGATGTGGGCGATGCGCGCGTCGGGCATGTGGTCCGACACGCGTGGCACCAACATGCTCGACGGTGGCGCGCCCTACTACGACACTTACGAGTGCGCTGATGGCCGCTACGTTGCCGTCGGCGCTATCGAGCCGCAGTTCTACACGGCTATGCTGGCCGGGTTGGGTCTGGACGCTGCCGAGTTGCCGTCGCAAAATGACCTCACCCGCTGGCCCGAACTGCGGGCACGCTTGGCTACAGCGTTCGTTAGTCGCGACCGCGATCATTGGACCAAGGTGTTCGCTGGCTCTGACGCCTGTGTGACGCCGGTGTTGGCGTTCGGTGAGGTACATACCGAGACGCATATAATCGAGCGGTGCACCTTCTATGAGGCGAGCGGTGGTCTGCAACCGATGCCCGCACCACGATTCTCACGCACCGCACTGGGCCGGCCTCGCCTTCCGGCGGCGTCAGTGGCCGACATCAAAGCGGTACTCACTAGTTGGGACGATTAGGGAAGGGTTTGCATGGATATCAGAGACGCCGTCGCAGCAGTCATCGGTAGTGCATCAGGCTTGGGTATGGTCACCATCAAGCAGCTGCTGGATGATGAGACGCAGGTCGTCGTGCAGGACATCAAAATGACAATGTAGTTTGTGAGCTCGGCGGTCGTACGCATTTCGCGCCAGCCGACCTCGAGGCAGCTACGTATCGTGGTCGACTGCGCTGACACCGGCAACACCATCCGGATGCTGGGCTACGACGGCGTGGTCCCGTTAGCTTCCTTCCTCAAGACTATAGACATCAACCTGGTGGGCACCTTCAGCGTGCTGCAGTTAGGTGCCGAGCAGATCGCCAAGACCAAACCCATTGGACCAGCTGGAGAGGAATATGGCGTCATAATCAATATTGCTCCCGTAGCGGCGTTCGACGGCCAGAGATCGGCCAAGCTGTCTACTCCGCGTCTAAAGGTGGCGCGGTGGATATGGCTCTGCTGATCGTACGGCACCTGGCCAGCCACGACATCCGGGTAGTCACGAGCGCATCCGGCCTCTTCAACACGCTTCTGCTAGCTTCCTTGCCCGAGGAGGCCAAAGCGCCGTTGGGTAATTAGGATGCTACATCCAGCGTGGCGCTAGGTAACCCAGACGAGTATGGGGCACTGGCTATGCGCATCATCGAAAATCCAATACTCAGCGGTAGAGGTCATCAGGCGGGGTGGCGCGATCCACATGAGCGACCCGCTGAGCCAACCGGATTTTCGACTATACAACATTTCAGACCAGGCAACGAAGTCAGCCCTTAGCATGCGAGGGGCTGACTTCGGATACAGGAAATTAAAATTAATACAAGAACGATTTACCAGCGAAATCATCGGATGATAGCGGGTTCGGCCATGAGTAGCCGTGCAAGCAAGCTCGTAAGCTGCGGTCAACTTGCCGTAGGCAACGGATTCCACTCTTCGAACTGTTCCGAGGTTTCGCCTTCCACCAGCATGTCGCCGTGATAGAGAGCCTCAAAATCAGTCTTGATGACGTCCGTACTCGAGTCGTCGATCCACATGGCACTGAGCCTATAAGTCGCTATTAAGGAATCTTTGAGTCACGATTCGGAAAATGGTGGCAATTCGTACCAGTGGGTAGGTTGAGGCCCTGCGTTGGGCACCTCGTCTGTCTGCCTGCAGCATCTGCCATGAGATCGGCATTGTGGTGAACCATCCCAGCGCCCGTATCCGTGCCTAGGACAGGTGTTGGTAGGTGCGTGCAACCTATATCGTTGATTAAGTTGCCGAGGATAGGTGCTCGGGGGCGAGCGTGACCGGTATTGGCGGTGGAAGCATGCAGATATGCTGCAGAGCATAGCTCGACAGGCCATCGCAGCACCGCAATGAGTCATGATAGTTGGAGTTTTGGTCTGCATCGTTGCGGCAGTCTTCGGCATAAAAAGCCTGTCTTCCGAGGTCCGAACTCCGAAATCGGACCTCGCAATTCCAGTTGTTGACCGACAACTTTGGGCAGAGCGGTCAGCAGATGCTCATCGCGGTAACCGCACCCACAGGTGCCATCAGAGAACAAGCCCGCAAGGTGGGCACTGACCTCGTTAACCACTTGCAACGGTTGGTTATTGGTGTACAACGCCACGTCGGCGTGGACACGGCCTCGCGTCGAGGCTCCCGGCGAGCAAACGATCTAGTCAGCATTGACGGCCAGTCAGGGTCGATCGTAGTCGGCTTCAAAGGCGGTGAAAGCAACGCACAGAACAACACAAACCCTGTCCGACGAACTCGTCCACGACCACGACGGCATCGTCGTACTGTATTGCCGGTAGCCCGGCCATACAGTACGCGCAAATTAACAAGCAGGATCAGAATGACCTGCTGGTCATGGCGATGATTACAATTTTACTGAGTTTCCTGGCACTGGCCTCGGTATTCGGTTGACTGCTGGCGGCGGCTTTGTCAATGCCTCTCGGTGCATTAGCCGTTGTCGGCTCAATGTCGGTGTTACGATTCGTGACGTTGACAACCATAAGTGTCGATCTTCGCGCTCAACCTGAGCACAGCGATGAGCCTCGTGTTGGCCATCGACTACACGCTGCTGATCGTCAGCCGCTATCACGACAAGTTAGCTGGGGGTAGTGACCGCGGTGAGGCACGGATCCCGACTGTAGTCACTTCCGGTCACACCGTGCTGTTCTCCACGGTCACCGTGGCGTTGTCGATGTCGGCGACGGTGGCCTTCTCGATGTAATTTCTGAAGTCGTTCTCCTAATGTTTGGTGTGGCCAACATGGCTTTCGTCACGACGTAGTCCATCGAGATAACTTCGGCTGCGATCTTCCCGCTGGGACCGCGGCTAAACGCATTGGACGTGCGTTGGCCGATGCGCCGGGTACGGTTGAGGCACCAGGGTTGTCTCGAGCTGAATCATAAACCGGTTAAGTAGTTAAGTAGACGTTCTGGTACCGGTTGAGCAAACTTGTGATGCGCCGCTGGGTGCCGATCGGTCTGGCTGTTATCGCGCTGCTAGCGTTGCCTGGATTTCCGTTCACTAGCGTTAAGTGGGGGTTTCCAGACACCTGGCGGTCGCCGCCGGGTTGGACAACGGCAGTGTATTCTTGACCGTAGACAGCTCGGCGCCGCTGTTTTCACGAACCTCCGACACTCAGCTCAAGCGGCTGCACGAAGTGGCCGGATTGGCCGGCTGATTCAGTTGCGATGGCCAGTGTCACGCAGGTCAGCCGCGACAGCGTCGACACGGTTATGAACCGACTTCCGTTGGTGTTGGGGCTGTGATGGCCGCCATTATGTTCGTGTTGCTGTTCGGTCTCACTGGCAGCGCGTGGTGCTGCCGGTGAAGTCGCTGATGTGCAATGTCCTGTCGCTGACCGCAGCGTTCGGCGCTCTGAGTGTAGATTTTCCAGGATGGCTGTCTCAGTGCGTTGGGGAAAACCCCGAGTGGGACGCTGGTGGCCAACATGCCTGTGCGGTTGTTCTGCATCGCGTTTGGTTTGTCCCCCGTGGATTACGAGGTATTCTTGGCGGCTAGGATTCCCGAGTAGCGGCTCGCTTCGCGGGCTGCTTGTCTGGCGAGACGAAGTGCAGCCTAGGTTCGAACCGCTAACGACGAGAGTGTGGCTCGTACTGGCCGGGTGATCACCCCGGCTACGTTGGTGATGTCAATGTTGTTCGCGGCGTTGCTCGCTGTCCACATGTCGTTCATGCGAATGGTCGGTCTCGGCCTGACATTGGCTGTCGCCGCGGCCGCCACCCTGGTGCGGATGGTCTTGGTTCCGGCATTCGTGCATGTGATGGGCCGGTGGAATTGGCGAGCGCCCAGGCCCCTAGTGTGGTTGCATGATTGGTCTGGCATCAACGAGGGGCCAGCAGAACCGGCGATCGCATCCGTTCAGTCAGCCGAGGTTTCGGTGCAGCATAACCAGCATTCCGCTCCGAGGAGTCGGTGATACACATGGGTTAGCGTGTCGATAGGTGGCCTTCACCACGTCCGTGTCCCCGTGGATCGGGTGCTCGGCTCCGCCACAAAATTCTGTACGCGGCAACCTAACTGTTGCGAGAAACCGGGCACGTCAAGTCAGTATCGACCCGAACGGTGGCGCAGCGTGTCGGCGTTACGCTGAAGTCGATGCAGCTTGTACGTCGAGGACAAAGACGCCCTGGTGGGTGCAATGTGTGCACGCTACTTGGCCAGACTCGGACAAGAAATGGAGCGGATGGCGATTGGACAGCTATCTCCTGTGGACGGATTGATTGTGTGCCCAAGGACTGGCGTGTGTGCGGTTCGCAATTCAGAACCAAGAGTTATACGGTCTTGTCACCGTGGTCCGGTGGCGGTCGAGGAACAACGTCGATATTACCCTGGACAGCTCGGCGTTCGAGCACGTGTGTGTCTCGGCGCAGACGTTGATGGATGAGGGTGTCTATCGGACCAACGATCCGACCACCATTACCTTGGAATTGTGGAGGGCTACCCACGGGGTGGCAGCCCCTGTTGATCGCCAGGCCACACTTTAAACTGTTCTTTGACGTCGATGTGTTCGCCGACCGGGTGTTGGGTGTGATCGTTTGCGGGCATACGGTGGCGAGGCTAGTGGGCGCCGACGCCAGCTCTCGGCAGCTGGTGGATTGGGTGATAGTGCATCGACCGCCGGAGGAGTTGCGGGTATAACGTCGGCTACGGTGGTTCCGTCAGTCACGGTCGACAACCCGTTTCTCGCCTGCGTCTGACCTATCGCCGCGGCCCATGAAGCCACCGCGTTATGGGTTCTTCGCCGGGAAAACCTGGCTGGCGTGTCGGGTCGGGTACTAGAAGTCGGTGTGGGTGTAGGCACAAGCTTTGCTTTTTACCCGGAGGTCGTCGAACAGGTCATCGCTCTCGAGCCTGAGTCGTGCGTGACCGCGCGCTCACGCGGCAGCCGCTGGTGCGCTTGTTCGGGTTGTTGTTACTGGTGAGAGGACGGAGGAGTTCAGTGGTGAGCAGACGTTTGACGTGGTGGTGTGCTCGCTCGTGCTTTGCGTGGTCCGCGACCTCGACGGGAGTGCTGTAATGGTTAAGTTTGTTGCTTCGGCCAGCCAGGCGGGCCGCTGTGCTATCTTGAGTATGTGGTCAGTGCCGGCCGCTTGGGGCCAGTTGTAGCAGTTTGCTGACGTGACGTTCTGGCCGAGGCTGTTGGGTAACTGTCACACCTATCGCAACACAGAGCGCTCGATTGTGACTCCGGATTCGAGGTAGATACTTCGCGACGGGAGTGGACGTTGCCGGTGTCGGAGTTAGTGTTGGGTCGGGTACTATAGGCTCTAGCGTGGTTCCCGAGTGTTCCTACTTGAACAGGACAGGCAGCTGCTGCAGCAGTCCTGGCAGTGTCTGACTTGCGGTCTCATGAATGCTGATCGTGGCGTTTTTGGTTAGTGGTGTGGGCTTGGGATTGACTTCGATCACGACTGCGCCACGCGACAGTGCCAGCTCGGGTAGCCTAGCCGCCGGGTGGATGATCGCAGAGGTACCAACTACCACCATGATGTCTGCGGTTTCGGTTGCCTCCACCGCGCGTCGCCACGGCTCATCAGGTAACGGTTCACCGAACCACACGATGTTGGGCCGGATCAGATCGCCGCAGTGGCAGACTGGTGGGTCCACTTCCAGGGCGGGTTCGTCCATCTTGGGCAGTGCACCGGCGTAGGTCACACTGCAGCGCGCACAACGGAACTCGAAAAGACTGCCGTGCAGGTGGTGCACCGGTGTACTGCCAGCGCGCTCGTGCAAATCGTCAACATTTTGCGTGATAACACTGACTTCGACCTGCTCTTGCCAGGTGGCGATAGCGCGGTGTCCGTCATTGGGTGCGACATTGGTCACCTGGTAGTGGCGCCACAAGTACCATCCCCAGACCCGCTTCGGGTTACGTTTCCAGCCTTGCGTGCTGGACAGTTCGTAAGGGTCGAAGCGTGCCCACAATCCATTCTTGTCGTCCTTGTCGTCGCGGAATGTCGGCACGCCGCTTTCCGCGGAAATCCCCGCACCACTCAGCACCGCCACTCGCATCCCACCAAGATAGCTGGGCTCGGGAGATACTGGGTGGAGCTGCAGGATTGGTTACGGGTTGGCGTGAAGGCTGGCAATCCGTTATTTGGCCAGCTTAGAAACCAGGTGATTGACGGAGTCCGGGCTGGTGCGTTGCCTCCCAGCACCCGTCTCTCAACGGTACGCCATTTGACCGGTCATCTCGGCATAGCGGCCAACACCATGGCCCCGTGCCCACCGTGAGCTGGAGTCGGCGCCGATCGTGGAAACTCAGGAGTGTTTTGGTACGTTCATTTTCCGCTTCGATCTTACCGACGTGGCGATGGCAGCTGCTGCCCACGGCTATGCCGAAGTGGCCCGGGCGTTGAGGCTGATCAAGTCCGACGTCATCCGCTGTCGCACCAACGTGCCCTATAACTGGAATCTACCTCAGGTCGGCTGACCTCCGGGAAATCTGTTGGCGCACTAAGGAATCAGCTCGAACGAGTGCTCGTTCGGACTGCAGGTCCATCAGCAGTCGGTAGCAGATCGACTGTGATTCAGCGGTACCTAGCCCGGCTTGGCTCCCAACACTATGGCTAGCGTGTGTAGTTTACGAATCGTGGTCGGCAACTGGTAGTGCGGGTTGCTCATCGTCTTGCCGATGTTGCTGCCCGTGGGGACCTGTCAGTAGATGATGCCGTCATCCCGGCTGCTTTTATGGTTCGGACTCCAACTCAAATAATTGTTGTCGGCACGTGCGGTTAGCTTATGGAGCACCGCTTCGTCGGCGACGAATGTGACGTAGGGCTGGCACTTGTCAACCTCGCGTTCGAAAGGGCGAAGTCGCGAAAAATGGTCCGCACAATCGTTAATCACAATCGTTAATATTGTAAAATGACGCCTAGGTTTGGTAACCGAACTGCTCGTGCAATGCGGCTCCAGTCTTCCTTCGCGAAGTAGCAACACCGAAGGACGACTGCAGAAGTACGTTGCTGCTCACCAGGATAGTGCACACATTGGCAAATCCGGCTTTTGTCAGCCCGGTGGCTATCTCGGCAATCTTCAGATTGACACCGCGAAGGGACGCTGCGAACTGGGTCATGATCTGCAAATTTCATCAGGCCGCAGGGCAGTGACGTAATTTGGGGCCGGCCTGCTATATGTGCGACGTAGGCTTTCAGTATGGCACGTCAAGTCTTCGACGACAAACTATTGGCCGTGATCGGTGGGAGCTCCATCGGGGTGTTGGCCACCATCAAACGTGATGGGCGTCCCCAGCTGTCGAATGTGCAGTATCACTTCGATCCGCGTGACATAGCGGTTCGGGTTTCGATTACCGAGCCGCGGGCCAAAACGCGTAACCTGCGTCGGGACCCACGGGCTTCGATCCTGGTCGACGCCGACGACGGATGGTCATAATGACGACGGATGGTCATAATGCTGTCGCGGAGGGCGCAGCGGAGCTGATGCCCTCCGCGACAGCATTATGATGATGACACTGTCGAAGCGTTGATTGTCTTATACCGTAACATCGCCGGTGAACATTCGGATTGGGACGAATACCGGCAGGCGATGGTGACCGATCGGCGGGTGTTGCTAACACTGCCAATCTCGTATGGATACGGCCTTCCTCCAGGAATGTGGTAGCGGTTAGGCTCCCTGTATGGCTGAATCGAACTCTTCGCAAGATACAAAGCCTTCTGGGTTGTCGGACTCAGCGGATGACACCAAGCACAAGTTCCGTGAAGCCCTCAATCGCAAGATGACGAAATCGTCAAGCGGATCTGATCATAAGGACGGTGGCAACAGGCGGTCACGGGCTCATGGTCCGGTGGCAAATCGTCGGGAATTCCGGCGTAAAAGCAGCTAGCCCGTCGTGGTTTCTTATCATAGTTATTGGCGACAACGCGTTTTGTGCTGTTGTGGCCAGCACGTTAGCTGAGTTGGAGAAAAGTGGTGCCACAACGGCGAATTTTTCTAGCTTGAAGTCATTCCGAAACTGGCTTGCTGAGCCATTTAGAACCAGGGGTGTCCTCTGCCCCACTTCGGGGGCGCTTTGTCTACGGCTTTAAGATGCTTGGGTGCCGAAATTCCAGCTTGTCCAAGATCTAGCTGCCGACGCGCTGCTGGATGTCAATCCTTTCGCGTTGCTAGTCGGCATGCTGCTTGATCAGCAAGTGCCGATGGAAACGGCCTTCGCGGGACCTAAGAAGATCGCGGATCGGATGGGCGGTTTCGACGTCCGCGATATCGCTGACCATGATCCGGACGAATTTGTTGTGCTATGCTCAGAAAAACCTGCAATACACCGGTTTCCGGGATCAATGGCCAAGCGTATCCAGGCCCTTGCGCAGATCATCGTGGACCGCTACGACGGCGATGTGGCCGCATTGTGGGTAGCTGGTGAACCCGATGGCAGCGAGCTGTTACGGCGACTCAAGGAGCTTCCTGGTTTTGGTGAACAGAAAGCGCAGATCTTTCTGGCGTTGCTTGGCAAGCAGTGCGGCGTGACGCCGAAAGGCTGGCGGGCGGCGGCTGGAGAGTTCGGCCAACCCGGTACTTACATATCTGTCGCCGATATAGTTGACGCCTGTTCGCTCGATCAGGTGCGATCGCATAAGAAGCAGATGAAGGCGGCAGCAGAGGAAAAGGCAGCAACGGAAAACCCACATAACGTGTTCGTACGGTGAACCTGTCGCCGTTAAGGACGAAGACAAACGAGTCGAACTCACCCCGGTTCACTTAGCAAGCGTGCAGCCGGGCCTGGAGTACGACCGTGACACGATTTTGTTCCTGGCCTACTTAAACTTCCACTGCAGCAAAGATGTGTGCCGGTACAGCTTATACTCCGTAAGCGTAAGCGGTGTGTATGTGCGCGTTCGCGGCTCTCATAATGTTATGGCACTACCGTGGAGCCGATCGTGGGCATGAACTGACACTGTTTTTCTTTGGTGGTGACTTGCCCAAAAATCGTTGACATAATGCTGCCCGAGCCGGTGTCGGCGATTACGGTTAACGTGGTTGGTCCGTCCGGATTGATGTCTGGGTGCGGCTTGAGCGTGGCGCTCCCAGACTTGCCGGTGGTCAGGTTCACCCAGGTGACGTTCAAGGGCAGCTTTTGGACATCGGCGGGCCCAGGTGTTCCGACAGCGGTAAACACGTAGGCGGTCTGACCGGGACCGGGACCGGGTAGCGGGATTTTCGCTGGCCCTGCTACTGACAGCGCTGTTGCAATCGAGCTACTGCCGTCTGCAAGGCAATTGGTGCCGATCGAGGGATATATGAAGTCCTGTGTTAGCGGGGTGTCGGGTCCGAAATCTGGGGCCGCCGCAGCCGACGTCGGAGTGACAGGTGCTGGCGCCGCGACGGTCGCTGGGCCAGCCGCGTGAGCTGGATCGATACCCGTCGGCAGGTGAGCCTGGGCGCCGGGCGCTATACCTGCAGATGGCAGGTGAGGCACCAGGGTGGTGTCCGGCGGGGTAACACTATTGGCCACAGGAGCGGGCACGCCGAGGGCCGAAGCCCCGGGATTCGGATTGGTTGGCTCCTGCACGAACTGGTTTACTGATGCGGCCAGGTTTTTGGACTCGGTGGGCGCAGTCGGATTCCGGGTGAACGCTGATGCCGCTGCCATGAGCAGCTGTGTCGCTTGCTGAGGGTTGTTGGCCGCTTGCTGGATGATTGGACTCAACTGAGCCAACGCTGGCAGGCCCGGTAATTGCTGAGTGGAGGGGTTGGTTGAGTCGGCTGCCGCGTTCGGACTATGTCCGAACGCGGCAGCCGATGCCACGACGACAGCGGCTAAACCTTTGGACAGGTTCCAAGTGCTTGCCACGGTGTTCTCTAGTCCTCGATGATAAGTTAGCCGTCTAAACGGCTGCTTACGGTAGGGCGGACAGCAGTGTCGGAGCCGAAACCGGCACGGCTGCGACTGGTACGCCCGAGGCAAGCGCCTGCAGGTCACCTGGCAGCGAAATTTGCGGAGGCACATTCATCGGCAAGAACGGCATTGCCGGCATATCCACTTTGGCCTGCGGGACCCCCAAGGTGGACGTCGGCACGGTGGGTGCCGCAGGTGCCGGCGCGGTGAGTCCCGGAATCAGAGCGTTGAGCCCAGGAATGGCAGGGGCTGCCGCCGGGTTGGTGGCGTTGGCTGCCGCCGGTGACATGCTCCCGGGAAGAGGCGGGATTGTCGCCGCGGGAGAGGCGGGTACGGCCGTCGCCGGGGTTAATCCGGGAAAGCTGATCCCCGGAGCCGACGGCGTGATCGGTGGGGTGGCACCTAGGGCCGTCGCAATGTTCTGCAGAATCTGTGGTGCGTTGGCCGCCGAACTGATTAGCTGTTGCGGAATGTTCAGTGCGGGTCCAGGTATCGGAGCTGGTGCCGGCATTGTGTCGGCGTGGGCAATACTGCCCGTCAGCAGCGCGGCGGATGAACCGAGGACTATGGCGGTTGCGCGCAAATAGGTCCAGATGATGGTCATGACTCTCCCTGATGATCGACTACGGGTCCGGCCCTGAAGCTACTTTGATACTGATGTTACTCAAGTGACACGTGTGACATTTATTTGATCGTTACCCAGATGAGTGATGGAAGTGACCATGGCAAAGCAATCCGACGCGGTAGCTAGAGTCGGTCAGATAGACACCACCACCACCACCGACATCACAGCCACCGCGCCGGCACCTAACACCCGGCGGTCAGCGGGCTGGTTGACTGCTGTCGCGCCGTTGTTGTTGGCCCTAAGCATCGCAGCGCGACTGGCCTGGACCTACCTGGCGCCCAACGGGGCAAACTTCGTCGACCTGCATGTTTACTTGGGCGGTGCGGCCACGATCGACCATCCCGGCACCCTGTACAGCTACGTGTACGCTGACCAGACGCCGGACTTCCCACTCCCTTTTACCTATCCGCCGTTTGCAGCGGCCGTCTTCTACGCGCTGCATCTGTTGCCGTTTGGTCTGGTGGCGTTTCTGTGGCAGATCGTCACGATCGTCGCGTTGTATGGCGCAGTTCGGATCAGTCAGCGCTTATTGGGTGTTTCCGCCGATACCGGTCATCACATCGCACTGTTGTGGACGGCGATTGCCATCTGGATTGAGCCGCTGCGCAGCACCTTCGACTACGGTCAGATCAACGTGCTACTGATGCTGGGGGCACTGTGGGCCGTCTACACCACGCGTAGCTGGCTATCGGGACTGCTAGTCGGCGTGGCAGTCGGAATCAAGTTGACGCCGGCGATTGCGGCTGTCTACTTTCTCGGTGCCCGACGCGTTCGCGCAGCCGCGTTGTCGGTGGCCGTGTTTGGTGTCACCGTCGTGGTATCGGCTTTCGTTGTTGGTGATCAGACTCGCTACTACTTCACTGAGCTGTTGGGTGACGTCCATCGAGTTGGCCCCATCGCCACCTCGTTCAATCAATCGTGGCGCGGCGGCATCTCGCGGATCCTGGGCCACGACGCCGGCCTGAGTCCGTTGTTTTTAGTGGCGATTGCCATCACGACCGTAGTGACGGTCGTTGCCTGGCGTGCGCTCAATCGGTCCGACCGGCTGGGCAAGCTGCTGGTGGTCGAGTTGTTCGGGCTACTGCTTTCGCCGATTTCCTGGACTCATCATTGGGTATGGCTGGTGCCGCTGATGATCTGGCTTATTCACGGGACATTGAGCGAACGCCCCGGTGTGCGGATTGTGGGTTGGAGCTGGTTGGCGCTGAGCTTCATCGGTGTGCCGTGGTTGCTCAGTTTCGCCCAACCGACCATCTGGCAATTGGGCCGACCATGGTATTTGGCCTGGAGCGGCCTGGCCTACATCGCGGCGGCGCTGGTGACTTTGATTTGGATTGCCGTTACCGGGAAATGCTCCACCGCCGGCTAGTCGCCGATGATCCCGTCGATACCGTGTGCTATAGCGAATGCTATTCTTGATGCAACCACCGGCAGAATGCGTTACTGGAGCGAAAGTTGCTGTGCCAATGAATAGCGATGTTGCTGGGGCGGTTATCTGTGGCGGGGCAGTGTTGGTGGCTCAACGGGTTCGGCTACCGGAGCTGGTGGGCCGCCGGGAAACTGCCTAGCGGTAAGGTTGTGGCCGACGAAGCCGAGCGTGAGACACGAGCTCGTGAGGTGGCTGAGGAGCTGGGACTTGAGGCCACTAACGTCGCGATAGGCGGTCGGCTAGATGGCGACTATTGCGGTGAGCGATTACGACGACGCTGCGAGCCTATCGCGTGTATCTGATTCGCGGCGAATCCCACCCGTGGGACTACTGCGCATTGTGCTAGGTGATGGCGGTGGAACTGGACGATGTAGACTGGGCGCTGACCGATCGGGGCTGGCTATCCGGCTTGTTTTGGGGTCTTTTGAGCAAGCACTGGGAAAAGCAACAGTCACTACCCAGCTTGCACACAGTGCTATTGAAGCTAACCGATGTGAACTGGACAGCATTAACTTCACAAGACCGTAGTCAGATTTGCATGCCGATCAAAATTCCGATGGTTGTCTGGACGGTGTGGTAAATGGAAACCGTAATGTTCATGATATGGGATCCTGTTAACAGGTTGCGTATCACGGGTGTGGTCAGCCGGGTACCGCGACCTAATGCTGGCGCACTGTCGAGTCCTGGGCCACTACCGAGCAGTCAACCAGTATGAGGTCCGACATAGGTGACGAGGGGAATCGCTCATTTACTATTGTACCTCACGTTGGTAAGAAGGCTTGAAGAACTGCGGGAATGCAGCGGGCGCTTCTTTGACTTCGGTGAATTCTCAGCCGATCTGTGTACCGTTATCGGGCGCAGTGGCCGAGAAAATGGCGTATTTTTGCCGCGATCGGTGGAGTAAAATCAAAGTGGTCCGAGCAAGTGGGCCGGGTGGATGGTTCGTGACTAGCTGGACGTTGAGTTGGTCGGCAACGTGTCGATGTCTGTGATGGATATCGACTGACTCGACGCGTGGAAGGCGTAGGGCCGAGGTGAGTTGGTGTTGGCCATGCTCGTGAAGATGATGCCTTGGGTAAAGGTTCGGGCTCACGGTCGGCAAGCTGCAGGTGGTCGCCCGCACGATTGATGGCAGGCTACATAAGCCGTTCGAGGCGATGACGATCGACTGTTCCGAGGAGTTCGTCGACGCGATCACCCAGTTGATAGCTGGCCGCAAGGATCGTATGGAGAAGATAGTCAACCATGCTGCGGGGCTGGGTGCGGGATGGACTTCATTGTGCCCAGTCGTGGTTTGATTGGCTTCACGCTATGCTTAAGTGCTTGCGGTACCGGCGTTACCAACGCTGTGTTAGACGGCTATCAGCCGTGGGCCGGGGAGATCCAAGCCAGGCAAGAGGAATCGGGCACGTTGATCTTCGACCGGACAGACGCCATTACGCCGTTCGTTCTGCTTCAACTCGCCGATTGGGGCCAGTTCTTCGTTTAGCTTGGCCAGGACACATAACCAGGGCATGGTCGTCAGAATCAACCCGCGCCCGGATGACCTCGATATCAATGTCACCCGCGAGCAGATAGGGAGTAAGTATACAATCTTCGACCGCTGATGTCATTGAGACGTTGGCCAAGTCGCTCGAGCTGAACTTGGAGCGGACGATGGAATTCTGCTCGCCCGACCAATATTGTTGAGGTGATGCCCGAGATTGTTTAGGTGCGCAAGGTCGAGCTGCACGCCACCGCCCGGGGTCGTAGCCGGGTACGAGTCAAGGCGCGGAGCTAACTCCGGCGCAACATGCGTTGTGTGATCACACTGGGTCTGCGGGATCGGTGCTCGATACCCTGATGGGTGTGCCCAGACGAGCCCGCCGCGTTGTCGTGACGATGGCTGTGCTGATCTCGCTGGTGGATCTGATGTTGGCGGCGTGTACCGTCAGCCCGCCACCGGCACCGCAAAGCACCGAAACGCCGCGAAGCTCACCGCCACCGCGGATCACCCAGATCATTATGGGCATAGATTCGATCGGCGCGGGTTTCAACCCGCATCTGCTGTCCGATCTGTCGGCGGTAAACGCGGCGGTCAGCGCGCTGGTGTTGCCGAGCGCATTTCGGCCGGCACCCGATCCCAGCTCGCCGACCGGCTCACGTTGGGACATGGACCCGACCTTGCTGGTGTCCGCCGATGTAACCAGCCAAAATCCGTTCACGGTGATCTATAAGATCCGGCCCGAGGCGCAGTGGACTGACAATGCCCCGATCGCAGCCGACGACTTCTGGTACTTGTGGCGACAGATGGTCAGTCAGCCCGGCGTCGTCGATCCGGCCGGATACGACCTGATAACTGGTGTGCAGTCACTTGAGGGCGGTAAGCAGGCTGTCGTCACCTTTGCGCAACCGTATCCAGCTTGGAGGGAGTTATTCAGCAACATCCTGCCGGCGCACATCGTCAAGGACGTGCCGGGTGGTTTCGCGGCCGGGCTGGCCCGGACGTTGCCGGTCACTGGCGGACAGTTTCGGGTGGAGAACATCGACCCGCAGCGCGACGAAATCCTGATTGCCCGCAATGACCGCTACTGGGGACCGCCCGCCAAACCCGGGCTCATCCTCTTCCGTCGTGCCGGCGCACCGGCCACGCTGGCCGATTCTGTGCGCAACGGTGATACCCAGCTAGCCCAGGTGCATGGCGGCTCCGCCGCCTTCGCCCAGTTGTCCGCAATTCCCGGGGTGCGGACTGCTCGGATTGTGACGCCGCGGGTCATGCAGTTCACGTTGCGCGCCAACGTGCCTAAGCTGGCTGACATCCGGGTCCGCAAGGCGATTTTGGGATTGCTCGATGTTGACCTACTGGCCGCTGTGGGGGCCGGCAGCGACAACACCGTGACACTAGACCAAGCCCAGATCCGATCGCCGAGTGATCCTGGCTATGAGCCGACCGCGCCGTCGGTGATGACCACGTCAGCGGCGATGGCGTTGTTGACCGCGTCCGGATTCCAGGTTGATGCTACCACGTCGGCTTCGCCGGCGCCCAATTCGACAGCATCGGTGAGTACCAGACCGCCGGAAGTCATTCGTGCCCGGATCAGCAAGGAGGGGCAACAACTTTCGCTGTTTATCGGCGTCGCGTCGAACGATCCGACATCGGTGGCTGTGGCTAATACGGCTGCCGACCAGTTGCGCAATGTCGGTATCGCCGCGACGGTACTGGCGCTGGACCCGGTGGTGCTTTATCGCGACGCGTTGAACGATAACCGGGTGGATGCGATCGTCGGCTGGCACCAGACTGGCGGAAACTTGGCGACGTCACTGGCCTCGCGGTACGGCTGTCCCGCATTACAGGCGACAGAGGTATTGACCTCCAACGCATCGGCGGCCAATCCCTCCGACCCTGCCGAGCTTACACCGCCTGCCGGCCTGCCGCAGCCGTCGACACCGATGACGTCCAGTCGCTCGCCTGAGCCGGGTGCGCTGGTTCGGGCGCCATCAAATCTCACCGGCATTTGCGATCGCAGCATCCAGTCAAATATCGATGCCGCTCTCAATGGCAGCAAGAACATCAACGACGTTATCAACGCGGTCGAACCGCGACTGTGGAACATGTCGACTGTGTTGCCGATCTTGCAGGACACCACGATCGTTGCGGCCAGTTCGAACGTCCAGAATGTCAATCTTTCTGGAGCTGTACCGATCGGCATCGTCGGCGACGCCGGACAATGGACCAAAACCGGGCCTTAGGCATAAAAGGGAAATCGTGCAAAACTGGCTTGGTTCGTCAGTTAGCCCGTGCCGCGGTCGTCGCTGGTTGTGACGGGATCACGGTGTCGACGATGAGCGCCAGCTCGCGTCGGTTCGTCGGCGGCCTGGTGAGCAGAAAGTGCTGTGTAATCAATGTAGAACCGATCTGTGCGGTTAGCGGAGTGGTTATAGCAGGGTCGATGTCGTCGTTGCGAACGGCGGCTTACAGGATTCGACTGAACGATGTTCAAGCACCGTGCCACCACGGTGTCGGCGAAGATGGTTCGCAGCTTGGGTTCGTGAATGAGTTGGCCCATGATGTCCAGGCCGGGAAAGGAAGTTTGGCCGGCCAGGACGTCACGGTGCGCGGTAAATACCGCCAGCAGGTTCTCCCTTGTTGACCGATTGGTACGTGGTTTGGGCAACGACGGTAGAACGTTCCGCAGCGCGGCGTGTACCAGATCATGTTTGCTGGCCTAGCGACGGTACAATGTCGGTGTGGGCGCGCAGCAATGCCCTACCATAACTAGGCTGCCATACCCGGCTTCAGCCAGTTCGGCCAGCGTAGCCGTGTAGAGGGCACGCTCAAGAACTTTACCTCACTGGCGGCTCTGGCCGGTGCTCGGGGTCATTTGGGTGGGCTGCGCCGTTTTTCGATGGTAGCCGCCGATGTTCCTGTTTGCTGTTGTCGTATACAACTGTTTGAAGTGTTCGACATCGTCGGTGCGGTTAGGAGGACAATATCGAACACCGAAGCGGCTTTCGACGACATCGGTGCTCGGGTAGGGTGCGTCCATGTCTGAGACGCCGCGGCTGCTGTTTGTGCATGCCCATCCTGACGATGAGAGCTTCAGCAACGGCGCCACCATTGCGCACTACACCTCGCGTGGGGTGCAGGTGCAGGTCGTGACTTGCACACTTGGCGAGGAAGGCGAGATCATTGGAGACCGCTGGGCGGAGCTCGCCGTCGATCACGCGGACCAACTCGGCGGCTACCGAATCTTTGAGCTCACTGAGGCGTTGCGGGCGTTGGGGGTCAATGCACCCATATATCTCGGCGGTGCCGGTCGATGGCGCGACTCAGGTATACGTGGCACCGCGCGACGGCGTCGTCAGCGATTCATCGATGCTGACGAACACGAGGTGGTCGGAGCTCTGGTCACGATCATCCGCGACCTACGTCCGCACGTCGTGGTGACCTATGACCCCAATGGCGGGTACGGTCACCCTGACCACGTTCAAACTCACCTTATCACCGCAGCCGCAGTTGCCTCTTCTGGGGTGGGAACCGGCTCAGCTGTCGGGACCGATGAATACCTGGGCGAGCCGTGGACGGTACCGAAGTTTTACTGGTCTGTCGTTGCCCTCAGTGCGTTTGAGGCCGGGGTGAACGCGCTGGAGGATAAAGATTTGCGGCACGAGTGGACGATACTGCCGCGTGAAGAGTTCGACTTCGGATATTCAGACGAGGACATCGATGCCGTGGTCGAGGCAACCGCAGACGCATGTGCCGCCAAGGCGACTGCACTGGCTGCGCACGCCACTCAAGTCGTCGTTGGCCCGACCGGCCGGGCGTGCGCTCTGTCGAACAACATGGCGCTGCCGATTCTCGCACAAGAGCACTATGTTCTCGCTGCCGGTTCTGCGGGGGATCGTGATGAGCGCGGTTGGGAAACTGACCTGTTTGCGGGACTGAGTCTGGATGGATCCTGATACGCGGTAGGCTGCCAGTCAGGTAGCCGCGGAAGGAACTGGTATGGACCCTGATCTGGACCCTAACCTGCAGCATTGGCAGGACAGACTCGACAGTCTGCAGTGGGAAATTGCATCGGTGCTCTCGCAGATCGACAGTGTCCCGACCTGACCGAAACCAAGTTACGCGCCGCGTCAGTTGACGACAGCGAGGGGGCAGACCTCGCCATTCGCGTTGTTGTCTTAGCGCTTTTAGCTGTCGACGGAGTTTTGTCTGCATTGGGCGGGGCGATGCTGCTGCCTTTCTATATCGGCTCTGTACCGTTTCCGATAAGCGGGTTGGTCAGTGGAGTGGTCAATGCGGTGCTGGTGTGGGCCGCCGGGAGCTGGACGAGGTCACCGCAGTTAGCTGCGTTGCCCTTGTGGATGTGGCTGCTTACTGTCGGGCTACTCAGCCTGGGCGGTCCCGGCAATGATGTCGTTTTAGGGGGCAAGGGGATACTGGCCTACGGGGCACTGTGGTTGATCGTGTTGGGCCTCTTGCCACTGGCGTGTGTACTATTGCGGCGCAAACGCTACGGTTAGCGGGCCGGTTGACGGGAGTCGCGGTACCGGTGGGAGGAAACTAAGTACTCGGTTAATCTCGGTCTGAATGAATTGGCTGGTCGACGCTGTGGTGGCCGGGCAGAAGTTGCTCAGCCCTTGGCTGAAGATGATTGCCCTGCCAGTCGATCGTGTTGAACAGGCTGCTTTGCACCATGGGCTCGAAGAGATAGTAGAGGAAGTTGATCTGCGATGCTAAGAATGACCGGTCCAGGGTACCTAACTCACCACATGCGATAGTAGATCAAAGCTGTAGTGTGCCGATGGTTCAACGGCCAGGTATAGATTCTCGATAGCTTTGCCGATCGATCCGGCTGGATGCCGGCGCTGCTGCAGCGTTGATCAGATTCGTCGACTACAGTCGGGTGTTTGCCGGAGCGGCGAGTACACTAACACCGCCGGTAGGCCAAAACCCCAGCGCGCTGACGCCGGTATGGTTTTCGGCTAATCTGCTACCGCTCGGGAGACTGAAGCTGGCGTTGCCGGTCAACCCTTCGGCTCTACTGGCAACTAATACGAGACTTTCGATGCGTCCCACAACGTTGGGCCAGACGCCGCCGGCCGCCGTGTGACCGCCATTGCCGGATAATTGGGTGCCTCAGCAGCTCGGCGGGTTTGTTTACCGCATTTACTAGCGTCTGCACGGCATTGGCCTTGGCTGTGGCATATGTGTTGGCGCTAGTGCTTATGGCCCTACGGGAATTGCTGATGAAACGCGGACAGTTGCGTGCTTAGCCGCTGATACCCCTGCGCATGCCGGGAAAACAGCGCGGCGATTTGTTTTGATACCTGATTAGTGGCAGCGGCCAGTGTTCCGGTTGTCGGGGCCGTCGCTACTGCGTTGGCAACGCTGAACGTGGAATTACTACCGGCCAAATCCGACGCTGCGGTAACCAGTGCATCTGGTGCAACTAGCCCCGAAAGACATCCCATACCTTTCCTGTGCGTCCGTTACAGCGCGGCCATCGCCTAGTGATGACCGATTGAAGGAATCTTCTCGCGATCCCCGGCTGGTTAGCTGCGATATCTGCGAATCGGTTGACCGAGCATCCGCCGGGCGGCGATGACACCGGGATACTCGACCGTGTGCCAGCGATGGCCTGGCGCTAGTGTTGCAAATATGCTACAGGGGTCGCGGATGAAATTTGATCGTGGGGAAGTTACACTAACGTGCCGCTGACTGAAGGCCAGGAGCCCATCGTTCTTTCTAGCCCTGTTGTTCCGTTCAAGCCCAATCCGTCGGCGCTACAGCGGGTATTACGGCGGGCTCGAGACGGCGTCGCGCTGAACGTTGAGGAGGCGGTCGTTGCGATGACCGCACGTGGCGAGGATCTGGCTGATCTTTGCGCAAGTGCGGCTCGGGTACGTGACGCGGGTCTCGAGTCGGCTGGACGACACGGCGCAGACGGCAGGTTGCCGATCACCTATTCGCGGAAGGTGTTCATCCCCGTCACACATCTGTGCCGCGACAGGTGTCACTACTGCACCTTCTTCACTGCACCAGATACGCTGCGTGCCCAAGGTTCTGGGATGTACCTGGAACCCGACGAGATCCTCAACGTCGCCCGTCGCGGAGGCGAACTCGGTTGCAAAGAAGCGCTATTCACTCTCGGTGACCGTCCTGAGGATCGCTGGGTGCAAGTGCGCGAATGGCTTGTCGAACGGGGTTATGATTCTACGTTGTCCTATTTGCGGGCGATGGCGATTCGCGTGTTGGAGGAGACCGGCCTGTTACCGCACTTAAATCCTGGCGTGATGAGTTGGTCAGAGCTGTCGCGGTTCAAACCGGTGGCGCCTTCGATGGGAATGATGCTGGAGACGACGTCGCGACGACTATTTGAAACGAAAGGCCTTGCACATTACGGAAGTCCGGACAAAGATCCGGCAGTGCGATTGCGGGTGCTGACTGATGCGGGCCGGTTGTCCATTCCGTTCACCACCGGTCTGCTGGTGGGAATCGGCGAGACGCTGGCCGAACGTGTCGAAACTTTGCATGCTATTCGCAAGTTACACAAGGAGTTTGGCCATATACAGGAAGTGATTGTGCAGAATTTCCGCGCCAAGGAGCACACTGCTATGGCTGCGGTGCCCGATGCTGGGATCGAGGATTACCTGGCAACTGTGGCCGTTGCGCGGCTGGTACTGGGTCCAGGTATGCGCATTCAGGCGCCGCCGAACCTGGTGTCCCGTGACGAGTGTCTCATGTTGGTTGCTGCCGGTATTGACGACTGGGGTGGTGTATCACCACTGACCCCGGACTACGTCAACCCGGAACGGCCCTGGCCCGCTTTGGATGAACTGGCTGCCGTCACCGCGGAGGCTGGTTACGTCCTGGTACAGCGGCTGACCGCTCAACCCAGATACGTGCAGGCTGGTGTCGCGTGGATCGACCCGCGGGTGCGGGGTCATGTTGTGGCACTGGCGGATCCGGTGACCGGCTTGGCTCGCGATATCAATCCTGTGGGCATGCCCTGGCAGGAGCCTGATGACGTGGAGTCCACCGGTCGGGTGGATCTCGATGTGGCGGTCGACACTGAAGGCCGTAACACCGAAGCCCGCAGCGACCTCGATAGTGTATGCGGTGATTGGGAATTAATCCGTGCCCGTGTGCACGAGCTGGCCGACCGTGCCCCGGAGCACATCGACACCGATGTGCTTGCTGCGCTGCGCTCAGCTGAGCGCGATCCTGCTGGTTGCACCGACAGCGAGTATCTGGCGTTGGCCACCGCTGATGGTCCTGCACTGGAAGCTGTTACTGAACTAGCAAATTCGCTGCGCCGTGACGTGGTTGGTGATGACGTGACGTTTGTGGTGAACCGCAACATCAACTTCACCAACATCTGTTACACCGGCTGCCGGTTCTGCGCGTTCGCTCAGCGCAAGGGTGACGCCGATGCCTACTCGTTGTCCAGTAAGGAGGTCGCCGACCGCGCGTGGGAGGCACACGTCGCCGGTGCCACCGAAATATGTATGCAAGGTGGTATCGACCCTGAGCTTCCTGCCACTGGTTACGTTGATCTGGTGCGTGCCGTTAAGGACCGGGTCCCTTCGATGCATGTGCACGCGTTTTCCCCGATGGAGATCGTCAACGGTGTGACTAAGAGTGGGTTAAGTATTCGTGAATGGCTGATCAGTCTGCGCGAAGCTGGTCTGGACACCATTCCCGGCACCGCTGCCGAGATCCTGGACGACGAAGTGCGCTGGGTACTTACCAAGGGCAAGTTACCCACGTCGATGTGGATCGAAATCGTCACCACGGCTCATGAGGTGGGCCTACGCTCTTCGTCGACCATGATGTATGGTCACGTCGATGGTCCACGTCACTGGGTGGCTCACCTGCAGGTCCTGCGTGACATCCAGGACCGCACCGGTGGCTTCACCGAATTTGTGCCATTGCCTTTCGTGCACCAGAATTCGCCGTTGTATCTGGCCGGCGCGGCGCGTCCTGGGCCTACTCATCGTGACAACCGTGCTGTGCACGCCCTGGCGCGAATCATGCTGCACGGCCGTATCTCTCACATTCAAACCAGCTGGGTGAAGCTTGGTGTGGCACGCACGCAGGTGATGCTCAACGGAGGTGCCAACGACCTGGGCGGTACGTTGATGGAGGAGACTATATCGCGGATGGCCGGTTCAGAATACGGTTCCGCCAAGACCGTCGCCGAGCTGATCGCTATCGCGGAGGGCATTGACCGCCCTGCCCGCCAGCGCACTACCACGTATACTTCGCTAGCAGCGTAAATCCTTAAGAGGCGTGGTATGTACGTACATCTAGGCCGGCGAGAGGCCGGTGAAGTCGGCGCTTAGCGAGCCTTCACCGTGCGAAGTGGGAGAGGGTCGGCTGCTAAACCAGTTTAGTGAGAGGCTCAGTAGTTACTGCAGGTGCCAGCGACCTGATCGACGAGTCCAAGGTATTGCGCAGCCCCTGGCATGGCTTTTATTTGCTGGACCATTTGCTCGCGCTGCGTCGGCGAAGCGGCTAGGAAATGAGATAAATAGCTCTGCGCCATCGGCGATGAGTTGAACTCGGCGGCAGCACCCGGATCCGCCGCGTTGAGTGCTGCCATCACTTGCCTGTAATTGCAGTGCGTGCCGATGACCCCATCCAGTGGATCTGCGGATGCGATCCCGGTCGCAGCGGCTAGTGCCAGCGCCACACCACCCAGGGTGGCAGCCAATTTGACCAAAGACCTAACCATGTATGGACACCTTCCCCAAATCAGGGTACCTCCAGCAAGTACAGTGACGGCGTCATACTCCAGTGGTTGCCGTCTGTGATTAAGGCTACCAGGCTCACATAGCTTACTTCTAATGTAAGAGATATTGGCTAATGTTAAGAAATATTGGCGACCGCGATGCGGACGTTATTATCTGTAGGTCGACGGCCTGCTGATGTGGTTTGCGATCAGCGAAATTTGGGCGCACAGGCTAGAGCCGGGTGGCCAGCTCGGTGTCCTGTTTAATAACGTGATTTGCATCCAGCTTCACAACAACGGTCGCCCCGCTGATGATGTGTGGGGTTATGCCGGCATTTTGCCGATAGCGGACCAGCTCCTGGTCTGCACATAGCATCACAATTGTCAACCGGGAGCAGTTGTGGGCGCTGCCGATTCGGTCCGAAACTGATATGCAGGCCGCCGTTGATCTGCTCGTAATTCACCCCGTAGAGTTGGTGTACGCTTTTAGCCTTTTCAACGATGTTCGGTGTACTCATTCACTGGTTTTACCGAGCTGTTTGCTCTACGGGACTTTACTGCGCTGTAGTGGTTACACCTCATGGGTGAGTGGTGTGGGCGTCGAGAGGTAGCGTGCCGTGTCCTTCTTGCAGATCCGCGGCGCCCCATTTGGCTTTCCACGCGTTGAGGTCTTTAGGGTCTCGGATCGACGACTGTTCGGTGAACAGGAGTTCGCTGATAGCGAAGCCGGTGCCTCCGGTGCCGATCACCGCTGCGGTTTGTCTGACCGGCTTGCTGTCTAAAATCACTTTGGTGTAGGCCACCACCATCGGGTGGTCAATGTCGGGGATGGCTGGAATGCGTGGAGCCATTCCGGTGACTAGCATGACAACGTCGTGCCCCGCCAAGTCGACTGTTGATATCCGAGTGCCTAGCCGTATCACAACGCCGTATTTGTCATTTGTCCAGCCTCGTTGTGAAGTACCGGATAGTTGCGTTGAATTCCTCTTTGCCGACAATACGCCCGACTATTTCGAACTGGCCGCCGATGAAATTATTTGGCCTCGAACAGTGTAGCCTTGCGGCCCTGCTGGGTGGCCGTTGAAAGGTTGCGGTCAGTCTGGTAGGGTCGGCCTCGACGACGGCCACTGAGCGGGCGCGCCAGATTCCGGGGACAACACTAGCTGCGTTTCGTGCCCAGCTCGAGGATTGAGCAGGGATTACGCCATACTTTTTGTGAATGTATGGTTGAGGCAGGCTTGATTGCAGGCGATGCAGGTATTGATCTCCATGGAAAGGTCCTTCGTGCTCTTGCGCACCCACTCCGGGTAGCTCAGCAACGACCGGGCCATCGATGCCAGCTGTACTCCGATCTCGGCTAAGATTCTTTCGGCGGCTTGGGGAATGTTAATCCGATTCGACGCCACCACGGAGATGCTGGCGTGTTGGGCGGCAGCGTAGCTGATGTCGACGAAGGCGCTGTTGGGCACCGAGGTGACGATCGTCGGTATCCGGTCCTTATGTCAACCGAAGCTGGAGTTGATGATGATCGCGCTCGCGGCTTCCACCTCGGTCGTTAACGTGACGATCTCATCCCAGCTTTGGTTGCTGTCAACGTAGTCGGCCCTTGACATCTTGTAATAGATGATGAAATCTGGGTCCGACGGCGACGCGGGTGCGGCGCACGGCCTCGATCGCGAGCCGGCGGTGGTTGGCCACTGTGTCACCCAGGGATCGGTGTTTTTATTGGTGCGTAGCGCCAAGAACTGGTCGAACAGGTACCTTTTCTGCCCATGATTTCGACTCTTTCCTAGCTGTCTTCGCGAGCCAGTTGTGCCCAGCGAGTGAAATCAGTGGTTGTTGTTTCGGCACACCGGGATGACAGTCCTCGAGTTTGGAACATGTTGATCAGCAACTTGATTAATGAAGTTCTTGTCGAAAGCTGTTGGTAAGAAAAACTTCCTGCGTACAGGATCTTCAGCAGGATTTTGGCGTTCGATTCGTGGACAGTTCCGGTGACACGACGATGTCGGCTTGCGTGTCGCGCGGGCGCCAATTTCTAGACGAACGGCAGCAGTCAGCCGGTGTGGTTCGGTGCTTCACCACCTGTAATGATCAGTTCGACCTCGCTGCGTTCACGTTCAGCGAAATATACTTTCGAGTCAACCGATATGGCGATCTAGGTCTTCTAGTCTGGTGTATATCGGACCCACGACCGCCCGATTGCATAGCGTGATAAAGCCAAGATCTAACGAAGGCAATAAGGTTGGGTAGGGATTCCGCTGCGAGAAAGGATTGAGTCATGGTTTTTCCTGAAGTCGTCCGGAGGCCACTGCGGTGCCGGAGTTACCTCGTCAAGCCGGTCGATCGTGTTCTCTTTGGCCCGGATTCCATCGGGCAGCTTGATGGCGATCCAGTAGCTCAGCTCGGCACAGCCGTTATCGGAAACCGGGCAGACCTTCTTAGCGGGCTGGCTGCGCTGGGTGACTAGCTCGTGGCCTGAGCCGACCTGTTCGCACAGCGAGATCAAAATCCCGTGGGGTAGCGCCCCCTAGGCAGGCTAAATCGTAACGTGCGGCGCTATGCAAGTTAGGTGCATAAGAGCTAACGTTTAGTATCAGTAATCGAACGCCTTGTCCAGCGAGCGACCTGTACGTACCGCGGTGAGGCGAACAGCACCCCCACACCGAGCAGTACACGGAGGAGACGTCTGTGACGTACACGATCGCCGAACCCTGCGTCGACATCAAGGATAAGGCATGCATTGAAGAGTGCCCGGTCGACTGCATCTACGAGGGCGCTCGGATGCTGTACATCCACCCTGACGAATGCGTCGACTGTGGGGCGTGCGAGCCGGTCTGTCCCGTCGAAGCGATCTACTATGAAGATGATGTGCCCGAACAGTGGAGTCAGTACACGCAGATCAACGCTGACTTCTTCGTTGAGTTGGGATCGCCGGGTGGCGCAGCGAAAGTCGGTATGACCGAGAACGACCCGCAAGTAGTCAAGGACCTTGCGCCGCAGGGCAAAGGTGACTGAGCCGGCCGATGCTGGATGAGTTAGCCGGAGGAGTGCGGCCCCCTCACAGGCGAGTGTCGGCGTACCTGCCGGTGTTTCCCTGGGACACCTTGGCCGATGCGAAAGCTGTGGCTGGAACCCATTCCGACGGCGTCGTCGACCTGTCTGTTGGTACTCCGGTCGATCCCGTCGCACCGCTAATCTCAGCGGCTCTTGCTGCAGCAGGCTCCACAGCTGGGTATCCTGCCACGGCCGGCACCGTGCGGCTGCGTGAGTCCGTTGTGGCCGCGTTGGACCGCCGCTATGGCATCACCGGACTCACTGAGGCAGCCGTGCTGCCCGTGATCGGCACTAAGGAATTGATTGCCTGGTTGCCGACCCTACTGGGCTTGCGCGCCGGCGATGTGGTAATAGTGCCGGAACTGGCGTATCCGACGTATGATGTCGGCGCCCGACTGGCCGGAGCACAGGTGCTACGTGCGGACTCACTGGCCCAGCTGGGCGCGCAGTCGTCGGCGCTGTTCTACCTCAACTCCCCGAGCAACCCGACCGGACGAGTACTCGGTGTGGATCACCTGCGCAAGGTGGTGGGATGGGCGCGCAATCATGGTGTTGTGGTGGCTTCTGACGAGTGCTACCTGGGTTTAGGTTGGGACGTCGAGCCGTTATCGGTGTTGCATCCTTTGGTGTGTGACGGCAACCATGCCGGCTTGCTGGCGATGCACTCGCTGTCAAAGAGCTCATCGCTTGCCGGGTATCGGGCGGGTTTTGTCGCCGGAGATCCGGGCCTGGTCGCTGAGCTGCTGGCGGTGCGCAAACACACCGGGATGATGGTGCCGACGCCGGTGCAGGCGGCCATGGTCGCCGCTCTTGAGGACGACGCTCACGAACGCGAGCAGCGAGATCGCTACGCACGCCGAAGGAATGCGTTGCTGCCCGCGGTCGTATCAGCCGGCTTTACTGTCGACTATTCCGAAGCTGGCTTGTACCTGTGGGCCAGCCGTGATGAGCCTTGTCGGGACAGTGTCGCGTGGTTCGCTCAGCGTGGAATTCTGGTGACCCCCGGCGAGTTCTACGGTCCTGGTGGTTGTCAGCATGTGCGGGTCGCCTTGACTGCTAGCGATGAAAGGATCGCCGCTGCTGTCGCGCGGCTCAGTTAAGTCACCGGACAACGCCGTGAAGTTCGCCTCGTTGATCTGTCCTTGGTACGGGATGTTTTTGGTTTGAAAGAGCTTGGGAAAAAGGCAGAATGCATTGTAGATGTTTTGTCAGCCTTAAATTCATCGGGTAAGTGAATTTAGCCATGATATCTTCGGCTGATAATTTGACCGGAAAGCCGTGCATCCCGCTGACATAGTCAAGCGTGTCGTTCTAGGAAGATCTTAATCGAATTGCTGCCGCATGCCGGGTTGGCGGCGTTCGCCTTGTTGCTTTCCGTCGTCGGTGTCATCCTGCTGATTCTGGTGTTGGTGGCCGCGTCGTATCGGCAGGTTGTCATGGCTGACACCCGAGCGGGCAGGTCCTATATCGTCGTGCAGAAAAACTCCGTCCTCCCAGGTGACGCAGATTCGCTGTGGTCGCTTTACTGATCGGCTATGCGGTCACAGTAACGGTGCAGTCGGCGGCTGGGATGATTGCGATGGTGTCGGTGATCGCTCGTGTTGGGAACCTACGTTCTGGACGTCGTAATCGGTATGTTGCTGCTAATCGGTTACTTGAACCTGCGCAACTTACGCAAAGCGGTGATGCCGTTCGCGGTGGTGATTTATGCATTCATCGTCACAGTTTCCTTGACAATCGTGGTCGGTGTTATCCACGAAATATTCAGGTAATAAACGTAACGCGGTCTGAATCAGCTGATCAGAGTGATGTTGATACAACAGGGGAGCGTGCTGATGATGGGTGCGATGATCTTGATTTTGTTGCGTGTGTTCACCAACGAGAGTTCGCCATTGACTGGTGTTGAGTAGAAATCAAATACAGCTGATGTCTTTAGAAAACAACAGGTCCTCAACGCGTGCTATGTGCTCGTATCCATGGCAGCGGTTTTTGGATTCTTGTTGGTCGGTGTTGCTGACCTGGCGTTTGTGACTCACGCAACGTCGTATGTTCATGAATATCCGTCAGTCTTGTCGCAGGTTGCCTGCTCAACCTTCAGCGATGGGATAATCGGCAATATCTTCATACCTTCTTATCCAGAAGGTATCGGCTGCTATGTTGTTCAACGGTGCGAACATCAGTTCCAACGGATTGCTGGCGTTGGGCAGCTTTGTGGCCGAAAAACGTTTACTGCCAAGTTGGCTGGTGAAAAGCTTGCACCAGCTAGTATTTTCGAATAGTAGCATCGCACTGTCGGTGACGCGTCTTGCGACGACCAGCGGGTCGCTCAATGCACTGGTTCCATTTTACGCGGTCGGTGTGTTGACCAGATGCTCGATGGAAGGTTACGGGATGACCAGAAACTATCTGATTCACTGAGAACCCGGTTGGTGACACCACTGACGATCAACTTTTACGCGAAGATCGTGTCCACGATCGTCGTCGGGATCTTCGTTGTGGCAAAGTTCACCGAAGGTGCGTGACTGCTAGTCTGGGTAAACCTAGTCTTGGTATTTGCGCTGATGCGACTCAACCGGGAATATCGATCCGCGAAAGCCATTCTCGCGATGTTCCGTACTGATCGCCCTGAGTTGGTGAGGTACGCGCGGCACCGAGTCGTTCGGCACGCTGGGCTGCTGTGGTGGCCGCTAACTGTGGCGGTAATGGTTTGCTGGTGAATCACGTGCCGTTCACCAAGATCGGTGGCATCACGGATGCGTTGGGGAGACTTCGGTACGGCTGATCCGCGTCCACTCGGCAATCGCATGCAAGAACCTGCCGCCACGCTACCCCGTACCGTGGTATCCAACGTATCCAACGCAGCCGTGATCACCTTCCTATCCACGACACCACAATGAACTCAACTCACAACACCAAACTATCGGAAGACACCGATAAAAAACTGCCGTTTGAAACCAATGAAACCATTGGTAACACAAGTGATTAAAGGTTGGCAACCTAAGAATTCTGCTGACGATTTAGGTAACCGACACCGTGGGAGAAGGATAAGCACCGACATTTTAATCCTCGAATTCAGAATGCTAGTAACGATTCTGATCACGGTCTCAAAATAGCTAGCATACTTGATTCCGATGATAAAACTCCAGCGGTTTTATACCGAAAACCACTATCGCTGACACAGCGAATCTCGTTGTAAACCTATGTGTTGTTGGTTGGTGGTGTTGAAGCGAGGTTTTGGTCTGTTCTTATCTGGGGAGAGTCTAGCCAGTGTGACCATGGTGATGTCGTGATGCAAGACCGTCGCCCCTTACGGTACATGCGCTAGCCTTCACCTCATTTTGATGAAGACCAGCGCAACCCCCCGCCAGACAGTGTGCTGCGAGTCGCTACCCCAACCCCCGCACAGATACATCCCAGACACCTAGTCCCGGCCAGTATCCCAATC
>NZ_QAYL01000029.1 GCF_003408705.1 Mycobacterium uberis
CCCGCCAGGTTGCGTGGCATCGTAAACGGACGCGGTGGCAGACGCAGCGCACTGCTGACGCCAACACCGCCCCCGCCAGATGCCATGTTCCCCACCGGCATCCCCCCCATAAGCGGCACTGGCCCCCCTTCTACCGCAGTAGCCACCCTGCTAGCAAGCGGCAATGCACGCATCGCCGGCGTGACTGCCTGGTTGGCCACGGCCCATGTTTCCGGCACCCGCAACGAGCCGACTGACATAGCCCGGCCCAAATTGGCAGTTATCTGACCACCCAAGCCCGAGCCCAGCACACCCCGGCCCACTGACCCTATAGCATTCTCGATCGCCTGCCCACCTTGGGCCAACGCTTCTACAGCATTAGCCGCCGTTGTAGGCACAACGCTCTTCATCATCGAACCCATGCCACTGACCATCGACAGACCTGCGTTGGCCATCCCTACCTTGTTGTTGACCATCGAGACGATGTTGCTCATAGGATCCAAATGCTTTGCAGCACCTCCCCACAACGAATTCGCCACAGTGGACGAGGGATCAAAAACAGCCTTTGGGGTGACAACTCTGGGCCCCAATTGTGCCATCCCCACATTGGGAGGACCGGCCACCCCTCTATTGAACACGAGTTCGCCCACCTCCTCCAAACCCTCCCGGATCAGAGTCTCCTGGGCCAGACCTTCCTCCAAACCCTCCCGGATCAGAGTCTCCTGGGCCAGACCTTCCTCCAAACCCTCCCGGATCAGAGTCTCCTGGACCAGACCTTCCTCCAAACCCTCCCGGATCAGAGTCTCCTGGACCAGACCCTCCTCCAAACCCTCCCGGATCAGAGTCTCCTGGACCAGACCCTCCTCGCTGACCATCTCTGGTGCTGCCTCAAACGGTAGCGTCTTCCCGATCACATCGAGCACTTGAGATTGATAGGCAGTCATCGCCATCGCGTTTTGGGTCCACATCAGCTCGTAGTCGGCTTCCTGATCCGCGATCATGCTGGAGAATTGCCCAAACCAGTTGAGTGCCTTCAGCATTGCGGTCTGCATGCGGTTCACGAGCACCACCGTCGGTGGCACCGTCCCCGATCTAGCCGTGTCGTAGGCGCTCGCCACTGCCGTGAGCTGCCCCGCGGTCTCATCAGCACCTGCGGCGGTCAGACTCAGCCACCCTACATACGGCAAAACCCGCTCTGTCAATGCCTCCGACGACTCACCCCTAAACGACAACAGCAACGTCTCAAGCACTGACTGCAACCCCCGCGCCGCCGCACTCAGCTCCTTGGCAAGACCTGTCCATGCCGCGGCGGCGGCCACTATCGGGCCGGAGCCAACGCCGAGATACATCCGGGTGGAGTTGGTCTCAGGCGGCAACGCTGCAAAATCAAACATCTCGTTGCTCCCTTATTACTGACTGGTAACCACTCGTGCAGCTAGCGACGTCTGTTAGTTAAACATTTCCCCATTAGAGAACTCGACGTTCTCATAACGTTCCCCGGCTTCCGCCAGGGTCTCAACCAATCTCTGGTAAATGGCCGTGCCTCGAGTGGCATGCGCCTGATATTGCTGCCCATGGGCATTGAAGAACTGGGCCAGCAGTGCGGACACGTCATCGGCGGCCGGGGGAGGAATCAGGGTGGTCACCGAGGCCGCCGCGACATTGCTTGCCACTGTGCTGGAACCAAGCACCTGTAGCTGGCTAGCTGCCAGCTGTATCGCCTGTGGCTCTACATCCAAGAAAAAAGACATGCGGTTCCTCCTCAAAACTTAAGGGATCAAAGCTACTGCATGGAGTAAAGATCAAGCGATCTAAGTCACCTGCGCTCTCCCTATCGACTGCTTGGCGGTGCGAACTGCGCTAATGATTACCTTTCGGCAATGTTCACGACAGGTTAAATAGGTTAAATCCACAGGTTAAATAGGTTAAATCCACCCGAACTAAAGGAAATCTGGAGCGGAAAGTAGCACCTACCGACCCAGTCAATGGTCAAATCTTCCCAATTTTGCCTACCCGAAGGTGCAAAATGCACACTATGCCTGCAATCAGCCGGGATCAAACTCCGCCGACAGAACCCAGGTGAACTATCCGTCTAGCCGTTGTGCACCCAGGGGTTGTTGAGCTCATCTCGACGCGTTCTGGTGCTCCGGACCACGTGCTCCTGCTATCCATCATCGACACCGCTGATGACAAGGGATTTACGCTGGCGACAACGGTTACGCCGCAATGGCCCAAAAGTGGAATGTTCCCTACTTAGCTCGACCTGAGATGTCAATCTGCACATATCGGCCCTACAGTGTGCCCATGGCCAGGCAACATCCGTCGCCACAAGTGCGTAAACTGATCCGTGAAGGCGCACGGATCGCACTCAACCCCAGCCAAGAGTGGATCGATCAACTCGACCATGCTACCGTGACAGCCAATCCTGCCATCGCCAATGACCCGGTCTTGGCCAAGGTCGTTCGACGCGCCAGCCGCGCCCATTTGGTGCACTGGGCTACCGCCAATTTGCGTGATCCTGGCGCCCCGGTGCCAGCCAATGTCGGACCTGAGCCACTGACCATGGCGCGGGACCTGGTACGACGTGGGCGTGACGTACTTGCGCTCGACATTTATCGAGTCGGGGAATACATGGCCTGGCGACGGTGGATAGATATCGCGTTCAAGCTCACCTCCGACCCTCAAGAACTACGCGAAATGCTCGACGTGTCCGCACAATCGATCAATGAGTACGTAGCAGCCACGCTGGAGGCTATCGCCGCGCAAATACAACTGGAGCACGATGAACTGACCCGCAGCACCCATGCCGAACGACTGGAAGTTGTCGATCTTATTCTCGAAGGTGCACCGGTTACGCAGGAGAGCGCCGAAGCGCGCTTGAGCTATCGTCTCGGCCCAACACATACCGCCGCCGTGATCTGGAGCGATGACCTTGATGGCGACCATGGCTACCTCGATCAGGCCGCTAAAGCGTTCAGTCACGTCGTCGGGTCAGCGCAGCAGCTGATCGTGGTAGCAAGTGCTGCCGCCCGCTGGGTGTGGTTGGCCGACGCAGTCGCCTTGGATGTCTCCGAAGTGCAGAAGAGGCTGCTCAGCCTGCCTAAGGCGCGTGTCGCCATCGGTACCAGCGCAACTGGCATCGAAGGCTTTAGACGCAGCCATCTGGAAGCCCTCACCACACAACGCACCTTGACCCGGCTGAAGTTGCACCAGCAGGTCGCGTTCTTTACTGATGTGCAATTGGTTTCGTTGATCACCCAAAACCCAGCTGCTGCAAAAGAATTCATCACCAACACGCTCGGAGATTTCGAGTCAGCCAGTCCGGCGCTGCAACAGACGTTACTGACATTCATCAATGAACAGTGCAACGCGTCCCGTGCTGCGAAACGTCTGTTTACCCACCGCAACACCTTGCTGCGTAGAATTGAGTCCGCTGAAAAACTCCTACCGCGGCCTCTTGATCACGCCAGTGTCCATATTGCCGTCGCTCTTGAAGCTCTACAGTGGCGCGGCGGCCAAACCACCACATCCGATCCCCATGCCGGTCGCAACGGTGGTGTGTCGGCATGAAACCTTGGCAGGGTTTATATTCCTCAGGTTACAGCTACAAAATTCATACATGCGCACTCGCCTTATTGGTGAGCAGCGATGCCTCCACAAAGCTGGCGCACCAGCGACATTGCAGCTGTCGCTTCTTCTGCATACTCAGACATCACTCGAGGTTCCGCTGCCGGTGCTCCTCATACTCGTCCTCCTCGGCTGTAATTGCCGCAAGGTTTTGTCCCAGCATGTTGGTCGCTATCAGCTCCCACAGCTCAGAGCGGTTCTTGGCAATCGGATCCGGACTCACAATCTTGAGCTACGTAGCATTGCAAGCCATCGCAATACAGCGTAGCGCCTCGACGTTCACGTCGACATACATCTATGATGTCACGCAACCAAAAGCAGATAACGGTCAAGCGCTTCGGTTATCTCTGTTGCCGCCGGCCTCCTCCATACCAGCGACCCGGCCACCACATAAATTTTCCCCAGTATACTGATACAGTATACATGATATCTTGCGCCATGTCGCGAAGCCGGCCAACAGGTAAGCAGGACGCAGACCACCAAGCGGGTTGGTGGCGTTAGCATCCGACGACTGCGACGCACAATGTGCCGTTTCCAAGGCGCCTCAACGCTCCAGATTCAAGCAGCCTCGGTGTTTCCTTCGACTGGTAACAATCGCTCTTCGTGTCGACGCTGCTA
Source organism: Mycobacterium uberis (assembly GCF_003408705.1). Lineage (GTDB taxonomy): Bacteria > Actinomycetota > Actinomycetes > Mycobacteriales > Mycobacteriaceae > Mycobacterium > Mycobacterium uberis. The sequence goes on from NZ_QAYL01000029.1 coordinate 4,225, forward strand.
TGCTGGCATCACCTTCAGCGAAATAAGTGGAAAGCGTTGGCGTTGGTGACCTCGATAGTCAAATACTTATTCGCGGCGTTCGACATGCGATCGACACACTAGCCAAGAACCGCCTCGGTCCACGTACTGATTTGGCGATAATCCTCCATATCCTCACTACAGCATACACGGCAGCCATAGCAACATAGACACCCAAACACTATAGTAACCGCAACCGCCAACTTCGCAGGAACTACGATCCCAGAAGACATGCCAACTCCAATCCTTTGCAAGGAATCCCAAGCCAATGATTCGGTGGCGGTTGTCAAACACCACCACCGAAACTTCCTGCACCACCAGCGTTGGTGACATAAAGTGAGTGGTCAATGATTGCTGCAATGTAACGGGTGCAATAGGCTGATGTACTAAGTGAATTTATCTGAAAATGTTGGCTTGCAAGTGTAGTACACAGCTCCCTTTCATCTTCATCGCACAACAGCAACTCGAGCACAATAAATTCGATTCTCGAAGGCGTAGATCACACCAGCAGATCACATTCTTCGCCAATATCCCACCGGACTCACTAATCACTTAAATCCCATCAACAACAGAATTTATCATCAACACCCGACTTCCGTACGAGTGGTAACGATGGCGTGCCAACATAACCACTTCTCGCCGTAACGACACTTAGCCCTCTACGAGCAACTGCTTCTTGAGGACCTTGCCAATCGCGTTGCGCGGCAGCGCATCTACGATGCGTACCTCACGCGGCCGCTTATGTACCGAAAGCTGTTGAGCAACATAGTTAATAAGCTCATCAGCGCACAGTTCTGGCGAACATACGACAAATGCAACGACCCGTTGACCCAGGTCTTCATCCGGTAGCCCGACGACTGCCGCCTCTTGCACGTCCGGATGACCGAGCAGCGCCGTCTCGATTTCTCCTGCGCCGATCCGATATCCGCCCGATTTGATGAGGTCGACCGACTCGCGGCCCACGATGCGATGCATACCGTCACTGTCCACGACCGCAACGTCACCTGTGCGGTACCAGCCGTCGTAGTCAAACGCCTCAGCCGTAGCTTGCGGTAGATTCAGGTAGCCGTCGAACATCGTCTGACTACGAACCTGAAGCCTCCCAAAAGTTTCCCCGTCATAGGGCACCGGACCGCCGTCCTCATCAACCAGTCTGGTCTGCACGCCTGCTAGGGGCAAGCCCACCCAACCCGCACGGCGCTCACCGTCCGCCAGCGTCGATAGAGTGATCAGTGATTCCGTGCTGCCATACCGTTCGATGGGCCGGTGACCAGTGAGGTGCGCCAGCCGATCAAACACAGGAACCGGCAATGCGGCACTCCCAGACACCAGCAACCGTGCAGGCTTTAACGCCTGGGCAACGGCCTCGTCTGCCACCAGTCGTGACCATACCGTGGGGACCCCAAAAAACAGCGATCCCCCGGCTTCAAAACAGGCCTGAGCATAACCGGTTGGGGTGGGTTTTCCGGTGTGCACGAAGCGATTTCCAATCCGAAGCGATCCAAGCAAACCCAATACCAGTCCGTGCACGTGAAACAACGGCAATCCATGCACCAGAACGTCATCTGACGTCCACTGCCAAGCCTGAGCCAGCATATCCACATCAGCGGCAATCGCTCGCCGGCTCAGCGATACCCCCTTAGGCAGCCCAGTAGTGCCCGAGGTATAGATCACCATCGCGGTAGCATCGGGTGACGGCTCAGGATAGTAATGCCAGGACCGGGCATGCAGTCGGACCGGAATGTGCGGCAGCCCTTCCGACTCCGATTCTTCGCTAGGTGCTAGGCCCAGCCAGGCCTGCGCTCCAGAGTCAGTGAGCATATGTCGACGTTCGGCCACACCGATATCTGCGGGCACCGGGACCACCGGCACACCGGCGATCAAGCAACCGGTGATCGCTAGCACTGTCGACGCCGTCGGTGTGGCCAGCACCGCGACCAAGCGTGCGCCTCCGATGCGCTCAACCACCGACGTTGCGGCACCGACCAAGTCGCTGCGGCTCAATACGACGCCGCCAATACTTACCGCGTCAGCGATGTCCGTGGCGGTAAGGACGGACGGATTCAGTGAAGCCAACAACACATCAACAGGTTACCCGGGATGGTGCAAGCTCGGTACGAGACCAAGTCACGCCCGCTCGCCGCGGTCCCAGATCTCCATCAAGGTGAACAGGACCTCCTCACCGCAACCAAGCCCAGCAAGATGACTTTCGACCGGCAAGTAAAACAGCTTGGCATCAGGCCGCCAGGAAACGACGTGCTCCCCATGGGAAAACGGAATGAGATGGTGGTGGTCGTCGTGCCACGACTTTCACCTCATCTAGCCTTGAAGCCACAGTGGTAAGCGAACGCGATGACGTGAGCTAATGGCGCAGCCAGTTGCTTGTGACTACTAGCCAGCAAACCATCGAGAAATAGCGCCTTGCACTCAAGAACGAGCCAGCAGATGCCGGCTTGTTTGCAGCAAAGACAGACAATACACCACTAACGTGGATCGAGCCACAGGCCGAGCCGCCCGAACCAGCAAACTCTCATATACCCCGCAGCAGGCCGCCTACCATTTTCAGCCGCGGCGCGACCAACAAACCGAGAGCCATCGCACCGACGCTGATCGCATCTGGGTCGGTTGTGGCCGAACATAGCTATCGCAGGGTATTGATGCGGTGTCGACGCACCAATCCCAGGCCGGTCAACGCCGACCAGATGAATATTGTGATGTTCCGCGTCAACTCGCTCCTTGGTCGGAGTCTGCCGGCAAGCAACCAGAGTTCCATACAGCCAGAAGACCGCGCACCTCTACGGAGCACCGAACTCGGCGAAGTCCATTTGAAGGTTGTTGCCGGCGACGATGTTTCCATCAAGTTTGGGGCAGACTATAGCGCGGACCATGCCGAGCGCTTTACATGTGACAAGCTGCCACAAAAGTCGCTTCTATGCTGTATGGCACTGCACGGCCCGTGCGGCACGCCACGCAAACTCACCGATGACCAGTTCATGACGTACGATCGTTGCGCGAACCCCAGTATTGACGCGGCGGTGCGGTGTTCACTTCTCGACCAAAACCTACAGCTGCCTCAGCCACATCGATAGCGGCCAGTGGCATTCAGCGTCTTGGAGCTCTATGTTATGCATTTGTTGTATATGTTGGCCTGCACTCGCAGCGGGCCGTTACGTTCCAGAATCCGGGCAGAATTTCTGTCCAGTTCATGATCTAGAAATTGGCGGATCCTGGTAGTGATTTTGGTATGCAATTACGTTTGATCGACGATGTTGTGTGCAGTGTGCACTATTGCAGGTTTTCGGTTGTGGCGGCTTGAGGACTGTACTCTGTCGCGGACGTTACGTAGTAGTGATTATTTGCGGAAGTTCAACACCGGCAACGTTGTTGGCGCATACCGCGCAAATACCAAATCTCCTGCAAAACAGAACAATACACTAAACAATATGAGGGTAAAAGATGATGTTGGACTTTGGTGTGTTACCACCTGAGGTTCACTCCCCGAATGTATGCTGATTTTAGTTCTGATCCAATGTTGCTTGCTGCTGCGTAGTGGAACGGATTAGCAATTGAGCTGTTTTCGGTGGTGCAGTCGATTCAGTCCGTGGTGTGGGGATTGACGACGAGCTTGTTGGTGTGGTATCAACATTGATAGTGGGCATAACTAAACTAAACCGCGGCTCAGGCCAAGTGTACTGCTCAATATACCCATGTTCCCAACGCTATTTGGACCGCGCTTGCGTCTACTTAATTAACCCAGCTCAGGCGCTCCCCGTGATCGCACTGTGCCAAGACCCGTAGGAAAAATTCCTGACTGACTGGGCGATCAGCCAACCACTAAGTGAAATACCCGTACCATTGGGTGCCAAATGACACGTGCATGTGTACCAGGTTGCCGCAGGCTACCGCCCTTCGCTATTCACCACAGCGGATACCACATAGCATATGGAATCCGAAATACCTTTTCTACAGCATGATTTAGCGACCCATTCGAGATAGCATACCGAGAATCTATGGGGTCACGGGGTGATGGGAGGCTATCATCTAATAGCCTGATCCAGCCATCAGCACGCGAAGGCACTGCAGATAAGCATAGTCGAATTGGTGGTGTGATCTTCGACGTCCACCGTACACCAGACGCCAACTCATTCGGCCCGCTCGCAGATGGTACGACAGTTGTCCAAAGCGATCTTCTCGCCGTCGCGATCCAACACCTGCCCAAGCGCCGAAAACTACAGTGACACCCTAAGCAGTCATATGCCATCACGTACTACGCCGGACTAACTAATCAAACAGGCAAAGATACGATCTCAGGATATCGGCAGAATCGTTGGCGTTGATGACATTTTCGACCAGCTAATCGATGCCAACAAAAAGTCCCGGATCTCACATCACTGCAACTATTTTCAGAATGCCATCCAGTGTGTTGACAGAAACAAACCAGCACACCAACCTGCGGGTGAGCCGCGATCGTGCGACAGTGCGGCACGACCTGTCAGCCCGGCTAGTAGCGAGCATCCCCGGACGCACGGCGTGGGCGAATAGTCCGCCCATCAATACGATGCCATGTGCAGGCAGCTGCATTCGATGGCCACGACGAAAGTCGCTTTGACGGTGCGTGCCAACGTCCAGCGCAACAGATTCAGCGACCAGACACCCTTGTCGTTATAGTACCCGATCTCCGCGAACCCCCGCATGGCTGGCACCCCACCACCCTCGTCGGTTTGTCGTTGACGTAGAAGTTGCCCGCATCAAACCATAGTCAGTGCTGCACTGTCAGGACGGCCTGATGGTTGTCGCCAATGACCGCACCGGTCAGCACTTAGCACAACCCGGCGTCGATGATCCTCTCATACTGATCGTCGGAGTAGACATGCATCTAACAGTAGTGGGCCGAAGTACTCGATCACGAAGGACTCGTCGATTGTGTCGCCGGAAAATAGCACCATTTTAAGCACGAAATACACTACGCTATAATCATATTCACTATCCACCACGACGGTGATAGTAGCTACACTTTTCTCCCGTTCGATAGCAGTGACGTCCTTGGTAAACGCACCTCAGTCGATCAGCGCTCCGCCGTAGTTGGTCGGTGAGTCGGTGACATGACCGTAGCGCAGCTCGGCAATCGCACCCAAGAGTTTATCACCCATACGCTGCCACAACCAAGTGTCCGATGAACGCCCGTGACACCGCTGAGCACGTCTGGCCCTGTTAGTCGAATTCTCCGCGAATAAAAGTCGCACACAACACATTCTTGTGTTCCAAGGCATGGACAACCACGAAATCCTTCCCGTCGTTCTCACCAACCAACCGCAGATAGATATGGTAACTAACGATGTCGATGCCCACCTGCTGCCACAGCTTCTGGCAAGTGGCTGTTGATCCGGTGAACGTAGATGCCTGCTAGCAGCGGATCGGACAGCGCCACATCGGATACCACGAAGCCATCGCCGGCGGCCACACTTATCATCCCTTGCGAAAGTCAGACTGCATCAAGAGTTTACATAGTTATATGTTTACATAAGTTATATAGGCTGCCGAGGTCTGGGTTATCGACGACTTCCATATGACGGTGTTGCCTATCAACGCCGGCACTGTCCGCAGGTTACCGGCGATCGATTAAAATTTTAGCGGGTTGGTAGCGTAGGCCAAGCTATTCAGCGGACGGTAGTCGCCCCGGGCCCGTCCGCCTGTACCGTTAAATGGCTGCTGCTTGAAGCAGCTAATAGGCGAATGCCACATTGAACCGCCAGAAGTCGATTAGCCCGCAGGGCACGTCAATTTCTGCCTGGTAGAAGAACTTTAGAGTGGCCAAGCATCATAGCGGCAGCGATCTTTTCCCGTCACAACCCGACGAGTAAAGCTAGACGACGTCGATTGGTTCTCCGTCATCCATCTGATGCCTACCGGCGATGAAATGCGTGAACTCGATCGGATGATCAGCCAGCACTACTAGTTCGGTGCGCAACCGAGTGCGTTCCCAGGATTGCGACGCATAGTCATGAACCGGTTCGGTGACCGGTATCGGCACCTGGGTGATTGCAGCCATGCTATCGGAATCCTCGACGCAGCACTCCATCTAGTTAGCCGACCAGGCAAGATAAGATGGAAAATATAATAATAATATTAAACTATTAGGGTAATAAAATAAGGTAACTTGTGGGTGACCGGTGTTGGGCTGAGCAGATCGTTGCTTATGTTGGAGGCGATCATGGTTCAGCCTGATTGACACACCGCGGAGCCTAGATCTTCCGGTAAGGTCGACGTCGCTGATCGACTCCTAATGATAGGCACCTAGGGCTGGCTACAGCAGCAGGTGCGGCTGATGTGTTATTCCTTCTGGGCATCACTCCGCAGGAGCAAACCGAGGCATTGCGATGGCTCCGCCAGCAAGCATGACGGACGCCGGTGGCTATTTTTATGTAGAGAGCCGTCCAACGCCTTGGCGTCCACGGCGTTCTCGGCCGGATCAGAGGTGGTAACCGTAGGTCCGGCGGGAGCAACTCTACCAGCTGCTGAACCACGTCTTCGAATATCACAAGCCGTCTTGGGGAAACCGCGGTGATCCCACGGAAGACTAGGATACCGATCTATTCGGTTTGGCACAGTACCTGGCTGATCGTATCCACGGTATGGCCAACATCAAAGATGCCCAGTCGCATGTGCTTGCCTACCCGATCTCCAACGACGAAGCCTACGAGCTGTGACGTATGCTTAATACTTGTACTTGTTGGCCCGCCAAAGCACGGGGATTGGATCGGCCAATGAGGTATATTCAATACGCTCCGGACCGGCGGCAAAGTAACACGCGTTGACGAGCGCCCGGAGTCGGATCTGCATCCTCGGCTGACGAGCGGGATCCATCGAGCCCCGATCGCTCTACGGCGACCAACCGGTGTTTGCTGACGTGATCTGGGTGTAGCGAGACACAGCGCCGCTGGCCAACGACGCCGATAGAGATGCTGCGGGGTGCAGCGATGTTGGCATCCCGAATCATGTCACGGCTGGCGGCTACACCTTGAACATATTGCGCGGCAGGTGCAGCGATTGCCGGGTCTAAACGACGTGGAGGTTCCACCAACCAGTACCACGGCTGTCATCGCCTCCAAAATCGGCCTCACCGCGGAAGGGAACGCCGTGCTGATCGGCTTCGACGCAGACGCTAAGCATTCTGGGCGCCGCCATGCGCAACCGAACGACATCTTGACCTTTGAGTGCCGGCGCCTTTAGCTGTGGCACCTAAGTCACCTCTTAAGGATCGCGAATTCACATAACTACTACAAGACACTACGAGAGCACGCTAGGCTACCTCGTGAGTCCGCGGCGCGATCGGGGCGCTGCAGACCGAGCTGGGCGTGACCCTGCGAACAGCCATCGCAACGTCCTTTGCTGGTTTGGCCGGCCTAGCTGCGGCACGGGTCGAAACAGACTGCACGCTCGATAGCACTGAGTGCCAACCGATCTCGGTTGATCAAGTGATATCGGTGGCCGAAGCACAGATCACCATCTTGCTCGATGAAATCATTACCTTGGTTAGCGCCAACCAGAAGCGGATCGACCCGCGGATGCGCTACCTACGGACGCGGGATCCGATGCTGACCCAAACCCTGCGAGCATCCCTGGACAGCTTCAGTAACATCGCCGACGCCACGCAGCGGCTGCATGTACATCCCAACACTGTGCGCTACCGGGCCCGGCGGATTGAATAGCTACTGTCGACATCGCTCACTGCCCCTGATGATGCGACTGCTCTAATTAGTCGTTAGGACTGCTGGTGACTGAACGTTCCACTGAGCCTCGGCAACAACATCTGGGCACATGACAATCACCGACGAAAAGCGCGACTGCCCTGTAATTCTTTATAGCGCCCGACACCTAAAGTATACCGACCGAAGTCAGGCTAGACTACCGAACGACTTTGGTGAGTCGCAACTCCGTACACAGACCGTCTTCCCGTCTCATCCGCCTTACACCAGGCGTCCAGCCAACCCCGGCTGTAGACTGTAACCTAACGCCCATGCAAAATCCGTCTGTTCTCTCCCTCCTACGTGAACGTGCTGTTCTGCAACCCGACGATGTCGCGTTCAGCTTCACCGACTACGAGCAGGATTGGACGGGCGTACACGAAACGCTGACGTGGGCGGAACTGTATCAGCGAACCTTGAACGTTGCGCACGAGCTCAGAAGGCACGGCTCGATGGGAGACCGCGCCGTGATACTGGCTCCTCAGAGTCTAGGATACATCCTCGCGTTCCTGGGCGCGATGCAAGCCGGCTTTATCGCGGTTCCGCTGTCGGTACCGCAGGCTGGCTCCCATGACGAACGGGTGGGGGCTGTGCTTGCCGACACATCGCCCACGGTCATCCTGACGACATCTGCGGCTGCCGACACAATCACTGACTATGTTCATCACTCGACCACCGACGTCGTCCCAACGATCATCGAAGTCGATTCAGTGAATTTGGACGCTGAGAATCCCGCGAGTATTCGGCTAACCGATACACCGAGAACAGCGTACCTGCAGTATACTTCGGGTTCGACCCGCCTGCCAGCCGGAGTCATGATCACACACCGGAACCTGATGGTGAATTTCCAACAACTGATGGCTAACTACTTCGCACCTACCAACGGTGCGGCGCCACCCGACCTCACCATCGTGTCGTGGCTGCCGTTCTACCACGATATGGGCTTGGTTCTCGGCATCGTCGCACCCATCCTGGGTGGCTGGCGCGGCGAGCTCACCAGTCCGATCGCGTTTCTGCAGTATCCGGCCAGGTGGATCCAGGCGCTGGCCACCAGCAGCCACCCATTTTCGGGAGCACCAAACTTCGCTTTCGAATTGACTGCACGCCGGACATCAGACGCCGACATGATCGGCCTCGATCTCGGCGCCTGCCAAGGCATCCTCAGCGGCAGTGAACGAATCCACCCCGCCACGTTGAATCGGTTTGCCGACCGGTTTGCCCCGATCAATTTTCGCGACGACATGCTGTTGCCTTCCTACGGCCTAGCCGAAGGAACCGTCTACGCTGCCAGCCGCCCCAAAGGGGGATCGCCGGCAGTCGTTTATTTCGAATCCGAGAAACTGGCGGAAGGCACTGTGCAACGGTGCGACGCACGCATTGGCGCGCCGCTTCTGAGTTATGGCACACCGAAGTCGCCGATAGTGCGAATCGTGGATTCCGAGACGTGCATCGAGTGCCCGGCAGGAACGGTAGGCGAAATCTGGCTACATGGCGACAACGTCGCCGAAGGCTATTGGCACAAACCGGAGGAGACGCAGCATACCTTCGGCGGAAAGCTGACCAACCCTTCGCCGGACACACCCGAGGGACCATGGCTAAGAACCGGAGACCTCGGGTTCATCTCCGAGGATGAGCTGTTCATCGTAGGCCGTATGAAAGATCTGTTGATCGTTTATGGGCGCAACCACTATCCCGAGGACATCGAATCGACAGTCCAGGCGATCACCGGTGGTCGGGTAGCGGCGATATCCGTCCCGGTTGATGAGACTGAGAAATTGGTCACCATTATCGAAGTCAAAAAGCGCGGCGATTCCGATGCAGAGGCGATGCAGAAGCTCGCCGCCGTCAAGAATGACGTCACCGCGGCGATATCCAAGGCGCACGGTCTGAATGTCGCCGACCTCGTTCTGGTGCCACCGGGGTCGATTCCCACCACGACGAGCGGCAAGATCAGACGGACCGCCTGCGTCGAACAGTACCGGCGGAAACAGTTCTCCCGGTTGGACCGCTAAGCGTACCAGCGAGCTGATAACCGCGAGTTGTCATGTGGATAACCATCCTGGTGATGGCCGTCGCAGTGAACCTCGAACCTTTCCGGATCGGCATGACGGTACTGATGCTGAACAGACCCAGACCGACGCTACAACTGCTTGCATTTCTGGGCGGCGGATTCACGATGGGGATGACTGTGGGTTTAGTTGTGTTGTTCATCTTTCGCCGCAGACTCATGACCTCAATGCAATTCACATTGCCCAAGGTGCAAATTCTGATCGGTGTGTTGGCTCTGCTGGTCGCTGCCGTACTGGCTGTGCAGATCTGCGTCAGTCGCGAGCAGTCAACGGAACCTCCCGTCGACAATGCTTCCGACTCGCCAAAGCTGTCAAAGTTGGCGCCAAGACCACTAATCAGACTGTTAAAAGGGCATTCGTTATGGGTCGCGGGCGTGGCCGGCCTGGGGATCGCACTCCCGTCAGTGGACTATTTAGCCGTACTTACCGTCATTTTGACCTCCAGCACCGCAGCCACAACACAAGTCAGTGCGCTGCTGATGTTCAACGTCGTAGCCTTTGCACTGATCGAGATCCCGCTCGCCGCCTACTTGCTGGCACCCGACACAACGCAGGCGTGGATGGCGACGCTGAACAACTGGATCCAGTCACGTCACCGTCTCGAAGTTGCCACTTTGCTGGCCGGAGTCGGCTGCGTTTTGCTCGCTGTTGGCATGGCCGGGCTATAAGCGGGTGTCCCAACTTGCTGCGCGGCAATGGGCAGTCATGCGGTACCGTGAGTGCTGAAAACATCCTTGCATCACGGCTTGGTGCACACTGTGGCACGAAAATAACTGCCATAACGTAGATGCACAGATCCAGCGGGTTATTCGGAGAGAAGAAAACGAAATGAAACGACTACTAACCGCAGCTCTTGCCGCCTTGACCGTGGGTGCGGCCGGTGGTTTTGGACCCGCTGTCGCATCAGGGGAGGCTGGGACACCATGGGAACCATGGCTGCCACCCAGCCCGGTCCCGGTGCGTGAAGACTCGCCCGCCAAAGTCGTCTATACGCTGGGTGGCGCGAGACCTCCGGCCTTTGACTGGGGTTATTACACCATGCGGGCCGGCGAAGGTTTCTTTCCAGACGTCAAACGCAAGCTTATCGACTATCCTGCCGGAGCTATTTTTCGCTATGTGCCTACTTTTCTGGTGCCGGGGCCTCGAGATGAGGTTACTATCGGGGAGGCGATTACAGTAGCAGCCAAAAACCTGAACCAGGCCATTCACCAAGGAACCGAGCCAGGCGCCGTCGTCGGCTTGTCCCAGGGGAGCCTTGCACTCGACACCGAACAAGCGCGGCTTGCCACTGACCCAATGGCGCCACCGCCAGACCAGTTCACGTTCAACACCTTCGGCGATCCCTCGGGATACCAAGGATTTGGCAAAGGCGTGCTTGCCAGTATCTTCCAGCCCGGCGACTCTATCCCGCTGATCGACTACACGATGCCCCCGCGTGTGGACAGCCAGTATGACAGCAACCGAATTGTCGCCGCATACGATGGACTGTCCGACTTTCCTGACCGGGCTGACAACCTATTAGCTCAGTTGAATTGCCTTGCCGGGGCAGCTATCTCGCATACTCCATCCGCGTTCCTCAATCCTAGCGATGTGCCCCCACAGAATATCAAAACCACTATTAACTCGCGAGGCGCCAAGACGACGACGTATTTCATTCCTTTGAATCATCTTCCATTGACGTTGCCGCTGCGCTACCTTGGCTGGTCGGACGCTTTGGTGGATCAAATCGACGCGGTGCTACAACCGAAAATCGATGCCGCGTATGCGTACAACGACAATCCGTTCAACAAGCCGGTTTCTGTAGATCCAGTGAACGGTATGGACCCGATCACCAACGTCGACCCGGAGCTTCGCGACAACATCCTCGATGCCTTCGCCCAAGTTCGCTCGCTTCTCTCACCACCCCCGAGCTGACCTAACTTTTATCTGGCTTAGTGCGTGCACCAACATCGTCAAGCTGTTGGTTTAACGCGGTACCAGCTATTGCCCAGAGTGTAATAAGGACCAACGGTTCCTGTTTGCATTCAGCCACATTTTCGCCAGCACTTTGGACCCGGCGTCATCTGAAGGGGTGCACCACGACGGCGAGCTGATTAATCGCTTGGCGGTCTCAGACCAAAAAGTAGCATAACAAAATATAGTCAGAAAACAAATTCAGCAACAAATTTCCTATACCAACTGTACCACAATCATTTCCATATAACATTATGATATTACGAAGAATGTTGCTAAGTAGGAACTTTCAATGGGGTCTACGCGACAATTGGCGCTATCTGGCGACAGCGTGTACTACTAGAAGCCAGATTTACAGTTGTTTACGAGGATTTAGTCTTTAGATCTGTCGCATAACTGTCTCAGAGAAACCGTTGCACAGCACTAGTACGGTTATCCGACAGCTTAAATAATCGATAGATAATTTAATATGTGTAATTTCCATGGATTCGTTAATCGCCAGTGAAGTAAATATGGATGTCTTTTCTGATCCCAGCGACCGCGGTCTTGACAGCAGTGGCCGCGAACGTGCGAAAAATTTGTGACGAGGCGAAACACCATTCACGCTGAGGCAGCTCCAGCGATAAATGTCGTGGTAGCTCCTGGTCTGATCAGGACTTGCAAAGGCGGCAGCCGATCTAGTTCAGTAAGCGCGTCAATACTGGGATACCATCACTGAGACAGCGGTTGTCCTTGAGGAGTTTGCACTCACCTTGGACGCCGACACTACCAAGTGTGCGGCCGTCGAAGTCGACAACGGTCAAGATCTTGAGCCAAACGAGTCATAACGGTAGTTACGCGCCGGAAGAAACGAACAATAAGACGCCGGACCTCACAACACCAGAGACCATCACCAACGATACGCGCATAGGACCGAAGATTACCTCGGTAAAGCGCAACGCCAACGAGTGGGGGTCGTTGGTTGAGGGTCTCATGGCTTTCAGGTCGCCGTTCAACCAAATGCCCGTCTGTCTGACAGAAGAATTGTCGCGTCCCGTGGCTATATAGGTGATTAAGGTGACCGAGCCGTTCCTAAAGTAGCTAGACGTCCTCGGTAAGCTGCTCTTTGAGAACCAGAATCAGATTGAACGTATAATTAGAAGCTATTGGCATGCACGATGTACCTAATGAGTAATCTGTGCTAGCCGGAACCGGAGGGCGCAGCTACTCATAACCCACTCGGGATAAATAGACTTACGGGATCACGCTGTTTAACCAGCAATACGAACAGTTCTGGGCCAACAACAATCAGGTATGGAACAGGCATAGGACTAAGTTGTCGGATGTGTTGTCGAGGACGTCTCCGTGGCCGTCGCCGCCATCGATTGCCAACAACACCGGGTTAGCCCAGCCGGTTTACACAGACACGCCGGCCTCTGATTCGTCAGGATTGTAAAGTTGTTGATCTAGCCGGCCAGTCCCGCTTGGTTCCTATTTACGTAGCCCTGGGACAATGCTGGCCGCCCAGAGTCCCGAGGAAAAGAAATTAGGGCAATCGAATTCAGCTTCGGCTTTCCGGTGATGCGTCAGTCACGGCGTCGAACACGGTCTTCTTCTTTATCGAGTCATTCTCGGCTGCACGTCGTTGCCACGGCCGCGCTGGCCACCAACTCGCCCGTCCCAACAAAGCAGCTACCGCGGGCACGGTAATAGTGCGGACAATGAAAGTATCAAGCAAGATTCCGGATCCGAGTATGAAGCCGGCCTGCACGACAGTTCCGATGCTGGCTAGCAGCAAGCCAAACATCGATACAGCAAAGATGAGACCCGCTGCGGTGATGACTCCACCGGTGGAACGGACAGTGCGAATGACGCTGGCACGCACGCCGTGTGACAACTCGTCACGCAGCCGCGATGCGAGCAACATGTTGTAGTCTGCACCTACGGCGACTAGCACCACGAACGTCAATCCCATCACGCTCCAATGCAATTGCTGCCGCAATAGCACCTGGAACACCAAGACACCGAATCCGAGCGCCGACAAATATGATATAACCACCGACCCAACGAGGTACAGCGGCGCGATTATCGATCGCAACAGTGCCATGAGGATCAAAAGCACGACAATGATCGTGATAGTAACGATAAGCCGCAGATCTCGGTCGTAGTAGTCGCGGGTGTCTCGAAGCGTCACGGTATAGCCGGAGAGGTAAATCGACGCGTCCGACAGCGTGGTGTTTGGCTGGGCACCCTTGGCGACGTTAAGGATCGTGTTGACTTGCTCCATAGCCGCGGTGCTGAACGGATTAAGGTCAGTTTGAATGAAGTACCGCACCGAATGGCCGTCTGGCGATATGAATGTCTGGGCGAGTTTCTTGAAATCTTCCGTATTGAGCAATTGTGGCGGCATACTGAATCCGGCCATGGACGGCTGTGACGCATCTTGGCCCATCTCCGTCAGGAAGGCCGACGCCCAGGCAAGACTGGTGCCCATCGTCTTGGTTTCGTCGACGAGCTCCGCCACACCGTCGGCGATCTGACGGCTGGCACTCGCGAGATCGTGGGCGCCGTTTTGCAAGCCGATCATCTTCGAGCGCATAGCGCTCGGATTATCCAACCCCAAGGAACGCAACGAAGTATTAACGGCGGCGAGTGTTCTCCCCAGATCGCTGACCGTGGCGCTCACGGTCTGCGCGGACTGCGTAGACCCCAACTGCTTCCATAGATTGGCGATATTGTCCAGAGTTCCGTCTTCGGACGCGGTGAGCAGCTTGTGGAACTGGGCGCGGGCATCGGCGCAGATGGGATTAGTATCGCAAAGCATGCTGGCGTCCAAGGCGATGACCACGGCGCCAACCCAGTCGATGTTGTTCATCGTGGTTGAGAAGTTGATCCCCAGTGTGTTGCCGAGAGCCCGCATGCTCGAGACAAGCTTGCCGGCGGTATCGATTTCGCCCAACGCCTTGCCGCCACCAAACATCTTCTGCACGGACACCAAACTGTCGAGCAACCCATTGATACTTGCGACGGCCTGGCCAACCTGGGTGCGGACGTCGCTGAGCTTGTCTGCCAACAAACCAGCACCCGAAGCCAATCGGTTCAAGTCACCAGTGCTTTCACTGATCATGTGGGACGCACTGCCTAGTTGTTTGCCGACCATGCCCGCCTGATACGCCGCGCTGGTCTCTTCGAGCGGCTTTCCGGTGGGCCGGGTAACTCCGCGGACCAGGGCAATACCCGGAATCTGACTCACCCGCTGCGCCAACTCAGCCATGTCGGCAAGTACACGAGGCGTACGCAGGTCATGCGGCGATTGGATCAGGAGGTACTCCGGAATCGTCTGGTTGACCGGGAAGTGGCGTTCCAGGGCAGCGTACCCGACAGAGCTCTGGTCCGAAGCCGGCAACTGCTTACGCTCGTCGTAGTTAAAGCGAACGAGGCTGGCGCACAGAGCCAACGCAATCAGAATGACCATGCTCGCACTTAAATAGGCCACCGGGCAGCGCACTATTCGCACCCCTGCTCGCCGCCAGAATGCGTTGGTATGGTCATGTCGAGGTGCAACCCAGCCACGCGGCCCGACAAGCACCAGGATGGCCGGCATTAGAGTCACCGCAGCCAGAAAAGCTACCGCAATCCCGATCGCTAGTGCCAAGCCAACCGTGGAAAACACTCCGATTTTGGTAAAGCCCATCCCGAGGAAAGTGATGCCTACTGTCGCCGCCGACGCGGCTATCACCTTGCCGAGGGAAGTCAGTGCTTGTCGCACGGCGCGACTCGCATCCTGCGTCGAGCCAGAACCTATCCGGACATAGTCGTGATAACGGCTGATGAGGAACACTGCGTAATCGGTTCCCACACCGGCGATCATGGCACTGAGTAACACGATCATCTGGTTGGAAACAGCCAAACCAGTCAGCACTGAGACGCCGGACACCACGGCCTGCGCAGTCATCAACGATGCGCTGATGGTGATCAGCGGCAACAGCATGATGATCGGGTTACGATAGATGACGATCAGGATGATCAGCAACAAGACAGCGATCGCCAACTCAATCGACGTGCGATCCCGCGCTCCGGCGTCGGTCAAGTCGGCGACTGTGGACGCCGGTCCGGTCAAATTAGTCTTGAGAGATGATCCGGCAACAGTATGCTGTACAATGTCCGCGACGTCGGTGTAGGCATGGTAAGACGCGGGCGTGCCGAGCTCCCCGGCGAGGCCGATCGGCAGGATCCACGCCTTGCCGTCCTTGCTGGCCAGCAACTCATGTAACGGCGGCGTACTGAGAAAGTCCTGCAACATGACAACGTCTTTGGTGTCATGACGAAGCCGGTCCACCAGCGTGCGGTACACGGTTTCGTCAGCTGGTCCCAACCCCTTGTCGTCGGTCAGCAACACTATCAATACGTTTTCCGAACCGGCCTCGTGGAATGCCTGGGAGATCTTTTTGGCTGCGACGCTCGACGGCGCGTCAGGAGGCAAGATCGCGATGGGACGACGATGAGTCATCTCCGTCAACGATGGCACCGTCAGCGGGAGCACCAACGCAAGTAAAGCCCAGCAGCCGATCACAACCCACGGCCACCGTGCCACGATGTCACCTAACCGACCAAAGATGAGTTCACCACCAATAGCGCCGGCCCGGTGCGACGGGGATCATGCGACATTGCGCCAGTGCCCACTTTCGGCGACGCGCCCGAACACAGACTTCAACGTTGCCAGATAGCGGGCGACCGATTCCTGAGCCTCCGGATTATCCGGGAACATCACCGCCACCGCAGTCTCCTGCTCAACCCGGATCACGTAGATCGACACCTGGTACGAGTAACGACCATCGCTGTAGACACCGATATTGAGGCCGTCCAATCTCGCGGTGAGCAATGCCGAAAGCGGCGCGGTGCCCGCGTCAAGGAAGTTGATCACAGGGAAATTCGGCCGCGGCTTGTGCACCGTCGGCGCCAACTCCACCACCCGGTCGTAGGGGACTTCGGCTAAGTGCACGTCGGTGTCGAAGGAACTTTGTGCAGCGCGCGCGGCATCGCCGAACGATGAGCCAGCGATAGGGACCGTGATCGGAACCAAGCCAGTGAACCAACCTTGAGTCAACATATCAGTCGGAGTACGACGGGTGTCGCGCGGTGTAAGCCCGTAATAGGTATCAGCACCGGTCAATTCGTACTCGGCCAGGCCGCAGCAAGCCAACACACCACCAACAAAACGAGCGCCGGCGGTTGTACATACCGCTTCGAATCGATCCGTCTGCTGCTCATCAAGCATGGTCACGGTGACGATATCGGCCTGAGTAGGCTGCAACGGATCACCGAGTGGCAGTGGGAAATTGGGAAAACTGCCGTCATTAGGTTCAGCGAACTGGGTCCACGAACGAATCTGTGGAGACTCCGCAGTGAGCATGGAGGTGAATCGGTGCTGGCGACTGCAGAAGTCGTCATAGCTACCTGCCTCCGGCAGTTCGAGGGGGCCAGCACCACTGACGAGTGCGCTGTACATCATGTGAAATTCCATGAGCGTCACGCCAACGATCATCGCGTCCACATGGACATGGTCGATGCTGGCATACAGCGTGAAGTGCTCCTCGGCTTGGATCACCCCGAACTGGAAGCAGCCCCACTTAAGCGGGTCCGGTGTGCTCACCGCAAGTTCATGTATTTGAGCCAACGACAGCTCGCCGTGTTCGACGGGAACAAATTCGATGTCTGCGGGGTCGGATAACGTGTGCCGGATGATTTCGCCGTCGTCGGTGTACTCAAACCAGCTACGGTATGTGTCATGACGGCGAAGGTGCGCGTTGACGATGTAATTGACCGCACGGATATCACATTGGCCAGGCTGATCGCAGCTGATAATCATCAGCCGTGAATAGTCGAGCCCCTTCGCTTTCTGCTCAACATAACCACGGATGTGCTGAGCCTGCATGTAGGCAACCGGTACCGAGCTGACCGGCGCCTGCGACACCTTCTCACATGTGGCAGATGTTGGTTGCCACGAGATAGTCTTACCCGCTCGGGGTGCCCAATCCAGCAGTGTTCCTAATGTCAACGGCCCGACCCGCAACGTTTTCTCCTCGACTCAAACTCCCCCGCTATGCCCTGGTTGAGGCGGCTATTATCTCCTGACGATGTACGCGCCTGCGATCAAGTGGCTGGCGACTCAGCTTCCATAGCTACCAACTCTTCGCACAAATGCTCGGAGAGACCTCGAATTGTGGTGATCTTAGTGGGACTTATGCGTACTCCCGTCTCCGTCTCGATACGGGTTCGTAACTCTAAATTCCCGAGCGAATCCAGGCCATAGTCAGATAGCGGCCGATCGGGGTCAATAGTGCGCCGCAGTAGCAAGCTGATCTGCTCAGACACCAATTGTCGAATCATGCTGGGCCATTCGTCGTGAGGCAACACTTTCAATTCGGCCAGGAACTTACTTTTATCTTTTCGGCCTTGAGAAACAGATTGGAACGCCTCGGCGAAGCGGCTGCGTTGCGCAAAGGACGTCAACCACGGCGTCCCCATGATCGGCGCATAGCAAAAGTATGGGGGACTATAACACAGCAGCGTCTGAAATACGCGAGCACCCTCGGCGGGTGTGATTGCTGCTCCGGCCATTTCGGCCAGAGCGGTGGCGAGACCAATCTCACCCCATGCTCCCCAAGCGATCGCGGTGCTCGGTAGGCCCTGTGCCCGGCGCCAATGCGAGAAACCATCCAACCAGCTGTTAGCCGCCGCATATGCGCCTTGTCCCGGCGAACCGACTAGCGCGGCGGCCGTTGAGAATAAGCAGAACCAATCCAGCGACTGCGCAGCTTTTCCGTCTTGCAGGGCCTGGTGCAGGTTCCACGCACCGTAGACCTTAGGTGCCCAGCAACGATCAATGAGGTCATCAGTGACATTGATCAACGTGGCGTCCTCGACCACCCCCGCTGCATGTAGCACACCGCGAACCGGTAGCCCTGATTGGGCCGCCACCGCCACCAGGCGGCCAGCAACCTCAGGCTCAGCGATATCACCACACTCCACCTGGATATCGGCGCCTGTGGCGCGGAGGCGCTCGATGACCTCCTGCACTTGGAGGTTGGGCGCCGAGCGGGAGTTGAGCACAATCCGTCCGCAGCCCGCGGCGGCCATCTCGGTGCCGAGAAACAGCCCCAGGCCGGTCAGCCCGCCAGTGACGATATAGGCGCCGTCAGTACGAAACGTACGAACCTGCTCCGGGGGCACCACGGCCACACTGGATCCGGTGTGCGGCACGTCAAGCATCACTTTGCCGGTATGCCTGGCACCAGCAACCAAGCGCACGGCACCGGCCGTGTCATGAATTGGATAGTGCGTGGTCTGCGGTACCGGCAGCACACCCTCAGCAGTGCGTTGGTACACGGTGGTCAGCAAGCGTCGAACAGTTTCAGGGTGTGTATGCGTCAACAACGCCAAGTCGACCGCGTACAGCGAGAGGTTACGACGGAATGGGAACAATCCGAGTCGGGTGTCACTGTAGATGTCACGTTTGCCGATCTCGACGAACCGCCCACCGAAGGACAACAATTCGATTCCGGCACGTTGCGCAGCACCGGACAACGAGTTGAGCACGACGTCAACGCCGTATCCTTTGGTGTCACGACGGATTTGTTCGGCGAACGTAAGGCTACGCGAATCGTAGACATGCTCAATACCCATGCTGCGCAGCAGCTGTCGCCGTTGCGGACTACCCGCCGTCGCGAAGATCTCGCACCCCGCGGCACGTGCGATCGCAATCGCCGCCTGTCCGACACCGCCGGTTCCCGAATGAATCAGCACCTTGTCGGACGATGAGATCCGAGCCAGATCATGCAGGCCGTACCAAGCGGTCGCGGCCACAGTAGGCACAGCCGCGGCCTCTTCCAGCGGCACCTTGGGTGGCAGTGTGACCGCATGGCGAGCATCACAAATCACAAACGTGGTCCAACAACCGTTGCGAGACATACCGCCGACCCGGTCGCCGACCTTATGATCAGTGACATTCGGCCCGACGGCTGACACCACCCCAGCGAAGTCGATACCCAACAGTTGGCGGTAGCTCTCAAAGGTAGGGTACCGGCCGAACGCGACCAGAACGTCGGCAAAGTTGATGGTGGATGCGGTGACCGCGACCTCGATCTCCCCCGGCCCCGGTGGTACCCGATCGAAAGCAACGAACTCCATCGATTCCAGATCACCCGGGATCCGAATCTCTAGCCGCATGCCGTCGCGTTCATGCTGCACGACGGCGGTTCGCCGTTCGGCCTGGCTCACCGGACTGGGTCGCAGTCGGGCGGTATACCATTCGCCGTCTCGCCAGCCGGTCTCGTCCTCATCCGAACGGCTGCGCAGTTGCTGGGCCACATGCAAGGCGATCGTCGCTTGATTGGTGTCGTCGACGTCGATCTGGGTCGCACTCAAGTAAGGGTGTTCGGAGTCAATCACCCGCATCAGCCCACGCAGTCCGGCCTGTTCCAGGTTGGCCAGATCACCCGTCCTGATGCTTGCGGCGTTTCTGGTCACGACAAAGAAGCGGGGCCGCTCGCCGGGGAGTTCGGAGATCTCGCGGGCGATGGTGGCGATGTGGGACACATAGTCGCGACCACGCCGCAATGCTGACGATTCTGCCGCAGCAGCGGCAGGCGGGGCAGTAACCACGACCACACCAGTAAGCCCCTTGAGGGCCCCATGACCATCGGAGAGGCTCACGCCGTCGTTGGACAGCAGCGAACGCAGTTGTGCGGTATCTATTTGCCCGAGCGGCAACGGCACCGCGGTGCACTGCCCGCCTTCGGCGTTTAGGGCATCGCCAAGTTGATTGACCAAAGGATCCTCGGCAGATGCGCCGAGGACTAGCCAGGACCCACACTCTCGCTGCGGCGCCTCCGGCAGTTTGTGCGATTCCCATTCGATGGTAAACAACCGTTCGTCGAGCACGCGATTAACATGATCATGCCCGGAAGCACCCCCGGCCAGACGCAGCCCTTCAACCAGCAACAGCACCGTTCCGGACTGGTCCAAAACTTCCAGGTCGACTTCGCACTCACCGGCTCGCAATGCTGTTACCCGAGTGAGGCAGTATTGCACGTTGCGCATTGAATGGTAGTTACGCAGTCGGCGCACACTGACAGGCAGCAATAGACCGCCGGCGCCCGCCTTTTGCACCTCGGGCGCAACGATGATCGACTGGAAGCACGCATCGAGCAACGCGGGGTGGCTTGTGTATGCCGATTGCTGCGAGCGAATAGCCCTGGGCAGCGCGACCTCGGCGAGCACAGTGGAGACGTCCACATTGGTCCTGTCGACAGTGTGTACTGCGGCGAGGCCCGAGAAGGCCGGGCCGTACTGAATGCCGACAGCGTCGAAGGCCATTCGCAAATCAGCACCTTCCGTGCGCGACGGATGGCTAGCGATCAATGCATCAATGTTGTGCACGGGCGGCTGCTGCAGATCCGCGCGGACCTCCAGTGCATGCAGCACCGCACTTGCTCGCCGAACACGTTCTCCTTCCTCATGGGTCTCCACCACGAATTCGAGGACGCCAGGCGCTGAAACCGTCGCCACCGACGACGCCATCGTCTCGTGATCCAACAACAACGTCTGCTCGAACTTAATGTCTCGGACCTCTGACGCTTCGCCGAGAATCGCCCGTGCAGCGGCTAAGGCCATTTCACAGTAAGCCGCACCGGGAAGCGCGGCCACGTTGTGGATCTGGTGGTCTTCGAGCCATGGGTGTGCCTCAGTGCCGACCCCACCCTGCCACACGTAGCGCTCCGGCTCCTCAAACAGGCGCACATGCGCCCCAAGCAGTGGATGAACAGCCTGAACCGCGACGCCGTGCGCAGGGTGGTCCACCGACTCGCGGCTCAGCATCAGCTCCCGGTGAGTCCAGGTAGACAATGGTGCATCTACCAGGCATCCATCGGGGTACTGAACGGAGAAATCGATCCGGGCACCGGCGCTGTGCACATCGGAGACGAAGCCACGTAACCCGAGTGGCAGCTCCTGCTCGCGGCGCATGGCGGCCAACGCGCTGATCGGTATGCCGAGACTGG
Source organism: Mycobacterium uberis (assembly GCF_003408705.1). Classification (GTDB taxonomy): domain Bacteria; phylum Actinomycetota; class Actinomycetes; order Mycobacteriales; family Mycobacteriaceae; genus Mycobacterium; species Mycobacterium uberis. The sequence continues at coordinate 26,050 of NZ_QAYL01000029.1, forward strand.
CAGCGTTTTGCTCAATCGCATAGGTCAGTAGGGGATGTGGCGCCAGCTCCCCGAAGACTCGGAACCCATCCTTGAGCGCTGCTTGCACAGCCGCCGCAAAGCGCACCGTGTAGTGCAAGTTTTCTGCCCAGTATTCGCCGGTGAACGACGGCCGCTCACGCGGGTTCCACAGGGTCGCAGAGTAGTAAGGGACTTCCGGCTCAGTGGGTTTGAGATCAGCGAGGGCTTCGACCAAGTCGTCAAGAATCGGCTCGACCTGTGGAGTATGCGAGGCGACGTCAACAGCCACCTCGCGCGCCATCACGTCCTGTTCCTGCCAGGCGGCCACCAGGTCGTGAATCGCCTGGGTGTTTCCACCGACGACAGTCGATGTCGGTGAGGCGACGACCGCCAACACAACATCTGACAGGCCGCGAATAGAAAGTTCGGAAAGCACTTGTTGGCCAGGCAATTCCACCGACGCCATGGCGCCGTTGCCCGCGACACGCGACATTAGCCGCGAGCGGCGGCAGATGACGCGCAAACCATCTTCGAACGACAGCGCGCCCGCAACGACAGCGGCCGCGGCCTCACCGAGCGAATGTCCGATGACAGCACCCGGATACACCCCGTAGAACTTCATTGTGGCAGCCAATGCCACCTGAATTGCGAAGATCGTCGGCTGGACCCGGTCAATACCGGTTACCTTTTCCGTCGCCGTCAACGCTTCGTTTACCGAAAACCCTGATTCCTCGGCTATTACCGGTTCCATTGCCGCAATAGTCGCAGCGAATACCGGCTCTTTCACGAGCAACTCTGCACCCATCCCGGCCCACTGTGACCCTTGTCCGGAGAACACCCATACTGGGCCGCGGTCGTCTTGCCCCACGGCAGGCTGATAGGGAACCTCGCTGCCGGCGACTTCGCGCAATCCCCGGCTAAGCTCAGCAAAGCTGCTCGCCGGAACTATCGTCCGCACTGACCGATATCCACGACGGCGCGACAGCGTGTAACCTAAATCCCACAGCTCGACACGTTTCGTCCCGCTGCTGTGCTCGTCAACCCAGTCCGCCATTCTGGCAGTCGTCACGCGCAGTTGCTCTGCCGACGTAGCCGACACCGGAAACAACAGCACGTCACCGATTTTGGATGCTACCAGCGATCCCTTAGCTGAACTCTTGGCTGCCTGCGCTTGCTCGAGGATCGCGTGCACGTTAGTGCCAGACATTCCGTACGACGACACCGCGGCACGCCGTGGCTGCTGACCATCGACATTCCAGGGTGTATTGACCTGCGGCACAAAGAGTTCGGTGGCGATTTCAGCTAGTTGATCCGGCAACCGGGTGAAATGCAGGTTCTTCGGAACCAAGCCATGCTGCAGCGCTAAGATCGCCTTCATCATCCCTAGCGGTCCAGATGTCGACTGCATGTGACCGAAGTTTGTCTTCGTTGACGCTAGCGCACAACGTCTTGCAGTCCCATACACGGCGGCCAGGCTCGCGTATTCGATCGGATCGCCGACCGGGGTGCCAGTGCCGTGCGCTTCAACCAGACCCACCGTGGTGGGGTCAACACCACCCGCGGCCAAGGCCTTTTGATACACCGCAATTTGCGCCTGTTCCGAGGGCGCCGCGATGTTCGGGGTGCGGCCATCCTGATTGGCCGCAGTACCGCGCAGCACTGCAAGGATTCGGTCACCGTCACGCTCCGCGTCGAGCAATCGCTTGAGCAACAACACTACGCATCCCTCGCCGGACACGAATCCGTCGGCCGCAACATCAAAGGCATGGCAGCGACCGGTAGGTGACAGCATACCCTGCAGCGAGCCCGAAACTGACTTCCGTGGCTCTAGCATCACGGCGACACCACCAGCAAGGGCCAGATCGCTTTCGCCGCCATCCAAACTTCCGCAGGCTTGGTGCACGGCCATCAAGCCCGACGAGCACGCTGTATCTATCGTTACTGCCGGACCGTGTAACCCAAGCGTATAGGCCACTCGACCGGATGCGAAGCTGTTACTGGTTCCCGTGAAACCGTACGGTCCCTCCACAGCGCCACAGTCGGCGGACAGCAACTCATAGTCCCCGTGCGTAAGCCCCACAAAGACACCAGTCGCAGACCCTGCGAGTGTCGTAGGGTCAAAACCCGCATGCTCGATAGCATCCCACGACGTTTCCAACAATAGGCGGTGCTGTGGGTCGATCGCGGTGGCCTCACGCTCCGTCATACCGAAGAAATCGCAGTCAAAGCCGCCAACGTCGTCCAGGAAAGCACCCCACCGCGATACCGACCGGCCAGGCACCCCTGGCTCGGGATCATAATACAGATCCGCGTCCCAGCGTTCCTTGGGAATCTCGGTCACCAGGTCTTCGCCACGCAACAACGCCTCCCACAGTCGTTGCGGAGAATCAATCCCACCGGGAAGCCGGCAGGCCATTCCGATAATGGCCACCGGCGTGACGTTTGCGGCTCGCAACGTGCAGTCCCCTCATTACTTATGATCGCCCAATTGGCCTTAAACAGCCCAATTGGCGCTCGACAGTTTAGCTACGTAAACACAGGACAAAGAGGCCCCGATACGACTGCGTACCACCATGTACGACGCCATTCGGGCTCAGGATTGGTTAGATGTTGCAGAGGACAGTAACACAGGACAAAGGGGCCCCGATACGACTGCGTACCACCATGTACGACGCCATTCGGGCTCAGGATTGGTTAGATGTTGCAGAGGACAGTGTACCGGCAAACAGCGATGCCTGGCACACAAGTACCGATAGCCCCACGCAGACTGCCCATAATGATGTGACCGAATGCATCTTCTTGTTGAGTGTTGTGTGGTTTTGTTTTATGTGGGGTGTGGTGGTGTGGGTTGTGGTGTGGGTCGATGGGTTGTGTGAGTTGATCTACTGTGTGGATGTTCTGGTAGCCGTGAGTCCGTCGGTAAAGCGGGTGGTG
>NZ_QAYL01000030.1 GCF_003408705.1 Mycobacterium uberis
GAGGGGCCCTTGGCTTTTGGAGGTCTAGGTGTTGCTAAGTGTTCAGCTGATGAAGGGAGCTAAGGGTTGTGACCGGGGTGATGACATTGTTGTTTAGGCTGCCAGGAGTTATGGGTGGAGCGTGTCTAACACCGTGACAATGAGCCGTCAGCGCCAGGGTGTCCAGGATATGGAATGGTCTTCACGTCCGGCCAAGGAATATGTGAGCAGTTCACCGATAGATCTTTCTATTCTCTACGGTACAGAGCTAATCCTGGCGTGGTAGCGCAAGACCTGATCGCGGTGCACGCGAGGTTACTGGTAGCGTTGTGCTGCAACGGGCGCCGTGTGGATTGAACCGGTTTTGTGGACCTGGCCGGCAATCAGGACCTGTTGGGACAGGTTGTAGGGCCGCACCGCGAAACCCGGACATCGACTAGTTTGCCCAACGTGGTTCCTAGTTTTGCAATGGCATCAAATCCTTAGCCATCGATCCGGCCGCGGGCTACACGTCGGCGATCCACGCCGTGCTGCCGGGTGCCACGCTTGTTGTCGGCCATCAGGACACGCTCGCTAACGATGCACTGACCAAAGTACTCCGCCAGGTCACCTGGGAGCTGCGGGATCGCCGCGGCGACAAGCTTGATCCCGAGTGGGTCAATCAGTGACGCTTACTCAACTCTACGAGAACGACTATCCAACAAGCGCTTTATCAAGATATGGAACTAGATCCCTCTACACCCGCAAACAATAGGCCATAACCCAGACCTCAAGCTAAGAACCCAACTAAAACCAAAGAGCTCCTTTGTCAGGGCCTAGATCAGTTGTTGACGCAATGGAAACGCACCTGCAGCAAACTCTATTACGACAACGTGTAAATCGGTTACCTACGCACGTAAAGTCAGAATGGTATTCTCCACAAATGGAATCTAAGATGTCACCAGAACTTCAGTTATCAATCGCAAGCCGATGAGCAATCACAATCAATGTGATGCAAATCACTAAATGATCTGATTGTGTCGATCTGATCGGGACATTGGACCGAGAGACAAAGTTCCGGTGCCCTAGTCGGGCGACATCAGCAGATACATGTTACGAGTCAATTAGGCTCTGTAAACGCCCTCACCACCGATATGCACACCACCGCGTTCACCGTTGGGCGCCGTAGTTCCATCAAGCAAGGTCTGTGCCGCATGACGACTATTTGAGACAATCCACCAAAGCATTTGGGAACAATTCTATAACGAAAGCTCTGTTGTAATAATGCGACTCCCTCATGCCCAGTATTGAATCTATTTCTGAGTGTCGACACACCAGTCACTATATTCGATATCTACGAAACCAGCACTGAACAATCGGTACCTACGGGAGAATAGCCTTCCGAAATATTAGGGAGTCTCAAAGACCTGGTTGATAAGCGACCGTAACGAGACCAATCCTGCACCAAGATGCTATCAACACTTTACCGTAGAAAATAAAAGTTTACAGTAGGTGTCATAGTAAATTATACAATGAGGGTTACCGGAAGTGTAACACAATAATCACGCAAAAGAATAAATATTAAAACGAATTTCATTCCAGCGTGTGTAGAAAATGCTACCAAGTCGTTATATCGCACTTCTAACGCCCCTAATGTGCGTCTACTGTGTCCGAACGACCGCCGAGACAATCGGCATTGGCCAACTTTGCAGGCCCCTAAGTGCAGCATTGCATTGACGTCCCACTCAAATGAACTAGGTTCAATCTACTCTTCCTCTTCCGGCAACACATTATGCGCAGTCTCCTCGGCCCGATAGACGACCGTCATTGGGTCCTCGCCGGTCACTTCAGCAATGTGCTTTACGAGCATCCCACACAGGCTGTTGTAACCCGCAATGACGCCTTCACTGCCAATCTGCCTTAGATACTCGTTGATCTTGGCGCCCGCCGCATTTCGGTCTGCCTTAAAGAACGTCTTCACAATATCGATCGCCGCAAGGGTAGCAACCCTTTGAGCTTCGGTCCACCGCGGTTCAGTGCTCACGCCAAGGAAGTGTTCCACGAAAGCCGACAGTTGGCTTGCCGTATGGGAAAGTCGTCCACTGCTATCAAACTGTCAACGACCACTAAAATACCTGCATAACTGCGCCTTGACCCGTTGAACCGAGAATTTGCCCTGGTAGGTTGCCGTTTAAGCCATACTGGGCCCGGCCCGAAAACCGTCCACTCCGACGACCCAGCCACGCTTGGCTTTGTGCACCCAAAGTCATGGTACAACGTTAACCGAATGGTTTACGGGCCAAGAACGGGGTAAGGACAAGTGACAGTTACAACCCGGTATTGCTATTCCACCGTATGAAACGGCCCAGTTGATCGGTTTCAGTATGTGCACTGTACACCACTGCAGCTCGTGAGCTACCCCAGTTTGGATTATTTGACCCTGTCGCAAGCGTTGCGCGCCGGCTACCTTCTTACTGCAGTTCGCCACTAGCAAGACCGTTGGTGCACTGCGTGAACTCAGATCACTGGGGTGTCAACGGTGGGTGATCATCACGAGCAGATCGAGTAAGAAAAGTCCTGAATTTCTTACCCCCTTGGGGTAACCGTAAGACCAACCATAGAACCAAAAGCCCTCAGGGTAGCCGCCCGGCAACCTACAGAACATCATTGCATAGCTGGCTGCCAGCAATGCCGATGCGGCCGCTGCAATGAACCGGTATTGTGCCCACCGCTGCCGAAGATATGTCGGTGCTCAACGCGCTGTACCTAGAGCCCTCAGCGGTAACTCTGTCAGGCGATCGCCGCTCAGGCCGAAGTAATCCATGAGCAGTTTACCAACGCCTTTACCACTGACGCAGATTCCTACGCCGACACCGAAGTTACTAACATCGGGGCAGCAGTAGCAACGGATGCCACTAACTAGAATAGCATCCCGCAACTACTAATGGACGGCAACGTACCTTATTTTTCGAATGGACGAAAACCCGGTAACGTACCCAACACCTTCAGCATCAAGACATGCGCGATATACTTGCGGAGGAAGTTAAGAAATATCCCGATCACTAGTGAGGACGAAGGTCTACACCTGACTTACTGATCGTTTATTAGGTCCCTACACCAGGGTTATAAGCAAATTGTGCAGGGTTTGCCTGCTGAATAGGTGGATTACGTATGGTCAACAGACCCGTATTTAAGCGAGTCACGGTCTTCGACGGGCTCAGAGTCAGACTAAGATCTAAGTTCTTTCCAACCATTCGGTGTGTTGGCCACTAGAATTGAAAATAATTTCATATTGTGGATATATCGTATTGCTGAACGTCCCAATGATCAGATCGGCAAGATAACCAACACAAAATCCGAGGGCGAAAACTATTTTTCGCGTGCACAATCATACCCGCCGAGATCGTGAATTCGCATTGCTTCGGCGACACCACCATGCTAGTGAAGCGTACTTGCGGTTATCCCCCGGCGAGTGGGCGTGACATCACGGTGGGTCCTGAGCCCACATCACCCTGATAGACGAGCTCGGTGCTCGCAATCGCCGCGGAGTTTTGGCCGAAAAGTTCTGGCCGAAAAAGTTCGCCACTATCAGGAGGATCAATTGGGCGCAATTGGTCATTATCACTGCTGGGGCACCGTCATCGCGACTGCTGTGTCGTCACAGCCGTCACACCTAGAAGACCGTCTGTTTTGTCTGAGCGACAGTCGCGGATAGGGCAAGAGCGTATCCGCCATCGACGTCGACGACACACTCAACCACTATGAGTTATTCAGCCCCAACAACACCGATTCGTAGGTCTAAGCCACGGACTGCAACTCGACGGACAGCCCATCTCCGATCACCGCACCGAGTTTACCTCCGGCGGAAAATGCCCCAAAATCCCCCATCTCTTTGTTCCCATGTTCATCGGTGTTCACTTGCGCTACATACGATCCGGTAACGTGCACCATACGCACTAACGGCATCGGTGGTACGAACCACAGCCCAGAGCTGCCATTATCCAACACCCACAACAGGACAAAAACGCCCAAAACATCCCCAACCCAGAAACCGCAATCATGCACAATACACGGATTGGCCCACCTAAAGTCACATCCGGCCGACGCGAGCAAAGGCTACCGATCTGAAGCACTACTACAGCTGATCTACGCTGGGTGCGGCGGAGGTGACGGTTCAGCGGGCCGTAAAACACAATTCACCTACAATTACAGCACCTTGTGGCTGTAGCCATTAGGACCGGACTCTCAATGTTGCCGAAGCAATGTTTGCCGAAGCCGTGTCGGTTGTTGTGATCCAAATGTGGTTTAACAAGGTCAAATAACCTGCTCAACTGCGCATCTAGACGGTGAATAGAAACTCGGCCAGCTTCACAACCCTGCGTTTCGGAAATCCGAGCTAGTTGAATCGAACTGGGCGCGGCAGAGTTCACCTCGCCTACCGAACAACACCAGGGACCGCGTTTGCCAGATCTGACCGGAATTTTTGCGAAACCACGAAGTGCACAGTACAACAACCACACTTAGCGAGGGCAGGAAGTTCCGGTACTCACGCCAGCTCTCAATGGATACCATTTATCGTGCTGTCAAAAATAAAATCTGTCAAAAATAAAATAGAGTGTAGTAGCCGGGCCAGTACTGCGAGTACTCCTTTGGTTAGTAAGCGACATATACACCATTCTCAATCATGAAATCGCGACAAAAACGGTCAACCTCATTCCTGCTGCGCGCCCACAACGCAAAGTGGTTACTCCCGACCATCCGATCGCCGTGCGTCAACTTACTTCCGGTCTGGGCTAGTTAAACACCGCTATAGCTATGGGACTTGACCTGGTGCGTCAGATACTACATCGATTAGCATCCCATGTTCCACAACGAGAAGCTACTGTGCCTAAGCCTGCCGATCAACGCGTCGTAGAACACAATGGGATAATTTATAGTGCAACACCATAAACTCAACGTGACTCACACTCCGCCACCATATTTTGTCCTCAGACTTACCTGACTGCATAACTCAGTAAAAATGGTGGTCCAGGTGAAGCCCCAGCGAGTTCGTAGGATTACATCTAGACGTTGAATCGGAACTTCACTACATCGCCGTCGGCCATTACGTAGTCCTTACCTTCCATTCGGATCTTGCCGGCCGTCTTGGCGGCCGCCATGGATCCGGCGGCGATCAAATCATCGTACGATACAATTTCAGCTTTGATAAAGCCCCTCTCAAAGTCGGCGTGAATCACTCCAGCGGCCTTCGACGCAGTATCGCCCTGATGGATGGTCCAGGCCCGCGCCTCCTTCGGTCCCGCCGTCAGAAAAGTCTGCAGCGCCAGCGTGTGAAAACCGGCCCGGGCCAGCGCGTCAAGCCCTCGCTCGGTCTGCCCGATCGACTCGAGTAGCTCGGCGGCTGACTCGTCATCGAGTTCACCCAGCTCGGACTCGATGGCGGCATCCAAGAACACTGCATCCGCGGGTGCGATGAGCTGACGCAACTCAGCCACCCGTGCGGCGTCGGTCAGCACTGCCTCGTCAGCATTGAAAACATAGAGGAAAGGTTTGCTGGTTAGCAGATTCAACTCCCTCAACGCAGACCTGTCTAAACCGGCGGCGAATAGCAGCGTCCCGCCGTCTAACACCTGTTGTGCGCTGATTGCCGCGTCGTGGATGGGTCTGCGTTCTTTATTGTTGCGAGCTTCTTTTGCCAGCCGCGGCAAAGCCCGCTCAAGGGTTTGCAGGTCAGCCAGGATCAACTCGGTATCAATGACCTCAATATCGGACTGGGGGTCCACGCATCCTGCGACATGCGTGACGTCGTCGTCGGAGAACACCCGAACCACTTGGCAAATAGCGTCACATTCGCGGATATGGGCTAGAAACTTGTTACCAAGCCCGACCCCCTCGGAGGCACCCTTGACTAGGCCAGCGATGTCGACGAAAGTCACCGGAGCCTCCACGATGCGCTTTGACCCGAACAGCTCGGCCAACTTAACCAGCCGCGAATCAGGAAGTGAGACGACACCCTCATTCGGTTCAATCGTTGCAAATGGGTAGTTGGCGGCCACCACATTGTTCCGAGTTAACGCATTGAACAGTGTCGATTTGCCGACGTTAGGCAGACCCACGATTCCCAGACTCAGGCTCACAGAGAACTAAGTCTAGAGCCCAGCCGGATGATGGTCGGGCCCCGGCCGGAATGAAACACCGGGGCTGAATCATGGCACACCAGAGGCCACGATTATAGATATTTACGGGGTATTTACGGTCCTTTCGGCCTCTTGCCGGTACGGTCAACATGTGTCGACACAGCGGGCTCGGTCAGCGGCGGAGGCTGTGCATCACTCGATCCTCCCCAACATCCCAGGTGTGCCGTGGTGGGCAGCCCTGCTTATCGCTACGGCCGCGTCGACGATTGGGTATGCAATCGACGCGGGCAATACAGACCTAACCGCCATCTTCGCCAGTTTCTACAGTACGGGGTGTGTTGTAGCGGTGCTGGCGGTGCGACAGTCGGGACTGTTCACCGCGGTCATCCAACCGCCACTGATACTGTTCTGCGCGGTGCCCGGCGCCTACTGGCTGTTCCACGACGCCAAGATCGGCAGCCTCAAAGACCTGTTGATCAACTGCGGCTATCCCCTTATTGAACGTTTCCCGCTGATGTTGGGCACCGCCAGCGCCGTGTTACTAATCGGCCTGGTCCGGTGGTTCTTTGAGCTGACGCACCGGACGGCTATAGTGTCAAACCGCGACGACAACAGGGTGAACGCCGTCAGCAAGCCAAACTCTTTGCGCAGCGGTATCACTGCGGTACTGAACTCGATTCTCCGCATCGACTCCAACGACCAGGACTATCGGGCCGACGAGAGCTCCGCCGGCGCGCAGCGGATGCATTCAGACCGTCCTCCAAGAACCCGGCGAGCAGCCCGGGCAGGTCGGTCCGCCCAGCGTCCCGCCCGAACCCATTCCCGACACGCTCGACGTCCGTTGGAGGACACCAGTGAACCATCGATCGATCGCCGGCGGCACTCAAGCCACCACAGCTCGGTGCAAGCCCCCAACTTTGACGCTGACGAGCCACCGCGTCGGTCGCGTCCCCGCCCCACGTCACCGAGCGCTCGGGAGCTGCGTGGCCAGCCGCCGCGAGAAATCCATCGAGACGCTTACGGGCGCCGCAGCAGTCCCTACGAATGGCCGGTCCGCCATGTCGGCCACATGGAACCATACGGGAGATACGAGCAGCCCAAGCCACCCGAGCACTTCACTCGGTACGAGCAGCCGCGCCGTCGAGACATTCCGCCCGGGGCAGGCAGCGTCAACCCGACACATCACCCGATCTCGCAGGTCCGCTACCGTGGGTCAGCCGCTCGAGACGAACTTCGTACCAAGCGCCGGGGATCGCAGAAACCCCGCCGATCCACGGCTGAATCCTGGGAATTCGACGTCTGAATCCGATCGCTTAGCGTCGCTCAGCGCGGGGACCGGATCTCTCGCGGCAGCGCAAATACGAGTGTCTCGTTAGCCGTCGTCACTGGCTGAACCACATCGTAACCGTGTTCAGCCAACCACTTCAGCACACCTTGGACCAGTATCTCAGGAACAGATGCCCCCGAGGTGACACCCACCGTCGTAACACCGGCCAGCCACTCCGGGTCGATATCATCGGCCCAGTCGACCAAGTACGCGGCCCCGGCACCACCGTCCATTGCCACCTCGACTAGCCGCGCCGAATTCGAGGAATTTCGAGACCCAACAACGACGACTAGCTCGCACTCGGGCGCCATCACCTTGACCGCGACCTGCCGGTTCTGGGTCGCATAGCAAATGTCGTCGCTGGGCGGGTCTTGCAGCTTCGGAAAGCGCTGTCGCAACCGCTCGACGATCTCCATGGTCTCGTCCACCGACAGCGTGGTCTGCGACAAACAGACCACCTTGTTCTCGTCGCGAACCACTACCTTCTGGACGGCGTCCAGCCCATCGACCAGTTGCACGTGTTTGGGCGCCTCACCGGCAGTTCCAATAACTTCCTCATGGCCCTCATGCCCGATCAACAGGATGTCATAGTCGTTACGCGCGAACCGCTTGACCTCGTTGTGCACCTTGGTGACGAGCGGACAGGTGGCGTCGATGGTCTGCAGATTCCGTTCAGCTGCGGCCGCGTACACCGTTGGTGCAACCCCATGTGCAGAGAAAACCACGATAGCGCCCTCGGGAACGTCGTCAGTCTCTTCGACGAAAACCGCTCCGGCCTTTTCCAAGGTCTCGACCACGTGCCAGTTATGCACGATCTCGTGGCGCACATAGACGGGGGGGCCGTACTTCTGCAGTGCCCGCTCAACCGTTTCGACGGCGCGATCCACCCCTGCGCAGTAGCCACGCGGTTCGGCCAATAGTACCCGTTTGCGCATTGGGTTCCCAACTACCAACCTTGAAACACCAGGAATTCCCATGCTAACAGTCGGCAACATGCCCTTCAGAGTACTTTTGCCGACCTAGACGTCCCCTAGATTTGATTTGGGTGATGGCCCGCTGCGTCCGGTTCCGCCACGCTTGCAACCGCCAGTTGACACCCACGGCTTGGAGTTGGCCGTCGGTTGAGGCAGTCTTAAGCGTATGGCTATTGCACCATATGGGGTTCGGCTTGTGGTCGGCGCGGCGACAGTCGCTGTCGAAGCGACGTTGAAGCTGCCGCGAACCATCCTGATGTGCCCCATGACGTTGGCTAGTCAGGTGACACACATCGTGATGAGATTTCAGCAGAACCTGGCTGAACTGGTGATTAAGGGCGATTACACCCTAGAGACGATGTTTCCAGCGAAAAGCGAGCAGCCAGAGTGGGCAACGTTTGACAAGGACCTGCCTGACGCGGTCAACACAACCCCCACTCTATTGCCCGAAGGCGATACCATCGACAGTGATCGCCGATCCGAGGGACGATTCGCCTTGTACTCAGCGTCCGATACATCTGAGCCTAAGGCCGCCAATCCGTTGACGACGCCCAACAGACGAGCGCAGAAAGCGATAGCTAAGCAGACAGTTCCCGTACCGGCGGTCACAGCCAATCTCAACTACCCAGCGCTGACCCTGGCCCAGCTGCGCGCCAGGCTACCATCGCTGGATCTCGACAAACTCGAAGCTCTATTGGCTTACGAGCAGGCCACCAAAGCCCGGGCTCCGTTCCAGACGCTGCTCGCCAACAGGATCACCCGCGCGACTGCGAAGTGACGGAAGCGGTGCCGACTGACTCAGTCAACTCGAGAACAAGTTCGCAGGAAAATTCGGCTGAGAACCCGTTCCCAGTTCGCGCGGTGGCGATCCGGGTCGCAGGATGGATCGACAAGCTAGGCACCGTCTGGGTAGAGGGACAATTAGCGCAGATCACCATGCGGCCTGACGTCAAGACCGTGTTTATGGTCTTGCGTGACCCGACGGTCGACATGTCGCTAACCGTGACTTGCTCACGCGACTTGGTGCTTCACTCGCCAATGAAACTGGCCGAAGGCATTCAAGTAGTGGTGTGTGGCAAGCCCTCATTTTACACCGGGCGCGGTACATTTTCTTTACACCTCAGCGAGATTCGCGCGGTTGGCCTCGGAGAGCTGCTGGTGCGCATCGATCGGCTACGCCGGCTATTGGACGCTGAAGGGCTCTTTGACCCGCGACTTAAGCGGCCGATCCCCTTCCTACCCAACAGGATCGGACTCATCACTGGCCGGGCCAGCGCTGCCGAACGCGATGTGACGACCGTAGCCAGCGCACGCTGGCCTGCGGTGCGTTTCGCTATCCGTAACACCGCCGTCCAGGGACCCAACGCGGTCGGCCAGATCGTCGAGGCGTTGCGCGAACTGGATCGCGACATTGATGTCGAGGTGATTGTGGTGGCCCGCGGCGGCGGTAGTGTGGAGGATCTGCTGCCGTTTTCAGATGAGACGTTGTGCCGCGCGATCGCGGCGTGCCGCACACCGGTGATCAGTGCAGTCGGTCACGAACCCGACAACCCGCTGTGCGATCTGGTCGCCGATTTGCGCGCCGCCACGCCCACCGACGCAGCCAAGAAGATCGTCCCGGATACCATTGCCGAGCAGCGGCTGATCAATGACTTACAGCGGCGCAGTGCGCAGGCACTCCGCAATTGGGTATCCCGCGAACAGCGGGCGCTAGCCCAACTACGCAGTCGCCCGGTGCTGGCCGAACCGCTGCAGGCGCTGACGACGCGCACCGAAGAAATTTACCGCGCTCAGTCGGCGGTTCGCCGCGATATGCTTCGGCTTGTCACCGCCGAGACCGAGCAAGTCGGTCATCTGGCCGCCCGGCTGGCCACACTGGGCCCGGCGGCCACGTTGGCCCGAGGCTATGCCATTGTGCAGGCCCTAGAAGATGGGGGACACGCCTTTCCCGCGACAGTGCTCCAGTCAGTCAATGACGCACCCACAGGCACCAAGTTGCGGGTGCGGATTTCTGATGGCGCCATAATGGCGGTTAGCGAAGGACGGGCCGATGGTCCCTAAGGACGATAAAGACGAGATGCGCTCAGCTACGCCTATTAATCAACTTGGCTATGAAGCTTGCCGGGACAAGTTGATTGAAGTTGTGCAACTTTTGGAGAAGGGTGGGCTGGATCTCGATGCATCACTGAAACTCTGGGAAAAAGGCGAACAGCTTGCTAAAAGATGTGAAGAGCACCTAGCTGGCGCTCGCCAACGAATCGCCGATACACTCGCCGCTAGCCAGGCCGAAGAAGCCTGATGCCGACCGAAATAAGGATCGGTTTCCTTTCAACTGAAACACGTGTCAGTTATGCTTCGCGACGTGGGTGACGCATCGTTGACGACCGAACTCGGTCGCGTCCTAGTCACCGGTGGTTCAGGCTTCCTCGGCGCCAATCTGGTGACCACCTTGCTGGACCGCGGATACCAGGTACGCTCTTTCGACCGTGCCCCGTCGCCGCTGCCGCAGCACCCACACCTGGAGCTGCTGCAAGGTGACATCACTGACAGGACGGCCTGTGCCGCAGCGATGGACGACATTGACACAGTGTTCCACACCGCGGCGGTCATCGAGCTGATGGGCGGCACCGCAGTGACCGACGAGTATCGACAGCGCAGCTACACGATCAACGTGGGCGGTACCGAAAACCTGGTCCACGCTGGACAAAAGTCCGGAGTCAAACGGTTCGTCTACACCGCGTCCAACAGTGTGGTGATGGACGGCAGGCCCATCACTGACGGCGACGAAACAATGCCTTACACTAAGAGGCTCAGCGACCTCTACACCGAAACTAAAGTGGTCGCTGAGAAGTTCGTGCTCTCACAAAACGGCATCCCAGGTGACTGGGCCATGTTGACGTGTTCGATCCGGCCTAGTGGCATCTGGGGTTGCGGCGACCAGACAATGTTGCGCAAAGCATTCGAAAGCGTTGTGTCCGGTCACGTCAAAGTACTCATCGGTAACAAGAACGCTAAACTGGACAACTCCTACGTACACAACCTGATTCACGGCTTCATCTTGGCTGCAAAACACCTGGTCCCAGGCGGCACTGCACCTGGGCAGGCCTACTTCATCAACGATGGCGAGCCGATCAACTTCTTCGACTTCGCGGAACCTATCATCAAGGCGTGTGGTGAAAATTGGCCACGGATGCGAGTCTCCGGCCGGCTGGTACGCGACGTGATGGCGGTGTGGCAGCAGTTACATTTCCGCTTCGGGCTGCCAAAGCCGCCGATAGAACCCCTTGCAGTGGAACGCGTTTACCTCGACAACTACTTTTCCATCGCAAAGGCACGCAAGGATTTGGGCTACCGGCCACTACTCACTACCGAGCAGGCCATGACCGAATGCTTGCCTTATTACACAAAGCTATTCGAGGAGATCAAGGCGGCGGCTAAGCCCCACTTGACATCCGTCGTCGCCACTCCACCACCCGAATAGCCGGCACACAAACATCGAAAGAAACTGCAAGCTTGCCAAATCTTTTCGGCTTAAGTCAAAGCCTAGACGAGGAACTCAACCACCCGCTTACGGGCCTCGTAGGCCGGCTGTATGTCGACTTCGCGGATCTCGTCGGCCAACGCCGAGTGCTCCCTCCGACCGAAACCGTATGCGTTTTCCGGGCGTGCGTCGATCTCAATCACCTCGAACGCGTCGCCGAGCCGCTGTTTGATCGTGGTAAATCGTTCGCGCAGTGACGTCTTACCCTCACCGAAACGGCAGGCCCACAGCGGACAAGCCCGCGTTGGCACAACGGTCAGGTACAATGGCTAGCCTCGATTGGCTAAGCCTGTGATTGCTGCGGTTCGCGGTAATCAGCGGGAGTGGTGGCAACGATGCATCCGCTATCCGCCAGATAGCGTCCAGGGCCAGCACGCCGGGATAGACCCCGGGTATCTCGAGAATCAGCATCACCCCGGGGCCGGCGCCGGTGAACAGTTTCACCGACCCCCAGACAGGTTTGCTGGGGGTTCAATCACGCGGGTGCCCCTTTTTGGTCTGTCCTCAGCGCGCCGGCAACAGCAACTGTGATTGCGTCGCCGACGCCAGCGTCCGAAACTGGTCGGGGCTGCCAGCTCCGGTGACTGCGATCTGGGTAGGATCGACCGGGCTAGCGAGCCTGTTGGTCCACACTGACCTTGGTGACCACCCTGCTGTGGTCATCCCCTTGATTGACCGCCAAGTTGGTACCCCGGTCATGATCGGATATGAAGGCGGATGGATCGAGACGACCAGCCTGTTCTCGTCGGCATTGCTCTGTGTCAGGCTCAGATACATTCTTGTTGGGATGATATGCCCCACAGTCTAAGGTAACCACGTGCAGCCGCTGATCAGTGGATAGTTCCGTACGCCCACCTTCGATACCGCCATGGCAACCGGAGTTGGGTCGCCAGCCCGCGAGTAAACTCAGGCAGTCGAAACCGGAAACCCCAGCGCACAAACATCCGCTCGCAAGGCCGCTTCCGTGCCGTAGAGCATGAACCGAGTAGCCTAACCCCGCTGCATGGCTACTGTCGCTAGACCTATCATCGGCTAGAACCCAGCTCCAGGCGGCGGATTTACCTCTGAGACAATAACCAACCATGACAGCTGAGGGCGACGGCTCGTTAGGACCCGATCCGCCAGCGCAGCCGCGCGGTGAAACACCAGACCGCAACCTGGCCATGGAGCTTGTCCGTGTTACCGAAGCCGGTGCCATGGCCGCCGGCCGGTGGGTGGGCCGCGGCGACAAAGAGGGCGGCGACAGCGCGGCCGTTGACGCGATACGCGCACTAGTGAACACAGTCTCGATGCGTGGTGTCGTTGTTATCGGCGAAGGCGAGAAAGACCATGCGCCGATGCTGTACAACGGCGAAGAAGTCGGCAACGGTGACGGGCCAAACTGCGATTTTGCTGTCGATCCGATTGACGGCACCACGCTGATGAGTAAAGGCATGCCCAATGCCATCTCGGTGCTGGCGGTCGCTGATCGGGGTGCGATGTTCGACCCGTCGGCGGTATTCTACATGAACAAGATCGCTGTGGGGCCTGACGCGACGCATGTGTTGGACATCACTGCACCGATCGCCGAGAACATTCGGGCCGTCGCCAAGGTCAAAAACTTGTCGATGCGGGACATGACTGTGTGCATCCTGGACCGACCGCGGCACGCCCAGCTGATCTACGATGTCCGCACCACCGGCGCCCGGATCCGGCTGATCACCGACGGCGACATCGCTGGCGCGATCTCCGCGTGCCGGCCCCAATCGGGCACCGACATGTTGGCCGGCGTCGGTGGCACGCCGGAAGGCATCATCGCGGCCGCGGCGATCCGGTGTATGGGCGGGGCTATCCAAGCCCAACTCACGCCACTCGATGAGGTTGAACGCCACAAAGCTCTCGACGCCGGCTACGACCTAAGCCGGATTTTGACCACCGAAGACCTAGTTTCCGGGGAAAACGTCTTTTTCTGCGCCACCGGAGTCACCGACGGCGACCTGCTCAAGGGAGTACGCTACTCTGCCGGCGGCTGTACCACCCAGTCAATCGTGATGCGTTCGAAGTCGGGCACCGTTCGGATGGTCGAGGCCTACCACCGGCTTTCCAAGCTCAATGAATACTCCGCCATCGACTTCACCGGCGATAACAATGCCGCCTACCCCCTGCCGTAACCACACAACGAAGAGGACCCGAATATCATGGCCAACAGCGCCGAATACCGCATCGAGCACGACACCATGGGCGAGATCCAGGTACCGGCAAAAACGTTGTGGCGGGCGCAAACCCAGCGTGCGGTGGAGAATTTCCCAATCTCCGGTCGGGGTTTGGAGCGCACCCAGATCCGCGCGTTGGGCCTGCTGAAGGGCGCCTGCGCTCAGGTCAACAAAGACTTGGGCTTGCTGGCGCCGGACAAAGCTGCCGCAATCATCGCCGCGGCGGCTGAGATCGCCGATGGCCGCCACGATGATCAGTTTCCGATCGACGTTTTCCAAACCGGATCCGGCACAAGCTCCAACATGAACACCAACGAAGTGATCGCCAGCATCGCGGCGGCCAACAATGTCACGGTGCACCCCAACGACGACGTCAACATGTCACAGTCGTCGAACGACACTTTCCCGACCGCAACCCATATCGCGGCTACCGAAGCCACGATACGCCATCTAATTCCAGCGCTACAAGAGCTGCACACCGCATTGGCGACCAAGGCCCGCGAGTGGCACACGGTGGTCAAATCGGGTCGCACGCACTTGATGGACGCCGTTCCGGTAACGCTCGGTCAGGAGTTCGGCGGATACGCCCGCCAAATCGAGGCCGGAATCGAGCGCGTGCGCGCAACGCTGCCGCGGCTGGGTGAACTGGCGATCGGTGGCACTGCGGTGGGCACCGGTCTCAACGCCCCCGATGACTTTGGCGCTAAGGTAGTCGAGACACTGATCGCTGCGACAGGTCTAACCGAACTGCGAACTGCAACAAACTCTTTCGAGGCACAGGCCGCACGCGACGGGTTGGTAGAAGCATCCGGAGCGCTGCGCACTATCGCGGTGTCACTGACTAAGATTGCCAACGACATTCGGTGGATGGGATCCGGCCCGCTAACCGGCCTGGCCGAGATCCAACTGCCAGACCTGCAACCAGGTAGCTCGATCATGCCAGGCAAGGTGAACCCGATTCTTCCGGAGGCAGTTACACAGGTCGCCGCGCAGGTGATCGGCAATGATGCCGCCGTTACTTGGGGCGGTGCAAACGGGGCCTTTGAACTCAACGTTTACATCCCGATGATGACCCGCAACATATTGGAGTCGTACCAGCTGCTGACCAATGTGTCCAGGCTGTTTGCGGAGCGCTGCATTACGGGGCTTTCCGCCAACGTCGAGCACCTGCGCGAGCTGGCCGAGTCGTCGCCGTCGATTGTGACGCCCTTGAATCCGGCCATCGGCTACGAGGAGGCCGCCGCGGTGGTCAAGCAGGCACTCAGGGAACGCAAGACCATCCGCCAGACCGTCATCGATCGCGGCCTGATCGGGGACAAGCTTCCCCTCGAGGAGCTGGACCGTAGACTTGATGTGCTGACGATGGCAAAGGCTAAATCAGCTAATTCCTAAGAGAATTCAAGAGTTAGTCCAGGGCAGCAGGCACCAAGACCGGCGTAGCCTTCGAGCGCCCATTCAGCACCGTGGAACAGCGTTCGACCCAGTGCTCTCGCTCAGCTCTCCGCTAGCTCGGTCGATGGCTGTTCATAAACACGCGATCCGGAGCTCTGAGGCTTTGGCACGGTCAGCTAGCTGTGCGTCCTCATTGACACCGTCACCGATAACGATATACGGATGCCGATTTTCGGCACCGACGTTGCCTGCAAAGATTCAACCTGACGAAACACCAATGCCGAAAGCCAGCATAGGAAGCTATATTATAACTCATTGCCCAGAATACGTGCCGGCTGCCAAGGCCGCCGACGCAGGTTGGTTGGTCCGCGGCGGCGCAACAAATACGGCCAATGCGGTGTCACCAACGAACTTATTTATCAGCCCCTGCTATTCGCCAACGGCGCCGACAACGATCCGGAAAAGCCATTGAAAACTTCGGCAACCTCTTGTGACAGGCAGCTATTCGCGGGCTGCATCGATCCCACTATGCAGATGAAAAGAACTGCGTCCCCAACCGCACTCTCCTACAGCGACGCACCCTCCTCAATGGCGCGGTGAGCGACCTCCGTCCCAACATAACTCACGCAACCGGTCACGTTCAGCAAGTCCGACCATCATACGGTTGCATCCGGTTTGCAGACACCCAATACTGGAGCGCTCGTAGACATCGACATACGTTCCATGCGGCCACGCTCGACCTCGGCCATAATGTCGACAACCCTGCTGATTGGATCCGACATGGATTTCGAACGTCAGGATCATGGTCGGCAGCCTGAGAAACAACACTGCCAGTAGACACCACCAACAGCGGCACATCCAATAACACAAACTTCTGAATGAGCCAGCCGTATTTATACAATAACGACAAAGACCACGGTAGCCTTGATAGGAAAAGCGCTGTACAGGAACCACAGAAGAATCAGTCGCGCTAACACACCGGGCATCGCCAGACGAGGCTCGGAACCCGAGCATAGCGACCCGCATAGTCGACCGTAGGGTGCGCTGCATGAGCAGCAGACCGATATCCGCGGTGGCCGGTCCACCGAACAATAGGGGGTAGCAAAAACGGTGTCCGGTCAGCACAATTCAGCAATATCAATATACTGTCACCCAGGCCCCAGGTGGAAAACAGGATTGCCGACTGGCATCCCGGAATGTTCATTACTATGTCTCGTTGATCCGGGGTCGGCTACTCCTCCGCGACAAACCAGCCCAGCGTGGGAATCAAGCTCAGCCAGACCCTCTAACCGACGCTGACGGCCCCCAGTGCCAGCAAAGCGACGATAATGCCGGTGTCCTTCCGAGTTAGGCATGGCCCCTGAGTGGAAACCAAAACGGCATATGCGCCGATGGCGGGAAAACGTAGACTATGGCGAAGTCGACAGCATACTTAATCGACAATCCGCGAACCGTCTTTCGCTGACCTTTGTGCTTCCCGCCGGATCTAGCCGCAAGATTCCGCTGTCGCTGCGTGCCCTAACCCAGAACACACCACCCTGCCTTGCTCACTATAACAATTAACTGCACGTATATTGCGGGCCCATCTTAGGCGCCGTCATTAGGCCCGCCTGAGTTTTGGCCGACAATATCGGTTATCGGAAAGTTGGGCATCGGCTTGGGCGACGGGGTGTTGGGCAACGCGGGGATCTCGCTTGCCGGAATGTCATGAAGCTGGTTAACAGGTGGGCCATTCTCCCGACTACCGTAACTGCTGCCGGGCGTCCGCGGCCCAAGCAATTCGGTGACTGTCACCAGTCGGTAACCGTTAGCCTTGAGCACCGGGATGAACTGATACACTAAATCGACAGTGCTCGAGTATGTGTCATGGAATAACACTACCGAACTTGGCTTAATCCGTGTCATCAACATATAACGCGTTGCGGCTGTATTAAAGTCATTAACCCAGTCAAAAGGAATTATATCCCAAAGGATTTCGGCTTGTCCATAGCGACCAGCGACCTGGCGCACCACGTCATTAGACAATCCGCCGGCAGGACGCCACAGTGTCGGCACCCGTCCGGTTGCCGCGGTAATCGCATCGTTAGCCTTGGAGAACTGGTCGGCGATGTCTTCGAGAGGAACCGTCGTCATGTTAGGGTGTTCCCACGTGTGGCTGCCGATCTCCATACCCGCATCGGCAATACGCTTGGCTCCCGCCTGGTTGGCTGCCACCTTATTGCCGATCAGGAAAAACGTGGCCTTGGCGTCGTTTTTCTTCAGGATTTGCACAAGCCGGTCGGTGTACGGCCCTGGCCCATCGTCGAACGTCAGTGCGACACACTTGACCTGTGTACAATTGACACCATCGGCACCCGTCACATGGCCGGTAAAGGCGCCAATCACCAGCACTGCCCCGGCAGTTACGACGCCGAAGACGGTCCGCCAATAGCACCAGACCTGGGTGTCTGGTCGTTTCAACACGGATGGGAGTCTACCTGCGATAGCACACTTAAACCCTGTTTAGGGCGCGTCAGGACCAGTCAGTGCGGCCCGGCAATCTCCTCAAGCATCTCGGTGACCAACGCCGCAATTGGCGACCGCTCGCTGCGCTGCAGAGTGACGTGGGCAAACAGCGGATGGCCTTTAAGCTTCTCGATCACTGCCGCCACGCCATCGTGGCGGCCGACACGCAGGTTGTCGCGCTGGGCGATGTCGTGAGTCAACACCACCCGCGATCCCACACCCAGCCTGGACAACACCGTCAGCAGAACATTGCGCTCAAGTGACTGTGCCTCGTCGACAATGACGAATGAGTCATGCAACGAACGACCCCGAATGTAGGTCAACGGCAGCACTTCGAGCATGCCCCGGGCGAGAACCTCTTCAAGCACAGCAGGACTGGCCAGGCCTTCGAGAGTGTCGAAGACAGCCTGTGCCCACGGGCCCATCTTCTCGCTCTCACTGCCCGGCAAATAACCCAACTCTTGGCCGCCGACAGCGTATAACGGGCGGAAGACCACCACCTTGCGGTGAGTCCGCCGCTCCAGCACTGCCTCCAAACCGGCGCATAGTGCCAGCGCCGACTTGCCGGTGCCGGCTTTGCCGCCCAACGACACGATACCCACCGACTCATCAAGGAGCAGGTCGAGCGCGACGCGCTGCTCAGCGGAACGACCACGCAGCCCGAACACTTCCCGGTCACCGCGAATCAGCTGGACTCGTTTGGCAGCGGTGACGCGGCCCAGTGCATGGGAGTTGCCGCCCAGTAGCCGAATCCCGGTATGGCAAGGCAGGTCCCTGGCTTCGTCCAGGTCGATCTCGCCTTCGGTGAATAGTGTGCCGATGCTTTCCGCGCAGGTCTCAATCTCGTGCATTCCAGACCAGCCGGAAGCAACGACATCCTGCGCGTGGTACTCGTCGGCAGCGAGTCCGACCGCGGCGGCCTTGACACGAAGTGGGATATCCTTGCTGACCAGCGTGACCCGCCGACCTTCGGCGGCGAGGTTGGTAGCGCAGCTCAAGATCCGGGAATCGTTACTGTCGGTGCGAAAACCGGCGGGCAGCACCGTGGGATCCGAATGGTTAAGCTCGACGTGCAACGTCCCGCCTTGTGTTCCGACCGGTATGGGCTGATCCAGCCGCCCGTGCTCGAGTCGAAGATCATCGAACAGACGCAACGCCTGGCGGGCGAACCACCCCAGCTCGTGGTGGTGGCGTTTGGCCTCTAATTCACTGATTACCACCAGCGGCACCACCACTTCGTGTTCGGCGAACCGACTACACGCCCAGGGATCAGACAACAGCACGGAGGTGTCAAGCACATATGTCCGGATATCGGTCACAGAGCGCTCCTCAAGATCAGGGCGCCGGTGCGGACCAGCACGAGCATGTCGACGGTTACTACAACACCAGGACCGGGCCAGGTCCTGGTGTTGTAGTAACCAGAGGTGCCGCCCTGGCAGCAGAGCATGTCGCTGGCCATCGAATACGACGCTACTCTTGTGACCGTGCGGCCGCTTAGCAGGCACGCCGAGACGAGAATCGACTTAGCTGACCACGAATTGCTTCAGTTGGGGCTCGTCCGCCAAGCCCCATGCGGTGACACGGTCAGCGACCACCTGCCGTAATTGCAGCGCTCCAAAAATACCAGCGTCAGCGACGCTCTTCACCTTGTCGACGTAGGCGTCAATGTCGGCACCAACCAACTCGAGGTCTGCTGCACGAGCAGCAATCGCGGTGATCGTCTCATCACGAGTGTAGGTGAGACAGTGCGCGACGAGGTTAGCGAAGAATTCCTCGTGACGCACTTCGTCTTTGGTGATCCGGTCGATGAGGCCAGACAGGATGGGCTCCTCAACCCGCATCGCCAGGTTTCCGCAGAAAACGGCAAAGGACCGCTCGAGGAGGGCCCTGTACACCAAGGTTTCGACCTGCGTGTACGTGTCGCCACGATAGCCCTTCATCACGTGCTGTACTCGAACATCCTCGTTGGCGACCGGGTCGACCTCACGGGTTACTACCAGGTATTCGCGCAGTGCGATGGCGTGCAGATGCTCCTCTGCCGTCCACCGGCCTAGCCAACGACCCCACCAATTCTCGAGAATGAAGTGCTCGACAAGCTCGCGGTGATGACTAGCCAGGTTGTCCTTGAGGATCAACAGGATCTCACAGGCGTCTGTAATGACTCTGGGCAACGTCGTTTGGGATGGATCCCAGTCACGACCGCCGAGGAAAGCGAAGTTCTCGCCTCGGTCGAACGGAACGTAATCGTGAGCGAACCAGATGTCCTCGGTAGTGAAGTGTCGAGCCATGTTCATTTCGACCACAGGCTCGAGTTCCAGGGTAAGTGCATTAGCTACAGGCTTCTGCGCCATGCAGTAACTGTAACCCACGTACACAGGTTCTGTGAAATCAGACGATGCGTGTCGCCTAGCGACCGGCTAGACTCCAACTCTCGAACCCCTCGTAGAGCGGGAAGTCCCTGGCTAGTCGGGTCACCCGCTGCCGTAGCGCGGCCACATCGACGCTGCCGCCAGCGACCAACGCCGTCGCGATGACGTCGGCAACCTGGGCGAACTCGACGTCACCGAAGCCGCGAGTCGCCAACGCAGAGGTCCCAATCCGTAGACCTGAGGTGACCATCGGCGGCCGGGGGTCATTAGGAACCACGTTGCGGTTGACGGTGATGCCGACGTCGTGCAGCAGGTCTTCGGCTTCCTGGCCGTCGAGCAGGGAGTTGCGTAGGTCGACCAGCACTAGGTGGACGTCAGTGCCGCCGCTGACCACCGACACCCCGGCCGTGACGACATCAGTGGCGGTGAGCCGATCGGCGAGGATCCGGGCACCGGCCAGTGTGCGCTGCTGCCGGTCGGCGAACTCAGATGTGGCGGCGATCTTCAGAGCGACTGCCTTGCCCGCGATGACGTGCATCAGCGGTCCGCCCTGCTGCCCGGGGAACACTGCTGAGTTGACGGCTTTGGCATACTCCTGCTTGCCTAGGATCAGGCCAGAACGACCCCCACCGAGCGTCTTGTGCACGGTCGTGGACACTACATCCGCGTACGGCACTGGGGACGGGTGTAGTCCCGCGGCTACCAAGCCCGCGAAATGTGCCATGTCGACCCACAGCTTGGCGTTGACCTCGTCGGCAATGGACTGGAACGCCGCAAAGTCGAGAACACGCGGATAGGCCGACCAGCCGGCAATAAGCACCTTGGGTCGAAATTCAAGCGCCTTGGCGCGCACCGCGTCCATGTCTATAAGATGTGTCGTCGGGTCAACACCGTAGAAGCCGGTTTCATATAGCTTGCCAGAAAAGTTGAGCCGCATGCCGTGGGTCAGGTGACCGCCATTGGCGAGGTCCAGGCTCAACAGTCGCTCTCCCGATGACATCAGGGCGTGCAGCACCGCGGCGTTAGCCTGGGCGCCCGAGTGCGGCTGCACGTTTACAAAGTCGGCACCAAACAACGCCTTGGCCCGGTCACGGGCGATGTTCTCCACGACGTCGACGTGCTCACAGCCGCCATAGTAGCGCCGGCCGGGCAACCCTTCGGCGTACTTGTTGGTCAGCACACTACCTTGAGCCTGCAGAACCGAGCGCGGTACGAAATTCTCCGAAGCGATCATCTCCAAGGTGTTCCGTTGCCGGCCAAGCTCTTTGTCCAGCAGCTCGGCAATATCCGGGTCGATTTCGACCAGCGGCGCAGCCATCAGAGAAATGTTGCCAGGAAAAATGATACGAGAGTCAGGTGCTACGGTCACAGTTACCAGTCTATCGAGCGGCGGTTTTTGGCCAGCCCAGCCTTCGGGCGCGCCTACGCTCCTGCAACACTGGCACTATGCCGTGGCTTAGCGAGCCGAGCCCGTATGTCGAATTTGACCGAAAGCAGTGGCGCGCGCTTCGTATGTCGACGCCGCTAGCCCTCACCGAAGAGGAACTGATTGGCCTGCGTGGTCTTGGTGAGCAGATCGACCTGCTCGAAGTTGAAGAGGTTTACCTACCGCTGGCCCGGTTGATTCATCTTCAGGTAGCTGCCCACCAACGATTGTTCGCCGCCACCGCGGAATTTCTCGGCGAGCCACAACAAAACCCGGACCGGCCGGTGCCATTCATCATTGGAGTGGCCGGCAGCGTGGCAGTCGGCAAATCAACCACCGCCCGCGTTCTGCAAGCACTATTGTCTCGCTGGGATCACCATCCCCGGGTTGACCTAGTAACCACCGACGGTTTTCTCTACCCCAACGCCGAACTAGATCGGCGCAATCTCATGCACCGCAAAGGTTTTCCGGAAAGCTATAACCGCCGAGCGCTGATGCGGTTCGTGACGTCGGTGAAGTCCGGCTCCGACTACGCATGCGCGCCGGTATATTCACATCTGCGCTACGACATCCTTCCCGGAGCCAAGCACGTTGTCCGACATCCCGACATCCTGATTTTAGAGGGCCTCAACGTATTACAGACCGGCCCTACCCTGATGGTGTCGGACCTATTCGATTTCTCGCTCTACGTGGATGCCCGGATCCAAGATATCGAACAGTGGTACGTATCGCGGTTTTTAGCCATGCGCGGCACGGCATTCGCCAACCCGGAGTCACACTTCCACCACTACTCGGCTCTGACCGATTCGAAGGCGATTACCGCCGCACGCGAGATCTGGCGGTCGATCAACCGGCCCAATCTGGTGGATAACATTCTGCCGACCCGTCCCCGCGCCACCCTAGTATTACGCAAAGACGCCGACCACTCCATTAACCGGCTGCGCCTGCGCAAGCTGTAGCGTGGGAACAAGCCGGGGCCGGCAACAACTCCGCGGCGGTGCCCCGTACCGGCTGGTTCCAACAATTACGTCCCTAGACGACGCACGCCCAGGTATTGCAGTGCTGCGAACGCCGCAGTGTAGGCGCCACTAAACAGCACCACAGCGACCCCTATGCTGGTCATCGGCACTGTTTCAGCGGCCACGGTCGTCGCCAGTATGTACCCAATGTCGGCCACAACGACACCGATTCCGGCGCACCATAAGTTCGGCAACGCCGTGTGGCTGAACACCACCAGACCGTAGAGCACGAAGAAGGCGCCCATGGCGTCTTCTTTGCCGGACGTCAGCCCAGTCAGCGACGAAACTTCGTCAGCGGCCAGAACCGGCGATCCCATCAACGTGGCGTTGGCACGCATAACTAGGGATAGCAGTCATGTGATTACCCCCTCGGGATAGCGGTTTGGGTCGAACAGGTTTGAGAGTGCCGTCGATGCACTGCCAGATCGACCCGTAGCACCGCCATGTACTTCCACCCATGAAAGGACTAAGCAGTTCATCCGTACTATTTCCGATTCGACCACGTCGAAAAACTTTCGAACGGCCGCAGCCCTGTTGGGCGTGGAAAATCAACGAACACACTGCGCCCAAATTTTTGCCGGGCGACACAGGCACCGCCTCTAAACCCCTGACTCAACAGGCGCCTAGTCGGTGCAACGCTGGCCGAATAACACGACGAATTGACCGGACCACACCGCTACCTGGTCCTCGACATCTTCAGCAAATCCCGTCTCACCATCGACACTCCGACAGAACAGGAGACATCCAACGGCGCTAACCGCCTAACCCACGATCCTGAAGAATAACAGGACAACGTCATACACCACCCTTGGACTTAACCCTTGAACACGGAACACTGCTGGACCGTGGACATAGCCTCGTCGGCCTTGTGCCGTTTGTATTTCTGCTCGAGGTCTAGGATCGCCGCAGCATTTTGCACAAGTGGTTATTTGCCACCAACTCACCTGGCTAAGCCCGATTTTCGATGACCAGATACACGGGAAGCATCTGGTAGGACGCCTGACTACAGGACTCTAGCATGACGCGGGCTGTCCAGCAGCTCTCACGGATCTGCTGGACTAGGATTAATAGGCTACTCGTCGTTCGACCAATTCCGCATTATTCATCACCTAGCCAGCTGAATTGAGCGTCGACCAGTTGGAGTAGGTCACCGTAGTGGCTCAGCGCCTGGCGGGTACACTTGACAAGACAAATGCGTCCTCGTCGACATCGGCCAAGGGATCAACCGGTCTCAGCGGCACTGCCACCCCGGTGTGCCGTAGCGTGGCCCAGTTAGTGCGCAGCGAAGGAGACTTGAAGAACGCCAGGCGGTCCAGGATCCCGGCCAACAGATCGGCCAGCATCTACGCTGTTAGCGAGATCGCCAGGCTAATGAACAGTAACATCGTCAGCCCGATATGCGTGGCGGGTTCGTTGCGGGTTGCCATCAGGCCGACACAGCCAGCAAACGTACACAGCATGTCAGCGCGCAGCGCTTGCCCCCCATCAAAGGCATCCACAGGGGCCACGGTGACACCCAGCTAATAGCACGTCGAAGCCCTTCGACGTGCTATTAGCTGGGTGTCAGGCCGAGCGGGATAATTAGGATCGCATTGCTTAGCGCGAAAAACAGCGTGACGACGACCAAGCCGAGGCCACTGCGACCAACTAACACCGACTGGTGGGACACTGCACAGCGACGACCATGGCACCTAGCGTGGATATCGAGATCACCGCACACATCAACCAGTGACCCCAGCCGCAGCGGTCCGTGGACACTGCCGACCAATAACAGTTCAGTGGTGCGCACCCGAGCGGTTTCAGGCGGCCGGAACAGTTCGACGAGCACTGTGAACTACGCCACGCAGAGGAGAGGCAACCAGGTAGATCTCGAGCTGGCTAAGCAGCTAGGTGTGCGCAGTACTGACGTTCCGTACCGTGTCGAGCATCACTAACAGCGCGAAACCGCACAGTCCGACCGCCACCAAACGCGAACACTTACGCGGATCACGAGCCCGCAAATACAACCCGAGCCGCTCGCTGAGCGTGAATACCACCGCCGACAGTACAACCACGCATCCAGTGTGTTACGTACACGACCTGTAGTCGCTGCTTATCGTGCCTGCGATGCCTCATGCTCCATACCTGCGGTGCCTCATGCTGTAGTCGCGCAGCGCGCGCAGGAAATCGACCCGTCGGAATGCGGGCCAGTGCGCTTCAGTGAACCACATCTCCGAATACGCGCTCTGCCACAGCAAAAACCCGGATAGGCGTTGCTCCCCTGAAGTACGAATCACCAGATCGGGGTCAGGTTGGCCAGAGGTGTACAGATTCTCGGAAATACCCTCGACGGTCACGGTCTCGACGAGCTCCTCGGCGGCGGCGCCGTTGGCAAGTGCCTTACCCAACAACGCGCGTACCGCGCCGACGATCTCGCGGCGACCTCCGTAGCCCACCGCAACATTGACATGAAACGGCGCGGCACCCGGTGTAGATTCCACCGCACCGCGCAGTCGACGTGCCGGTTCCTCGCCAAGCAGCTCCAAATCGCCGACGGTACGCACACTCCAGCGGTTGGCAGGTGCGCAGATTTCTTCGACCACGTCGGTAATAATCTCGATCAGTGCGGCGAGCTCATCGGGATCGCGTTGCAAGTTTTCCGTGGATAGCAGGTAGACGGTGATCATTTCGATGCCGACTTCTTGGCACCACCGCAGCATCTCGGCGATCTTGGCCGCACCCATCCGATAGCCATAACTAACATCGTCGTATCCGGCGTCACGGGCCCACCGCCGGTTTCCGTCACACAGCACTGCGATGTGGCGGGGAAGTTGGGATTTTGAAGCAGCTAGACCCTGCCGCAATCGCAGCTCGTAGAGCGCATATAACGGTTCTTTGAGCCGCGGCGGAATAATCTCCACAAGCGTCTACCCTACTGTGATAAGCAGCAAATCCCGGTCCGCATTTCCGACTATGTCATGTCGAGTCCGTGCTATAAGCATTCTGGGTTCCTGTGATTCACATCAGCCAACGGCAATTCAACACGAGAGCAAGCAGAGGCTATGAGTGGTCAGATCGAGACGGCCAGCAACGAGGCGGCTGTTGAATCACCAGGCTCGGAGCCGGCTAATGCCGCTCAGCAGATCGTCGAAAGCGTCACCCACGTTCGGGCCAAACCGCGCTTTCTAGACTGGATCCACGTGTATTCGGTGATGATCGCTGTCCTTGCGGGGGCCGCACTGGTCGCGGTCTCGTGGGCGGTGGCATCCACCTGCACCGGACTGGCCACGTTTGCCTACAACGCGGCTCTGCTGCTGATGTTCGCCGTCAGTGCCACCTAGACACCGCGTCCACTGGAAATCCGCGACCACCCAGAAATGGATGCGGCGGGCTGGGCCATTCGATGATCTTCGTGTTCATCACGGGCAGCTACATCCCATTCGCACTGCTGGCCATGCCGCCCAAGGCAAGGCGAATGGTGCTGTGGACCGTATGGAACAGCGCACTGGCCGAGATCCTGCTGAAGGTGTGTTGGCCATCGGCACCGTGCTAGATGAGGTAGCCGCTGTACTTGTTGCTGGGTTAAGTGGCGGTGTGGTACATCAGGCACGATCCGACATAACGTCGGAGTGGACGCCATGGTGCTGTTGTTTGCCCGCGGTGCCTTGTACAGCATCGGCGGCATTCTCCACGGGCTGCACTGGCCCAACCTGTAGCCGACAATGTTTGGCTTCCACAAGTTTTTTTCCACGCCTGCACCCCGATCGCGGCGATCGGCTACTACACCGCCATGTGGTTCGTAGTCTTCTGATCGATCTTCACCAGCCAACGTGAAGCCAGCTTCACGTTGGCTGTCGAGCGTGAAGGGCAACCTCACGTTCGCGACACAAATTACCCCAGCGCACCCAGGACCGTCGTGAGTCCGACTGAGCTGGTTACCGACAAGATCGCAGATCTGGCCACAGCTACACGTAAGCGGCATCAGAACCATCCACATGGTCCTGTCCAGCCAGTAAGCAGCGCCGACGAGCCCACTTTATCACCAACGACGATCGCGCTGTCGGGCATCAGCCAGCACACGTCGGTCAGCAGGGGCAACTACGCAGGGTCGCAAGCGACCGCGATCTGCAGTGGTCCACGCACCGCGGATTCGGCCACCGCCAGCTAATACCTGACCAAGCGCGGCGCGCGCCAACAGCACCGAATGCACGTTCAACGTATTTTCCGCCGCCAGCAAATAACGCTCAGCGCGCAGAATCAGTTGTGCGACATTCAGCAACTTTTTAGCGATCGACGATGCACCTGACGGGGTCGCCCCATCCTGCGGATCAGCGGTCCACAACTGCTGTTCAGCGTGATCGGCAGTATCGAACCAGCCGCCAAGGCACTGCAGGCTGGCGAAGTGCCACAACACGGTATCGAACACTTCGTTCACTATCGCCAGCCAGCCCTTATTAAGAAGGACACTAGTATAACTAGCTAACAGCCGCCTAGTCTATATCACATGGTATCCGAGGATCGCAGCGGCCTCGCCAACCATCCTGTCTAGGCTGGCTCGGCGCAGCTGGCTATCGGCCATCTATAAATCCAGCAACACCGTCGCGCAGGACCGCACAGCTCGCCACCAAACGTGGGTTTTCGCAATGCCACACTAGCCTCCATCAAGGCGTTTATCGCCAGGCCGTTCCAGGCCTCGATAACCTTGTTATCATGTCCAGGTTGAGCGCGGGTAAGCCGGGCAACCGGCAACGCGGCCCGGATCCGTTGCAGTTGTTGCGAATCCGGGTCCCCATGCAGCTCCATCACCGACACCCCGTGCTTGAAGGTGTCGGACCCAGCGGCGGCGTGAATATTCCGGCGTTGACCCAGCTCGTTGAGCAGAAGACAGGCGTTCTGCATGGCAACTAGACGAGCTAACTGGTATCCGGCATGGCGAACCCAGTGCGCGCATACGTGCAAGAGTAGTGCACTGTAATATACAGTATTCTTTACTACATCAAGGTCTTCTCGAAATATGGCACCACCCAGACGTCGTCGACGCTGTGTCGAGCGAACCCGCCAGCAAATTGGTCATAGATGCCGTCACGGGCCATCGCTCTTTCTGTACAGGCGACCCTCTCCAACGCAGCCAACAATCCGGTGCGTTCATAGTTGCGCAGCAGCTCCGACGACGGAGACTTGGGCGCTACGCTGAAACCGCCATGAGCGGTGTCCTGTTCACATCGCACAGTTGCCACAGCGTTGCCGCACAGCGTCGATATCATCGCTGGACCGCCGCCGGACAGCCCGGCTATCGAGCGCAACTCGCCGATGATGTAATCGGACACCTCCTTAACCTCACCGCAGCAGTCCCACTAGATGTCAGAAATAGCTGAAGAAGTTACAAGAAAGTAGCTTTCAGCTAGCAAGTGCCACAGAAAACGGTCGGCCATCGGGCCTCAGAAAACACGTCATCGGCCAGGAACCCTGTCCGGCAAGCACGACAGTGTCGTTCATGTAAACCGCGTCGATATCGGGTCTTTCCTCGCGATCAACTCTGACACAGATAAATCCCGCGTTCACCGTGACGGCCATTTCGTCGTTCTCGAACAATTCATGAGCCATGACATGACCTCAGTTACACACAGCATAGCCAACGAGCAACATAATCGGCACATCACGTGCGGCCGTATCCGTTAGTGCTCGTGGCGTCCACTGCTGCCAATGCACCGATTTTCCAGCATGCTGGCAGCAAATACGAGCTAACCGCCAGGCCCAGGGTGTTTGTCCGCTACGAATCAGCCGGGGTCCTTGTCGGGTTCCGGTGGTTGCGCAGATCCGTTGCGACCGGCACTGAGAGGCTCTTCACCAACATCGACACCCAGATAAGTTCCCTCGTCAGCGGCCTGACCAGGCTCAGGGTGTTCAGGGTCGAACGATGTAGGGACCCTCTTAAGTTGCCGGTTCATCGACTGCAACAGCAATAACGTGGCGACCAACAGCAGCAAGACAACCAGCAGGCCCATCGGACTCGCCTTGCCAAAATCGGGCCCGTGGTGCTGCGGCGAGCCATCAACAATCACGGCAAGAAAGATATGACTCACTCGGCTGCCTCGATTCCTGCGAATAAATCGTGCTCCGGCAGCCGGATAGGGACCCGCGAACGGGCCAACTCAAACTCCTCGGTCGGCCATAACCGCTGTTGCCAGGAAATCGGCGCGACGAAAAACTCGGCTTTGGGGTCAATCTGGGTAGCGTGCGCCCGCAACGCATCGTCTCGCTGGCTGAAATACTCTGAGCACTCGACCCGAGTTGTAACCCGGGACTCAAACGGGTCGTGCGTAGGATCCCACTGCGCGAGCCATTCGTCAAACGGGCTTTCTTGACCATGCTTTACAAATTCGTCGTGCAGCAGCTGTATCCGCGCCCGCAGAAAACCGTGGTTATAGTATAGTTTGGATACTGTCCACGGTTCGCCGGTATCCGGGAAACGCCGATAATCGCAAGCCGCCTCATAGGCATTGACCGAAACCTGGTGGCAACGAATGTGGTCAGGATGCGGGTAGCCGCCATTCTCGTCGTAGGTGGTCATCACGTGCGGACGGAACTCGCGTATAACTCGCACCAGCGCCTCGGTGCACACTTCCAGAGGCACCAGCGCAAAGCAGTCTTCGGGCAGCGGGGGCGGCGAGTCGCCCTTGGGTAGGCCAGAGTCGATGAAGCCCAGCCACGCGTGCTCCACACCGAGGATCTCGGCTGCCTTCGCCATCTCGTCGCGGCGGATTTCGGCGATATGTCCATGTACATCGGGCAGGTCCATCGCCGGGTTGAGAATCTCACCGCGCTCGCCGCCGGTCAACGTCACCACCAACACCCGATGGCCCTCGTTGGCGTAGTGGGCGAGAGTGGCAGCGCCCTTGCTGGACTCATCGTCAGGGTGGGCGTGTACCGCCATCAACCGCAGTTCGCTCACATGCTCCCTTGTCCATTCGCCGGTCAACCGCCTGAGCCTACAATTTCACTTCTCGATCGCTACATCTTGTCGGCCAGAGGTACAGCGGCCGACAAGCCGCTCAATGAACCGCGCCAACCACGATGCGTAGCATATAAAGACATTGATGTGAGGAAACCTATCGCTTGCGGAGGAAAGTTGAGGGGGAAAGCGGCACAGATGAACCACGCTCCCATCCCACTGCCCGAGACCCGTTACTGACATCCCCGACTGTCCGCCAGATCACGGCGCCGTGGCGTCATCGCCCTCGCCGTGGTGGCCGTCACTGCCGGCACCGCCGTCGCTATCATCAGCTACCAACGGTTCGGCACCAGTGACGTGGCGGATTCGCTGGTCCGCTACCAAGTGATCGATGACAAGACGGTGTCGGTGACAATCAGCGTGACGCGCTCCGACCAGTCCCGTCCGGTAGATTACATTGCACAGGTTTAGTCTAAAACGACAGCGACACAGATAGGCTGCGGTGTCGGTCATGCCATCCGAGGCGGCCATAGTGCAGATGACGACGGTGAAATCCGCCCGACCACCGGTAATGGCCGATCTCTATGGCTGCGGCACCGATGTACCAAGGTACCTGGGCTCAGCCTCACTGAACGACAAATGCTAACCGGTGAATATGACCTCACCAGCTGTTTTCGCGGTGGTAACATGAGTAAATGCACGGTTCCTACTGGGATCGTGTATTGCTGCATGGATAGCCGTGAACGGAACGAGGCAGCGACACACGGGGATGGCCTGGATACTTCCCGGGCAGCGGGGGATCAAATACTTACGCGGATACGCAGAGCCGAGAATACTAAGGAGCGCGACGAAATGACGGATACTCAGGTGACCTGGTTGACCCAGGAGTCACATAACCGACTCAAAGCCGAGCTCGACCAGTTGATCGCGAACCGTCCGGTCATCGCCGCGGAAATTAACGACCGCCGCGAAGAAGGTGACCTGCGCGAGAACGGCGGATATCACGCTGCCCGCGAGGAGCAGGGCCAGCAGGAAGCGCGCATTCGCCAGCTACAGGACCTGCTCAACAACGCGAAAGTGGGCGAAGCACCCAAGCAGTCCGGCGTGGCGCTGCCCGGCTCGGTAGTCAAAGTCTACTACAACGGCAACAAGTCCGATACCGAGACATTCCTCATCGCCACTCGCCAGGAGAGCATTAACGGCGGCAAGCTTGAGGTGTACTCGCCAAACTCACCATTGGGTGGCGCCCTGATCGACGCCAAGGTGGGTGAGACTCGCAGCTACACTGTGCCCAACGGCAACACCGTGCAAGTCACGTTGGTCAGCGCTGAGCCTTACCACTCATAATTACCGCGAGTGTGAATCCTGCAATGGTCCGGCGTGCCGTGTCACCGATTTCACAGTCGGGGCAGTTGGCTTAGCGCCTGCTCGAGGTCACCCAGCAGGTCGTCAACGTCCTCAATACCGACCGAAAGCCGCACCAAGTCGTCGGGGACTGCTAACTTCGACCCGGCTGTCGATGCGTGCGTCATCGCGCTGGGATGCTCGATGAGTGACTCGACCCCACCCAAGGATTCAGCCAAGATAAACACCTTGGTGTGGGCGCACAGATCCTCAGCAGCTTGTCGGCCTGCTTGCATCCGCAACGAAACCATACCGCCGAAGCCGCGCATCTGTCGTGCGGCAATCTCATGCCCAGGATGGCTGGGCAAGCCGGGATATAGCACGGCGCACACCGAGGGATGCTCGGCCAGGAATTCCGCTACCGCAATGGCATTTTCGCTATGCCGCTGCATCCGCAACACTAACGTCTTCAAGCCACGCATCGTCAGGTACGCGTCGAACGAGCTTGGCACCGCGCCAGCTCCGTTCTGCAGGAAACCGAAAGCCTGGTCTAGCCCTTCGTCGTTGGTGACTAGCGCACCGCCCACCACGTCGGAGTGGCCACCAATGTACTTGGTGGTCGAGTGCAGCACGACGTCCGCCCCCAGCGTAAGTGGCTGCTGCAGCGCGGGCGACGCAAAGGTGTTATCCACCAAAACCTTTGCCGAGTGCTTTATGCCTGATTCGCCGATACCGCTGATATCGGCGATAGACAGCAACGGATTGGTTGGTGTTTCCACCCATATCAACCGGGTCCGTGGTGTGATCGCGGCACGGACCGCATCCAAGTCAGATAACGGCACCGGCGTGTAGTCAATGTTCCACTGAGTGAAGACCTTGTCGATCAGCCGAAAGGTGCCGCCGTAGGCATCATCCGGTATGACCACGTGGTCCCCCGGCCGCAGCATTGCCCGCAAGGCGCAGTCGCTAGCGGCCATCCCGGAACTGAAGGCCCGCGCAAAGGCGCCCTCTTCCACCGCAGCCAAGGATGCCTCTAAGGCGGCGCGAGTCGGATTGCTGGTGCGAGCGTACTCGAATCCGCCGCGCAACCCGCCGACGCCATCTTGGGCAAACGTACTGCTGGCATAAATCGGCGCGTTTACTGCCCCGGTTGCCGGATCCGGGCGATAGCCAACATGGATAGCTTTAGTGGCTAGTCCGGTGATGCCGTGGTACCCCTGGTGATCTTCACTCATCGACAATCAGCCTAAGCGATGGCCGCTGCGGTCAGCGGTTACGGGCGCGCCGGCTAGCGTACCAAGTGGCAGCGCTGTGTCAGATCGGCAGACACACTGTCGTCATGATCTTGTCAGCCAGGGTTTGCCGTTTGGCGTCCCAAAGCGGGAATAAGAACCCGATGTAACAGATGATTGCATCGACGAAGTGCGCAAGCTGGTGCACCACCGACATCCCGAAACCGATTGGCTGTCCAGTGATCTCACTGACCATTTTGAATTTCATCACCGTCTTGCCGATGCTAGAGCCGGTGGTGCCCTGGCGGTAGCCGTAATTCCAGACCAGGTAAGCTATCGCCACCGGCCATGCGAGCCAGAACGCCAACATGCCTATGCCGGTGGGCTGGGTGGCGCAGTACTGGTTGACGTTGTACTGCGTGATATCGGTGACACACGCCTCTTGTTTCGTAAGCGTCTGAGTCAACATGCCAACGCCAAGCACAACCGCGGCCGGAATGTTGTCGATGATGTAAGCCAGTACCCGGGTGCTCCAGGATGTATAGGCCTCCTTAGGCAGTGTGCGGATCACCGGTCCAGGTGGAGGCGGCGCATACCCACCACCAGACGGCGGAGGCGGGGGATACCCACCACCAGACGGCGGAGGCGGGGGATACCCACCACCAGACGGCGGAGGCGGGGGATACC
>NZ_QAYL01000031.1 GCF_003408705.1 Mycobacterium uberis
TCCAGAAACGCCGTCTATCACCGGCTTTCCCGAGCCTGCGACCGCCAACTCAACTTGTGCCTCCACATCATGGCTACCACCCAATCCGACGAAACACCAGCGGCAAAACTTACTACCTACGCAAACCCGCGAGCAGCAAAAACCACAACGAAACAATGTACTACCTCAAACAACAACTCTCCGACACCATCTACCGACCGCTCCGCAACGACACCAACACCACCACTTAACACAAAGAAACACCACCTTGATGCACACAACCCTCACCACCGCAGACACCTGCGGTGGTGACAACACAGGGACCGCTAATTGACCGTACCCGTGCGTTTTGCTCGGGTACGTTGAAAGAGCGGAGTTTACATATCGTTTGCGACGATAGGCCCCGAGAAGTTGAAGGCAACACGCTTGAGGTGGACAGCTTAGCGGATCGGTTAGATGACAGCAGTACCGTAGCAGCAATTATAACCACTTTTGCGACTGCAGCTACCGATCGAATATCGCTGTTGGCAGCGAATTACCTCTACCGGCAAGCACAGAAATCTCAGGACCTTCAGCGCTCAATACGCGGAGATTATTCAACCGTATGCAGATGTCTTGCAGAAGGCCAGCGCTACCTATTCGGACGTTGCGGTCGACAACCTCGAAAACTTAGGTTGACCGACTAACCTTACTGAAGGAAAACAAAGAGAAGAAAAGTATTTCCAACACCACCAGAGTTATCAGCACCGTTCACAACGGTAACACCGGATGATATTCTCAACGCCATATATACATATATATATGGTCAAGGTTCTTGAGTCGATGCTGAACTCCTGTAAGAAGTAGTCCGACTTGAGCAACTACAACACTTCAATGGGTGAGATGGGCAGCTACAAAATGGACGAGCAGGCGAGTCGGCGAACTGGATGGAGGAAACAGCCATCCAACGTTGGGCATGGCTGTGAACCGCCTACCAACCGTGCCAAACTGACCGCCAAAACGGCCCAGGACATCGCAGACGCCTAATACACGAATGCATACGAACTTGGTGCCTTCGGCAGATATCACCGCTCACCACAAGAAGGTGCAGGAAGCCATGGACAAGTTCGGAATAAATGCCCCGGAGATCGCTGCCCTCGAAAAATATTAGGTGTTCTAAGGTCGCGGAACGCGAAAGCAATGAACACTTACGCACGTGAGGTGTGGGCTCAGCTGTCGTCGAGGGTAATTCCGCTTGGCCAGGCGCCGCAGATAGTCGCTCTGCCCTCCGACTAACCATTTCTGCGAAATAAGCTACGTCGCTGCGGCTCTCACCAACGCGACTCCCCCAGCCACAACACGTTGACACCGCTTAGCACCTGCTCGATGTGTTCAAGAACCTCGGCAACCGAGCGGCCCAGCAGCGCGGCCACCGCGTCAGGCAGTGACGCAGCGCCGGGTTGCGACGACGCACGGGGTCGCACCATGTCCAACAACGACGAGCCAGGATAACTGATGAGGCGGACGTCGGCGTCAGCATCCAGACCGGCCAGGACCTTGGCGCGGCGCACCGCGGTTCGAAAGCCGCCAAGTTCATCAACCAGGCCGCGTTCGAACGCGTCGGCGCCGGTCCAGATCCGTCCTCGCGCAACATCATCCACTGCATCGATGGTCATACCGCGGCCTTCGGCGACGCGTTGCAGGAAATCGGAGTAGAACAAGTCTGCCTCGGCCTCTCGATGGGTGTGCTGTTCCGGCGTGAACGGCGCATCAACTGACCATGCATCGGCATTGGCATTGGTGCGCAACGTATCTGATCCGACGCCCAATCGAACTTTCAGATCCCGAATCACCAACTTCCCGGTGATCACACCAATCGAACCGGTGATTGTACCCGGATTAGCCACAATCGCGTCGGCGCCCGCCGAGACGTAGTAGCCGCCGGAGGCGGCGACCGCACCCATGGACACCACCACCGGCTTGCTGCGATCGCGGGCTCGTTTCACCTCACGCCAGATAGTTTCAGATGCGGTGACTGAGCCGCCTGGGCTGTTCACTCGGAGCACAATTGCAGACACCGAATCATCAACAGCGGCCTCACGCAGTGCCGCCGCAATGGTGTCGCCACCACCGGTAGAGGTGCCAAACGGCAGAAATTGCGGTCCACCGCGTCCATTAACAATCGCGCCTTCCAAGGTGACCACGGCTATCGCTGACTTAGATCGGCGGCCAGGAATCGACGGCATGGGTGGTACCAACCGGGACCGGATCGCACCGACATAGCGCGACAAGTATAGCCGCGGTGGACCGCTGTCAGTGTCCAGACTCGTCGTCGACTCACTCGACTTTGGCGTAATACCTTCGGCACCAACTAGTTCCGCTATTCGGACATAAGCTTCATCGCGGAATCCTATCCGGTCGACCAAACCGGAGGCGATCGCGTCATCGCGTAACAGAGGAGCCCGGTCGGCCAACGGATTGAGCGCTGCGGGATCGAGCTTGCGTGATTCAGCGATCCCCTGCCACACCTGGTCTTGCAGGCTTGCCAGCATCCGGCTGACCGCCTCGCGGTGGGCATCGGTAAAGCCACCTTCGGTGAAAAGATTTGCTGCCGACTTGTATTCACCCCGTGCGACAAACTGTGCCTCGATTCCTGCCTTGGCCAGCGCGTCCCGTAGAAACGTAGCATTGCTCGCGAAGCCAATCAGCCCGACACTTCCCGACGGCTGCATCCAGACCTCACCAAAGGCAGAAGCCAGATAGTAGGACAACGTGCCCGGATAGGTCTCGGCCCAGGCCAGTGACGGCTTGACCGCGCTGAAGGTGACGACGGCCTCGCGCAGTTCCTGCACTGCCGCCGGCGGCGACGCACCCAGCTGAACGCGGGCAATCATGCCGGCGACCCGGGGGTCGTCGGCGGCGCGGTAAATCGCGGCGACAGCCTCACGCAGGGCGATCGGTCGACCATCCCCGGCGATAAATGCAAAAGGGTCAAAGCTGGTAGTTTCTGGGGGCATCGACCGCAAGTTAACTTCGAGCACGCAACCGTTCGGTATGCCATGGTGACGGGCCGTGTTAACCCGGTTGAACAGAGCACGCACGTCGTCGATACCAGGAAGAAGGGGCAAAAAGACGAACATGTTTGCAGCGTACCGATACACGGTGAACCCCCGCCGTACAGGTGGGGGGATGGTCTGACTACAGCTCGATAATGGAGCCGCCTGCGGCGGTGATTTTGTCGCGCGCCCTGCCGCTAAATCTGTGTGCGGACAGGTTAACTTTGACGGTCAACTTGCCGTCCCCTAGAACCTTAACCAACGAGTTCTTCCGAACCGCCCCTTTGGCCACCAAATCGTCCACGCCGATTGCACCGCCCTTAGGAAACAACCGGTTGATGTCACCGACATTGACGATCTCGCATTCTGCGCGGAATCGATTCCGGAATCCCTTGAACTTAGGCAGCCGCATATGGATCGGCATCTGCCCGCCCTCAAAGGTCACCGGCACCTGCTTGCGGGCCCTAGTGCCCTTGGTACCGCGGCCGGCAGTCTTGCCCTTCGAGCCCGCACCACGGCCGACCCGGGTACGTGGGGTTTTCGACCCGTGCGCGGGGCGCAAGTCGTGCAATTTAATGGTCACTTGGCCTCCTCCACCTCGACGAGGTGGCGTACCACCGCAATCAACCCACGGGTGGCTGCGTTGTCCTCACGAATCACCGAATGCCGAATTCTCCGCAGGCCCAGAGTGCGCAGACTTTCCCGCTGTTTCCACCGTGCCCCAATCTTGCTATGTACCTGGGTGATCTTCAAGTATGCCATGGTTATACCGTTCCCACACGCGCTGCGCTGGCGGCCAGCGTTTCACTCTCCCGCCGCGCCTTCAGCATCCCAGCCGGGGCGACATCTTCGATGGGCAGGCCGCGCCGAGCCGCCACCGCCTCCGGACGCTGCAACAGCTTGAGCGCGGCCACGGTGGCATGCACCACGTTGATCGCGTTGTCGCTGCCCAACGATTTCGCCAAGATGTCGTGCACCCCGGCGCATTCCAACACCGCCCGTGCCGCACCACCGGCGATCACACCGGTACCCGGGCTGGCAGGGCGTAACAGCACCACGCCCGCCGCCGCTTCGCCTTGCACCGGATGAGTAATAGTGCCGCCGATCAACGGCACCCGGAAGAAGCCTTTGCGTGCCTCTTCGACCCCCTTGGCAATTGCGGCGGGAACTTCCTTGGCCTTGCCGTAACCAACACCAACTAAGCCGTGACCATCACCTACGATGACCAAAGCGGTGAAACTGAATCGCCGACCACCCTTGACCACCTTGGAGACACGGTTGATGGCAACGACCCGCTCCAAGTAGTTGCTCTTCTCACCGTCACGGTCCCGATCACGACCACCACGGCCACCTCCCTCGCGCCGGCCACGGCCTTCGCGGCTATCACCTAGCCCGCCAGCTGGCTGCTCCGCCATTATGCGGTCCTTCCAGTCTTATTTGTCATTCAGAAGCTCAATCCGCTCTCACGTGCGGCATCAGCCAGCGCCGCGATCCGTCCACCGTAGGTGTACCCACCACGGTCGAATACCACCGTGTCAATGCCGACAGCCTTGGCACGTTCAGCGATCAATTGACCGACCCGCACACTGCGGGCTTTCTTGTCACCTTGCAGACCGCGCACATCAGCCTCGATTGATGACGCGGCGGCCACCGTAGTGCCGGTGACGTCGTTAACCAGTTGCACATGAATGTGCCGCGCGGAACGACTCACCACCAACCGGGGGCACTCCGGAGTGCCCGACACTTTCTTGCGCAGTCGTGCGTGTCTACTCAGCCGAGCAACTCGTCGGGCCTCAGAAACTGATTGCGCCATGATTACTTACCTGTCTTTCCCACCTTGCGGTGGATTTGCTCACCCTCGTAACGCACACCCTTACCCTTGTACGGATCGGGGCGGCGCAGACGGCGGATATTCGCCGAGATCTGACCAACCTTCTGCTTGTCAATCCCCGTGATGGTGAACTTTGTCGGTGACTGAACCGCGAACGTGATGCCCTCGGGAACTTCGATCACCACCGGATGGCTATACCCCAGCGCGAACTCCAAATTGGAGCCCTTGAGCTGAACCCGGTAGCCCACACCAAAGACCTCCATGTTGGCGGTGTAACCCCGCGTCACACCGATAACCAGGTTAGACACCAAAGTACGCGACAGCCCGTGTAGTGAGCGGGTGCGCCGCTCATCATCAGGACGGGTGACCACGATGGCACCGTCGGAGTTGCGCGCCAGTGTGATCGGCTCGGCGACCGTCAAATCCAAGGTGCCCTTAGGTCCCTTTACCGATACGTTCTGACCGTCGATCGTGACGTCGACTCCGGCGGGGACCGGAATCGGCTGCTTACCAATACGTGACATGATCGCTTACTCCTGCTCTCCGGCTACCACACATAAGCGAGGACTTCACCGCCCACACCCTGTCTGGCCGCCTGACGGTCGGTTAGCAGGCCCAAGGAGGTCGAGATTATAGCCACGCCCAACCCACCCAATACCCGCGGCAAATTGGTCGATTTCGCATACACTCGCAACCCCGGCTTGGATACCCGACGCAAACCAGCGATGCTGCGTTCCCGGCTTGGCCCGTACTTAAGTTGGATAACCAATGACTTGCCAACCCGAGCGTCTTCGGTGCGAAAGTCGCTGATGTATCCCTCGTTCTTAAGGATCTGGGCGATATTGGCCTTGATCTTGGAGTGCGGCAAAGTCACTTCATCGTGATACGCCGAATTAGCATTGCGTAGACGTGTCAAGAAGTCTGCGATCGGGTCCGTCATGGTCATGGTGTTCTAGTCCCTGTGTACCTGTTACCAACTGCTCTTCTGCACACCGGGCAACTCGCCGGCATGCGCCATCTCGCGCAGGCAGATCCTGCACAGCCCGAACTTGCGGAACACCGCACGTGGGCGACCACATTTGCTGCAACGCGTGTAACCGCGCACCGCGAACTTCGGCTTGCGTGCAGCCTTGTTGACCAGTGCTTTTTTCGCCATGTACTCAGTTCTCCTTGAACGGAAAGCCGAGGGCCCGCAACAGCGCTCGTCCTTCATCGTCGGTCGTCGCCGAAGTGACGACGTTGATGTCCATGCCGCGAACCCGGTCGATCTTGTCTACATCGATCTCGTGGAACACCGACTGCTCGGCCAGTCCGAAGGCGTAGTTGCCGACGCCATCGAATTGCTTGGGTGAAAGCCCCCGGAAGTCACGAATACGTGGAAGCGCAATCGACGTGAGGCGGTCGAGGAACTCCCACATCCGGTCACCACGCAAAGTTGCCCGAACACCGATCGGCATGCCCTCGCGCAATTTGAATTGCGCGATCGACTTCCGCGCCTTACGGATCTCGGGTTTCTGCCCGGTGATCAGCGCCAAGTCGCTGACTGCACCGTTGATCAGCTTGGCGTCTCGGGCTGCTTCACCGACGCCCATGTTGACAACGACCTTTATCACGGCCGGGATCTGCATCACATTGCCATAGCTGAACTGCTTTTTCAACAAATCCCGGGTCTCGTTGTGGTAACGCTGTTTAAGGCGCGGCTGCATCTTTTCTACAGTGCTCATCAGATGTCCCTGCCATTGCGCTTGGAGATACGCACTCGCTTGCCGGTCTCCTCGTCTACCCGGTAGCCGATACGGGTGGGCTTGCCGTCCGAATCGACCACCAGCACGTTGGAGACGTGGATTGGGGCTTCCTGGGTGACAATTCCACCAGACTGGGCTCCACGCTGGTTGGTCGAAATCGCGGTGTGCTTCTTGATCCGATTGACGCCCTCGACCAGCACCCGGCTACGGCTCGGGTAAGCCCTCAGCACCTTGCCTTTGGCACCTTTGTCCCTCCCCGAGATAACCAGAACGGTATCGCCCTTATGAACCTTCATCTACAGCACCTCCGGGGCCAGCGAGATGATTTTCATGAACCGCTTCTCACGAAGTTCGCGGCCGACCGGCCCGAAGATACGAGTCCCGCGCGGTTCGTTGTCCGGCTTTATGATCACCGCTGCATTCTCATCGAACTTGATATAGCTGCCGTCAGGACGCCTGTGCTCCTTGGCGGTGCGTACCACGACGGCTTTGACAACATCCCCACGCTTGACGTTGCCACCAGGAATGGCGTCCTTGACGGTAGCAACGATGACATCACCGATACCGGCGTAGCGTCGAGACGAGCCGCCGAGTACCCGGATGCACAAGATCTCCTTGGCGCCGGTATTGTCGGCCACCTTCAGCCGCGATTCCTGCTGAATCACCCGATCTCCTGACCTGGTTCACGTATGCACGGCAGGAAGAACCCACAAAAACCCGACGTGCGCAATCTTTGCCGCCGAAGGGCACGCGGGGCCACCTTGCAGGCTCGTCGCTTGCACGTGTCGACCGAGGTCTGCCCAAGGCAACCCCCAGAGTCTAGGGGATGACCAGCTCAGGGCCAAATTCTTGCCAAAATTTAGATATGGAGCTGGGTTGTCGGTGTGGGGTGGGGCCGGCCCACCGTAGTTCAAACACTCGGCTTGCCGGACGTCAGCTGTGTGGT
>NZ_QAYL01000032.1 GCF_003408705.1 Mycobacterium uberis
CAACCCATCGACCCACACCACAACCCACACCACCACACCCCACATAAAACAAAACCACACAACACTCAACAAGATGCTTGAGGACAGCCATCAAGCATCGTTGACTCGCTCAGATGAGACGTTCGTGTAGCCCCCGCAGGAAACAAACAGGACTGGGCAAGCAGGACAGCTTGCGTATGGTGATGGAATCGACCCGCAACGTCTGGGGGCTATGCTTCTACTATTCCAAACACACTAAAAGACCACCTAGACCCCAAGCTGCTGGCTCATTCACCCCGAAAGCCTGTAGCGACGGTCCTACCGACCCTCTGCAACAAGCGAGCAAGATCCGCTCCTCAATTGTCAAGCGCCGCAACGTAGTCTTCCAATTTCGCGACGGCCAACACCATGCTGCCATGTTGATGACCGCTGCTCGAGAATCGTTGCAAATGTGGGACACTGACCAGGATTCTCAGATCGATTTTACAGAACTAGCCACCGGGGTCGAACAGGCCAGAACTCATACAGACTCAACTAAAAGCCGGCCATCCACTGCTGTGGATGCCCTTTCAACGCCACCAATAATACGGTACTCACAGCACCAGAAAAGGGAACAAAAAGTAAGACGTACCGGCAAAACAGAAGTCGCCAAGCGCACCAATGCATTGGCCTATCAATTCCAGCATAAAACCCACCAAACTCACTTGACCCCCTGAGGAACTCAAAAGACTTGGGTTTGATACTGCTGAGTCAACCGTTGACGTGTGAACCGACCATGACGATCACCCGGGTACTCTCGCGACCATGACCTCCATCCGGTCGATCCCGAGCGCCATCAACGTCCACCAACTAGGCACCGTCGACTACCACATCGCCTGGCAGCTGCAGCGCGACTTGGCCGACGTCAGGATCGCTGGCGGGCCCGACACGCTGCTGCTACTGCAGCACTCGCCGGTCTACACTGCCGGACGGCTCACCCGGCCACATGAACGACCAAACTCATCGCTGCACGGCGCTCCCGTGGTAGACACCGACCGCGGAGGCAAGATCACCTGGCACGGCCCGGGGCAGTTAGTCGGCTACCCCATTATCGGGCTTGCCGAGCCGCTTGATGTGGTCGACTACGTTCGGCGCCTAGAGGAATCACTAATTACGGTGTGCGCCGGGCTGGGCCTGAACACCAGCCGAGTCGAC
Organism: Mycobacterium uberis; assembly: GCF_003408705.1. GTDB lineage: Bacteria > Actinomycetota > Actinomycetes > Mycobacteriales > Mycobacteriaceae > Mycobacterium > Mycobacterium uberis. The sequence goes on from NZ_QAYL01000032.1 coordinate 1,174, forward strand.
GGCCGGTCCGGGGTCTGGGTGCCGGCCAACGCCGGTCAATCCGCGCGCAAGATCGCCGCCATCGGTGTACGAGTGTCACGGGCGACGGCCATGCACGGGTTCGCGCTTAATTGCCAGTGTGATCTGAACGCGTTCCGCGCCATCGTGCCATGCGGCATCAGCGACGCCGGGGTGACATCGTTGTCTGCCGAACTCGAACGCACGGTTACCGTCGACGACGTCCGGTCAGCGGTCGCCTCAGCCATCTGCGACGCCCTGGACGGTAGGTTGGACCCAACCCCGCAACTCACCTCTGCCCGCGTAGCATCGACACCGTGACTGTTGCGCCCGAAGGCCGCCGCTTACGGCGCTTGGAAATGCGCAACGCACAGATCCCGATCGAACGCAAGCCACCGTGGATCAAAACTCGGACCCGGATAGGACCGGAGTATATTGCTCTAAAAAGCCTGGTCCGGCGAGAAAGTCTGCACACGGTCTGCGAAGAGGCCAGTTGTCCCAACATCTTCGAATGCTGGGAAGACCGAGAAGCTACCTTTCTGATCGGTGGTGATCAGTGCACTCGCCGGTGTGACTTCTGCCAGATCGACACCGGGAAGCCGGCTGCATTGGACCGCGACGAGCCCCGGCGGGTAGCCGAGAGCGTGCAAGCAATGGGACTGCAATATGCCACCGTCACTGGGGTCGCCCGCGACGACTTGCCCGACGGCGGAGCCTGGCTGTACGCCGAGACCGTGCGAGCCATTAACGAGCTCAACCAGTCGACCTGCGTCGAACTGTTGATTCCGGACTTTAATGGGCAGCCCGCACAGCTAGAGAAAATCTTCGAGTCCCGCCCGCAAGTGTTGGCGCACAACGTCGAAACCGTGCCTCGCATCTTTAAACGAATTCGACCTGCTTTCACCTACCAGCGTAGTTTGAATGTGCTCACCGCAGCACGCAAGGCAGGTCTGGTCACTAAGAGCAACCTGATTCTCGGCCTAGGGGAAACTCCCGACGAGGTGCGAGCTACCCTAGATGAGTTGTACGACACCGGCTGTGACATCGTCACCATCACCCAATATCTACGTCCGTCGACACGCCACCACCCAGTCGAGCGCTGGGTCAGGCCTGAGGAGTTCGTCGAGTACGCTCAATATGCCGAAGGCTTGGGTTTCTCGGGCGTGTTGGCTGGGCCACTGGTGCGGTCATCTTACCGCGCCAGTCGGCTCTACGAGCAAGCGGCAGACACCCAGACCTCGGGTTCTTCGGCATCCCGTTAAATTGCACCTACGTATTCTTGATAACTATGGCTAAACCCCGAAATGCCGCTGCGAACAAGGCCTCAAGAGCGGAGGCTAAGGCTGTCCGCAAGGCTGCGTCTCGACAACGCCGCCTCCAACTGCGGCAAGCGTTCACAATTCAACGCACAGAGGACAAGCGACTGCTGCCGTATATGATTAGTGCCTTCGTATTGATCGTGGGCACCTCGGTAACGGCGGGGGTGCTGGCCGGCGGATTGACCATGATCACCTTGATCCTGCTCGGCGTGGTGCTCGGCGCGTTGGTGGCGTTCATCATCTTTGGCCGCCGAGCCCAGCGATCGGTCTACCACAAAGCCGAGGGCCAAACTGGCGCGGCGGCGTGGGCCTTGGACAACCTGAGTGGCAAGTGGCGGGTGAGCCCGGGTGTGGCGGCTACCGGCCACTTTGACGCTGTGCATCGGGTGATCGGCCGGCCTGGTGTTATCTTCGTCGCCGAGGGATCGGCGACCCGGGTCAAGCCGCTGCTAGCGCAGGAGAAGAAGCGCACCGCACGATTGGTCGGCGACGTGCCGATCTACGATATTATCGTCGGCAACGGCAACGGCGAAGTTCCACTGGCCAAGTTGGAGCGCCATCTTGCCCGCTTACCCACCAACATCAGCGTCAAGCAAATCTACGCGCTGGAGTCGCGGCTGGCCGCGCTAGGATCGCGAGCTGGTGCGAGTCTGCGGCCAAAGGGACCACTGCCCAACGCCTTCAAGATGCGCGGCTTGCAGCGGACAGTGCGCCGCAAATAACCGCCACTCGTAAACTTAGTAAACCTAGCTTCTCACCACCGCGAGACCAGTTGCCCGATATCATGCAACCCGCATCCATCCGCGTCGGTGAATAACGGCGGGATAACCATTTCCGATGAGCAGCCACCACGCCGACTACGAACCAGATGACCAAAACCACGGTCAACAACATCCCAACAGAGATAGTGCCGAGTCCCAGAGCCAGCAACGTCAAGCCATAGCGGATCAGCCAGTCGGCCAAAAGCGCGGCCAACCGGCGCCCTCATCAAGGTCAACGATCCCGGGCCGCGCTCTGGCAAGCTCAGAGCCAAGCCAGAATACGCGAAGCGTAGTGCCGGGGGTCCATCTCGGTCGATCTGATAACCCGACTCGACCCCGGCTAGCCTGTTGCAGGCATCTTCTCGAGGTAGGACTGCTACGAATCGCTACGCCTCCGCGGCAGACCAGACACGACCTTGCGGTCCATTGCCCCACAGTAGAATCCGCGGGCAACCCGGCCTCAGTTGCAGACGGCACGGTCAAGTAACCTCGACGCAATACGAGGGTAACTGACCAGCAATATCGGCTCCATAACGTCAGGCCGCGGATCAGGGAAGTAAAGGAGCATTCTGTGACAGAAAAGACGCCCAACGACATCCTCAAACTCGCCAAAGACGAGAACGTCGAATTTGTCGACGTTCGGTTCTGTGATCTTCCCGGCATGATGCAGCACTTCACTATTCCGGCTTCGGCCTTCGATAAGAGCGTGTTCGAGGACGGGCTGGCCTTTGACGGTTCGTCAATTCGTGGGTTCCAGTCGATACACGAATCCGACATGCTGCTGCTCCCCGATCCGGACACAGCGTGCATCGATCCGTTCCGTGAGGCCAAGACGTTGAACGTCAACTTCTTCGTCCATGATCCATTCACCCTCGAACCGTACTCGCGCGACCCGCGCAACGTTGCCCGCAAGGCCCAGAACTATTTGACTAGCACCGGTGTCGCTGACACCGCATATTTCGGCGCCGAGGCCGAGTTTTACATCTTCGACTCGGTGAGTTTCGACTCACGCTCGAATGGTTCGTTCTACGAAGTCGATGCCATCTCGGGGTGGTGGAACACCGGCGCAGCAACCGAGGCCGACGGCAGCCCCAACCGTGGCTACAAGGTCCGCCACAAGGGCGGATACTTCCCGGTGGCACCCAACGACCAGTACGTCGACTTGCGCGACAAGATGCTTACCAACCTGATCAACGTCGGCTTCGTTTTAGAAAAAGGCCACCACGAGGTGGGCACCGGTGGGCAGACTGAGATCAACTACCAGTTCAACACACTGCTGTATGCGGCCGACGACATGCAATTATACAAATATATAGTTAAAAATACCGCATGGCAGAACGGCAAGACAGTCACCTTCATGCCCAAACCGCTGTTCGGTGACAACGGCTCCGGCATGCACACCCACCAGTCGCTGTGGAAAGACGACATCCCGCTGATGTACGATGAGACCGGCTACGCCGGTTTGTCGGACACTGCGCGCCACTACATTGGCGGTTTACTGCACCACGCGCCGTCGCTGCTGGCGTTCACCAACCCAACGGTGAACTCCTACAAGCGATTGGTTCCCGGCTATGAGGCCCCGATCAACCTGGTCTACAGTCAACGTAACCGGTCGGCATGTGTGCGTATCCCGATCACCGGCAGCAACCCGAAGGCCAAACGACTAGAGTTCCGCTGCCCCGACGCATCAGGCAACCCTTACTTGGCGTTTTCCGCCATGCTAATGGCGGGCCTGGACGGCATCAGGAACAAGATAGAGCCGCAGGCACCAGTCGACAAAGACCTCTACGAACTGCCGCCGGAGGAGGCCTCGAACATTCCACAGGCCCCCACCCAGCTGGCTGCTGTAATCGACCGGCTAGAAGAAGACCACGAATACCTCACCGAGGGAAACGTGTTCACGTCCGACTTGATCGAGACGTGGATCAACTTCAAGCGCGAGAACGAAATCGAACCAGTCAACGTTCGACCGCATCCGTACGAGTTCGCGCTATATTACGACGTCTAAGGTTGTTTTGTGTTGTTTTGTGTTGTTGGTTGGTGGTGTTGAAGCGAGGTTTTGGTCTGTTCTTATCTGGGGAGAGTCTAGCCAGTGTGACCATGGTGATGTCGTGATGCAAGACCGTCGCCCCTTACGGTACATGCGCTAGCCTTCACCTCATTTTGATGAAGACCAGCGCAACCCCCCGCCAGACAGTGTGCTGCGAGTCGCTACCCCAACCCCCGCACA
>NZ_QAYL01000033.1 GCF_003408705.1 Mycobacterium uberis
TTCCGGTTTAGAGTGCGTCGATTTGTTGGGTGAGGTTGCCGCAGTGTGGTAGGGATAGGATTCAGTAGTAGGCGAGGTTGGGGAATTCGAGGACGTTTCGACATAGGGCTCCTAGGAAGCCGTTGATAGCTTTGGTGGGCCTGTTGGGGGTGCGGTTGATCATGAGTGGCCGCAAAATGCAGCGCACACACCACAGCGTAGTTAACCAGCCCGATCCGACGAGCCAGGAGATGTTGTGGATAAACACTTCCCGATCACAGTCACTAACTAGGCAGCAGTACCGCGAGATACCCACACCCGCAACGGATACCCGACAACGGGCACATCAGTCACCTTACGCACAACGCTATCGCGGTAAATCCCCTCTCCTCACCACCACAACCCAGACAACAACGCTGGCCACCATCGAGAAGGCCACAAAACAACACCATGACATCGCCATCAATAGTCGCGCCGGTAATCGTCCCCCAACTCCAACCTACGCACGATCGTATAGACAGCAGCAGGAAACGACATAAGATCAGCCACACAACTCCCCAGTAAATAGGTCCACATGGCGTAAGAACCCGCACCATCTGCCTACTGGACCCCGTCTTAGCTCAACAACACGACCCCATCACCCCAGTCGCCACACCAATCACCTAACACCCCAACTCCCGAACAAACCAAAAAACCGCCGAACCGTTTCCACTAGCTGCTGAAAAATCAGAAATAGTAGCGAAATCAATCGGTTACAAATGAATCTTTCGCGTAGGCACACCGGCGATGTCCACTTGTTTCGTGGCGGTGTTCACGGTGTTCACAGGTGTGACAGCGATGGCTGCCAGCTTAGCGATACCAAATACACGTGGACATGATGGGCGATGCACTCTTCACGGCTCTTACGAATGCAATTAATTCCAGCGAAATCAGGCTAAACACATTGGGACTGCTGATGCTCAGCGGCAAATCTGGCCCAATACATGTGCACAGTTGTGGTAAACTCCGTGAAATTGTGAGGCTCTCGTGCGTGCCTGTAACCTCTAGGGCAAAGTACCACCAGCGATTGAGGTGAACGACACGAGTGGTCGACGACAGGTATGGTCGCAGTGGTGCGCGACGACGGCGCTCGGAGTCTGGCGGCGAGCAGTGGGGCAGGTCACCCGGCGAGCGCCAGATTCTCTGGTCAGGCCCGAGCTGTACACGTCCAGCCCAACCGCAAAGCACCGCCCCCGGCGGGGAACGTGTATCCGAGGGCGCTTTCATGTTACCGCCTGGTATGGACGCTAGGCAACTGGCGCCCGAGATTCGTCGCGAACTGAGCATTTTGGTCCGCCGCTTGGTCGCTGTCGGTGAGCTGATCGACGACGACCCGGAAGCCGCGTTAAGCTACGCTCACGCGACCTGGGCCTGCGTCAGCAGGATCGTCGCGATTCGCGAGGCCGTGGGAATCGCCGCCTACCGGTGTGCCGATTGGGTCCATGCATTGACTGAATTGTGCGCTGCCCTCAAAATGGGCAGCCAATTTGCTTTGCTTGCGTTGATCGGCGATTGCGAACTTGGACTTGACTGTCCGCAGTGGGCGATCGAGTTAGCGTGGAATCCGAAGCTGCCCAGATCAGCGACGATGACACTGACGAGTTATGCATCGTCGTTGCCGGTGTGCGAGCTGACCTCGGGCAGCTCGAGTACGCGTTGACGGTGTTGTCGACATCGCAGCTGGATCTGGGCCGCGTCGGCATCACGGCTGCGCGGTTGTTTTACGCCTACGTCGACACGCTGCTAGCGCTCTGCCGCGGTGACGAAGCGATGCATTGGTTCCTGCGGTCCGCCATCGCGGATGTCGACGGCGTTACCGACGCCGAAGATCAGATTAGCGAGCTAGGATGGGGAACGAGCTTATGGGAATGAAAAGTATTGCGCAGGAACATGACTGCTTGCTTATAGATCTGGACGGCACCGTGTTTCATGGCAGTCAGCCCACTGACGGTGCGGTGCAGTCGTTGGATGAAGTGGCGAGCCCCACGTTGTTCGTCACCAACAATGCGTCCCGCAGTGCTGATGAGGTCGCGGCGCAGTTGCGCGAACTCGGCTTCACCGCCACCGGCAACGACGTGGTGACCAGTGCCCAGAGCGCGGCTCACCTGCTCGCCGAAGAATTATCGCCGGGTTCGCCGGTGTTGATTGTGGGCACCGAGTCGCTGGCAAACGAAATTGTCACCGTCGGACTGCGTGCCGTCCGACGGTGGGAGGACAAGCCCGTTGCCGTTGTCCAGGGACATTCGCCTACCACCGGTTGGTCCGATCTTGCTGAGGCTGCGTTAGCGATCCGGGCCGGCGCCCGATGGGTGGCGGCCAACATCGATCCTACTCTGCCTACCGAGCGAGGTCTGTTGCCCGGTAACGGCTCCATGGCGGCCGCCCTGAGAACGGCCACTGGTGTGGAGCCCCGGGTAGCGGGCAAACCAGCGCCCAGACTGCTGACAGACGCGGTGGCCCGAGGTAATTTCCGCGCGCCGTTGGTAATCGGCGATAGGTTGGACACCGACATAGAGGGTGCTAACGCCGCGGGGTTACCCAGCCTGATGGTGCTCACCGGGGTCAGCACCGCGCGGGACGTAGTGTATGCTGAGCCTGCTCATAGGCCCACCTACATAGGCCACGACTTGCGCTCGCTGCACCAGGTTCGAGAATTGCTTGCGGTGGGGCCGCAACCGGCCTGGCGCGTAAGCATTGGCGATAGGTCAGTAACAGTCAGCCGCAATGATGACGGCTGGGATGTCGACGGGCTCTCCATAGTTCGCGCTACCGCCAGCGCGGTATGGGATGCGCAATTGCAGGGACGGCCGTTGTGCATCGAGGCCGGCGACGCTTGGGCCCGCGAAGCGCTGCAACGCTGGTGCCTGGTACAATACGATTCGCCTACGACGTGTGGTGATCGTAAGCGCGGCGCAGCCGAGCGCAACGGATCATCACCGTCGAGCTAGCGTAGGAACGCAATGACTATCGACCCTGATCAGATTCGCGCCAAAATCGATGCTATGCTTACCCAGCTGCCTGACTCTGCCGGCTTGGAAGACTTAACAGGCGGCTCGTTTCTTGCTCATCTCGGAGAGATAGCGCTCCGTTTTTCTGAGGCGCATGACTTGCTGCTGCAGGCCTTAGAGTCGGTGGAGAAGGGCTGAGTGCATCGTGATCCGGCGTGCCCGCGTTGACGTTGAGCTGGTCCGGCGTGGTCTTGCGCGATCCCGTGAGCAAGCTGCGGAACTGGTCAGTGCTGGCAAGGTGAGCATTGACGGTCTGCCGGCGGTCAAGCCGGGCACTGCCGTCGCTGTTACCGCGACGCTGACCGTCGCTGACGACGGTGCACGCAGTTGGGTGTCGCGCGGAGCGCACAAACTCATGGGTGCGCTCGACACCTTCGGGATCTCGGTCGTAGGGCGCCGCTGCCTTGATGCTGGTGCGTCCACGGGCGGATTCACTGAAGTACTGCTGGATCGCGGGGCCACCGAGGTGATAGCCGTGGATGTGGGGTATGGCCAGCTGGCCTGGTCGGTGCGCTGCGATCCGCGCGTGATCGTCGTCGAACGGACTAACGCTCGTGACCTGTCACCCAAGCTGATCGGTGGGCCGGTTGATTTGGTGGTGGCTGACCTGTCATTCATCTCCTTAACTATCGTGTTGCCGGCGCTGGCTGGATGCGCATTACCGAGCGCGGATATCGTTTCCATGGTGAAGCCGCAGTTTGAGGTGGGCAAGGGCCAGGTTGGTCCCGGTGGGGTGGTTCGCGACCTGCGGTTACGGGCAGATTCGGTGTTGGCCATCGCGCGCTACGCGACAGATCTCGGATGGCGCACTATAGATGTGACTGCCAGCCTGTTACCGGGTCTGTCGGGCAATGTCGAATACTTCCTGCGGTTGCGCACTCAGACTGATCGGGGGCTCACGGCTGATGGACTGGAGGCAGCCGTGCACCGGGCTATCGCGAAAGGTCCGCAGTGACTCCTCAAAAAAGGGTGCAACGGACCGTGCTGTTGATTGTGCACACCGGACGTGACGAAGCGACCAAGACGGCTCGGTGTGTAGAGAAAGTTTTGGGCGACAATGGAATTGCCCTTCGAGTGCTATCCGCTGAGGCGGTCGATAGGGGATCGCTGCATCTTGCTCCCGACGATATGCGGGCAGTGGGTGTCGACATCGAGGTGGTCGACGCTGACCCGCACGCTGCCCAGGGATGCGAACTGGTGCTGGTTCTCGGCGGTGATGGCACCTTTTTGCGGGCGGCTGAGCTAGCTCGCACCGCCAGTATCCCGGCGTTGGGTGTCAACCTGGGCCGGATCGGCTTTCTGGCGGAGGCCGAAGCGGAGGCGATCGACGTTGTGCTGGAGCACGTCATCGCACGGGATTACCGAGTGGAGGAGCGCTTGACGCTCGACATCGTGGTGAGCCAAGGCGGGCGCATCATCGATCAGGGGTGGGCGCTCAACGAAGCCAGTCTGGAAAAGGGACCGCGGCTGGGCGTGCTCGGGGTGGTCGTCGAAATCGAAGGGCGTCCGGTGTCGACGTTCGGCTGCGACGGGGTGTTGGTATCAACGCCCACGGGATCCACCGCCTATGCGTTCTCCGCGGGCGGTCCGGTGCTGTGGCCGGACCTCGAAGCGATCCTGGTGGTACCCAACAATGCTCACGCGCTGTTCAGTCGGCCAATGGTCACCAGCCCCGACGCCACTGTGGCAATCGAGATAGAGGCGAGTGGCAACGACGCGCTGGTGTTCTGCGACGGACGCCGTGAAATGCTGATACCGGCCGGCGGACGGCTCGAGGTGACTCGTTGTGCCACACCAGTGAAGTGGGCACGTCTGGATAGCGCGCCGTTCACCGATCGCTTGGTGCGGAAATTCCGGTTGCCAGTGACCGGTTGGCGCGGGAAGTGATGACACTGCCTGGTGCGCACTGAATGCTGACGGAAATACGAATCGAGTCGTTGGGCACTATGAGCGTTGCGACCGCTGAGTTTGGTCGAGGCCTGACTGTGCTGACCGGCGAGACCGGTGCCGGCAAGACCATGATGGTGACGGGGCTGCACCTGCTCGGTGGGGCTCGTGCCGATGCAAGCCGCGTCCGATCAGGAGCTGACCGTGCGGTTGTCGAAGGTCGGTTCACGACGACCGATCTCGACGACACGGTGATTACGCGGCTTGACAGGCTGCTTGACGCGTCCGGAGCAGAGCGCGACGAGGATGGCAGCGTGATTGCGTTGCGCTCAGTCAGCCGCGACGGACCTTCTCGCTCCTATCTCGGTGGTCGCAGCGTGCCGGCCAAGTCGTTGAGCGGTTTCACCACCGAACTGCTTGCCTTGCATGGGCAGAACGATCAGCTGCGGTTGATGCGGTCCGAGGAGCAACGCGCCGCACTAGACCGTTATGCGGCCGCTGGGCCTACCTGCGAGCGCTACCGCCAACTCCGCGATGCCTGGTTGTCGGCGCGGCGTGACTTGATCGACCGTCGTAACCGGGCACGGGAACTTGCCCAAGAGGCGGATCGGCTGAAATGCGCGTTGAGCGAGATCGATAGCATTGCCCCGCAGTCGGGCGAGGACAACGAGTTGGTCGCCGACATCGTTCGGCTCTCCGAACTGGACACGCTGCGCGAAGCCGCGGTTAATGCGCGCACAGCGCTGTCCGGGGCGCTTGACGATGCGGACGTATTAGGCGCGAATGCTGTCGAACGTCTGGGACAGGCGAAAGCTGTGTTGGAATCGACCGCTGACGCAACACTGCGAATGTTCGCTGACCAAATTGGTGAGGCTCTCACGGTGGTTGTTGACGCGGGTCGTGAGTTAGGTGACTATTTGGAGGAGCTGCCCCTTGATGCTAGTGCGCTAGAGTCCAAGCTTGTACGTCAAGCCCAACTGCGCACACTGACTCGCAAATACGCTGCGGATATCAATGGCGTGTTGCAGTGGGCAAGCGAATCACGCGAACGCCTGTTGCAACTTGACGTCTCTTCCGACGGGTTGACAAGTGTTCAATCTCGTGTCGATGAATTGGCACGCCAATTATCGCAAGCCGCAGTTGATCTTAGCAAGGTTCGACGCAAGGCGGCCAATCGACTCGCCAAAGAGGTGACCGCGGAGTTGTCTGCCTTGGCAATGGCCGACGCGGAATTCACCGTTAGCGTGACTCCTGATCTTATACCGCCTGCTGATCACAATGATTCTGCCGTTGTCATGGATTCTTCTGCCGCCGTCACACTGCCTTCGGGCGAAGTGGCCCGAATTAGCGCCGATGGGGTCGACCAAATCGAGTTTGGGTTTGCTGCGCACCGCGGTATGACGGTGCTGCCACTGGCGAAGAGCGCTTCTGGAGGCGAGTTATCTCGGGTGATGCTTGCTCTAGAGATAGTGTTAGCTGCTTCGGCGGTGGGCACCACGATGGTGTTTGATGAGGTCGACGCCGGCGTAGGTGGCTGGGCCGCGGTGCAGATCGGACGTCGGCTGGCGCGGTTGGCCCGCACCCACCAGGTCATTGTGGTGACGCATTTGCCACAGGTCGCCGCCTACGCCGATGTGCATCTGGTGGTGCACAGTGCCGGGCCCGACGGCGCCAGCGGAGTGCGCCGCCTGGCCGACGACGACAGGGTAGCTGAGTTGGCGCGGATGCTGGCAGGGCTCGGTGAGTCCGATAGTGGTCGCGCGCACGCCCGTGAACTGCTCGAAACCGCGCAGAACGATGAGATCTAGTGCTGCTGCGCCGCGAGCGACCGGTCAAGTACAGCTGAATACGTACACCACAAAGTGTGTATATCTGCGGACGTTCTTGCGATCACATCGCTATCAGTCTGCGATGTCTGTGACTGCAGAAACTTCTGGGGCTAGTGTTACGGCGTGCCTCCCCGGCCCAGTCGCACTTGACCGACAGAATCACGGCTATGAGGATGTCAGCGTTGCTTTCCCGCAATACCTACCGGCCGGGACTAGTCGGCATCGCCCGAGTCGACCGGAATATTGACCGATTACTCCGTAGGGTTTGCCCGGGTGACATCGTGGTCCTCGATGTCCTCGATCTGGACCGGGTCACGGCTGATGCACTGGTGGAGGCTGACATCGCTGCTGTCGTTAACGCATCGCCGTCGGTCTCGGGGCGTTACCCGAACCTCGGTCCGGAGGTTTTGGTCAATAACGGGGTAACGCTGATTGATGAAACCGGACCCGAAGTCTTCAAAAAAATCAAGGACGGTGCTAAGATTCGCCTCCACGAAGGCGGTGTATACTCCGGCGACCGCCGCCTGATCCGCGGCACCGAGCGCACCGAGCATGACATTGCCGATCTCATGCGGGAGGCCAAAAGCGGGCTAGCCGCCCACCTGGAAGCTTTCGCCGGTAACACCATTGAATTTATCAAAAGCGAAAGTCCGTTGTTGATCGACGGGATCGGTATCCCCGACGTCGACGTCGATCTACGGCGTAGGCATGTGGTAGTCGTCGCTGACGAGCCTAGCGCAGCTGATGATCTGAAGTCTCTCAAGCCATTCATCAAGGAGTATCAGCCGGTGCTTGTTGGTGTCAGCGGCGGCGCGGATGTATTGCGCAAGGCCGGCTATCGTCCCCAACTTATTGTCGGCGACCCCGAACAGATCAGTACCGATACACTCAAGTGTGGTGCTCATGTGGTGTTGCCCGCTGACGCTGACGGCCATGCGCCTGGCCTGGAACGGATCCAGGATCTAGGGGTCGGGGCGATGACATTTCCAGCCGCAGGCTCGGCCACCGATTTGGCACTGCTGCTGGCCGATCATCATGGCGCAGCGTTGCTCGTCACGGCCGGCCACACCGCCAATATTGAGACATTCTTTGACCGCACGCGTACACAAAGCAACCCGTCAACCTTTCTGACCAGGCTTCGGGTTGGGGAGAAGCTGGTGGATGCCAAAGCTGTCGCCACCCTCTACCGCAATCACATTTCCGCTGGCGCCATTGCACTGTTGGCGCTGACCATGCTGATCGTGGTTATCGTCGCGCTGTGGGTATCACGCGCCGACGGTGTGGTGTTGCACTGGGTTATCGACTACTGGAACAGCTTTTCCCTCTGGATACAGCACCTGGTCGCCTGATTTTCCGAGGAACATGCACTCATGATCTCGTTGCGCCAACATGCGTTCTCGTTGGCTGCAGTCTTCCTGGCGCTAGCCGTGGGAGTTGTGCTGGGTTCCGGCTTTTTGTCGGACACCTTGCTGTCCAGCCTGCGTGACGAGAAACGGGACCTATACAAGCAGATCAGCGGGCTCAACGACCAGAAGAACGTGCTAAACGAGAAGCTTAGTGCAGCAAATAATTTCGATAATCAGCTGCTAGGCCGGATCGTGCACGACGCACTGGGGGGCAAGTCGGTGGTGGTCTTCCGTACCCCGGATGCAAGAGATGACGATGTCACGGCGGTATCGAAAATTGTGGCTCAGGCTGGAGGTACGGCTACCGGAACGGTGTCGCTGACGCAGGAATTTGTCGATGCCAACTCTGCAGAAAAACTACGCACCGTGGTTAACTCGTCCATCCTGCCCGTCGGTGCGCAGTTGAGCACCAAGTTCGTTGATCAAGGTTCTCAAGCCGGCGATCTGCTGGGGATCGCATTGCTGATCAACGCCAACCCGGCTGTCCCCGACGTCGGAGACGCTCAGCGCGGTATCGTCCTGGCGGCACTGCGCGACACCGGCTTCATCACCTATCAGACCTACCAGCCCAATGATCACCTGGGGGCGGCGAACGCCGCGCTGGTCATTACCGGCGGTTCACTACCCCAAGATGCCGGCAATCAAGGGGTTAGTGTGGCCCGGTTCGCCGTCGCGCTCGCTCCGCACGGCTCTGGCACCCTGCTTGCCGGCCGGGACGGTTCGGCGACGGGAGCCGCCGCCGTGGCGGTGGCTCGTGCCGATGCCGACATGGCCGCCGCAATCAGCACCGTCGATAACGTTGATGCCGAGTCTGGACGGATCACCGCGATCCTGGGCCTGCACGATCTGCTCAGCGTCGGTCATGCTGGACAGTACGGCACTGGCCATGGGGCTACTTCGATCACCGTGCCCCAGTAAGTTCGGAACCTAGTAGCGATCATATCGCAGTAGCTTCCGGTGTAAGGTGTGTTTGCCACGCCGCAGCGTGTTGGGTGTTAGGGTGAGTTTCCGTGGGTTGGCAGGCCCAGCTGGCAACGGCCAGAAGCATCTCGGCAAATGTCCTGGAAAAACATGCGCTGCCCGTATTCACGGAGGTCGCCTTATTGCGTAAGTACCCGCAATCTTCTACCAAGCACCTTTTTGTCAGTGGTGGTGTCGCTTCCTCGCTAGGTAAAGGACTCACAGCGAGCAGCCTCGGGCAATTGCTGACTGCCCGCGGGTTGCACGTGACAATGCAGAAACTTGACCCGTACCTCAATGTTGACCCGGGTACCATGAACCCGTTCCAGCACGGGGAGGTCTTCGTAACTGAGGATGGCGCCGAGACCGACCTCGACGTCGGCCACTACGAGCGGTTCCTGGATCGCGATCTGTCCGGCTCAGCGAATGTCACTACCGGGCAAGTGTATTCGACAGTGATCGCCAAAGAACGACGTGGCGAATACCTCGGTGACACTGTTCAGGTGATTCCGCACATCACCGACGAGATCAAGCAGCGTATCATGGCGATGGCTCAGCCCGACGCCGGCGGCAATCGCCCAGATGTCGTCATCACCGAAATCGGCGGCACCGTGGGTGATATCGAGTCGCAGCCCTTTTTAGAGGCGGCGCGGCAGGTCCGCCACGATCTTGGTCGGGAGAACGTCTTCTTTCTACACGTGTCGTTGGTGCCTTATCTGGCCCCTTCGGGCGAACTCAAAACCAAGCCCACTCAGCACTCGGTGGCTGCACTGCGCAGCATAGGTATTACCCCGGATGCGCTAATCTTGCGTTGCGACCGAGATGTTCCCGAAGCGCTGAAGAGCAAGATCGGGCTGATGTGCGATGTTGATATCGATGGAGTCATCTCCACCCCGGACGCACCGTCGATCTATGACATACCCAAGGTGTTACACCGCGAGAAACTCGACGCTTTTGTGGTGCGCCGGCTCAGCTTGCCGTCCCGTGACGTGGACTGGACCGAATGGGACGACTTGCTGCGCCGTGTTCACGAGCCGCACGAGACTGTGCAAATTGCCCTGGTAGGCAAGTATGTGGACCTTTCTGACGCCTATTTGTCGGTCACCGAAGCGCTGCGCGCTGGCGGGTTCAAACACCACGCCAAGGTTGAAATAGTGTGGGTGGCTTCCGACGACTGCGAGACGGCCACTGGCGCCGCAGCGGCGCTGGCTGGCGTGCATGGTGTGCTGATCCCCGGTGGGTTCGGTATCCGTGGAATCGAAGGCAAAATCGGCGCCATCCGATACGCCCGAGCGCGGGGGCTTCCGGTGCTTGGTCTGTGCCTGGGCCTGCAATGCATCGTGATCGAGGCCGTCCGCTCGGTCGGTCTTGCGCAAGCGAATTCCGCCGAGTTTGAACCGACCACACCAGATCCGGTGATCTCAACGATGGCTGATCAAGAAGAGATCTTGGCCGGCGAAGCAAATCTCGGTGGCACGATGCGGCTGGGGGCTTATCCCGCAGTTTTGCAGCCGGATTCGATTGTGGCTTTAGCATATGGCACAACACAGGTGTCCGAGCGACATCGGCACCGCTATGAGGTCAATAACGCCTACCGCGATCGGATTGCTGAAAGTGGGCTGCGGATTTCCGGAACTTCACCCGACGGCCATTTGGTGGAGTTCGTTGAATACCCTGCTGACCTGCATCCTTTCGTTGTCGGCACCCAGGCTCACCCTGAACTGAAGAGCCGGCCCACCCGGCCGCACTTGTTGTTCACCGCTTTCGTCGGGGCTGCCATCGGCTACAAGTCGGCGGAGTTGCTCCCTGTGGAGATCCCTGCGATCCCGGAAGTCCCTGAGGATTTGCCCAACGGTAACCAGCGTCGAGATGGCGTTGAGCGGTCGCTTCCTGACCCTGCAGCCCGTGGCTGAGCACGTTTCCGAGACGACCTCGTCTGAAACAAACGGTGCATCGCGGCAATGTTTTCGCACTGCGGCGCGATCAAGTACGGATGCCCGGTGGTCGCACCGCGATGCGTGAGCTCGTTGAGGACTACGGTGTGGTCACCATCGTGGCGATGGAGGACGACAACAATATCCAGGTAACCTGTCAATACCACTATACATATGGTCGGCGACTGTGGGAGCTGTCGGCGGGGTTGCTCGACATCGCAGGCGAGCTGCCACACTTCAGTGCCGTCCGCGAACTTCAGGAAGAGGTTGACCTGCAGGCCACTACCTGGCAGGTGCGAGTCGATCTCAACACTGCGCCGGGCTTTAGCGACGAATCAGTGCGGATCTATCTGGCTGCCAGATTAAGTGAGGTGGCTCGACCTGAAGTGTATGATGAAGAGGTCGATATGGCTATGCGCTGGCATCCCGTCGATGAGGAAGCCCGGCGGGTGTTTAGTGGCGAAGTCGTAAACTCCATTGCTATTGTCGGGGTTTTAGTCGCCCATGCGGTGACCACCGAGTTCGTGCAGCAACCGTGCCCGCTGGACAGCCAGGGGATTGACAGGCCAATGGTGTTCGCGGTCCGGAAAGCCGCCCAGTGACGGCATTCGCGCTTGAGACGCAGCTACAGGGCTACCTGGACCACCTGGCCATCGAGCGCGGTGTCGCGGCCAATACGCTGAGTTCCTATCGTCGCGACCTGCGACGTTACTTCAAGCACCTGTCGGATCGTGGAATTCACGACTTGGCCAAAGTCGGTGAGGAAGACGTTAGCGAGTTCCTGGTGTCACTGCGCCGCGGGGATCCCGATTCCGGTGCGACGGCGTTGTCCGTTGTGTCGGCAGCGCGGGCGCTGATCGCAGTGCGCGGTTTGCATCGGTTTGCCGCCGCCGAAGGGCTGGCTGAACTGGATGTTGCGCGAGCCATCCGACCGCCCACGCCGGGCCGTCGACTGCCCAAGAGTTTAACGATTGACGAGGTGCTGGCTTTGCTGGAGGGCGCGGGTGGCGACAGCCAGGCCGACGGACCACTGACACTGCGCAATCGTGCGCTGCTGGAGTTGTTGTATTCTACCGGGTCCAGGATTTCTGAAGCTGTCGGGCTCGATGTCGACGACGTCGACACCCAGGCCAGGATGGTGTTGTTGCAAGGTAAGGGCGGTAAACAGCGGTTAGTACCGGTGGGGCGTCCCGCCGTGCAAGCGCTGGACGTCTATCTAGTGCGGGGACGCTCCGAGCTGGCGTGCCGCGGGCGTGGAACGCCAGCCATTTTCCTCAATGCACGCGGGGGCCGGTTGTCGCGTCAGGGTGCGTGGCAACTTCTGCAGGATGCCGCCGAACGTGCCGGCATCACCTCCAGTGTGTCGCCGCACATGCTGCGGCATTCCTTTGCTACTCACCTCCTCGAAGGTGGTGCCGACGTCCGGGTCGTGCAGGAGTTACTGGGTCATGCCTCAGTTACGACAACGCAGATCTACACGCTAGTTACTGCCCACGCGTTACGCGAGGTGTGGGCCGAAGCGCATCCTAGGGCCAAATAGCTCTGCGTTTCAGCCTAGGTATTCCGATTCCAGCATCAGATCGGGCACCAGCATTTGATACTCGAGGTGCGTCTTGTGCTCGATGGTATTCCACAGCGCGCCTTGCTGCTTGCGCATGTATTTGCGGTACTTCGGTGCGCCAGGCACCATGACGTTGTCGGCAACCACAATCGAGCCTTGATGTAGCCAGCCGTGGTCGACAATGCTGTGTAGATCCGTCAGGTAGGCCTTCTTGTCGTGGTCGAGGAACACGAAATCGAGAGTGCCAGTGGTGAATCCATGCTTCGACGCCAGCGTGTTCAAGGTGTATTCTCCATCGCTGATGGTGCCGACCACGCACGTCACCTGGTCGGCCACGCCGGCATGTGCCCATATCTGTCGGGCGTTGACGGCGTTGGCTTCGGCCAATTCAACGGAGTATACTTTGGCGTTAGGAGCGGCGCGAGCGATCCGCAGGGCGCCGTAACCGCAGTAGGTGCCTAATTCCAGCGCCAATGCTGGATTGGCGCGCCGCACGGCAGCGTCGAGCAGTAGCCCTTTCTCGTCGCCGACGTTGATCAGCATTGACTTTTCATAGGCGAACCGGTCAATAGTGGCGAGTACGTCGTCGATGTCGCCCGCGCGGGCGTTGCGCAGCACGAAGTCGACGGCTGCTGCCTCGCGCCCGTCACCGATCTGGCCCGTCGTGGTGATGTTGCGAATTCCGGCAGCCATGCGCAAGACCGACCATCGCAACGGAGCAAGACGTCCCTTGAGGTTCATCGACTCTACACCTTACCCTTGATGAAGGGCGATGATTTAGAGTGATGTTTGGCGCTAGTAGGTGGCACCGTGCACAGCGCCCTGTGCAGTCTTTGCTTGGTCTTGCGGGGGCCTTTCGTGGTCGGCCAGGCCCGGCCATTATTGCGATCACCGGCCGACACCACTGAGGTCCCCCAGCTCGGGTGCGTACAGACGTTAGACTTTTTGCGATGCCCACCGTGATGTCTGTCCCGAAGAGTCGTTACCGGCAATGACCACCCACCCCGACAGCGTTGTAGAGATCGGCCTGACCGGACGGCCGCTGCGGGCCATTGCGGAGCCCAGATCGCGTAATTCGCACGGTCCGGCCACGGTCGTAGCGATGTGCAACCAAAAAGGTGGCGTCGGGAAAACCACATCGACGATCAACCTGGGTGCCGCTCTCACCGAATTTGGCCGGCGGGTGCTACTGGTGGACATAGATCCGCAGGGCGCACTGTCGGCGGGCCTTGGCGTACCGCATTACGAACTAGACTGGACAATCCACAACCTGCTGGTGGAGCCACGCGTATCGATTGACGACGTGCTGATCCATACTCGTATCAGACACTTGGATTTGATACCTAGCAATATCGACCTGTCGGCCGCCGAGATCCAGCTGGTCAACGAGGTAGGGCGGGAGCAGACCTTGGCGCGGGCGTTGCATCCGGTGCTGGACCGTTACGATTATGTGCTGATCGATTGCCAACCTTCGCTGGGCCTGCTCACCGTTAACGGGCTGGCCTGCGCGGAGGGCGTAATTATCCCGACGGAGTGCGAATTCTTCTCGCTGCGCGGGCTGGCGCTGCTTACCGACACCGTCGACAAGGTGCGTGATCGGCTCAACCCGAAGCTGGAAATCAGCGGCATCTTGATCACTCGATATGACCCGCGCACTGTCAATGCACGCGAGGTCATGGCACGCGTCGTGGAGCGGTTTGGCGACCTGGTCTTTGACACTGTGATCACCCGTACAGTGCGTTTTCCCGAGACCAGTGTCGCAGGTGAGCCTATCACCACGTGGGCGCCGAAATCGGGCGGCGCCATGGCCTACCGTGCGTTGGCCCGCGAGTGCATCGACCGGTTCGGCACGTGAATGGCGGCGTAGGGGGTGAGGTTCCATACCAGAACGGTTTCCAGGTTCGGCTCACCAACTTCGAGGGGCCGTTTGATCTGCTGTTGCAGCTTATCTTCGCCCATCGCCTTGATGTCACTGAGGTCGCGCTGCACCAGATAACCGACGACTTCATTGCATATACTCGACAGATCGGTTCCCAGCTGTGTCTCGAGGAGACCACAGCATTTCTGGTGATTGCCGCGACCCTGCTCGATCTCAAAGCGGCCCGGTTAATGCCGGCCGGGCAGGTCGAAGACGAGGAGGACCTGGCGTTGCTGGAAGTTCGCGACCTGCTGTTCGCCCGACTTTTGCAGTACCGCGCGTTCAAGCATGTTGCGCAGATTTTTGCCGAGCTAGAGGCCACCGCGCCGCGTAGTTATCCGTGCGTGGTTTCACTAGAAGAGCGATTCAGGAACCTGCTTCCTGAGGTTATGATCGGCATCGACGCAGAACGTTTAGCTGAGATCGCCGCGGTTGCGTTCACCCCGCGGGTGGTGCCGATTGTGGCCACCGGGCACTTGCACGAGCTGAAAGTCTCGGTTCCCGAGCAGGCCAAACGATTGCTGGCATTGCTCGAAGCGCGGGGCAGCGGCCAATGGGCCTCATTTGCTGAATTGATCGTAGGCTGCCAGGAGCCGATCGAGATGGTCGGGCGCTTCCTAGCACTGCTCGAACTTTATCGGGTCCGGGCGGTAGCATTCGAGCAGTCCGAGCCACTTGGCGTGCTTCAGGTTTCGTGGACCGGGGAACGGCTGACCAGCGAAGCCTTGGTATGAATTGCGGGAAGAATCATGATCCGCACCGGCGATGATGAAGAGCGCAGCGATGAGGAGGAGCGGCGCTTGACCCAAGAAGTGCTCGGTCTCGACCTGAATTCTGGCATACTTGACATCGCTGAGGCGCCGGGGCTAGACGCCGACGAGCTCGGCTGTGTGTTGGAGGCGCTGTTGTTGGTGGTGGACACCCCGGTGACTGCTGAGGCACTGGCTACGGTCATCGGGGAACCGGTCTGCCGGATCGCGGCGAAGCTGCGGTTGATGGCCGACGAACTCGCCGAACGCGACAGCGGCATCGATCTGCGGCACTCGGCTGAAGGCTGGAGGTTGTACACCCGTGCCCGATTTGCACCCTACATCGAGAGACTGCTGCTGGACGGCGCGCGAACCAAGCTGACCCGCGCTGCACTCGAAACGCTGGCCGTGGTGGCCTACCGTCAACCTGTGACCCGGGCGCGGGTGAGCGCGGTTCGCGGTGTCAATGTGGACGCCGTCATGCGCACCTTGTTGGTGCGCGGCCTGATCACCGAGGTTGGTCCCGATCCCGATTCCGGTGCGGTGATGTTCGCGACCACCGAGCTGTTTTTGGAGCGCTTGGGGTTGACCTCGCTCACCGAGCTTCCCGACATTGCACCGCTGCTTCCCGACGTCGACGCCATCGAAGATCTGAGCGAATCCCTGTGCAAAGAGCCACGTTTCATCAAACTCACAGGCGGCCAAGTTCCTGAACAACCACTGTCGTTCGACATAGATCAGGATTGATGGCAGCGATCCATGATTCTGGGAAGGACAGGAGGACTGGGGCGGTCCGCCTGCAAAAGGTGTTGTCTCAGGCCGGAATTGCATCGCGCCGGACTGCGGAGAAGCTAATAATCGACGGCCGCGTCGAAGTAGATGGTCAGTTGGTAACGGAGTTGGGTACCCGAGTCGATCCAGCTGTCTCGGTGGTTCGGGTCGATGGGGCTAGGGTGGTAGTCGACAATTCGCTGGTGTACCTGGCGCTGAACAAGCCGCGCGGCATGCACTCGACTATGTCGGATGACTTTGGCCGGCCGTGTGTCGGCGACTTGATCGAGCGTCGGGTGCGGGGCAACAGGAAACTGTTTCATGTGGGGCGGCTAGACGCTGAGACTGAAGGGTTGATCTTGCTGGCCAACGACGGTGAGCTGGCACATCGGTTGATGCATCCGTCCTATGAAGTGCCCAAGACGTATTTGGCGACGGTGAAAGGGTCAGTTCCACGTAGGTTAGGCGAGAAGCTTCGCGCAGGGCTTGAGTTGGACGACGGCCTAGCGTATGTCGACGATTTCGCGGTAGTGGATGTGATCCCTGGTAAGACGTTGGTGCGGTTGACGTTGCACGAAGGACGTAAGCGCATGGTACGCCAGCTACTGGCAGCCGCGGGCTTTCCCGTCGAGGCGCTGGTCCGCACCAATATTGGTGCGGTGTCGTTGGGAAATCAGCGTCCTGGCAGCCTCCGGGTTTTGCGCCGCGACGAGATCGGACAACTGTATAAAGCGGTGGGCCTGTGACTGATATCGTTGTCGCCATAGATGGCCCGGCAGGGACCGGAAAGTCCTCTTTGTCAAGGCGATTGGCGCGTGAGCTGGGGGCGCGCTGCCTGGATACCGGGGCAATGTACCGGATGGTGACATTGGCAGTGCTGCGTGCCGGAATTGATCCAACAGATGCTGCAGCGGTCGAGGAGTGTGTTTGGAAAGTGCAGATCCACTCCGATCATGATCGCTGTTTCCTTGCTGGAGAAGATGTTTCAGTTGATATCCGTGCTAGGGAAGTCACCCAGGCGGTTTCGGCTGTGTCGTCGGTTCCTGCTGTGCGTGCTCGGCTTGTAGGTTTACAGCAACAAATTGCCGAAGAGCGAGGTAGTGTCGTTGTAGAGGGTCGAGACATTGGAACCGTCGTATTACCTGACGCGCCAGTGAAGATCTTCCTGACGGCATCGGCCGAAATCCGCGCACGGCGTCGCAACAACCAGAATGTCGCGTCAGGTTTGGCTGACGATTATGACGGTGTGTTGGCCGACGTGCGTCGCCGCGACCATCTCGATTCCACCCGAGCGGTATCGCCGTTGCATGTGGCTGAAGACGCGGTGATCGTCGACACCAGCGAGATGACTGAAGCCGAGGTGACCTTTCACCTGATGGACTTGGTGAAACAGCGAAGTGAGGCGTTACGGTGAGCCGGGATGGCACCTGGAGTGACGAAAGCGATTGGAGACTTGACGGTTCGGACGTAGCCGAGTTAAGGCCGGTGGTAGCAGTAGTGGGCCGGCCCAATGTTGGTAAGTCGACGTTGGTCAACCGAATCTTAGGTCGCCGCGTTGCCGTGGTGCAGGACGTTCCTGGCGTGACTCGCGACCGAGTCTCCTATGAAGCGCGGTGGACCGGACGTCAGTTTGTCATACAGGACACCGGAGGATGGGAACCTAACGCCAAAGGCCTGCGACAGCTGGTGGCAGAGCAGGCGTCGGTAGCCATGCGCACCGCCGACGCGGTTATCCTTGTGGTCGATGTCGGCGTCGGGGCCACCGACGCCGACGAAGCTGCAGCCCGGATCTTGCTTCGCTCGGGTAAACTAGCTTTCCTAGCCGTCAACAAGGTGGACAGCGAAAAGGGCGAATCGGACGCATCAGCATTGTGGTCACTGGGTCTCGGTAAGCCGCACGCAATCAGTGCGATGCATGGTCGCGGTGTGGCCGACCTGCTCCACGAGGTCCTGACCGCACTGCCCGACGCGGCTGAATCGACGTCACTTGGCAGCGGTCCTCGGTGCGTGGCGCTGGTCGGCAAGCCCAATGTGGGTAAGAGTTCATTGCTGAACAAGCTGGCAGGCGACCAGCGTTCGGTAGTACACGAAGTTGCAGGGACGACGGTGGATCCCGTGGACTCGCTTATCGAAATGGGCGGCAAAGTCTGGCGGTTCGTCGATACCGCGGGCTTGCGTCGAAAGGTTGGTCAGGCAAGCGGGCACGAGTTTTACGCTTCGGTGCGCACTCATGGGACCATCAATTCAGCAGAAGTGGTGATCGTGCTGATCGATGCATCGGAGCTGCTGACGGAACAAGATCAGCGGGTGCTCTCTATGGTCATCGATGCCGGACGCGCACTGGTGCTTGCCTTCAATAAGTGGGATTTAGTCGATGAAGACCGACGCGATTGGCTGGAGCGCGAGATCGATCGTGAGCTGGTGCAGGTGTGCTGGGCGCAACGGGTTAACATCTCCGCCAAGACGGGCCGGTCGGTGCAGAAGCTGGTGCCGGCGATGGAAAGTTCGTTGGTGTCGTGGGACACCAGGGTTGCGACTAGCCCGTTGAATACCTGGATCAAGGAAGTGGTGTCCGCGACGCCACCCCCAGTACGCGGCGGCAAACAGCCACGCGTCCTATTCGCTACCCAGGTGACCGCTCGGCCGCCGACGTTCGTGCTGTTCACGACTGGTTTCTTGGAAGCCGGTTACCGACGCTTCCTGGAGCGTCGGCTGCGTGAAACGTTTGGTTTTGAAGGCAGTCCGATCCGAATCAACGTGCGAGTGCGTGAAAAACGGGGAACCAAGTGCCGCTAGCTGGTTACACCTCGACACCTGCTGCAGGACTACTGTGATGTCTCCACGGCGCGGCTTCAGGTCCGCGAAGCCAGCATACTCGGAATAGATTGTGAAAGCTATGACGGAGGCCTATCACGAAGGCGTGGAAGCGTAGATCCACGTGTCCGCAGGAATAGCCGCCACCGCTTATAATGTGCTTAATGTACTCACGATGATGCGCCAGTTTTCCCTGACGCGAGCTGGCAAATCATCACGGGACATGTGTCGCTGGTGTTGCATATGCTCCGTCTTGCCGACGCTTTGCTGAATCCACTGGGAGATCATCAATGAGCGTCAATGCCAAAAGAACATGACGTGCACTGCTGTGGTACCCAGGTGATTGCCCGCACAGCCTAAATTTTGTTGTTATAAGGTTTATCCCGGTGAGCTCAACCAGGTTGCGATCGGCGAGTGGCTGGGAATGGTGCGTTTCATGGTGAGTCGGATTCTCGACGTCCTGGACGACGAAGGTCTGGTGACCGTAGGTGCAGCTCGGAGTCGGTTTCGGCTTGGCCCAGAGATTGCGCGCATGGCCCGCACGGTGTGACTTAGCCTAACTTGTTCCGGTCTTATTGGCTTGGGTCGAAAAGGTGACCTCCTTGTTGGAGACCCCGTCGGGAGGTCTAGCTAAAAGAATTGCACCGCAGTCGGATTGGCTCCTAGCAATATTGGTACTCAACGTTGAGTGGGTTAGTTACGACGGTGAAGACGCGCAATGCTACCGGGTCGACTCAACTGTGACGGTCGGTGGCCAGCGGCGGGTCTGTGCGCGGCGTGGCGGTTCGTAGTTGCGAGTGGGCGGTAGTCAGGCTTGGGGGTCGGCTGGGGTAGGCTACTACCTTACCGTCGGTCAACCGGCGACACTTAGCACGGCGGGCTGTGGCGCAGTTTGGTAGCGCACTTGACTGGGGGTCAAGTGGTCGCAGGTTCAAATCCTGTCAGCCCGACAGAACACGGCTATCCGAACTCGTCTGTCTCTATGCATTTCCAAAAGAAATCGGTTGG
>NZ_QAYL01000034.1 GCF_003408705.1 Mycobacterium uberis
CCGAGCAGCGTCGACACTTCGGATCCAGCCTGGGTGAATCGGAAGATGTTGTCGATGAACAGCAGCACGTCCTGACCCGCTTCGTCGCGGAACCACTCCGCCATCGTTAGCGCGGACAGTGCCGTCCGCATACGGGTGCCAGGCGGCTCATCCATCTGACCGAACACCAGTGCGGTGTCCTTGAGCACGTTGGCTTCCTGAAGTTCAACCCATAGGTCGTTGCCCTCGCGAGTGCGCTCCCCCACGCCGGCGAACACCGACGTACCATTGAAGTTACGAGCAATACGGTTGATCATCTCCTGAATTAGCACTGTCTTCCCCACCCCAGCACCACCGAACAGAGCGATCTTGCCGCCACGCACATACGGAGTCAGCAGATCCACAACCTTCAGGCCGGTCTCAAGCATCTCAGTGCGAGGCTCGAGCTCCTCAAAGGAAGGCGGCTTACGATGAATCGACCAATGCTCGAACTCTTCTCCGTACCCAGGCTCATCCAGGCAGTGCCCCAGTGCGTTGAAGACATGCCCTTTGACGCCCTCACCAACCGGCACCGAAATCGGGCTACCGGTGTCGGTGACCTCAACTCCGCGCACTAGCCCGTCGGTGGGCTGCAATGAGATGGTGCGCACTAAGTTGTCACCGAGATGTTGGGCAACCTCAAGCGTGAGGGTCTTGGCGAGCGAGAAAAAGGTGATCTTCGCGTTTAGTGCGTTAAAAAGCTCCGGGACAGAACCTCGCGGGAACTCGACGTCGACAACGGGCCCAGTGACCCGTACCACGCGGCCGTTGGTCTCCGTGCTTCCAGTCTGCTCGGTCGTTTTCGACATCTTAGTATTAGCAAGCATATTCTCTTCGCTTCCTCATGAGCTACCTAACGAGCGCCGGAAAGTGCATTTGCACCGCTGACGATTTCGCTTATCTCTTGGGTAATCTGTGCCTGCCGTTCACGGTTTGCTTCCAACGCCAGGGCCTTGATCAGGTCATCCGCATTGTCGGTTGCCGATTTCATCGCTCGTTGGCGCGATGCCAGCTCCGATGCCGCAGATTCGAGCATCTCAGCGTACACGCGGGTAGTCAGGTACCGCGGCAGTAACGCTTCGAAGAGCGTCGTGGCATCTGGCTCAAACGAGTACAGGGCACGCGGCAACCTGGACTCCTCGACGTATTCCACGACCATTGGAGCCATCCGGCGAGCCTCGACCGACTGTGATAGCATCGACTTGAATTCGGTGAAGACGATATGCATTTCATCGACCCCTACACCGCTCTCGCCACTGCCGAGCATGAATGCATCAACCAGCGCCGAAGCGATTTCGGCGGCGTCGTCGTATTTGGGCTGCTCAGAGAAGCCAGTCCACGACTTGGTGATGTCCCAGTTACGGAAAGTGTAATACTTTAGCGCTTTGCGGCCGACCACGTACAGTACTGGCGTCTTGCCTTCCGCCCGCAGCAGGGAAAACAACTCCTCGGAACGGCGGAAGACGTTGGCGTTGTAAGCGCCACACAAACCACGGTCGGAGGACACCACCAACACGCCGGCACGCTTGGGTACAGCACGCTCGACGAGCAGTGCATGGTCGAGAGCGGCCTCGGAAGCCAGGGTCGTGAGCATCCGGGTAATCTCGACGGCGTAGGGCCGAGCAGACTCCAGGCGGGCCTGTGCCCTGGCGATACGCGACGTCGCGATCAACTCCTGGGCCTTAGTGATCTTCTTGATCGAGCCCGCCGAGCGGATCCGTCCGCGTAGTTCGCGAAGTGTGGCAGCCATGGTTAGCTACTTCTCCTTGACCGTGGGCGTTCTCGACCGTGGGCGCGGGCTTTTAAACTGCACTGTTTCCTTGCCCAGCTTCTCCTCATCGAGGGCTTCGATGTGCTCGTCAGGCACCACCGATGCACCACCGGTCGCCGCGAAGCCCTTCTTAAAGTTCTTGATGACTTCGGTGAGCGAATCGGCGGTTTCGTCGGTGAGCTTTTGACTCTTCCGGATCTCGGTCAGGATTTTCTCTTGCGCAGCCCGGATGTAATCCAGCAGTTCGGTCTCGAACCGCCTGACGTCTTCGACCGGTACTGAGTCTAGGTGGCCGCCGGTGCCCAAAAAAATTGAGATCACTTGCTCCTCGACGGGCATAGGCTGGCCCTGCGGTTGTTTGAGCAGTTCGACTAGCCGCGCACCGCGCTCCAGCTGCGCCTTGGAAGTAGCATCCAGGTCAGAAGCAAAGGCAGCGAAAGCCTCTAGCTCGCGGTACTGCGACAAGTCCAGACGCAGCGAGCCAGCCACTTCCTTCATGGCCTTGATCTGGGCCGCGCCACCAACCCGGGACACCGAAACACCGACGTTAAGAGCCGGCCGGACACCTTGGTTGAACAGGTCGGTCTCCAGGAAGCACTGCCCGTCGGTGATCGAAATTACGTTGGTGGGAATGTAGGCTGAGATGTCGTTGGCCTTGGTTTCTATGATCGGCAGACCCGTCAGCGAACCGCCACCAAGGTCGTCGGAAAGCTTCACGCATCGCTCCAACAACCGCGAATGCAGGTAGAACACGTCGCCGGGATAGGCTTCACGACCTGGCGGACGACGCAGCAGCAAGGAGATAGCGCGGTATGCCTCAGCCTGCTTGGTCAGATCGTCAAAGACAATCAGCACATGCTTACCATCATACATCCAGTGCTGAGCAATCGCCGAACCGGCGTACGGAGCAAGCCATTTGAAGCCGGCGGAATCCGATGCCAGCGCCGCAACGATGGTAGTATAGCTCATCGCACCGCCCTCCTCCAGGGCGCGGCGGACGGAAGCGATCGTGGTGCCCTTTTGGCCGATGGCCACGTATACGCAGCGCACTTGTCGCTTGGGATCGCCGGTCTCCCAGTTCTGACGCTGGTTAAGGATAGTGTCAACACACACCGCGGTTTTACCGGTCTTACGGTCGCCGATGATCAGCTGACGCTGGCCGCGACCGATCGGCGTCATCGCGTCGATGGCCTTGATCCCGGTCTGCAGCGGCTCCTTCACGCTTTGCCGTTGGATCACCGACGGCGCTTGGAGCTCCAGCACGCGCCGAGTTTCGGCCTTAATGTCTCCGCGCCCATCGATCGGCTGACCGAGCGGATTTACTACCCGCCCCATGAACGCGTCCCCGACAAGGACCGACAGAACATCGCCGGTGCGCTTGACCTGTTGGCCTTCTTCGATGTTCTCGAAGTCACCGAGGATCACCGCACCGACGTTGTGTTCGTCGAGATTCAGTGCCACCCCCAGAACCCCGCCAGAGAACTCGAGCAGCTCTTGAGTCATCACCGAGGGCAGACCCTCAACGTGCGCGATGCCATCCCCGGCATCGACAACAGTACCGACTTCCTCACGGGACGTGTGGTAGGTGAAGGAGCTTACGTACTCCTCGATCGCATTCTGAATGTCGGCAGCGGAAATTGTCAACTCGGCCATGGCTTTTCGTCTTCCTACTTGATTTTCGTCTTTCGCCTGGATTAGTGACTAGTTCGTGTTCAGTCGGGTAACGCGGCCTCGGCCGCAGCCAGACGAGACGCAAGTGTCCCGTCGACCACTTCGTCGCCCACAGCGATTGAGAGCCCACCCAGCAATGCGGTGTCGATTCGCAGCTGCATGGTCACGGGATGGCCATAGATGCGACTGAGCACTTCGGTGAGGCGCGTGCGCTGGGCATCACTAAGCTCGGCCGCTGCACTAACTTGGGCAACGACTTCGCCACTACGAGCCGCAGCAACTTCGGCCAAAAAAAGTACTGCTTCCTCGGCAGGCTCACCTCTTAATAACTCGATTGTCTGAGACAACAGGGCGACTGCAATCGGGTTGACCACTCTGCTCGCGCTCTGCAGCACATCGTGCAGCAATCGAATCCTACCTTCAGCTGGCATCGCATAGTCGCCCAACAAGATGGCAAGTCGCGGCTGAACATTGAGAATGCGGGAAAACCGGAACAGCTGGTCTTCGACCTCATCGACCTGGCCGTCACGTTCAGCGACTTCTAATAGCGCTTGGCGCGCAATGTGTTCGAGGGCATCAATCAGATCGGCGTTGGCCGACCAGCGCTGACAGACGGCCGCGCGCAGTATCTCCATCGTCGGGTCGCCGACATGGGCGGATACTAATCGCTCGATCAACTGGACCCGGGGCGCCACATTCTCAGCGGGCACGGTGAGATACCGAGTCACCACGATTTCGCGGTCCAGCATTTTGGCGACCGACACCAATTCACCGGCAAGGGTAGATAACGCTTGATTGTCTAGGCTCTTGGCGATGGCACCAAATCGATCCGCCAAGTCGACCAGCGCCCGCCGACTGGCCGAATGCATTTTCGCCAACAACGGATACTCAACTTCTACAGCCTTAGAGGCCATGGCATCGAGATCATCGAGAAAACGATCGACGGTGGCCGACTGTTGCGCTGTGTCGGCTACCTGATTGCGCACCAATTCTTCTGCCTGGCGCACAGATTCGTAGCCAAACTCTAGACGAAGTTGATGAGTTAGCTGTGCCCGTAACAGTTCGATCTGGCGAGCTCCCTGTAACTTGATGCGTTCCGCCTCGACATCGGCCTGGGCTTGCAACTGTTCGACAATGCGCTTGGCGTCTTCAGCAGCTTCTTCAACGACACGCTGTGCCTCGACTTTCGCGTCTTCAGCGGCCTTGGTGTAGGCTTGACTTGCTTCAGCTAGTCGGCCTGCGGCCTCGGCCGCCTCGGTCAGCTGTCGGCGCACCATGTCCTGCCGAGTGCGCATCAAACGGTGCACCGACGGTGCTGCATACCGCCAAGCTAGGTAAACGATAACAGCGAAACCCACCAACTGGCCGATGAATGTTGACATTGGCGCTACCTCGTCACAACAGAGGCAGTGCTGTTAACACCTAGGATTCGACTGGCCAGGATCGCCGACATAACACCCATGTTGGCACGCAAATCCAGTTCCACCGCGTCTCGCTCTCGCTTCAGTTGCTCGTCTGCAGCATGCAACGTCAACATCACCTGCTGTTCCGCACGAGCGCATGCTTCTTCGACGAACTTCCGACCGTCCACTCGGGCATTGTCTCGGAAGGACGATGCCTGGACTCGTGCCTCCTTCATGGCTGCTTCATAGTCGGTCTGGGCGGCAGCGAACTGTTCAGCCGACATCTTGTTGTCGGCATGGGTTTTGGCGACCATGGCGTCGCGTTCCCGCAATACCTTCAGTATCGGCGGCACAACAAAAATGCCGATCACGCCAAGTACCACTAGAAAAATGGCCAACACGAAGAAAAAAGTGCCGTTGGGGATGAGGAAATTGCTGCTCTTGCCTTCCTCTGTTGCCTGACTGGTGGCAAGAACGATCGAGCTTACTTCACGCATTTACAACCCATCACAGCGAGACTATTTGACGGGTGTGGCGAAGACGAACAACGCCATAAACGCCAGATTGATGAAATAGGCCGCCTCAACCAGGCCGACGGTGATGAAGAACGGTGTGAACAAGCGACCTTGCGCCTCAGGCTGGCGGGCGATACCCGAAACCAGTGCGTTACCTGCCATACCGTCACCAATACCGGCACCAATTGCACCGCCGGCCATGATCAGGCCACCACCGATGAGTGCACCCTGAGCAATCATGGGGTCCATACTTTGTCCTCCTTAACATCTCCGCAGCTATTCGGCAGCGATCTACCGGGCTTGAAGTAATGCCTTGTGGGTCAGGCCAATTTGTGGTGGTTTCAGGTGTGATGGTCCTCAACCTCCATGGCTTGGCCAAAATACAAGATGGTCAGAATAGAGAAGATAAATGCCTGGATAACGCCGACGAACAGGTCGAACGACTTCCAGATCGCGTTCGGCGCCCACATGACGTACGGAGGGAACAGCGCGATCAGGGCAACCAGAATGCCGCCAGCGAAGATATTGCCGAAGAGTCGAAGCGACAACGAAACCGGCTTTGCGATTTCTTCAACCAGGTTAATCGGCGCCAGGAACGCAACATGACCTTTGAGCACCGCTACCGGGTGTCTGACAATGCCGCGACGCCAGATGCCCGCCATATGATAACAGACAAAGACAAAAAGCGCCAGCGCCAGCACGTAACTGATGTCGGCCGCCGCCGAGCTGAGCACCTCGGTAGTGTGCCCATCAGCGTTGGTGTACTGCAGCGGCAGCACCGAGAGCCAGTTGGAAATAAGGATGAACACGAAGATCGTGACCGCCAACGGCAGCACGAACGGAGCGATCCGCATGCCAATAGCGCTCTCGATTTGAGCGCGCATCTGTATTGTAATTGCCTCCCAGAACAACTGCACGCCACCAGGCACGCCCGTTGAGGTGACCTTGGCACGCAAAAAGAAGGCCAGAGCGATGACGATCGCCGCCGCGATCACGGTAGATAGTACCGTGTCGGTGTTGACGGTCATCCTGAGCCAGGTGGCGGTGTGGTGCTCGCCGACCTCGATTTGCCCCCCAGCCAGGATCGTCTCAGTCATCGCTGCTGCTCCTCCCTTCTGATACGTTGAGTACTACTATTGCTGTCTACTTCCCCGGAACGCAGCTTCTTCCAGACCGGCAGCATGGTCAATAACACCAGTAGCACCTGGAACAACGCCAATCCGAATACCACACCTAAGCCAGCCGGTCGAAAACCGTATGCAATGATCAACCCGAGGACAGTGATTATCGCCAACCGTGATGCAGAGTTGAGCGCCATTGATCTTTTCAGCGGATGGTCTTGAGCCGCGATCGATTCGACTGAATGCCGCACCAAGAGAGCGTTGAGCACACCCAGTAGCAGCCCGATGCTCAAGAAAACACCGACCATCAGGTAACCAGACAAACCGGCGGCGAGCACCACCAACCCGGCGAGGGCAATGCTGACGATAAAAAGCCGAACCGGGCGGAAAACAACAGCGGAAAACACCAACGGCGCGTCCTGCGCTGGTGTCGTCACTGCACTACCTCAATCCCGGGTTTATAGACCTAGAACCACTCGACCGACCGATCGGTGGCCCGCAGAGCGTATCGCAGTCGTCGTGCTGGAATTACCCAAGGGGTAGCTCCCTGTGTCGGTCATACAGTGGCACGCTCAGACAAGCATCCGATATGGCGGATGGCCAGCAACCCGCGAGATTTATTTCGGGGCTCTAGCTGCACCGTACCACACGGCAGGCGTAACTACTACCCCACGTAGTAGAATTTACTTAAGTGCTTATTGTATATAGTCGTCACGGCGGCGCAGCAGCGGGATCACCGTCGCCAGGCCGGCGATCACAATTGCGCCCAGCATGACCGCTCCGGTGTGACGCGGATTGAAGAAGATCGTACTCGCTGCGCCGAACGCGACGATGCCCACCCAGAGGTAGATCAGCAGCACCACGCGCCGATGTGAATGCCCAATCTGCAGCAGCCGATGGTGCAAGTGCATCTTGTCAGGGCTAAAGGCGCTGCGGCCCGCACGAGTGCGACGCACGATCGCCAACAACAAGTCAAGCATAGGCACAAACATTACCGCCACCACCAGCAGGAACGGTGACAGTAGAGCAAACACATCGCGAGCGCCATAAGCGTTCTGCGAAATCGGTCCTGCAGCGGTTGTCGAGGCTGCCGCGAGCATCAAGCCAACTAGCATCGACCCGGAATCGCCCATGAAAATCTTAGCTCGGTGAAAATTGTGCGGCAGGAAACCCAGACAGGCTCCCGCGAGCACTACCGAAATCACAGCTGGCGGATAAAACAACACGTCGCCACCGTGGTCACGGAGCAAGCCAACCGAGAATATGCAGATTGCCATCGCGGTAATAAGCCCCAGTCCGGCAGCCAGTCCGTCTAGTCCGTCGACGAAGTTCATCGCGTTGACGATCGAGACGGTCAACCCCAAAGTCAGCAGGATCGAGGAGGTCTGGTCCAACACAATGGTGCCAACGCCACCCAGTGGTATATAGAGGACGCTCCAGGCAACGCCCATGGTGACCAGCACGCTGGCCGCGGTGATCTGACCCGCGAATTTCGTCAGCGCATCTAGACCCCAGCGGTCGTCGATCAACCCGATACCCATGATCACCGCACCGGCCACCAGCACCGCGGGCATGCCCGTGGAATAGACGAACCCGCGGGTGAGTGCCGGAAGCTGGGACGCCAGAAAGACAGCAGCTAGCACGCCAAGATACATGGCCAGCCCACCCATCCGTGGGGTTGGAGTCACATGCACATCGCGTTCCCGCGGATAGGCGACGGCTCCCAAGCGGGTGGCTAACACCCGTACCGGCCCGGTAGCGAAGTAAGTAATGATCGCGGCAGTCAGCCCGACTAGGGCAAGTTCGCGCAGTGGAACACCGGCGCTGCGATCAGACAAAGCGAATAAACCACTGGCAAAGCGGGCTAGGTCGCTGGACACCTCGAAAACGTACGCCACCTTCCTGATACCTGATTAACCACGCCGACCAGCTAGGCGATAAGACTCGTAGGTTCCACCTCCAGCACCTCCGCGATCCGCACAGTGCTCACTGGGCCAGGTCGCAGGATCCGCGGGGTTTCTCCGGTCAGGTCCACGATAGTCGAAGCGGCCTGCTGCGTCGACGGACCGGCATCGAGATAAACCCCGACCAGTTCGCCAAGTTGACTACGCGCCCCGTCGGCATCGACCGCGGCGGGCTGACCGGAGACGTTGGCGCTAGAAACCGCCATCGGTCCGACCTCACGCAACAATTCGATGGCAACCAGATGCAACGGCATTCGCAGCATAATTGTGCCGCGTGCATCGCCAAGATCCCAGTTCAACGAGGGCGCTTGCATCACTATCAGGCTCAGCGCGCCCGGCCAGAATGCCCGGATCAGCTCACTGGCCTCGTCGGGCATCGTATAGACCAGACCCTCGATGGTGTGCCAGGAGCCCACCAGGACGCCCACCGGCATGTCACGTCCTCGCCCCTTCGCCGACAACAGCGTGGCCACTGCGGCACTATCGAAGGCGTCGGCACCGACACCATAGACGGTGTCCGTTGGCATTACAACCAGTCGACCACTCTTGAGCGCCGAAACCGCCGAAGCGATCCCGCGCGTACGCTGGCCCGGGTCAGTGCAGTCGAACACCTCATTCATGTGCGCCACTTCTCTCCCCCGCGCGAGAGAGGTGCCCCCACCTGCGGGCCGTCACAAACCTCGGCCGACCGGCCAGATCTTGGTGGGCTAGGATTTCGTCGAAAAGGCCTGTTCGACACACTAATGCACAGGTTGGCACCGATGTACTGTCGTCATGCTCGACGGCAAACAAGCCCCCGGGGCGCAGCCAACGCCCAGCGAGACCGACGATATCAGCCGTCAACGCCATTCCATCCGGCCCGCCAAACACTGCATGACGCGGATCATACTGGTTTACCTCAGGTTCCAGAATGCATTGTGAGACGGAATCATCGGGAACGTAGGGCGGGTTGGCCACCAAGAGGTCGACACGTCCATCAAGTTCGGGAAGCAGGCCCGGGGTGGTGACATCGGCGCGCACGAATTCTACTGCGGTGCCTTCAGCGTTGCGGCGTGCGTAGTCCAGAGCCGCATCGGAGTCATCGATACCAATCACTCGTGCCGCAGGTCGGTGCTGGACCAGCGCGACAGCTAATGCGCCGGACCCAGTGCACGCATCTACAATCACCGGTCGTGCCGGCAACCGCTGTGCTATCGCCCACGCAAACATGACCTCGGTCTCTGGGCGCGGTATAAACACACCTGGGCCGACCTGCAATACTACCGGACCAAACGACACCGTCCCAATGAGATACTGCAGCGGCACCCGTCGCGACCGCGCAACAATGGCATCACGGTAACGCCCGAAGAACTCGTCGTCAGGTGTGTCGAGCAAGGCCAACCGACCACGGTCAGTGCCGGTCAGGTGAGCAGCGAGCTGCTCGGCATCATAACGCGCGGACCTGACACCCGCTTCTCTGAGGAGCATTGTAGCAGAGTCAATCGCACGCCGCAACGGAGTTGTCATGCCTGCTGCAACCTTGACTGCTTGTCAGCAGCACTTAACGCATCAAAAAGCGCATCCAGGTCACCGTCTAGGACCTGATCGAGATTATGTGATTTGTAACCGATTCGGTGGTCCGTGATCCGGTTCTCCGGGAAATTGTAGGTACGAATGCGTTCACTGCGGTCCACCGTGCGAATCTGGCTGGCCCGATCCGCCGACGCATCAGCTAGGGCTTGCTCCTCTGCCATTGCCTGAAGACGGGCGGCCAACACCTGCAACGCACGTGTCTTGTTCTGCAGCTGCGACCGTTCATTCTGACAGGTGACAACAATCCCGGTGGGCAGATGAGTGATCCGCACTGCGGAATCAGTGGTATTAACGCCTTGACCGCCTTTGCCTGAAGACCGGTATACGTCGACGCGCAGATCCGATTCGTCGATCTGCACCTCACCCACTTCTTCGGGTTCCGGATAGACCAGCACGCCCGTCGCCGAAGTATGTACGCGACCTTGGGATTCCGTTACCGGTACCCGTTGCACCCGGTGCACCCCGCCTTCGAACTTCATTCGCGACCACACCCCGTCGACAGCTTCACCCTTACTAGCGATCGCTAACGTCGCGTCCTTATAGCCGCCCAGATCCGAGGTGGTTTCGTCCAGCACCGTCACCGTCCAGCCATGCCGCTCGGCGTAGCGGACATACATCCTGGCCAAGTCGGCAGCAAACAAGGCTGATTCTTCGCCACCCTCGCCAGATTTCACTTCAAGCACGATGTCGTCGGGATCATGTGGGTCACGTGGCGCCAGCATGTCGGTGAGTTGAGTATCCAATTCGGCTACCCGTAATTCCAGTTCAGCGACCTCGTTAGCGAACGACTCATCAGTGGCGGCGAGTTCACGTGCGGTCTGCAGATCGTCATGCGCCGATATCAGCTTGCGGTGCGTCGCCACGATCGGAGCCAATCGGGCGAACCGACGTCCGGCTTTGCGCGCCTCGGTGGGATTGTTGTGCAATTCCGGGTTTGCCATCGCAAGCTCTAGCTCGGCGTGTTCGGCAAGCAACACGTCGATCGTCTGCACCGGCTGCGTCATATCAACTCCTGCCGCAAACTGCTACCGCCGAACACGAACCAATATCCGGCCTGCACGGGCTCACACACAGTTCGGGCGTCGGTGAGCCAGCTATTTGTCACCCTGCCCCGGGTACGCAGCCGCCTGATCAGCTCCAACCTTGCGCTTGCCGTAGCGTTTTTCGAAGCGGGCGACCCGGCCACCGCTGTCCAGAATCTTCTGCTTACCCGTGTAGAACGGGTGGCACTGCGAGCAAACTTCGACCACGATGCGACCTCCCGGCTTGGTGCTGCGTGTTTGGAAAGTGTTGCCGCACCCGCAGACCACAGTAGTCTCCTCGTAGGCAGGATGAATATCAGCTTTCATGGTCTCCTCATTTTGTCGTTTACCGCCCGGGTCCCCGTGTCGATCCAACGACCAGGCAAGAACGCCAAGAACCTGAGGTGGTTCTCGGATGGCCGACCGCCGATTACTATGCTAAGTCAACCGCCATCCCCCCAAACACCCAGATGCGCCCGCGCATTCCCGACCAGTTGACCGAGGCGGTATCACGATATTGCTCGCCGCACTTTACCTCCGGCGTGGGCCGCTAGTCATCGTCCATGGAGCCTGGCGTCGTCTTGGATACCTGCACCAGGAATTCGTAATTCGTCTTGGTCTTGCGTAGCTGCGACATCAGCAAGTCGATAGCCTGGTGGGAATCCAGACCTGACAACACACGGCGCAACTTGTGCACGATGCCGAACTCGTCAGGCGACAACAAAAGCTCGTCTTTGCGGGTACCGGAAGGGTTGACGTCGACCGCGGGGAAAACCCGTCGCTCAGCAATCTTGCGGTCCAACTTGAGTTCGGCGTTGCCGGTACCTTTGAACTCCTCGAATATAACCGTATCTCCAGTTGACCCGGTCTCGACCATCGCGGTGGCAATGATGGTCAGGGACCCGCCTTCCTCGATATTGCGGGCGGCACCAAGGAATCGCTTGGGTGGATACAGCGCGGTGGAGTCGACACCACCCGAGAGGATACGACCCGAGGCCGGCGACGCGTTGTTGTAGGCGCGCCCCAAGCGCGTGATAGAGTCAAGTAGCACCACGACGTCTTTGCCCTGCTCTACGAGCCGCTTGGCACGTTCGATAGCGAGTTCGGCAACCGAAGTGTGGTCGGACGGCGGCCTATCGAACGTAGAAGCGATGACCTCGCCTTTGACCGAGCGCTGCATATCGGTGACTTCCTCGGGCCGCTCGTCAACGAGCACGACCATGAGGTGACATTCCGGGTTGTTCTTAGTGATCGCGTTGGCGATATCCTGCAGGATCGTCGTCTTGCCGGCCTTGGGTGGCGACACGATCAACGCGCGTTGGCCCTTGCCGATTGGCATGATCAGATCAATAATCCTAGTGGTCAGCCGATCAGGCGCGGTTTCCAGACGAAGTCGCTGGTTGGGGTACAAAGGTGTCAGTTTGCCGAACTCGGGCCGCTTCTTAGCATCCTCGACCGATCCACCGTTGATGCTGTCCAGACGCACCAACGGGTTGAACTTCTGACGCTGGTTGAGCTGCTCACCTTCTCGGGGTACCCGAACCGCGCCGGTCACTGCGTCACCCCGGCGCAAACCATTCTTGCGCACCATATTCATCGACACATAAACGTCGTGCGGACCAGCCAGGTAACCCGAAGTACGCACAAACGCGTAATTGTCGAGAACGTCAAGAATGCCAGCCACCTGCTGGACTACATCATCCTCACGCAGTTCGGCCTCGGCACCGTCGCCCGACCGTTCACCGCGCCGCCTACGATCACGATCGCGGAACCGGCGTCCGCGCCTGCCCTGACGACCCTCGCCGTCGTCGTTACCGCGCGGCTGCGAACCTGAACTCTGCTGTTCAACGCCCTGATCGCTACCCGCATCTGGCCCGCGCTCGTCGGTCCTGATGTCCGATTGGTCCGCTTGGAGGGTGTCTGTCTCGTCGACAGCGGTGCCCTGGCGGCCCGATTCCGTAGCTTCTGCCGTGCCTGTGCGGGCTGCGGCACCCACTTCACGGGAAGCGCCGCGGCTTTCCCGACGAGGCACTGCGACGATTGGATCGTTTTGCCCTTCTTGAGCAGCCGGCACTTCGACGCTGACTGCTTTTTCGGATCTCCCCTGGTCCCTCGATGTACTGTCATTGACCGACGTACCATTGGCCTGCCCCCTGCTTTCCTCAATGGCAGCGATCAGTTCGTTCTTACGCATGCCCGACGTGCCCTTAACACCGGCTTGATTAGCCAGCGCCCGCAATTCGGGCAACACCATCGTGGACAGCGATCCCAGGGACACTGTAGCCGCAGTGGTTCTGACGTCTGAAGTGTCTTTAGTCACGGTGTTCGACAGCTCCGTGCCGTCAGTGTTTTCGCCAGCCGTGATGAGGTCCGTTTCAGTCACGGATTTCCTTTCTTCCCTCGCTGATCCCGTCATACGAGGGGTCGTTGCATTCAGCCAAAGTGCTGAGTACGCCCAACCATCGACTCTATTAACGGTAATCGCCAAGATCGGCGGCCCAAAACGGCAAACCTCGTGCACGAGAAGAATTGGCATTGTCCTAGCGTCAAGGCAGTATGGATGCACATGCAGCTGCTGCACTTGCTAGATGTTCTTAAGGATAGCCCGCTTTCTTGCCGGAAGCAAGCAAACCCGCCGGCAACGGTGTAGATTAACCAGGAACTGTGACTCCTGACCGCCAGCGAACTCCCTCGCCGGCGGTCATCTTAATAATGATAAATCCGTTTGCAGCGCCGTACTCCATCGCTTCCTGGGGCAACTCCGACTGTATGCTTAAGGCGATTATGGATGGACCCGCTCCAGAAAGTGTTGCTGCCACTTTATGACGCCGCAGCAGTCGCAGGTATTCCGCCGAAGCCGGCATCACCGAGGCACGTTGCGGCTGATGAAGCACATCTTCTGTCGCGGCCATCAGCAGATCTGGCCGCTCGGTGAGCGCTACCACCAACAACGCGGCACGGCTCACGTTGAATCTCGCGTCGTCGTGACTGACCTGGGCGGGTAACAACACCCGAGTCTCCACGGTTGACGAGCGCTCCTCAGGAATCGCGGCAAACAGCTGGATATCAGGATGAAGCCGCAGCGGTACCGCGCAGTAGTCAAGCTGGTCACAACTGCGGTCAATCCACGAAACCACTGCACCGCCCAATACTGCAGCCGCCACATTGTCGGGATGGCCTTCGAACTCCGACGCAAGTCGAATTAGCTGAACTTCGCTTAGCGGTGTCAAATCCTTCAAGTCAGCTTGTGCAACAAGGCTATTCACTGTCGCTAAGCCACCAACCACAGCTGCTGCAGAGGAACCAAGACCGCGGGAGTGCGGGATGACGTTGCGGCAGTGCACTGCCAGGCCAGCCGCGTTGACCCCGACAGCCTGCAGGCCACGTCGGACAGCACGCACCACCAGATGTTCAGGGCCTGTCGACACCTGATCAGCGTCCTCACCGTCCACTATCACAACTAAGCCGGAATCTATTGTCTCGACAACGATCTCGTCACAAAGACTCAACGCCAGGCCGATGCTATCGAAACCCGGACCGAGGTTCGCACTGGACGCCGCAACTACGGCACTCGCCACCAGCCCAACAGGTAGCATCCGGGTCACCAACAACCTTGCATAGAGTCTAATGTGTGGCGAGCCGCCGCACCTGACTGCATCACCCTTACGATCGTCACTAAACCAATCCCAACTGCTCGACAACGGCGGCAGCATCAACAGGCACCGGGGACACGCTCGGCATATCCTTCAACGCCGTAGCAGGATCCTTGAGACCGTTGCCGGTTACCGTACACACCACCGTTGACCCACGAACCACCCAACCGTCAGCAATGGCTTTGAAGAGGCCGGCGATGCTAGCTGCTGATGCAGGTTCGACGAAGACGCCTTCCACACGCGCCACCAGATGGTATGCAGCCAAGATTTCCTCATCCATCGCGGCCAAAAATCGCCCCTTGGATTGCTGTTGGGCTTCGATTGCCGACGTCCACGACGCCGGCGAGCCGACACGGATCGCAGTAGCAATGGTCTCGGGGTGGCTCACCGGCTCGCCGAGTACCAGGGGAGCCGCGCCCGCGGCCTGGGTGCCCAACATTCTGGGCAGCCTGTCGATCAGGCCATCGGCATGATATTCAGTGTATCCTTTCCAATACGCAGTGATGTTCCCGGCGTTGCCGACCGGAAGAGCATGTACGTGTGGTGCGGTGCCCAACGTGTCAATGATCTCGAACGCCGCTGTTTTTTGGCCTTCGATGCGCACCGGGTTGACCGAGTTGACCAACGAGATCATCGGGAAGTCAGCAGTCATTTTGCGAGCCAGTTCCAGGCAATCGTCGAAGTTGCCGTCGATCTGGATGATTTTGGCACCATGCATAACCGCCTGTGCGAGCTTGCCCATCGCAATCTTGCCCTGCGGAATGAGTACCGCACAGGTGATGCCTGCACGGGCAGCGTACGCCGCCGCCGACGCTGAGGTATTTCCCGTCGACGCGCATAACACGGCCCGCTGTCCGCGGGCCAGTGCATCGGTCACTGCCATCGTCATCCCCCGGTCCTTGAAGGAGCCGGTGGGGTTGAGGCCCTCCACCTTAAGGTAGATCGTGCAGCCGGTCTGTTCGGACAGTCTGGGTGCAGCGATGAGTGGCGTGCCGCCCTCGAGCAGGGTGACCGGAGTCCAATCGTCGCCCACTGGTAATCGGTCCCGATACGCCGCGATCACGCCCAACCAGGGCTGTTGGGTGGTCGTCTGCTGACCGCTCACAGGCTGGTTCCTTCCAGTCGCAACACACTTGTGACACCCTGCACGACTTCTAGGCCGGCCAGCGCATCGACAGTTTCGGAAAGCGCGGCGTCGGCGGCGCTATGGGTGACCACGACAATACGGGCTCCCACCCGTCGTCCGCCATCATCCACCACGCCTTCTTGTCGGACCTCGGCGATACTCACCTCGCGCTTGGCAAATTCTGCTGCCACCGAAAATAGTACGCCAGGCTTGTCCGCGACGTTCATGCTCACGTAATACCGAGTCAAAATGAAACCCATTGGCGCCACAGACAGTTGAGCATACTTGGATTCTTTTGGCCCGCGGCTGCCGAGCACTCGGTTGCGCGCTGCCATTACCAAGTCGCCGGTCACCGCCGACGCAGTGGGCGCACCGCCAGCACCCTGGCCGTAGAACATTAGCCGCCCAGCTGCCTCGGCCTCCACCACTACGGCGTTGAACACTCCGCTGACCGTGGCAAGCGGATGCGACATGGGCACCAGCGCCGGGTACACGCGGGCCGAAACTCGTTGCTGGCCATCGTCGGCAGTGATGCGCTCGCAGATGGACAGTAACTTGATGGTGCAGCCCAATGCCCGCGCTGACACAAAGTCGGCCGGGGTAATCTTGGTAATGCCCTCACGATGGACGTCAGCAGCAGTCACCCGTGTATGGAAAGCGATCGATGCCAGGATCGCAGCCTTAGCCGCGGC
This sequence comes from Mycobacterium uberis, assembly GCF_003408705.1. GTDB lineage: Bacteria > Actinomycetota > Actinomycetes > Mycobacteriales > Mycobacteriaceae > Mycobacterium > Mycobacterium uberis. The sequence continues at coordinate 16,529 of NZ_QAYL01000034.1, forward strand.
ATCATAACCTTCAACGTCCGCGGTGGGGTCGGCCTCAGTGTAGCCCAGCGCGCTCGCATCGGCCAGCGCGCTGCCGTAGTCGACTCCGGTGCTATCCATTGCGGACAGAATGTAGTTAGTGGTGCCATTCACGATGCCGGCCACCCGCAGTACGGTGTCACCGGCCAACGACTGAGTTAATGGACGGATTACCGGTATGGCACCTGCCACTGCTGCTTCAAAATACAAGTCGACATGCGCGCTTTCGGCTGCCTGCGCCAATTCTCCTGTAGAGGTGGCCAGCAACGCCTTGTTTGCCGTGACAACGGACTTGCCATGCTCGAGTGCAGAGAGAATCGCCTTGCGAGACGGCTCGACTGGCCCCATCACTTCAACGACGATATCGACGTCCTCACGTGAGACAAGTGCTTCGATGTTGTCGGTCAACAGACCGACCGGAACATTACGGTCGGCGGCGACACGACGCACCCCGATGCCGCGTAGCACCAGTGGAGCGCCGATGCGAGCCGCAAGGTCATCAACACTACCCTCGATAATGCGGACAACTTCGCTGCCGACATTTCCCAACCCGAGTACCGCTACGCCGACCGGTTTTTCGTTACCGGACACAGGTCACCTCACTTCCAAACTCAACAGGTCGTCGACCGTCTCTCGGCGCAGGATCAGACGAGCCTGCCCGGCGCGCACCGCGACCACCGCGGGACGACCGATCATGTTGTAACGGCTTGACAGCGAATAACAGTAGGCCCCCGTTGCGGCTACTCCAAGTAGGTCACCAGGCTGAAGGTCGCCGGGTACCCAGGTGTCATGCACCACGATATCGCCACTTTCACAGTGCTTTCCGACGATGCGAGCCCCTACCGCTGGTGCATCGCTGAACCTGGAGACAAGTCGGACGTCATATTGCGCGTCATAGAGTGCGGTGCGGATGTTGTCACTCATGCCCCCGTCGATACTGACATAGCGCCGGTGCACCGTGGCGCTCACGTCGACATCCTTAACAGTACCGACTTCATACAGCGTGATGGTGCCCGGTCCAGCGATCGCGCGCCCAGGCTCAACCACCAGCTTGGGAGTCGGTAACCCAACGGCGGCGGACTCGTTGCTTACAATGGCACCTAATTTGGTCGCCAGCTCGACTATCGGTGGTGGGTCATCGTCCGGTAAGTACGAAATCCCCAAGCCACCACCGAGATCGACGGTCGATAGCTGGGCCGTCTTTTCCGGACCAAACTCACCGACAATATCGCGCAGCAGGCCGATGACCCTGTGCGCAGAAAGCTCAAAGCTGGCGACATCGAAGATCTGCGAACCGATGTGGCTATGCAGCCCAATCAGTCGTAGATGATCGGTCGCGAATACCCGACGGACCGCTCCCATAGCCGCACCGCTAGCCACCGACAGCCCAAACTTTTGGTCTTCGTGTGCAGTGGCTATGAATTCATGCGTGTATGCCTCTACACCTACGGTCACGCGTACCAGAACATCTTGGATGATGCCCGCTTCGCTCGCGATGGCATCAAGGCGCTCAATTTCTGTCGTCGAATCTAAAACAATATGGCCCACTCCAGCTTTGACCGCATCAGTCAACTCCGCGGCAGATTTGTTGTTGCCGTGCAAGGTAATCCGATCCGGAGGAAAGGCAGCATGTAGTGCGATGGCCAGCTCACCTCCGCTGCACACGTCGAGAGAAAGACCTTCTTCGTCGATCCACCGCGCTATCTCTGTGCACAGGAAAGCTTTAGCGGCATAGTGCACATTTTCCCCGCCGCCGAATGCCGCCGCGATATCCCGACAACGGGCGCGAAAGTCGTCCTCGTCAATGACGAACAGCGGAGTCCCGTACTCCTGCGCAAGGTCGGTCAGTTTGCTGCCCGCAATGCGGGCCACTCCGGTTTCATCTCGAGTCGTGTTGTATGGCCACACATTTGATGCTAACCGCAACAGCTCATCTGGAGCTTGTGGCTGCGGTGGGGTCGCCACGTGATGGATTTCTTCGACGCTCCGGAGACCAGCGGGATGGACGTTCACATCCGCTCCGGGGCACTGACTCCGAGGATCGCCAACCCGTTGGCAATAACCTGACGAGTAGCCCGACATAAAGCCAAACGCGCGGTGTGCAGATCAGTGGGTTGCTCGTCGCCCTGGGGCAACACCCGGCAGGAGTCGTAAAACCGATGGTAGTCGCCGGCCAGATCTTCTAGATAACGGCATATTCGGTGTGGTTCGCGCAGTGCAGCTGCGGTTTTGAGCATCCGGGGGAATTCACCAACGGTGCGCAATAACGCACCCTCCTTATCATGGCTGAGCAGCCCAAGGCGGTTTGTGTCGGCAATCAGGCCGAGTTCGGCGGCGTTGCGGTCCAGCGCCGATAGCCGAGCATACGCGTATTGCGCGTAATAGACAGGATTTTCATTCGACGCCGAGGACCACAGTGCCAAGTCAATGTCGATCGCAGTGTCCACCGACGAGCGGATCAGGCTATAGCGCGCGGCATCGACACCAATCGCTTCGACCAGATCATCGAGCGTAATAACGGTGCCGGCACGCTTGCTCATCCGGACCGGTTGTCCGTCACGAACCAGGCTCACCATCTGTCCGATGAGTACCTCGACGGTGGCCGGATCGTCGCCGAACGCAGCAGCCGCAGCCTTGAGCCGAGCTATATATCCGTGGTGATCGGCGCCAAGCATATAGATGCACAGATCGAAACCACGTTGTCGCTTGTCCAAGTAATACGCGAGATCACCGGCGATATACGCTGGCTTGCCGTCACTCTTTATCACAACGCGGTCTTTATCATCGCCAAAAGCACTGGTGCGCAACCAAGTTGCACCATCCTTTTCATAGATATTGCCGGTCTTGCGAAGCCTGGCGATGGCCTCATCGACCCGGCCACTGGTGTGCATCGAGTTTTCATGGGTGTAGATGTCGAAATCGGTGCCGAACTCGTGTAACGACTTTTTGATGTGGGTGAGCATCAAATCGACGCCGATTTCGCGAAAGGTCGCGTGCATCTCGGATCTAGGTAGGCTCAGCACGTCGGGTGCCTGCTGTACCACCTGCTCGGCGATATCGGTGATGTAGGTGCCTACGTAGCCGTCGGCCGGGGTTGGCTCGTCGTTGGCCGCGGCGATCAAAGAGTTGGTGAACCGGTCGATCTGAACGCCGTGGTCGTTGAAATAGTATTCGCGCACCACATCGGCGCCCTGCGTCGACAGCAACCGACCAAGCGCATCCCCGACAGCAGCCCACCGGGTACCACCTATGTGGACAGGCCCGGTTGGGTTGGCCGAGACGAATTCCAGGTTGATCTGGTGGCCAGCCAGGTCGTCGGAATAACCGAAGCTGTTACCAGCGTCAAGGACAGTGTTGACAATCATGGCCTGTGCCGACGTCTCAAGGCGCACGTTGATGAAGCCCGGTCCGGCCACCTCTACGTCCGCGATGCCATCAGCCCGTGCTAGTGCCTCGGCAAGCCATCCGGCTAGCTCACGCGGGTTTGCTCCAACCTTTTTGCCCAGCTGCATAGCCAGGTTACTGGCATAATCGCCCTGCTCGGGATTGCGCGGCCGCTCCACGGTAACCGTCTGTGGCAACACGGCGGCATCGAGCCCGCGCTCGGCCAGCACCGCAGTAGCGGTGATTTTGAGTAGCTCAGCCAGGTCAGCGGAGGTCACAAAAGTCCATCCTATGGGGTGGGATCATAAGGCCCGAATCCGTTGCACAACCGTCTGAGGTGGGAACACCTCCCCCTTGCGGAGGAAAGCTAGACCATACAGTCCAGCTTTCCTGATGCGCTACTCTGTCAGAGCCCACTGGCGCAGAAGTTTAGCAACATGTTTATTTGTGCGCCCCCGTAGCTCAGGGGATAGAGCGTCTGCCTCCGGAGCAGAAGGCCGCAGGTTCGAATCCTGCCGGGGGCACTATGTGATAAGCGCAGATGTAAATTCGCACAGTATTCCTGCAACAAGATAGGCCGGCGAGCGCTGAACGAACTGGAGCCCCCTTATGCCGACCACCGCCTGACGTCCCGGTACCTGCCGGCGCCGAGTATATCAATACTCCTCACGGCTGCATAATCATAGTCCACGCACGCGATGTCACCGGCTCCAGCGTGATCGCCTGGACCTCAGCGGTCCAAGATCTAAACGACACCCTTGACCTCGATGACGCCGTCGATACTCCGGCAGTTCATCTCACGACCGATCTGCCCAGCTCAGGTCAAGCCAAGAACTTTAGCCCCGGGCCGCGGTAATTCGCCGACGAGCTAGATTGGGTGGGGGCAGTCACGATGAGCACGAGCGACCCCAGTTACATTAACAGCGCGGAGCGTTGCTGGCTGCTGAATGAGTTGCAGCGCCGGCTCCACCGTATAACCACCCCTAAGGATCTGCCCACGACGGCGAACGCTGGTTGCTGTGATTGATCTTTACGCGTCTACAGAGCCAACGCCGGTTGGGAAGTCCACCCTGGCGATGGTCCGATGACCAACGCAAGATCCGTATACAACAGGCTTTTACATGGCCACCTTGTATAAGGCTACAGTCCACACGTGCAAGTAAAGGTTTAGTGCCCGCAAGCACAGCATCAGCGACGACACCACACTTTGCGCTACGTCGAACTTAAATACCACGGCGGAGTTTCATCAGCCCCGACCAGAACGGACACCTTCTAAAGATAGTCATCTTAACAGGTGAACCGCCCAGATCGTCCACGACGACCTGCTACGCCCAAAGTTCTGCGACTACCTTGAGGTGATGACACGACCATGAAGCATAAGACCGACATCCACGGATGACCCAACAAGATCGAATCATCCGACCAACGCCCGCGACGCCAGTTACATGCGCCGTGCATCGCAGCGAAAAAGCGGTTAAGACCGCAGAGTCCGAGCTGCGAGCCGCAGTCGATGCAGCTCACGCCATCGAGGACACCTAAACAGCAATCACTGTCGCCCTCAGCATCATCCGCCAGGCCGATTTCCAATGATTCGGCCGCACCACCGTAAACGCCCTCTAACCGGCTGAGTGGAAGATTACCCGACGCGCAGACCTGGGGTCAGAGGTAGGGCGGTTCACGCTCCTGTGCCCCACCCTCTAGCCTGGAGCTTAGGTTATGAACAGAAGTCTAAAGGGCCTACGGCACCACGACATCGGAGCCAGTGCAGAACCACAGCAGAGTGCCGCGCTGCCCGGTGGCGCGCTGGTTGGTGCCGAACAAATGGCTGACCATTTTGAGGGTGTCCCCGATACGAGTCGACAATGACGAACTGCTGCAAGTCAACCATAAGCCAACACGTAAATTGCGTTAAAAGTGGCTAGGTTTGTGTTCCACGACACCACCGGTTTACAGCGTGGCGGCAGCGCGTTCTGCACCGCGTACAAGTCTCCGGCACTGAATGCTGCATCTACCACGAGCGCCACCAGCTTGGTAATCAGACCGATGCATTGTCCAGAAGACCGAACTGGCGGCGTAGGCAGTCGCGCCCAGTTGCTCGGCCACATCCTGTAGCAATTTTACCAAATCTGACATGAAACTCATTGCTTTACTCTCAATTTCGAAGGAGACAAGGAACAACTTTATGACCTTCGCAAACAATGTCCGATCTTCTGCCCACCCTGGTCTGGTGTTGTGTGGTTTTGTTTTATGTGGGGTGTGGTGGTGTGGGTCGATGGGTTGTGTGAGTTGATCTACTGTGTGGATGTTCTGGTAGCCGTGAGTCCGTCGGTAAAGCGGGTGGTGTTGTGAGTTGTTTGTA